>NC_005071.1:0-602718 GCF_000011485.1 Prochlorococcus marinus str. MIT 9313 | reverse complement strand
GCCTCTTTGAGCTCAAATTTGCTACAGCTACCGAACAGTTGTGTACCGTTTGAACTGAGCATGAACTGCACACATGAGATCTAAACCCTTAGTAGAGTTGATGAGACTTTGTTATTGGCAAAGAAATGACGAGCAAAACTTTCCAAACCTCTTAAATAATATGGATTCTTTGCGATAAGAATCGCAGACATAAGGATAAGAACAGGAATATACTCTCACTAATTGGCAACAATCAAAGATAACAAAGTGGGCAAACAAGAAAATCTTTACTTGAGTTTGACTTTTTTATTGATACTAGTCTGTTTCTATTTAAAAATCACTCGTACTGAAGAAGTTCAGGCTGTCGCGGTCTAGATATGGCGGTGAGCGAAAGATCAATGCGACTAACGAACTTTCCTTCATTGGAGATGTCTAGACAGGAGGTTCATGAGGGTGAGGCTTTTGCAGAAGCCCAGACAAATGAAAGCTTGCGTAGAAGTCCTCGTTTTGATTTAAAAAAATTGAACATCAGGCTGATCACCATTCAGAAAGCGACGTAGATTCACTCCGGCTTCCATTGATGCAGCATGAAGCTCAGCTCGCTGCATTGCATCAAGACCATCCCAGAACGCGTTGAACAATTCAATAGAGGCAACACCCATGCCGACCATCCCCATGATTGAGAGTGGGAGGCTCAACCAAGGGAACACCAGTAGCAATACACCCAACAAGACACTGACTGCGGCACCCTGTTTAACGGATTCCCAGACAGTTGTACTTATCATTTGGATTTGTACGGTGCGGCTGATCGCACCCCTCTTGCGCAATGCTTCGGTTCTTAATCCGCTCAGAAGAGTTTGGTAGATGGCATAGACGGCCATCCCGCCGAGCGTTGACTCGGCAACGATTTCGCCACCATTGATGGCTCCTCCATTGAGGTTGATATCAATCGATGTAAGGCCTGCAATCGCCGCGATCTCTAGTCCTGCTCGTGGGATGCGGAAGGGATCTCGTTCGCGGGTCATGGCCGTAGCAATAAGGTAGTTATGCTCATCATCAGTGTAGGTAACTGATGATGCACCCAATCATCATTGGGATTGATTCATCCTGCTCAATATTGTTGTGTAATTGCATTATCTTTAGCATTGAATTCAATAAAATTCCCTAAAACTGGCTGGGGTGAAGGCTGAGGACGATCGTTCAAGACTATTGGCAATTGCCTGGCAATGGTTGCCCTGCATTGAATAGATTCTCTTTTCAATTCTAGATCATTAGAAAAAAACATTGCGAATGATGCTCATATTTACTAGCTAGTACTGGATCATTTAGCAAGTATGCAATCAAATTCTTGACAATCCCTATCCTGATCATGCAATGTAATGTTTTGGCTCAAGCAATACAGAACTTTAAACAAGACTCTTCGTTTCGAATCAGGCTATCAATGAAAAAGAATAAAAAATCACTGGCAATGTATTAGCACAATCCATGGAATTACTCATTTTAGTATAATCAGCAATCGTATTATTAATAAGATAAAACCTCAACTCTATAGACTTATTCAGTCTTCATTCAACCCTAAATGTTACCCCCATAACCGCGGTGATGTCTTTTTTGATTGTGCTGGTGTCGTATGATCCATAACTACTCATTTGTGTAGAGTTAGGCACTGTGATCTGGAATGTGCCGGTATCGGCGTTGGTAATTGCGCCAATACTCGAGCCTGCTTCCTGGGCAATAGCCTTTGCACGTTTCCGTGCATCACGAGTAGCTTTTGCGAGCATGTCAACTCGCTTGGCTGCAAGCTTTGTAAAAGTGTAGGAGGGTCGATTAATTGAAAGAGGTACCCCTTCACCAATTAGGGCACTGATCTTTCCTGAAATCATGTGGATTTTTTTAACATCCCAACTTCCGATCAGAACAGCTTGAGTTGTCGTCCAAGTTGTTGATAGAAGTTCTCCCGTTTTTGGGTTGCGAACTTGATCTTTATTAGACCTAACAGTTCCTAATTCTATCTCATCAGGCTTGACCCCATTAGCTTTTAGAAAGACAATCGTTTTTTCTAACGATGGTTTTAGCAGCTGATAGGAAGTCTGCTGGTTGTACCCAGTTTGTTTAACATTTACAGACCAATCGACATAGTCGCTCGTAATCCGCTCCGTACTGGCTCCGGTGACAGTAATTGTGTCATTACTACTGCGAATTCCTTTCACTAAGATTGAAGATGCCGCGACGATGCCGCAAACGAAAACAGCAGTTGCAAAGACCATTGGTGGAGTGCGTCGCAGCAGCTGCCAAGTATTATCAGTACACTTGCTTAGCAAGCTTCGACTTTGCGGTGAGGTCATGACTGGCTGACTCTATTGAGGAATTCTAGTGATTTTCGTGCCAATGGCTAGTCAATTTTCTGTTAAATTAACCTTGTTAGACTTGCACGAGAATGTTGATAGTCACAACAACCTGATTCGCTTGTTGATATTTTTCTTTCTGTAATCCCATCCACTCCAACGCCCCTCTTCTTTCTTTTGAAATTTGATGCATGAAAAGCGACCGTTAGATCTTTCATTCCATTTTATGGGTGCACAGTTCAGTACTCATTTTTTATTGGTTTGTTCAATTTATTTATACGTTACTATGCTTATGACTCTTGATATTTAGACTTTTGGTAGTCCCAAAACTTGAAAATAAATACCTAACTCAGGGGAATAGTGAATACTGATCAGGATGATCGATACATTCGGCACGTTCGCTTGGTGCCTTGATTACAGCTTCTTCCCCAAGCAGATGCGAAGTTAGCCATGGACGGCGTCCAATCCCCTGGGTCCGGAAACCAAGGGGATTTTTTATTGTGATTCTCAGTTTTTCTCGTCTCATTTAGGAGAGGTGTTCATTAGGACTGAGCTGAATGCCGGCCCGCTGAGGGAGGCCAGCAGAGCCTGCTGCCTTACTGACGATTTCAAGTATTTCTACTGTTGAATCTTGTCACTAATTCTTTGGTTGAAATATGCCCAGTTCTCATTCACTCTGATTAGCTCCCTTTTAAGGACCAACACTCATTCGATCAAGAAATCAATAGCGAAACTTGCTGTAAGTTCTGCAAGGATACTTACCCGCATTCATCCATACCCGTAAAGATTTGTTGCGGCCACGGCCCGATAAAAGTCATGAATGGTCACTTCGGTAACGACAGCTTTAGAGAGAATTCAGACCGAATCTAGATTTCCAGAACAGCTTCACAGTTGTAATCCAAAGCGAAGAGGCGCCATCCATGCACGATTTTGTATCCGCATGAACAACCAACCCTGCCGCGCAGAGTGCATAATTGATTTGTAGCGATAGCTACCAAAACGTTCACCCTGATCATTGCAGGGCGCAGTTCGAGCCAAGCCATGGAACGGGGACTTGGACGTCATTTCGGACTCTGAATCATGACCACGCTTCTTTATCGCGGCCAGCAGTATGCCCAGCACAAAGAAGTTGCACCTAAGCAACTCGTAGAACTGACATACCGCCGCACTGTCTACGCAAACAACAAGCTGAAAGCAGCCCAGACCCATCCTGTGCTCACCTATCGCGGACAGGAGTACCAGAAGTAATTCATTTGGCAATCACTTCTGAAAAACCCTTTGACCTCGCCCCGCTCGTCGGGGCTTTTTTGTGGTCTGAGCTTGTCTAGCGCCTCTCAACTGTTTGCAGCTTTATTGCAAAGCTTTTTCGCGATCATCAAGTCATCTTGTTTCTACTTCTCAGTACGGGACTTATGGATGCCAGGATTGCTTGACTTGGTTTTCCACCAAGTCACTGCGAGTGTCATCAGAACCTGCTATCTCCAGGGGGTGTTCCAACGAAGCCATGAGTCGTCAACTCGCCGCAGGTCTAACCGTCATATTCCTGCTAGCACTACTGGCCACTAACCCCTCATTGAGCGGTATCCCCATCTATGGAGATACGTCTCTGCTTGAGTTCTGGGTGAAGAACATCGCTTTGGCGATGCCCCCAGCATTCACCCTTGGCATGTGCACAGTTCTTCTCTACAAAGGCTTCCGCTACCCCAGAGGAACAGTTTTTACCATCCTTGGTCTGCTTCAGCTTGTATTTGTTGGATGGCTTATTTGGCTAACGTTTCAAGCAGGAGTTGTCTGGGTGTCTTTACCAATCCTTCTTTTAGCTGCCTTTATGGGGCCAAAGTCAGCTAGAGCAACTTGGAAATGGCTCGGCGTTGATCGCTATTACAGAATCAAAGCGGAACCAGATGCCGATTGATTGAGCTTCTTTTTTATCTTGTATGTTGGCAAGCCTCTCCAATTATCACTGGGACCATGCCCAGAGCTGGCCGCCCTCACATATCCCAGTATGCGAGGTTGGTTTCTCGTCCTGCAAACCAGCTGACTCGAGATACAGCAATGAGTATTACTTACGAGAGCGCAAGGCTATTGAGCGCGTTTTGATTTGAATTGAGCAAGGTATGCAGGCCTCCAGACCGACAGCTGGGGGCTCTTTTTTGACTAACCACTACAGCTGGTAGCTAACAGACCGCTTGGTGGGCTATGAATGGTAATGACTAAGGTCTTGTCAAAATGCTGTTTGGCTTTACTAAAAAGCAGCTCTTGGGCTGGTGGCTTTTAACAACTGGAGCCAAGGTCACCTTAGGAATTTGGCTATTTGGTCGAATGGGCTGGGATTTGCCCTGGTGAAAAACCATAGATAGGCCTACCAAGGCTTTTCAGATCTGTTGATTCAACAAGATAGTCCTGAGCTGTATGGATTTAGATTTGTTTGTCAACTTTCTGCATAGTGAATTAATTTCCAGAATCTTTTTTTTTCATTCACATCGACTGAATAAACAAGAATGAAGTAATTAGTTTGTCGCTTAAAACAAAGTGCTGTTTCCGCCTTTCATCAAGCATTTCCCCTTAGTTACTTCTCAGTTTTGATAAGATCAACAAGGAAGATGGGATGCTGAATTTCCTTTCTTGTTTTAGGTAAATACTTCCATTTGAAATAATGATAAGGGGTGGCTTAGGCATCATCCCTTAGCTATTTACCTCAACAATGTCATAGTATTCTCTTTCATCCTCATCGCAACAGCTGAGATCAGCATAATATCTTTCCAAGACAGTATGTGCCTCGTCATAGCTGGAAAAATGCCTACCAGCGATCTCATCTGATTGGCCGTCACTTCGTATTATTTGAAAAGTGTTGGCCAGCTTGTTGTTGTTACCCATCTCGGCCACAAGTGCTCGACATTCAGCATCAACTCCCTTTTTTGTTGCCCACTCTGCAATTGCGCTTTTTTTCTCGTGAAGTTGCAACAATTGCATTGCGATGCCACGTAGGGTGTCAACATCCTGACACTCCTGGATTGTTCTACGCAATTTCTCGGTCTGAAACTGCATCACAGTGCTTGGCTCAATGGGCTTCTCGACTGACAATGCGGGACACCCTGCGCAAAGGAACCTCAGCCATTGTGGCACCTACTTGTACTTGCATGCATAGAAACATCGGCATATAGGCAAGCTCGTAAAAAATCGGCTTTGATTATTACCAACAAAGAATTTACGAGCAAATACACCTAATATTAGAAAATTGCATTTTGCTTTTGCAAATAAAAGCTATCAGCAAACATGGATTAGTAAGTCTTATTAAGGCAATCTCAGTTCCTCGCCTTAACTTCGTTATGCAGTCTTTCAAAGGGAAGGCCTGCAGTATTTGAGTTGGTATTCAACTGCGCATTGACTTCTGCAAAAGCTGATGTGGCAACAGTTGTTACAAAGCCAATCGCAATGCAGAGTGTGATGATCTTTTCGATCTCTAATTCGAATTTATTTGTTGTCATGGGTTTGACCAAATGATGATCATTACTTCATTGATACAATGATTATCCATGACTTTTATCAATTAGTTAGTGACTGTGCTCATGGCGACCTGTGATTTTGATTACAGGGTTAACTGGTCATTCCAGCTTTCACCGCAAATGCCTATGGAACTGATTTCCGCGATTACTCCTTGAGATGATTTGATAGAAGGACTTTTTAGGGAAACAATTTTGTTGATCCTTACTTGGATCTTGATTGTCTTTGCTGCAGGAGCAGCACTCGGCTTATTACTGCTGCTGTTCAGTCTTGTACGTGTGTTCCAAAATGCTCCAACCTTAAATTCCAAGCAGTTTCAGCCTGGGCAGCCACCTACTAGCAAGGGGGAAACCCTCAAGAGAACGGAGCTCACAGTGGTTGTTCCTGCTTATAACGAGGCCACCAACATCAAGGTGTGCCTGAGCAGCATTTTGGCCAGTGATCCACCCTGCAATAACTGGAGAGTGTTGTTGGTTGATGACGGGAGTACTGATGAAACCGTTCAAGTTGCAAGCGCTGTTGCCTCAGTCTTAAAGCTCGAGGAAGGTCGCTTTACAATTTTGAACGCCGGACCAAGACCCTTGGCGCAGCGTTGGGTAGGCAAGAACTGGGCCTGCTCACGTGCAATGGAGCTTGTAAGTAGCACCTGGGTGCTGTTTGTAGATGCAGATGTGGAGCTTCACCCAGAAACCCTCAAGCGTGCACTGAATCAGGCAATTGAGGAAGAAGTAGATCTGCTGAGCCTGGTACCACGTATTAACTGCAGCTGCTCTGCTGAATGGATGGTGCAACCGATCATGGCCTGTCTTTTGGCTGTAGGTTTTCCGATTAAAGCCGCCAATGATCCAGCTGAATCAACAGCATTTGCCGCTGGACCATTTATGTTATTTCGCCGATCAACATATGAGGAGATTGGTGGTCATCGTGCACTGGCTGAGGTGGTGATAGAGGATCTGGCTCTAGCTCGTAGAGTGAAAAGCGGGGGCTTTCGACTGCGTTATCTGCTTGGGTTAGATGCATTGCAATTGCGGATGTACGACAATTTTCCTGCGCTTTGGGAAGGCTGGAGCAAGAATTGGTTTCTTGGCCTAGATAGCAGTGTCGTCAAAGCAATCGGAGCATCAGCACTAGTATTCTGGATGTTCACAGGCCCCTGGCTAGTATTGTTGCTGATCATAGTTTGCCTGCTCTGGATTCCTTTTTATGGGGCACTATTAATTGCCTTTACTTTTTCAGTAATTGGTGTATTACTTCAATTCATTCTACGTCTTTGGACACGTCAAAAATTCGAGGTGCCATTAACGAATTGGTGGTTGATGAGTGCAGGTGGCATCCTTATTGGCTTGCTTGGACCAACTTCAGTTTGGAGAACACTGACTGGACGCGATTGGACCTGGAAAGGCCGTTCCTTGGCTTAAGAAGTGTTAGCTAGACATTAGTCAAGCAAGTCGCATTAACTATTAATTATTACTAGAATTAAATTCATTCATCTTCCAGCAGAACACTTAATAGGCTCATATTTCTATCATTCATTATCTTTGACAATTCCAAGCACTAATGATATTGACAGGCATGTCATTCAACCATCTCCAGCCCTAATCCTGAGCATCATTACTGTAGATACTTTCATTTCAATATATCGTTCATTTAACTAGCTTGTCCTTTTGGGCTTTCGTCTTTTTTGTTTAGTCTTTATAAACTCAGTCTTCTTTACTTCAGCCTGCATGGCTTCTTTCCCAACGGCCGTAGAACATCGAAAACCGGTTAGCTGTAATGCCATGGGCAATCACACTCAAAACAATAGTGACCGTTGTGGTGGTAAGAATCGCTTGTGCGCTTGGAAGCGCCGCGTCTACCACCATCACAACAAACACAATGCTGGCTAAACCTCTTGGCCCAAACCAACCAACGAAGAGTTTCGTCCAGTGATCAAGTCCAAGGCCGCTGGTTACTAAGGCAACGGGAAGAACGCGCACTAGTGTCAGGCTTAAAGCCCCATAGACCACACTTGCGACTGTGATGTGGCTCCAGGCATCGGGCACCATGGCACTGCCAAATAAAACCCAGGTCAGTAGGGCCAACATGTCCCCCATTGCCAGGGAAGCCACCATCTCACCGTCCTTGAGTTCTTTGCGACTGCAGATCCCATAAAAAAGACCAGCGATGAAACAGGAAATGAATCCGCTCCCATGAAGGGTTTGGGCGAGGGTGTAGGCACTCAGGGCCAGGGCCACTGTGATCAAAGGCCTCCAATCCTCAGCAATCCATTTGCGTTGTTCTGCCTGATCCCTTAACCAACTACCCAATAATCCAACAAAGGCTCCTATCACGAGGCCGAGACCTATTTCACTGAAAAGCAGCTGGGCAAAGCTCTGCAATGCATCCTTCGGTCCATTGATCTGGTCAAGATGACCAGTTGATATACCAAGAAAGCACAACAACATAGGAACACAAATTCCGTCATTGAGGCCACTTTCAACATTGAGGTCTTCGCGGATAGCTTCTGGTACTTCGAGGTTGGTGGTCACCGCTTCGCCAAGTGCCGCATCTGTTGGAGCGAGCACCACAGCAAGTAGGGCTGCTTCAATCAGGCTTAGTTCAGGCAATATCAATCGGGCCACCACGAAACCCATCAGAATGCTGAGTGGCAGTCCGAGCAGCAGCAGACGCATTGGCAGGCGGGCACTGTTGCGTAACACTGTCCAGTCCAATGCTGCTGCATCGGTAAACAACACGAGACCCAATGTGATCTCTGCCAGACGCCTTAGCAGTGCTGAATCCAATGAGATGTTGAGCCAGCCCAGGTTGGCAGGGCCAAGAACTAAGCCCAGCGCAACAAAGACCAGTGGTCCAGAGACTGCTGTCCTGGACAATCGTCTTGAAAGCAGGCAATAGGCGAAGATCACTAAACTGATCACTGCCAGGTCAAGGTCGCTGTGGAGCACGGCTAGTGGTGAGTTTGAGTCCCCTTGATGCTGCCCTTAATTCGGGTGTAGATCTCGAAATCCACCATCCATGTTCAGATCTTGTTGATGGAATTTCTGTAAAACCGATTCAGGCCCCTTGAGCGGTTTGCCTCGATGCTTTGCTACTGACCTTCAAAAGAGGTGGTCTGTTTCAACCAATCATTCAATAGGCCTTGATGAGGGCGCTATTGCGAAGGCAAGGAACGACAGAAATGTTGATAGCTATGGGTTTTGTTGAGCTGCAAGCAAGCACAAGACTTTGTACTTTTACATGCAAAATAGGACTATTCCCTAGTCATACCAGGGGGTCTCATGGTGTGGTGTACTTGAAAACAACAGAGTCAGTACCTGAGAACCTCTAAAAACTGAATGAGGCAATATCCCCTGTTCTCCCAGGTTATGCAGCCAGGAAGAACAGTTCAGTATCTTTAGGGGTTGATAGCAGAAACCCCAGCTCTTGAAAAAATCAAGGCAAGCCTCAAGACTGACATTGGCAAAACGGGCGAGGCTTAAGCTTTTTTAGAATCGACTCGTTGGGGCCTGGGCTTCGGTGTTCTTTCCCTCTCTTTGATCAAGTGCTGCAATCTGTTCACAGATTTCAGTAGATTTTACGCACACAGCAGATGTTCCTTCGTTGATTTCTACGTATGGCAGATCAAACCGTAGAACAGGAGATGGTTCCAGCAGTACTGGGGGGTGATAACCCCAAGTATCCAGGAATTCCGGTGACGTGTAATGGCAATCATCTTGTCACCAAGTGGGTAGAAACGCGCATTACAGAAGGAGGTGTCTATTACCCAATTACACCCTCAACAGAGGGGGGTGAAATATATCAACAGTCTTTTGCAGAAGGGGCTCTTGATGTATGGGGAAACCAAAAGTTATCTGTTGAGGCAGAAGGTGAACATGCAGCGCAAGGCGGTGCTACTGCGGTAGCGATGACTGGCAAGCGCACAGTTAACTTCACATCTGGACAGGGAATTGTATATGCAATGGAGCAGTATTACCACGCACCAGGAAAGCTCTCGACGATGGTTTTGGAGGTTGGAGCTCGAGCCCTGACCAAGCATGCACTTAATGTTCACTGTGGCCATGATGATTTCAATGCAGCTCTAGATACTGGATGGACGATGTTAATTGCTAGAGATGCCCAGCAAGCTGCAGATCAGGCAATTATTCTTCGTAAATGCAATGAATTAGCCTTAAATCCAGGAATGAATATTCAAGATGGGATGTTGACCACCCATTCTGAGCGTACTTATCGAGCCCCAGAAGCGGATCTACTACGTGAATATCTGGGTGCACCAGATGACCAAATAGATTGCCCTTCACAAGCACAAAGAGAACTGTTCGGAGTTCGGCGTCGCCGAGTCCCCGAAATGTTGGATTTAAAGAATCCGGTGCTTTTAGGTCCTGTTCAAAATCAAGAGCACCATATGAATGGTGTCATAGCACGTCGTAATAATTTCAATGAACCAATTCTTAAATTCCTTGAGCAATGCTATCTAGAGTTTGCTCAGTTAACAGGCCGCAACTACGGGCTTATTCAAGAATATAAAACCGAGGGAGCGGATACAGTCTTTATTTCTCTTGGTTGTGCAGCTGAAAATATTGAAGCGGCATGCGATTACCTAAGTGAGCACCGCAATGCCAAGGTTGGTTCTATTCATATAAATGTTTTACGTCCCTTCCCTGAAGCGGCATTAATTAATGCTTTGCGTGGCAAAAAGAATGTCATTATTTTAGAACGAACAGATGAAGGCTTGGCTGGTGATAATCCATTAGGTCGAGACATCCGCACTGCTCTAAGTAAAGGACAGGAGTCTGCACAGTATGGAGGCATGATGCCTGCAATAACACTTGAGCAAACACCAAGAATTTTTCGCGGAAGTTATGGGCTTGGCTCTAGAGATTTTCGACCAGAACATATCATCGGAGCTTTTGAATATGCCACTGGGGGGATTGCCCGGAAAGACGGCAAAAGTGCAGCTGATGGCGAAGCTTATTTCACACTAGGTATTGATCACCCCTATAGCGTGGTTTCTAAAGACACACCATCGCTATTACCGAATGGAGCGATTGCTGTTCGATTCCATTCGATTGGAGGCTGGGGAATGATCACCACGGGTAAAAACCTTGGTGAAATTATCGGTAAGTTTGGGCAAATGATTTCCGAACGTGATCCAACCTATGATCAACATGGCCAATTAGAAGAGAAGCTCTTCATTATGGCCAACCCCAAGTATGGATCCGAAAAGAAAGGAGCCCCTACGAATTATTTCCTAACAGTTGCGGCTGAAAAGATACAAGTGAATTGTGAGCTCAATCATGTTGATGTAGTGCTCTGCTGTGACCCCAAAGCATTCACACATACTAATCCGCTTGCGGGTTTAAATAAAGGCGGTTGCCTTGTATGGGAATCAAGTGAGCCCGCGGCTGAAGCCTGGGAGCGAATTCCCTCAAAGTATCGCAAATTCATCAAGGATAACGGCATTCGTGTATTTATTCTGCCTGGATTCGATATCGCTCGAGAAGCAACAACTCGAACTGATCTGCAATTAAGGATGCAAGGAAACTCCTTCCTTGGTGCATTCTTCAAAGTTTCAACCTTTTTGCAGGATCACGAGATTAGTGAGGCCGCGTATAAAGAGGTTGTTCGCAACCAATATCAAAAGAAGTTCGGGCGCTTTGGTGACGCGGTAGTTGATTCAAACATGAAGGTTATGGCTGGTGGCTTTGAACGGGTTGAGGAAATTGCTTATGGAAAAAATAAGGATGTAGACACTTCAAGCATGCGCAACCCCATGCTTGCACCAAAGGATGCTGCTCTCATTGAGATTCCAGCAACTGCAGGTTGTGCTGCTAGTGGTTGTTCGTCTTGTTCGATGCCTGATGGACAAGCCAATAGGTCACCATTCCAAACACTGCAGAAATTTGATTCAGAATTCCGAAACGACTTGGGCTATCACCAACCATCAGGTGCTTTTGCAAGCTTATCTGTTATGGGACCTGCCAGTGGGGCGACACAAAGTAAATATGTAGCCAGGCGCGAAACCCCAATTTACATCGCAGAGAATTGTACTCAATGCATGGAATGTATCGCCGCCTGTCCTGATACTGCCTTGCCTAATACAGCACAGGATGTAAGTACAATTCTTGTCACTGCCATACGCAATTATGTCACTGACGAGAATGCATCGAAGCAACTTTTGAAGGAGGTGCCTGGATTAGATCAACGTTGCCACGAAAAAATGAATGACAATGTTGCATCCAAAACCAAACAGCCTTTTAAAACTATTCTAAGTAATGAGTTAGATGAGCTTACATCAATCGATGAAGCCTCACGTAGGCAGCTAATTGATATTGTTGACAAGTTACCCCTTGCATATAACAACACCCCTAGTATTTACAAAAGTCTTGAGAAGAAGAATCCTGGTAGTGGGGGTATCTTTTCTATTTTTGTTAGCGACCTCTGCAAAGGATGTGGGGAGTGTGTTCAGGTTTGTGGAGAACATGATGCCTTGCGAATGAAACAGGATACGCCTGAACTTAATGCCGATCTTACAACTGCCCAAGTTTTTAGCCGCTTATTACCAGATACCAGTCAAAAGTTTCTTGGGCAATATCAGTCTGAATCACCAGAGTCTTCACTTGAATCAGCCCTGCGGAAGCACTTGATGGTACGGAGTAATTACGAGTCTCTTGTCTCTGGAGACGGTGCTTGTGCAGGTTGTGGTGAAAAAAGTGTGCTGAGGGCTGCTGCTTCTATCACAGAGGCATACATGCGACCCATTTATCACCAAAAAGCAGAGCGTTTACGCAAAAAAGCAAAACTATTAGAAAAATGTGGTGTCACAAGGTTGGCAACTCTAAAGACTCAAGATGATGATGAATATAGTTGGTTTAAGCGTTCTGTAGCCCATGCAGTAATGGGTCTTGGTGGTGAAAACGAACATGATACAACTCTTCGGCTCAATAGATTTGGTGAGATCACTGACCAAGAAGTCATCACAGCACTGGTAACAGTCCTCAATCAGGATGCCTTTAATCACTGTGATCTACAGGCAGTTGATGGACGTATGGCAAATGGAATGTGCACGATGTATATGGGTGCTCACACTGGCTGCAATACGGTTTACGGCTCTACTCCTCCCTCCAATCCTCATCCATACCCCTGGATGAATTCCTTATTTCAGGATGGCGCAACCATTAGTTGGCTGATAGGAGAATCTGCTGTCCTCAATCATGCACGTCGATCTGTAACTCCGGAACGACTTGCTACAGCACTTCTTGATCGTGACATCAATGTTTGTAGTGAGCGTGAATACTTCGAGCTAACTCATCTTGATGACTCACTCATGACTGATCAGGAAATACGTGAGTTACCTAAAGTTTGGGCGATTGGTGGAGATGGAGCTATGGGCGATATAGGCTTCCAAAACGTTTCAAAGGTCGTCTTGCAAAACCGTCCCAATGTGAAATTACTGATGCTTGATACGCAGGTCTATTCCAACACCGGTGGTCAAAACTCCGACAGCTCTAACATGTTGGGTGGATATGACATGAACCAATTTGGTGTTGCTTCGCAAGGTAAGCTCGTAGAGAAGAAAAGTGTTGCAGAAGCATTTACAACTGGCCATGGTTCGCCATTTATTGCCCAGGTTTCTATGGCAAATTCAGGAAAAATGTATAAGGCCATGCTTGATGGACTTGAATATCGTGGTACAGCCTTTTTCCAATGCTATACATCTTGTCAGCCAGAGCATGGTATTGGTGACGACATGAGTGCCTATCAGGCTCGTATGATTCGAGATAGTCGTGGAATGCCTGAGTTTATCTATAATCCTCGCGCTGGCGAGACCATCCAGGAAACTTTTGAGCTCAAGGGTAACCCTTCAATCAATCGAGACTGGAGGGCAGCTAAATATCAATCAGATGGAAAGCCATATAATCTCACTGTTGCTCACTGGGCTCTTACCGAAGCACGTTTTCGCAGACACCTCAAAGAGATTCCTGAAGCACAAGTCGACGAGTTTATACATATCGACAATATGCTTACTCTGATTAGGCAGCAAGATGTTATTTATAGAAATGTATTCAATGAGAATCATCATGCTTATGTACCTGATTGGGGTGTGTATTTCAAGGCTGAAATCAATGGCAAGTTTAAGTATTATGCGGTTAGTCGTCAGATGGTTCTCTTCCATATAGAGCGACGTAAATCATGGCGGATGATGCAAAGCCGTGCTGGGCTGCACAACGAAGACTATGCAGCACAGAAGATCATATTGCAGAGGCTGGATTCTGGTGAGTTCACTCGAGATGACTTAATTAATCGAGGCAGAGAGTTGATGAATGAACAAATTCAACAAGCCATCCACTAGCCAAACTCCCTACAGCCAATTCTTATCTATATTATTGATGCAATAGAGCTACGGAGAGTATTTCTGGAACATTACTTTGGCAAGGAGTTGTCTCATATTTAGAAACATAATCTATATCCTCTTGTAAGTTAAGATTTCATCAGAGAGTCTTACTTGCCATCAGCCAGGCAACTAACAACCAGGGTCAGTACAGTCCATTCAGCTCATCTTGACTTTGGCTGCATAGTCATGCTCAGATAACTATGATTTTTGCGTTGTATTTCTCCTGCACCTGCATTGTTTTGATCGTTGAATCAATCATCACCATTCACCACGCAAGCAGTGCGGGCCTAGTGGCCTAGGTTTTAAACACACTTTCATCCTTTAAAAAGGGTGCCTTGAGCTGCGAAGATTTAACAATCCACTTCCTACAGACCGTGCCGCGATTTCATGCCCGCGTTCTTGTCAGTCTGCGTCCTTCAGTGCTTGACCCGGCTGGGGAGGCTGCTCGATCTGCTGCCAATCGCCTTGGGGTGGAAGGCATCAGCAAACTGCGGATCGGAAAGGTTGTTGATCTTGAGCTCGAGGCTGATAATGAAGCGGAAGCACGCAAGCAGCTGGAACTGCTCAGTGATCGCCTGTTTGCCAATCCCGTGATTGAAGATTGGAGTCTTGAGCTTCAGCCGATTCCTACAACCACCGCTTAATGCAGCCATGAGTATTGGTGTTGTTGTCTTCCCTGGCTCAAATTGTGATCGCGATGTGCGCTGGGCAGCGCAAGGATGCTTGAACATCCCAACGCGCTTTCTCTGGCATGAGACCCGTGATTTAAATGGTCTTGATGCTGTTGTGCTTCCAGGCGGGTTTAGTTATGGCGACTACCTCCGTTGTGGTGCAATTGCCCGTTTTGCGCCGGTGCTTGAGTCGCTGGTGGAATTTGTTGCACGTGGCGGCAGGGTGCTCGGCATCTGCAATGGCTTTCAGGTTCTGACTGAACTAGGTCTGCTCCCTGGAGCTCTAACCCGCAATCGAAGCCTTCATTTCATCTGTGAGGATGCTTTGCTCACTGTGGAAAGCAACCGCACGCCTTGGCTAATGGGTCATCAACGAAAAGATTCTCTCACCCTGCCCATTGCCCATGGTGAGGGTCGATATCAGTGCAGTGACGAAACCCTTTGCCAGCTACAAGACGATGACGCTATCGCCTTGCGCTATGTCAATAATCCCAATGGTTCAGTGGCTGATATCGCTGGAATTACAAACAAGACTGGCAATGTACTTGGCTTAATGCCCCATCCTGAACGGGCTTGTGATCCTGTGATTGGTGGTGTGGATGGCAGAGGATTATTGCAATCACTGCTTGGCTGATTCACGATGCGACGGCGCTCGCTGCTGATGGGGCTTCCGGCTGCCATAGCAGCAACCTTTGCTTGGCCAAAGCTAGGGCGAACATTGACCCCAGCCTTTCATGCATCGACACCTTTGGCGGCGCCAACACCACTTCGTGATGGTTCACGAATTCGGGCGGTCAATACTGGTACGTGGATCGATCCTCAAACAGACTTTTCTTTTTTAGTTGAGCGTTGCAAGGCGCAGGGGTGGCTCCTTGAATTGCCTCCATCGTTGCATCGCCAATGGCATTGGTTTTCTGGCACAGATGCCCAGCGCCGCGCTGAACTAGAGGCCGCGTGGAGGGATCCTCATGTTGATGGAATTGTCTACATCGGCTCTGGTTGGGGTAGCGCAAGGGTTTTGGAGGACGGGTTCCATTTCCCACGACGCTCCCTTTGGAGCCTCGGCTTCTCAGACTCCAGTTCTCTGTTATTGGCCCAGTGGGGTGTGGGATCTCGCGGCGCCATCCATGGGTCGATGACTGGGTCTGACGAACAATGGCAACGAACGGTTGGTCTGTTGTCTTGTCAATCTGTAGCCCCGATATCAGGCATTGGGGTCATTCCAGGCATTGCTGTAGGCCCTTTAGTGGTAACCAATCTCACCGTGGCCACACATCTAATCGGAACACCCTGGTTCCCTGATTTGCGTGGTGCCGTATTAGTGCTCGAGGATGTAGGTGAAGCACCCTATCGGGTGGATCGCATGCTCACACAATGGCGCAGCGCAGGGCTGCTACGAGATGTTGCGGCCGTAGCTACAGGCCGTTTCAGCTGGAAAGGGGAGATTGTCCCGGGAGACTTCTCAATGGTCGGCATCCTTGAGGAGCGTCTTTCTTCTCTTGGCGTGCCAATTGTCAGTGATCTTCCTGTTGGTCATGGCCAACCGAATCTTGCCTTGCCTCTTGGAGCAATAGCGCGCCTCGACGGACGCAATGGATCTCTAATGTTGTTGTCCTAAGCCATATTCATTAAAAAGGGAGGCCTCGCAGCCCCCCTCAGCGATTCATTTGGCCTTAATCATGCAGCAACAGCGTTTTTTGGATCAAGCTGCCCTTTCTCATAAAGGGCTGAGTAATAGTTGATATCACGTTGCTTAATTTTACTGGCATTGCCGGCACACCAAAACTGCTGATAGCGATCAAGACAGACCTGCTTCATATATTTACGCGCAGGTTTGTTGAAGTGGCGTGGATCAAAGTTGGCAGGATCAGCGACAGAAGCTTCACGCACAGCAGCGGTGAAAGCCAGGCGATTGTCGGTGTCGATATTGACCTTACGCACGCCATTGCGAATCCCTTCTTGGATCTCTTCGACAGGAACGCCATAGGTCTCAGGGATTGCACCTCCGTATTTATTGATCATTTGCAGCCATTCCTGGGGAACGGAAGAGGAACCGTGCATCACTAAATGAGTGTTAGGGATGGCCTTATGGATTTCTGCAATTCGACTGATCGCTAATACTTCACCAGTGGGTTTGCGCGTGAATTTGTAGGCGCCGTGGCTGGTTCCAATCGCGATTGCTAAAGCGTCAACTTTGGTTTTAGCGACGAAGTCGGAGGCCTCAGCTGGGTCGGTGAGCAGTTGGCTGTGGTCGAGCTTGCCTTCAAATCCGTGGCCGTCTTCGGCTTCACCCATACCTGTTTCCAAGGAGCCCAGGCAGCCCAGTTCACCCTCCACGCTTACGCCAATGGCATGGGCCACGCCTACGACTTCTTTTGTGACAGCAACGTTGTACTCGTAGCTGGCAGGTGTCTTGGCGTCTGCCTCAAGAGAACCATCCATCATCACAGAGGTGAACCCGTTGGCTGCAGCACCAAAGCATGTTGAGGGGCTATTCCCGTGGTCTTGATGCATCACAACCGGGATGTCTGGATAAGTCTCAACGGCGGCGATGATCAGATGTCTTAAAAAGATTTCACCTGCGTAGCTTCGAGCACCGCGGGAGGCCTGCAGGATCACGGGGCTATCAGTCTCGTAAGCCGCTTCCATGATGGACTGCACCTGCTCGAGGTTGTTCACATTGAAAGCAGGGATGCCATAGCCGTTTTCTGCGGCATGGTCAAGCAGAAGCCTTAGCGGAACGAGGGCCATAGAGATCTCCGTAGTGTCAGTAGGGGCCAGTTCTCAAGCAAAGAGTCCTGGACCTGCGGCCCCGGACTTTATAAGACGATGGTCAGAACTGTCACCTATCCCTATCAGGCTTATTTATTTTCAGAGTGTCGATTGGATTTCAAGTCGCTGTCCTGATCTAGCTGAATCCCTTATTTTGTCGCATACGTGTTGGCTGGCCCATCCTTCCGCAAGGCCTGGCAGCATTGGCTGGCCACTGCGCATGCTCTCGGCCCACCAGCCTTGAAGCCTCGCTACAGGGGCGATGCGACCATCAGTCCATGTGGTAGGGAACGCTAGATCCAAATCAGCGCTAATGCTGCGAAGTGGCTCACCGGCAGCTGCTGCCCAGAGGCCAAAGCCATGCACATAGTCTTTCTGGTTGTCACTGCCAAGCAAGAGGCTGCCGTTGCTGCCGTAGATCTCCAGCCAGCACCCTCTTCCCTGGAGGGCAATTGCCGTGAGGCTCACCTGTGCAGGTATTTCAGGCCTCTCATTTCCACCCAGCTTTAACTGAGCCAGGGTGACGTCTTCACTGCTCACATCACGCAGTTCGCCACTAAATGGATCAGGCCTTGTTTGAATCGAGGTGGATAGCAGAGCACTCACCTGGCGAGTTGGCCCACACAACCAATGCAGCATGTCCATGGCATGAGTGCCTAGCGCCCCAATCACGCCGCCACCTGCCTCGGATTGGGAATACCAGTTCCATGGTCTTGAAGCATTGGCGCGACTACTCATTAACCAGTCAAGTTTCACCAGCCATGGCGTTCCCACGATCCCTTGATCAAGCAAACGCTTGGCTTGCATAAACAACGGCACAGCACGGTATTCAAAGTCCACGGCCACGCTCAATCTTTGCTTGATGGCCAGTCGTTGCAGTTCAGCGACTTGATCGGCATGCAACGCCACGGGTTTCTCCAGAAGCAAATGTTTTCCAGCTTTCAATGCTTCGAGCGCCAATTCAAAACGCGGGCCTGGTGGTGTTGCCAGAATCACGGCCTCGATCTTTGGATCAGTCAATAGGGCTGACCAATCGCTATAGCCGATAAGTTCATGCTGGTTAGAAGCTTTTTCTAGTCGCTCTCTGCGTGGATGCCATAGGGCAACAGGCTGTAGGTCTGGATTGGCTTTTAGTGCCGGAAGATGAACGCTTTCACCGAAGCCAAGGCCGGCAATAGCAACACCAATTGGTGGACGAATTGGATTCATGATTGATTTTTACGTCACCTCTGCAGTGCAAACCTCATCGATGACTGCATCGATGAGCTCATCGCCATCAGAGGGTTTCCATTCTGCGCGGAAACGATGCAAACCATTCACCGAGGTATCCCTGAAGAGCTTTTGATCGCAATCCACATGCATCAAATAGAGGCTGCCATTTTGTTGCTTCTCGCCTTCTCTGAGCGCTGGAGTAAAGCGACTAAGCACGCTGAGATTGCCATCCTTGTCGTAATGAAGGCTGCCTATATCCCACCATTGCTGTCCAGCTTCAGTAGCGGGGACTTCCTTCCATTCGACTGGGCCAGCGCTTGCGATTTCTACTTCGAGAAAGCCGTAAGGAATAAAAAGGGTTAGCAGCAGGAGCATGAAACCCTGACCTAGCCAGAGGCAGAATCGGAATAGAGATTTGCTCATTTACCCGCGGCCTTTTTCGCTTTACAGCCATGCAGCAGCAAGAGTGAGGCCAGCGTTTTACGAAGTTGCGTTCGAGGCACGATCGTGTCTACGAAGCCATGCTCTTGCAGATATTCGGCAGTCTGAAAATTGTCGGGTAGTTTTTCCCGCAAGGTCTGCTCAATGACCCGGCGTCCAGCAAAGCCAATCAGAGCCTTCGGTTCCGCCAGAATTAGATCACCAAGCATGGCAAAACTTGCAGTCACACCACCGGTAGTTGGATGAGTGAGTAGTGGCATGTAGAGCAATTCAGCCTCTCGATGTCGTTCAAGAGCACCGGAAATCTTGGCCATTTGCATCAGGCTGAGCATACCTTCTTGCATTCGAGCTCCGCCTGAAGCGCAGACAATCAAGAGGGGTAGACCTTGGGCTGTTGCCCGCTCCACCAGTCGGGTGATCTTTTCGCCAACAACTGATCCCATAGAACCGCCCATGAAGCGGAAATCCATCACCGCCATGGCCATCGGCATTCCTTCGACTTGGCAAAGACCTGTGACGACCCCGTCCTTCATGCCTGTTGAGGCCTGGCTTTCTCTAAGTCGATCGGCATAGGCACGGCGATCTTTAAATCCGAGTGGATCTGTAGGGCTGAGGTTGCGATCCAGTGATTTAAAACTTCCTTGATCAGCAATCAGGACGATCCTTTCGTCGCTATCGATGCGGTGGTGGTAACCGCAGTTGGAACAAACACTTGCATTGGCATGAAGATCCTTGCGATAAACCACCTGACCGCATTCGGGGCATTTGACCCAAAGGCCATCGCTTTCTTCAGTTTCCTGGCTCACCTTGCCAACGAACTGACCCTTGCGACGATCAGCAAACCAGTCGAATAAACTCATCCTTTTAAATCAGTGTGAGGACGGGTGACTTCTCAACTGGCACAAGGCTTCTCGGGCAGTCATAAGGATGGATCAAGTGTCCATGCTTATGTCCAATACCGCAAATTAAGAAGTGGTGATTCATCCAAATCTAAAGCGCGCTTGATTCACTGACAGTTGGCATTTTTTTCTAGCAGCAGTTGGTCTATTAAAGACCCATTAGGTTGAGCCAATGTTGCCACCACCAATCTGATCCACAAAGCCATACACCCCAGACCCCAAAGGCAATGAAAGGCCCGAAGGGAAAAGGCTGGCGAGGTTGTAGCTGACCAGCAAGCCGACCGATGAGACCAACCGCTGCGCCGCTGATGATGGCCAGGGTCATGGCCATAGCCACCCCATTCAGTCCTAACCATGCTCCAGCCATGGCCGCCAATTTGGCATCACCAAGCCCAAGGGCCGGCTGACCAATCAGCTTTTTGGCAAGGAAGCTAAGCCCTTCCATCGCAATTAAGGCTGCTGCTGCTGCTAGTAAATGGTCGAGTAGCAGGGTTGATCCCTTACTCCAGCCGAGTGAAACTGCCGCTGTCGCGGTGAACGCCAGGCCTAACAAAAGGCCAGCCCGACAAAGTGGTTCAGGCAACCACATGTGATCGAGGTCGATGAGGACCAGTGGCAACAGCACACTGACAAGCACGACTCCAGCAAAGAGATTGAACAAGGAAGACAACTCGCCCATGCTGGTTGGAGCTGCCAAGGCAGCCGATACCCAAAGCCCGGCGCTGAGACTCTCCACCGCTGGATAACGCACTGGAATGGTGGTTCTGCAATCACGACAGCGACCGCCCAGTTGAATCCATGCGAGTACTGGGATGTTGTCGTGCCAACGCACACCACATCCACAACGTGGGCAATGGCTACCAGGCCAAATCAATGATTCCTTTCGTGGAAGCCGCCAAGCCATCACATTGATGAAGCTGCCCATACAAGCTCCGATGATCGCTAGATAGATCCAGAGCATTAGCTGCGCCTAGAGATGGCGATGGTTCTTGCACGGGTTTGACGGGAGCGCATCGGGAGGGTGCGCAGGAGCTCTAGCTTGAGAAATTTTTCTTTTGGAAGCAGAACCGGAAGATCAAAGACAACGCGTCCTTTCCCATTGTTTTCATTCAGAACAACACCAATGGGTTCCGTACCAGTGATGGTGTTGGAGAGATAGTTGAAATAAATTTGTCGTGCTTTCTCAATCAGTTGGCCGCTGTTGAACCGATCGCAGCGTGCTGCCTCGGTTGATCGGGAAGCGGCTGTTGCAATTACAAATGAGAGGTTGGAAATAGAAATAGGATTAACTGATTACTCAGATAATCCCATCATAGTTGCTTCTTGAGGTAACTAAATTATTTTGTTTATGAGAGTTTGTGTTTGTCTTCAATCAGGCGATGAATGATCGGGGTCAAAATTAATTCCATTGCAAAACCCATCTTGCCTCCGTTCACCACGATGCTTGTCGGACTCGACATAAACGAGTCATTAATCATGTTGAGCAGATCTCCAAAGTCGATGCCCCATTTTTCGCGAGCACCTTTGCGGAAGTGAATGATCACAAAGCTTTCATCCGGCGTAGGGATGTTCCTACAAATGAATGGGTTCGAGGTGTCCACAGTGGGCACTCTCTGGAAATTGATGTCTGTACGGCTGAATTGTGGACAGATGTGGTTGATGTAATCAGGCATGCGTCGCAGAATCGTATCCACAATTGCTTCTGCGGAATAGCCTCGCTCGGCATTGTCGCGGTGGATTTTTTGTATCCACTCAAGGTTGGTGATTGGTACCACCCCAACCAGTAGGTCGGCGCAGGCTGCTACGTCGTAGCCATCACCAACGACACCACCATGCAGTCCTTCATAGAAGAGAACATCCGTGTTGGTTGGAATTTCCTCCCAAGGGGTGAACTGACCGGGGTCAAGTTTCGTGCCTAGGCGGCTGTTATGTTCTGCTGCCTCTTCAGTGCTATGCAAGTAATAACGCTTCTTGCCACCCCCTGTTTGACCGTAGGTGCGGAAGAGCTCTTCCAGCTTGTCGAATAAGTTCGCTTCTGGGCCGAAGTGGGAGAAGTTTTCACCCTTGGCCAAGGCGTCAGCCATGGCTTCCTTCATGGCCATCCGCTCGAAGCGGTGGTAGCTATCGCCCTCCACAACGGCGGGCGTGATTTTCTCTCGGGAAAAAATGTGTTCGAAGGCCCGCTTTACGGTGCTGGTTCCGGCTCCAGAGGACCCTGTAACGGCGACAACCGGGTGACGCTTCGACATCGACGCAGACAGGACAGGCCCAGAGATTTTGGCAGGTCATGGAGCAAACAGCTCAATTTGGCAACATCAGCATTTGCTTATCAGAGTTCTCGATCCTTTAAAGCGCTTGCAGCAATTGCTCACCCATCTCTGCGCAGCCCAGTTGGGTACAACCCTCACTCATGAGGTCACCTGTACGGAAACCTGCCGCGAGAACACGCTCTACTGATCCTTCAAGAGCCCTGGCGGCATCGTTTTCCTTTAAGCCAATTCTCAGCATCATTGCTGCGCAAAGCACCATTGCCATTGGATTGGCCAGGTCTTGTCCTGCAATATCGGGTGCGGAGCCATGCACCGGTTCAAACAGTCCTGGTCCTTCGCTGCCGAGCGAAGCTGAGGGCAGCATGCCAATCGAACCGGTAAGCATCGCTGCTTCGTCACTAAGGATGTCTCCGAATAGGTTGCCGGTAAGCAGCACGTCAAATTGCCTGGGGTTGCGCACCAATTGCATCGCGGCATTGTCCACATACATGTGGCTGAGCTCTACATCTCCATAGTTGGCAGCCAAAGCATCGACACGATCACGCCACAGTTGACTGACATCAAGCACGTTTGCCTTATCTACTGAACAAAGCTTTCCGCTGCGATCGCGGGCGAGCTCGAAAGCGACCTTGGCGATTCGATCCACCTCAGTTCTGGAGTAGGTCATTGTGTTGAAAGCGCGCTCATCCCCATCGGCCTCAATCCGCCCTTTCGGTTGGCCGAAATAAATCCCACCTGTGAGCTCACGCACCACCATTAGATCAACGCCTTTGATCACATTTGCTTTCAGGCTGCTGGCATCGATCAGGGCCGGCAGGATCGTCACCGGCCTGAGGTTCGCAAATAGTTTCAGTCCTGCCCGAAGGGATAGCAAGCCTGTTTCCGGCCGTTGCTCCCTGGGCAGGGCGTCAAAGCGAGGGCTACCAATTGCTGCAAGGAGCACCGCATCACTGGCTTGACATGCCTCAAGGGTGCTGGCGGGCAAGGGCGATCCGCTTGCGTCTATGGCAACCCCACCGATGGGGTGTTGCTCGAAATTCAGCTTGAAACCGTGTTGGTGGCCTAATGCATCAAGTAAAAGCTTTGCTACAGCAGTGATTTCAGGACCGATACCATCACCAGGCAGCAGAACGATGCGGTGCTGGCGCATGTGGAGAACTCCAAAATGGCTTGTGCCTCCTGTGAGGTTACTGAGGTGTATCTCTTGTCAGCTTCCTCAACATTTTGGCCATCTCCGGTAATTTGCTGAAGGTGGCGGAACAGCGCAACCAGAGGCGATTTGGAATCGCGGGATAGCCGCTGACAACTTCCCCCGCTTCAACTTCGCCATGAATACCGCTCTTCGAGCTAGCGATGGCACGATCGCCGATTACAGCGCGATTAGCGACTCCAACCTGACCGGCGAGGATTACACCTTCACCCAGGCGAGCACCGCCGGCAATCCCCACCTGTGAGGCAAGGGCACATCCTTGGCCTGTAACCACCCCGTGGCCGATTTGCACGAGGTTGTCAATTTTGGTCCCAGCGCCGATGCGAGTCTCACCCACCGATGGACGGTCGATGGTCGACCCGCAGCCCACTTCTACACCGTCTTCAAGAACCACCAAACCGGTTTGGGGCATCTTTCTCCATCCATTGGCGGTAGGTACGAAGCCGAAACCCTCTGATCCCACAACGGCATTGGAGTGCACAACGCAGTTCAGACCTAGCCTGGAACCAGGCTGAAGAACAGCATTGGCATGAAGTTCATTAGCTTCCCCCACCACCACATCTTCGTAAATCACTACGCCTGGATGGACCACGCTATAGGCACCGATACGGCTGCCATCACCGATGACGACGTGCGCACCGATTGAGATCCCTTGGCCAAGATGCACTTGATCTCCGATCACGGCTGTGGGGTGAACACCTGCCTTGGGCCGCGAGCGTGGATGCAATTGTTCCAAGGCTTCAGCGAATGCCAGGCGAGGATCTCGCAACACCGCAAAGGCCAGCCCTCTTTGTTCAGCGATGACACGTAGATCATCCTGAGGTGGAATCAATACGGCCCCAACCTTGCTGTGGCTTAGCTGAGTGGTTAGTGCATTGCCCTGTTCCAGAAAACTGAGCTGATTGGCCTTTGCTTGATCGAGAGATGCGCCGCTAAGCAGTTCAGGATCTTCAGCTAGCTGGTGGTCCTGCAGCCCAGCGCTTCCTTGTTGGAGGGAGGCGATCAACTGGCTGAAGCGCATGTCAAATCACTTTTCGGCGGATCGTAGGCGTGATGTGTTGGTGATGTTCAATCAAGTCACGCGTTGCGGAGAACCAACACGTCCCTATGCACCACGACCGGTGAACGATTCGTGCTCATTTGGGTCTCAATGGCCTCGCGCAGTTCTTTGCTACTCAAGGAACACAGGCCTCGAGCGAGCTCGTTACCTTCGGGATTAATTAGTCTTACCGGCTGGTTGGCTTCAAAGTTTCCTTCCACCTCTTTAACCCCCACCAAGAGCAGGGAGGCGCCACGATGTTGAAGGGCATCGCAGGCGCCTTCATCCAGCTGAAGGGTCCCTAAGGGCTTCAGAGCATGGGCCAGCCAGCTCTTGCGATTGCCGAGAGGTTGAGGGTGAGGATGAAACACCGTGCCGCTCCGTCTTCCTTGCAGCAACCCATCAAGCACTTGAGGATCGCGGCCATCAGCAAGAAGAACGGTGATGCCACTTGCGGTAGCGATGCGAGCTGCCGCAAGTTTTGTAGTCATGCCCCCAGTGCCCCAGGCACCTCCCTCCCCTGCCGCGACTTCCAGGGCAGTCAGTTCATGGGGATGGTAAACATCTGAGATCGGTTCGGCAGAGGCATTAATGCGGGGGTCTGAGGAATAAAGGCGATCCACGTCGGTGAGCATGATGAGCTGATCAGCCTCCACTGCGGTTGCAACGAGAGCTGAAAGGGTGTCGTTGTCGCCGTATCGCAATTCTTCCGGAGAGAGGGCGTCGTTCTCATTCACCACCGGCAGAACGCCCCAGTCGAGCAATTGCTTCAAGGTGCTAGAAGCATTGCGGTATCGCTGCCTGGAGCCAAGATCTGAGCGGGTAAGCAATACCTGAGCCACGGTGTGACCCCTTCGGCTCATGGCAGCCTCATAAAGAGCCATGAGTTGTCCTTGACCGATCGCCGCCGTCCCTTGGAGAGCCACCACATCGACCGGCCGTTGGCTTAGCCCTAGACGATTACAACCAAGACCTACGGCGCCACTTGTTACGAGGACAACATGATCCCCCCGCTTGAGGCTTGCTGAAAGGCAGGCGCTGTAGCTCTCAATCACTTCGGCGGTGGATTGCTTCTCATTGCCTCTCAGCAGGCTGGTTCCCACCTTCACCACCCACAGACTCATGTCTGTGGGGCCCCTAGCCATGCGGCAAGTTTTTGTTCAAGACGCTGAACTCTGTTGTTTTTGCAGGGGTAGCCATCGGCGCGTAGTGGTCGAACTAGAACGGTATAGAGATCAAGACGGTTTCCGGCTAGCACGTCAGTGAAGATTCGATCTCCCACAATGGCAATCTCTGTAGGTTTGCACTGGATCTGATTGAGTACCTTTCGCAGTCGGGCTCTGCGAGGTTTCGCTGCACTGCAGGTGAAGGTGAGATCTAGTTGCTCAGCTACCGAACCGATACGTTTTCGAGAGGGATTGTTGCTGAAGAGGTGAAGTAATAGATGGCGTTGGGCCTCCTTAACCCAGCTTGTAACGGATAGCGGTAATTCAATCTCACGCCCGGGCAGCAAGGTGCGATCAACGTCAAGGATCAGGGCCTGCAGGCCCTGATCCAGCAAGTGCTGGATCGGCAGATGGGGGAGGGTCAGGCCGGGTGCCCAGTTTGGCTGAAGCCAGTGTTGGCTCATCTGATCTACAGCTCCCTATCTTCGAGCTCGACTTCAATACGTGGCTGAACTTGATCGAATTCCTCTCCTTCGACAAGCTTTGCTTGACCGTCGGTCATGCGAGCCACAACGAAGAAGGGATCCAGAGGGATATAAAGGCCATACTCCTGCTCTTGAACCATAAAACTAACGAGTAATTCATATGTCTCGGAGTCGTCATCGGTTTCCTCATCTTCCAATTCCTCTGGATCGGGTTCATCTAGTTCACCGTTCACAGTGAGTGTTACAGCTGAACGAACAAGAGTGAGGTCGTGTTCTTGCAGCACGACATCGGCCACTGAAAGGATTGGTTCACTGCTGGCAATCGTTTCGATCAGTTCAGGATCGTTGCCTTCGCTGAGGCGGAAGAGGGAGACGGGGGTGTCGACCGGTGTGAGTAGGGCGTAATCCTTGTCATCAAGGGGAATGAGTTGCTCGAGAAAACAGAGCAGATCCCGCCCTTCATCATCTCTTACTAAGACCGTTGGCACCTCGCCATTGATGTTTGGACCCGGGGCAGTCATTGGAGCTGAGGTTGATTTGCTCAGGATCCACTATCGCTGTTCACCTGACTCACTGGATGGGCCGCCACGTGGACCGGTTTCAGTTCGGGACCTTCTCGCAACCACTGCTCGAGCAGAAGTGCTGCCGCAGCGCTATCAAGCTGGCCACTTCGATCGCCTTGCAAGTTGTAGCGTTCAGCAGCAGCCCAACTACTGCTGTGTTCATTAACCAAAGCGAGAGGCAGCTTGAGAGCTCTCGCCAAGCGTTGTCCATAACGCTCATAGTGTCGTGCTTGATCTGTGGGCAGACCTTTGGCATCTAGCGGCAAACCCACGACCAAGCCTTCTACTTTGCGACTAGTGCAGTGCCACTGCAACACTTTTAGGTCTCGTTCGAAGCTTTTTCTCTGCAGAGGTGGTAGAGGACTCACCGTGATTCCAAGTGGATCGCATCCTGCTAGGCCGATGCGTCTTTTCCCCAAATCCAGACTAAGCATGGATTTGGGACTGGGTTTTGTTGCCGTCATTAATGTCAGCCCAGGATTGGAGTAGGCAGAGGTGGTTGCTGGGGTTGCAGTCGCCCCAGCATCGATTGCAGTGGTCGAGCTCCAAGAAGCAACTTGTTACTTACCTGGCGACGCCAAAGACTGCGACCAAGCAGCAACTCTTCTCCCGCACGCTTCCATCTAAGTTGTTCGAGAAGAGTATTGAGCGGCTCGTCTTCGCTGGTGGTGATCAGTCGGAATGTTTTGGACATGCTCGTGAGGTCAGCTAAAACTTTTGGCAGAGCTTGTGACAGTCGAGGGTCCCAACCGACATCGCGCATCAGTTCAAGCACTGTTTCTGAGTTTGTTCCAGGATGGCTAACCAGACCTGCAATGGCCGTACTCGTTGCGCCGCCCTGGGCAAGCAGCACGCCACTGCCCGTTTGGTTTTGGTCAAGTAGGTCGATCCATTGTCGATCGACGATCTGGCGGAGATGGCCAGATCCTCCGGCTTTTTCCAGTGGCCAAAGCAAGGAGGCTGTTCGACGGCTCAGCTGTTGCCAGCTGAGCTCAGCTGGCCAAGTTGGTATCGACTGGGCCATCAGTGAGGGTGATGTCCAACACTGGAAGAGCTTGAGAGGTTGAAAGCCGAGCACTCTGGCTAGTGCCAGCTGATCGGTGTCATTGGCGGGGCAGCGCAAGATCCAGCTCTGTGCCCGCTTACTGCCTTGCTGGATGGCATTTGTTAAAAGGTCACGGCTCACGCTTTGGTTGCTGCATTGCCGCGGCGACGTTATGAGCTCCGGTGAGGTCACTGACCAGCACGTGCCACGTCGGTTGTAGGGCCTAATCACAACAAAGCCGACCAGATTTTTCTGCTCAAGAGCAACTAGGCAACTTGGCTGCCTAGTTGGAAACAAGCTTGGAAGTTGTTGTTCAGCTCTTGCCAGCCAACCGCGCCAAAGCATGGTCTCTAGCCAGTGCATCCGACCAGCGTGTTCGCTGGCATTCAGCATGGGGAAGTGGCTCGCTCTGAGGGACATCACCTGAAGGGGGCTGCTGTATGCCTCGATCACGCCTCGACCAATGCCTTCATTTGAATCTTATCCAGCTTGACCATGTCTTCCATTGTGGTCAATTGGGTCGGACCAAGACCAGAGGCGTGCGTTCATTGGCATTACCGGCTGGGTTCGGACGCAGAGCTTTCTTGAGAAGGGTTTCATCGCAACCATCACTAGAGGCCAGAACCTTGACCCGGCCGAGATCATTGACATCAACGATGGCAACGCCAACTCCCAACTCAGCGGCTGCTTGTCTGCAGAGCTTTGTTGGCGCGAGGGGCCCAAGCACGATCGTTTGATCGTATGGAGGAGTGGTTCCTGTGATGTCATCAATTAGACGTGCCTGTTCGCCAGCAAGTCGATAGAAGCCTCCTTTGATACCTAGCGTTTTCAGAATTAGGCCAACTATCCATGCCAGTAGCACTCTGGTTGGCCCTACCAGATTAATTAAGCTCTGTAGCCCACAAGCAGTAGCAAGACTGCTTGTGGGATGAAAGGCTCGGCAAAGGAACCGGGCGAGCCATCCAGGGTTGACTGTGCTCGGGTGGTGATAGCGCCCTTGCATAATCGCCACCGGGGTTTCCCCGATCGTGAGGACATCTCCGGGGCGTAGATGCGGCTTGGCGTAGTCACGCAAGATCTCAACAGTGTTATCGAGGGTGCCAAGCAAATGGGTTTTCAGAGGTAACACCTCACAGCAATCGCCAGCTTGGAAGCTGACTTCAGAGGGTTGGAGAGGTTCTGGCTGATGGAGTGGCACCAGGACACCTTGACGACGCTTCAGCCGACCAAAGGGGCCGTAGTTCACCCAGTTGACATCTACCCAAATGCTGTCAGCACTGGTTTTCAAATCGCTGCTTTTGCTGTTCTGCAGGCGCAGGTTCACCTGCACCCTCGTGCTTTTGTGGCCTTTGACAATGTAGGCCGCCCAGTAACCATCATCGCGAGCCTTTTCATCTGGATGATATGGGGTGATCTTTGTGCTCAACTTGACTTCACTTAGATCGGCTTTGCCAAGCAGAACAGGGTTAATTTGCAACTCAGGCACCATCACTTCCATGCGCGGATGGGGGTTGCTGATCTCCAGCCAGATTTCTACATCAAGATCAGAGTTGCTTTGCTTGACGTTGAAGTCGAGCGCCCTGAGGCTCAGAGGGGAGGCGGGCCTCAGGCGATGCCTCAGTTCGAGCCAAAACACACCAAGACCCAGCAGTAGGAGCAGCTCAAGCAGGCAAGTCATTGGAGCAGCCGGCTTACTAGACCGGGGGACCTGGCGCGCAGCGTAAAGGGTGGTTGATGCTGATAGCAGTACTTTAGCGCCTTATTCTTTCACCATGAAGCTGTTGTACTCATTGAAGCTGTCGATTTTAAGAGAATCAATTGGTTTACTTAGGCCTGTAGCAGTACTGATTGCATCATTGATTTCATCGAGTGAAACTTGGCCTTCTTGATCGAGTAGCACCTCGCCTTGACCATCGATCACCACCACTTGAGGGATGCGTCCATGCCAGTAATAAGACTCTTCATGGGGATCGTTGCTTGTTCGTCCTTGAAACTCGTCTGTGGTCAATGGGATCAGATCAATGGAATCTCTCCATATCAAGTTAATTGTTGAAACCACAGGCGAGAAAGCCTTGCAGACGGCGCTGTCATCGAGATAAAACACGATCACACTTGTGCGCTTCTCTCTAAGGGCTTCGGGAAGGTTTGTTGCTTGCCCGTAACCCAATGAACCATCACCCGCATAGATCGGAAAGATGTTGCCGTCGTAGGCATCGTCATCTCGGATGGCTTGGACTGGGGGCACCATCAGAAGAATGGCCAGACCCAAGCTCAGGAGTGCTTTGAGCAGATGGGTCATGGGCAGTACACGGAGATGTTTAATGCTCATTTTGGCGCTTGATTGCCTCGAAAGTGTGGGAATTAGCCACCTCTCAGGCTGCGTCCCATTCCCTGCGCGATTCCTCGTCCAACCAGACCAATAGCACGGCCTAATACCTGCGTAAGCACGACCACCATGAGATCACCGATGCGTTTGATCAGGGATTGCATTGAGGGTGCCAGAGCATCGCGGGCTTCGAGCAATAGAGCAACTTGCTGCTGCCACCAACCAAGCTGGCTGAGTTCTTCATCACGAGGTTCGGTGAGCAGTAATGGCTCGATAATGCCGTCTCGCAACCTGTAGAGGAGTCGTTTACTTTCGTAGAGCTGGATTGGTCTTTGAATCCAGTTTTGCCAACGGGCCTGACTATTGAGTTGATTACGCAATCGCTCGAGTTCTCGTGTGGAGATCAAGTGCTGGTTGAGTAGGAATCGGCGTAGTTCGGGCCACTCCCCACAGGTTCCGAGAACTTCGGCACTGATTATTTCAGCGGTTCGTACGAGCCAGTTACCCACCAACATTTCGAGTTGCAGTAAGGCACGAGGGGAATCTGCCGGCAGCAGCTGCCCCTCAACAAGCACGGGTCTGTCGAGCAGCAATGGAGCCAGCATTCTCTGGGGGTCTGGAAGTTCTTGATCAATTCCCTTGAGATCGGCAGTGGCAAGCAATTGATCTGCCACTGGTTTGAGTTCACCACCTCGAGGAAGTCTGACGTAATTACCTGCCATAGATCGCAGGGCTTGTTCACGTAGTTCAGATTCGAGCGTCAGCCAGGAGTCATTGAGTGGGGTCTCGGTACTGTTGGGTTGACGCAGCTTTTTCAGCACATGATCCAATTGGTTCAAAAGGGCAAGGAGTAGGTCACGACGTCGCTCAGGATTGAGGCTTTCAATCGCTAGCAGGCTGCCTGTTGAATTTCTGAGTCCTTTTTCTACGGAATCGCTAAGCCGCTGACGGATCGCTCCCCATACCGCCACTGCGTTCCGTTCACTGAGGCAGATAACCGTTCCGGCAGCTTCTGCTGAGATCTGTCTTGAAGCATCGAAATCGAAATTGATGCGTGCCTTTTGGGATGGCCGATTTGGGAGGACAGGGTTGCGTAGACCCACTTGCAGCGGGCCCCAAATCCATAACAAAAAATCTCTTGCACTACGGAGTTCCCGCTGGCGCCCTTCCATCAAAAGACGAAACAGTTCATTTTTGGGCGGTGGGTTGAGGAATGCTTCGATCAACCTCAGATCGTTGTCGATCTGCTGGAGACCACTCACCAACAGCCACTGACCAAGCCCCATCGTTGCTTGGGGAATGCTGTCTTGGGAGTCGGGGGCAGCATTGAGTCTCACAACTCTGCCACCGCCACAAAGAGTGGTGATAGCAGCCTGCAATGTGGCCAGATCGGGGTCTTGAAGTAGGCCTGGACAATCGAGGCTCAACAACTCGTTTGCATTGAAACGAAGCTGGGCCGGAAGGATCAGCATTACTGGCGCAGGTTGCCAATGCTCCTGAAGTCTTTTGAGTTCCAGTTGCAATGTGCTGAGAGTTTCGAGACTCTCAACCGACAAGATCACTAGGACTGGATGACGACTCAGCTGGTCCGTCCGCAGAATGACATCCAGGTTTGGGTTTGCACTGCTGAGCTGCAACGCTAAGGATTCACCGAGCAGATCGGGAGCCAGCAACAGGATCTGAGTGGATGTGCTGTCCGCCAAATTCACCACGGCACAAGGCTTATGCCATCAAGGTAACGAGCGTTAGGCAAATCCTCCAGTCCGTTGAGATCTTGATGTTTTTAGTCGTGGTTATTACATGCTGGCCGACCGCTGAGTTGAAGGGTGTAGGAGTGAATGCAGTAACCAGTTTTGGCCTCGATTTGATCGAGCAAATCCTCAGGGAGTTCTATATCAAGGTCTGTGATGTTGCCGGTCTCTATGCAAGTGAGGTGGCTATGAGGATCGCTTCGGTAGCTGTATAGGCGACCATTGGCTCGATCGAGACATTCGATCAGTCCTGCTGATTGAAGTGCCTCCAGGTTCTGATAGACGGATGTGTGACCAATGGACCGTCCACAGGTGTTGAGCTTTTGAAAGATATCGCGAGCACTGAGATGAGTGGCTTCACTCCAGAGGAGATCCAGCACCATGCGCCGCTGACGGCTTAGTCGCATCCCAAGCTGCCGGCAGCGTTCGAAGGCTCCCTGCACTCCATCTTCATCCCGCTCAGCACTTGAGCCGCTGATCTTGGGAGCGGTGTGCATCACAACTGAAGTGATAATGAATTCAATTTACGGCTCCAGCAAGGTCAATTCATAGTCCAAGGTCCTCATGCCATCAGTGGTTTGCTAGTTGGTGGGTCCTGCAGTCGGCCATCGCCAATGGCTCGGATTGCTTCTTTTAGATCCACCTTGCCGTCGTAGAGAGCTCTTCCCACAATCACCCCACTCACTCCATAGGGTTCAAGAGCCAGCAGACTAAGTAGATCGGCCATGCAACCCACGCCTCCGGAGGCGATTACTGGAACGCTGCTGGCGTTTGCCATTGCACGTAGTGACTCTAGGTTCGGCCCTTCAAGGGTTCCATCAGTTGCAATGTCTGTGCTGATGATTGCGGCGATACCGGCAGCATTGAAATCGGAGGCTAAGTCTGTTGCATTCACCTCGCTTTGGCTAATCCATCCTCGCGTTGCCACCTTGCCGTTTTTGGCATCGATGCCGACGATAATCCGACCGGGATTCCTTTGGGCAAGCTGTTTCACTAGCTGGGGTTGCTCTATTGCCACGGTGCCAAGGATGACTTGTTCAAGGCCGTAGGCGAGGAGTTCTTCGGCTCGTTCGAGAGTGCGCACACCACCCCCGAGCTGGACAGGAATATTGAGGGCAGAGGTAATAGCTCGCACACAGGAATCGTTGACCGGCTCACCAGATTTGGCGCCATCGAGATCCACCAGGTGTAGGCGAGTTGCCCCCTGCTTCTGCCAGCTAAGGGCTTGATCAACGGGGTCCTCGCTGAAGCGAGTCACCTTCTCGTAGTCCCCCTGGTGAAGTCGCACGCACACGCTGTCCAGTAGGTCGATGGCTGGGATGATCTCCATGATTGGCAAAGAACGTTGCCTTAGACCTCCATCCTGCAGGGCGAAGGGCCTTCAGTTGCTGATCGAACGCGCTTCAATATGCGCGTTTGATGATTCAGCTGTTTTGAAGATTCTGATCATGGGGGGAACCCGATTTGTCGGCAAGCCTCTGGTTACTCGACTTCAGGCCCAAGGCCATGCGCTCACGTTATTCACACGAGGCCGCCATTCTTTACCAGATGGTGTGGAACATCTCAGTGGTGATCGAACCACTCCTGAGGGGCTGAGTCGTCTTCAAGGCCGAAGCTTCGATGTCATCGTCGACAGCTCAGGGCGCAAGCTTGAAGACAGTCAAAGGGTGGTGGCCTGTACAGGAGAGCCAAAGCATCGTTTCCTCTATGTCAGTTCCGCTGGCGTCTATGCAGATTCCGAGGAGTGGCCACTGAATGAGGAGAGTGCAACCGACCCGAACAGTCGTCATGCCGGCAAGGCTCAGACCGAATCATGGCTGCTTCAGCAAGGAATTCCCTTTACCAGTTTCCGACCTACTTATATCTATGGTCCTGGTAATTACAACCCAATTGAACGTTGGTTTTTCGATCGTATCGTCCATAATCGACCGGTTCCTTTGCCACGAGATGGCACCACCATCACCCAATTGGGGCATGTTGTTGATCTGGCTGATGCCATGGTTCGTTCCCTTGAGGTGGAGACAGCAACGAATCGCATTTACAACTGTTCCAGCAAGCGTGGTATCACCTTCAGGGGCTTGATTGCAGCGGCAGCAAGGGCTTGTGGCAAAGATCCAAATGCCGTTGAGCTTCGTTCTTTTGATCCTTCAGGCCTGAATCCCAAAGCTCGTAAGGCCTTCCCGCTAAGGCTGAGTCATTTCCTTACCGATATCACCAGGGTGGAGCGGGAATTGGCATGGCAGCCACGCTTTGACCTTGAGACTGGCCTCGAAGATAGCTACTGCAACGACTACTCCTTGAAGCCAACGGCTGAACCAGATTTCAGTGCCGATCAATCCTTGATCGGGGTTTGATGTATGCCACCGCAGAGCTAAACGCCAGGATCAGAGATGGCCAGAACAACCACCAGCCCAGGTGCTGCATATTTAGGCAAAAGTTGTGGCTTCCCCAACTAGGCGGCCACAACAACAGCAGCATGCTTAGGAATTGAAGGATCGTCTTTGCTTTACCTCCCCAAGAAGCAGGAGCACCAGATGAGGCTTGAGCACGCCAACCGGAAATCAGTAGTTCCCTGGCCAGCAGTAACCAGATCGACCAAACAGGCAAGGCTTCGTTGCTGGCCAGCCAGATCATTGGTGCTGCTAGAAGAAGCTTGTCAGCAAGCGGGTCCAGGCGAGCGCCCCAGCTGCTACCACCACCAGCTCTGCGGGCCAGCCAGCCATCGGCGGCGTCGCTAAGCCCTGCCAGCAACAACAACACCCATGCCAGAGCAGGCTGACCCAATTGAAGCAACAACACCAGGGGGAGACCTGCGACAGACCTCCCCACGGTTAGAGCATTTGCCGATCTTCTCAGTGTTGATGGTGAACCGAGGCGGGATGGTGCACTCACAGGCTCAGAATGAATGAACTTGCATGTGATTCATGGTGCTCCAGCAGACGGTGAAGGATGTCATGTCAACGCCGGTTCTCAGTGTCGTGCCAGCCACATCTCTGCAGGAGGCTGTTCAACTACTGAGTGATCACCACATCAGTGGCCTGCCAGTTGTCAACGACGATGGCACGCTTGTGGGGGAACTCACTGAGCAAGATCTGATGGTGCGCGAGAGCGGCGTTGATGCTGGTCCGTATGTGTTACTGCTCGACAGTGTTATCTACTTGCGCAACCCCCTTAACTGGGATAAGCAAGTTCACCAAGTGCTTGGTACTAGCGTCAACGACTTGATGCGCAGCGACACCCATACCTGCAATGAAGCACTTCCATTACCAAGGGCCGCCGCCATGCTCCATGACCGCAGTACGCAGCGCTTATTTGTCATCAACGATCAGCGCAAACTTGTTGGGGTGATTACCCGGGGTGATGTTGTTCGAGCTTTATCAATGCAGGGTGACTAGTGCCTATCGAAGCTCGCGAATATGCAATAGCCAATCTTGAGGCATAGGGAATTCAACACGATTCAAATTGGCAAGTCCTTATCGTTAGGAGCCTGCTATGAAAACGATTGATTGAACTGTTAATTGATCAGTCCTACCTCTGATGCAGACAGCGGTGGTGGAGGTAATAGCGGTAGTGGTGGAACTCCGATCAGTGGGGGTGGCTCGATTTCGGCTGGATTGTCATAGATCGGGTCTCTTCGTTGATGGATCTCCTGGGCTGGAGGCAGGGCCTCGCCTTCCCGAAGCAACAAAGGTGGTGGCAGATCCGGTGGAAGCAGGGGGTTGCCCCATTCCAGATCCGTTCTCAAGGGATCGTTATCTTGAAGATTCGAGGGTGAATCGAACTTTTCGGGCGTTTCGAGCAATACCAGTGGATCTGCCGTAATCGGCGGTTCCCGTAAAGGAGCTCGATCACTATTACGAGCCAGAAAAGTGCTTTGGCTATCGCTGGGAATGGTAGTGCCGGGCTTGGGCGCCCAGATCATCCTGGCGATGGGCTCCACACCTTGCTCGATCAATCGATTCAGTCCAGCTAGGGCCCGGTCGAACAGTCTTCCGCCCGGCCATTGTTGGCAATTAACTCCATTGCAGTCTTGCGCCCCATCAATCCTGGGGCTGAGAGAGGCTGCCAAGGTGCCCTGAAGTTGGAAGCGCCGTTCACTGAGCCTCAGGAGATAGGGAACATGCACAAAGCTAGTGACACCACCGCTTATCCAATTGGCGTCATCCTCCGTGAAGCCCTTGACGCCTGGAATGATCAAACGACTCTTGGAGGCATGGTCTGGCATGTAAGCCGCCACAAGGCCACGGCTACGGGCTAAATCCTTGCTCTGTTCAAGGGTTAACCCATCTCTGCTCATTAATACCTCTATACGCCCGTCTTGTCGCAGGCCCATGATCATCCTGATGCGAGGAAGGTAGTAGCGGATCCGCTGGCCCATGCTGATGCTGTATGCGCCCTTGTAGCTAGGAGGAGGCACTTCAAAATCGTTGTAAATGCTGTGTAGTCCACCGACAAAGGTGTCGTAGGTGGAGGCACGATTGGCTGTTAGTTGTCCGTAACCGAAGTCAACTCTGCCGTTGTAGCGAATGCCTATGTAGGCGCGTTGGATGGAGGCAGCGCGATTACGACTTCTCCAGACGCGTTGACCCAACTTGAGATCTCCAAGGGGAACTGTGATCTCTTGGCCACCAATGTCGACATGCCGCTCATACATCGGACCAGAGACAAATGCCAGTGAAGAGGAGTCCTGGAAAGCGTCCTGTTCTCTATCCCAGCCTTCAAGAAGGCCGAACTTCACTTTACGTGGATCAAAATCGAGTGCGTACACATCATCGTTTGGTCGATAGCGAAAGGGAGCTTTCACTTGTCTCTTAATGCTCTCTGGGACGACTTGACTTGGGTTGAAGCGTTCGGGTGCTTTCGGAGCCAGAGCCACAAGACCAGCAAAAACAGTGAGCGGCAACCCAATCAAAAGTAAGCGTTTGGATAGCTGAGATCTCCTACGCTGAGGCCGCCGTCGCCGCCTTGGCGGGGAGGCTGTGCGACCAGCACGTCTAAGTGGGGCTGCCTTTGCTTTGGTTGTAGCTGTTTTCGTTCGGGGCAAGTAAAAAAATGGCTACCTTCACCATCAGCAAATTCAGCTAAAGCTCACTGCATCAATGGCTTCCCGTCAACTCCCTAGATGAAAGAAGTCGTTAGTGAATGGCTTCTTACTCAAAAATGAAATAGGCAAAAACGTTCGAACTTCAAACCTTCTCAACCAGAATTTATTACCTTCTCATGATTCCAAAAGGGCTTTCTGTACTGAATTTTGATCCCTTTCAAGCCTTTTCATAGTCAATGCTTGTTAGCCGTATTTATGCTGCATATGCTGCATCCGTTTTCTATTCCTAGCCACATCAGTATTGCTTAGGGAAGAATTTGGCTTGGCTGGCTTTGTCATGCCATCGAAACGCGATCAATCTGTTTGACCTAGTTACGCCATCTGATGCTGTCTTATTCAAAGGTTGTGGTTGCGTGAGGAAACCATCTGCAAAACTTGCAAGCACTTAAGGCTTACAAAAGGAAATAGCAAAATGCTCTTCAGGGCAGTTGATCGCAATCTAAGATGACCTTTGCATTCGTAGCTTCTAGATGACTCTTTTTCTGATTAGTGCCCTGGTTGGATCCGTTCTGGCAATGATTTTGATCGTTCGTCGCCTTGAACAGAAATAAGCTGTTGCTTGTCTCTCCTCTGAAGTTCTTGCTCAGACTGGTCTTACAACCTTTCTTGTCGTGGTGGTGTGGATAAGAATCGTACGCAGTCCTATGGCAGCCTTAGGTGAGATGGGCTTTTCAGTTCGTGTATAGGCGATTGATGGGCGGCATGAATTTAAAGAGACGGCTCTCCGTTGCTGCCTTGATTGTCATGGCGACTCCGTCTCCCCTTCAGGCAATGGCTTTGAGGGTGGGAGTAAGTGGTTCGCCACCATTTGTGGACAAGAAAGCTGGTGTATATGAGGGAATTAGTGTTGAAGTTTGGCGTCAAATTGCTCATGCAGAGAAGCTTGAATACTTTCTCATTCCATATCCCAACATAGATTCGAACATCAAGGCGGTGGCTGATGGAAAGATTGATTTAGCCATCGGGCCTATCAGCATTACGCCAGATCGAGTAGCAAGAAATGGGATTGAATTCACGCAACCTTATTTCTATGCAGAGGAGGGTGTTTTAGTACCATCACAGCCACCCGGACTATGGGCAAGGATCAAGCCTCTCTTTGGTGTCGCTGCTTTATCTTCTATCACTTTCTTGCTCTTTACACTTTTCTGTGTAGGCAATCTGATTTGGCTTGCAGAGCGAAAACGTAACCCTGAACATTTTCCGCCTCAATATATAAAGGGTCTAGGGAATGGGATTTGGTTTGCCTTGGTTACACTCACAACCGTAGGTTACGGAGACCGTGCACCTTTAACGAAAGCAGGAAGGTCTATAGCAGGGGTCTGGATGGTAATTTCGCTAGCATCAGTGTCGACAATTACTGCAGGATTGGCTTCGGCATTTACCGTCTCGCTATCTCAGACGCAATTGTCTGGGGTCATGAAACCATCGGATTTGGATGGTGAATTAATTGGTGTAGTTACTGGCACCACAGGTGTATCTTTAGCCAGATCATATGGTGCACGGCCGTTTCCAGTACCAACCCTTAAGGAAGCTATTCATCTAATCAAGAGAAATAAAGTCTCAGGAGTGATCTCAGACACACCTATCTTGAGTTATTATATGAAAAATAGTCCAGACAAGTCTCTAACATTAGCACCTTTTAGACTTTCCCTTCAGACCTATGGATTTGTCGTGCCTAGTGATAGTCCATTGGAACGTTTGATTAATATTGAACTCCTTCGTCTTGAACGCAGTCATCAAGTTAAAGCGATAAGCGACAGGATTTTGAAATAATTCCTCTGATCTAATACTCACAAACATTTAGTTTTGCAGCTGACACCTCAGCACGGCTAGCGCTTCATCGGGTAGTCCCAAAAATTGATCCAGCCATGCGGCTCCACTGAGTGGCACGATGGAGACGCCCACAAGTACGGCATTGCCATCCGCATCAAGTGCCTGTCCTTGCACATGATGGCGCTGACTCTCAACCTTTCCACTGCTGAGACATGTGTTCACAGTCAGATCAGGAGCAGTGAGCCAACTGCCAACTGTGAAACAGAATTGCGCTTCAAACTGAAGTGATAGTTCACCACTATCGGGTGCGAAAGACCCTTCAAGCTTTTGGGTTGTAATGCTGATGTTCAAACCAGGAGGCATTGGCAAGCCAAGTATCTGTGTTGTGCGCCAGCTGAGAGCAGGAATGATCAGGTTTTTTGGATCAAAGCGAAGACTTCTCAGCCCATCTTGATTCATAGGCCCGAGAAGGCCGTCTCCACCTCCACCTCTAGCGTCATAGCTAAAGGCTGGATAAGCACCAATGGCTAGACGACATCCTTTCTGACTTGTCAGATGCATTACGGAGGACAAAATAACAACTTGGCAGATCACCACGTTGACAGAGTTTAAGAGCAGGTGTATTCAGATCAACTTATAAAATTAATAAGCGCTGCCTACATTGACTCTCCATAGATACTGTATTTAATTAGAACTATTTTACACTGGACAACTAAGACGATCAACGATCGACTTAAAAGATTCGAAACAAATCATTACCACAGAAGCTACAAAGATACTTTTGTCTCAATATTATTTTCATAGAGATTGAGACTATAAACATCCAGTAAACCGCCCCTCCAACTATCAATTCAGCAAAGACGAACCAATAACACTATTTAGTCAGCCTTCTAATACTGCACTTACGTCAGCATCTAAACAGTGAAGATCCTCGCTATTTAGTAGAACTGATCGTCACCCGTCTAACTGACGATGACGACGCAGTCCATCTTCAATCAAGAACGAGGCAAGGCTGCTACAGCTACGGCTTTCTGCAAGGGCATGCTGCTTGAGCCGATTCATCAAACCCACCGGCAGGGTCACATTGAGGCGTTCCGATTGAGCAGAATCCGCCACCATTGCTGCACTTGGAGCCTCTTGAGAGAATCGTTGGCGCTCTTGCAGCTCGGCCATTGGGTTCTGCAGTGACGACACTTTGACGTCTTAGCTTGGCATCAATAGTTCAGCAATAACTTGCCATTCATGCCCACAAGCTCTCTATGGCAATCTTCGAGTCGTCTATCGATCAGCTCTGAGGACCGGTATTTACTGTTGACTTCTTAATCTCTGCTTTCTCGAAGGAGAACTCCATGCGATCGCTGCCATTGAAGCTTGCTCCAGGCAGCGACCTGCTGATAAGCCTTCAGAAAATAGCTCAGGAACAGAACAGCTCAGGTTTTGTTCTTGGTGTGGTTGGCAATCTTTCGCGTGCAGCATTTCAGTGTCCTGGTCAGTCAGGGCCTACTGTCCTCGAGGGAAACCTGGAGATCATCACTCTGAATGGCACAGTTTCTCCCAATAGTGTGCATCTGCATCTAAGCCTCTCTGATAGTGCCTGTCAGGTATGGGGTGGCCATCTTGAACCAGGAACCCTTGTGCTCAAGGGTGCTGATCTGTTGGTGGGTTTATTGGATCAGTCTCTCCCACAAGAGCCTTCTGATCCTTCTCAGGCACCAAGGGTGGAAATTGCTGTTCTGCCTGGTTGCCCTTGGTCGACCAGAGCTCTGCGGATGCTTGGTTCTCTTTCCATTCCGCACACCGTTAAGAGCATCGACAATGATGCCTCTTTCAAGGCGTTCAATCAGCGTAGTGAGCTCAATACTTTCCCTCAGGTATTCATCGATGGTGAGTTGATTGGCGGTTACGATGAACTATCGAAAATGCATGCTTCTGGCCAACTAGAGACACTGCGATGAGTAGTGATCAAGGCAAAGCAACTACAGCAAGCTTTTGGGATGAAAAACCCTGGTGGTGTCAACCCTGGAGCATTCTGCTCACAGGTGTTGCTTGTGTCGCTGTCAGCTGGTGGTGGCCCAATCTGCTTTGGTTTACTGTTCTGATCGCTATAGGCGTGATCGGATGGTGGGGATTGTTTCTCGTGCTAGCCCCAGCGATCTATCGCCAGCAGATTCAGCAGCAACTTTCGGAACAGGATTAAATCTCATCCTGATGGATCTCAATCTTTAAATATCACGCCCCATCATTGGATCAATCTCCAAACCAGCTTGGTACTGAAAAACATCTCGTTAATTGCTCCGTTATGGCCTCGCTGCTAAAGATCCGGCCGCTGCAACGCAATGACATCGCCATGGTTACGCAATGGGCCAGGGCAGAGGGTTTTGCTCCTGGTGTTGGTGATGTAAGTATTTATCGTCATACCGACCGTCAGGGATTATGGGTGGGTTGGCTTGGCAATCAGCCTGTCGGTTGCATTGCTGGAGTTCGCTACAACGCCGCCTATGGCTTCATCGGATTGTTCCTTGTCATTCCGGAGCATCGAGGTCATGGGTATGGAGTTGAGCTATGGGAACATGCTCTCGAGCATCTCGTTGATCTTCCTTGCGTTGGTTTAGAGGCTGCGTACGATCGAATTGACGACTATGCCGGATGGGGTTTTGCAATTTCATCGCCGACAACTCGCTGGCAGAGGATTTGTGATGGCAACCTGAATGACGACGATGACTATTCCAATGGCGAAGGGTTGCAACTGCTTGAGGGTGATTCGATTCCCGCGATGGCTGTGCAGTCTTATGACGCCATACGTGAACCCAGCCCCCGCCCTCACTTCCTTTCCGATTGGCTTCAGCATCCTGCCGGTAATGTGTTGGCCCTGGTAGATGGCAACGATTGTTGCCATGGATTTGGCAGGATCCGGCCTTGTTTATTACGTGATGGCGAAGGCTGGCGGATTGGGCCGCTATTGGCTGATAGTCCGCAACTCGCGGAGCTGTTGTTGAAGCGTTTGATCCAACGCCATCCAGGTGTGGTGATCTTGGACGCACCTGGAGGAAACTCTTCGGCAGAGCCCCTGCTGAAACGACTTGGCTTCAGTGCTGTTTCTCAAACTTTGCGCATGTATCGCGGAGAACAACCATCTATTCCTTTAGACGAGGTTTATGGTTTGGCCTGCTTGGAGTTGGGTTAAAAAAAATCCTCCAATCAAGCTGGTTAATAAACCAGACTTGACTGAAGGATTTGAAACGATTGATTGACTTTTAACTACCAACCACTGCTGGCTTGGGCTTCAACATAGGCTGCTACATCAGCTATATCTGCTGCACTGAGGACGTCTGCAAAAGAAGGCATGCCGCCTTTACCGTTGGTGACCTGGGCAACAATTGCTTCTTCATGCCCTGAGCCGTAGTTGCTTAAGGTTGCTTCTAGGGCCGCTTTTTGAAGGGTCTTCGCGGGATCTACGATGTTGCCGCCGCCAGCGTGGCATGCGGCACAAGTAGACGAGAAGACTTGTCCGCCATGGGCCGAGTCAGCAGCCATCACCCAAGAAGGAGCTGCAAAGCATACGGTGATAGCAAGGAGAGCTGAAAGTAGCCTACGCATCAGAAGCAGGTATCAACGCCAACCATTGTTGGTGATCAAATGGGCATTGAGCTCTTTTGGATAAAAGCTGTTATTAATTCAAATATTCACCGAAAGACCAACTCCTTGTTGATCTTTGTAGATCAAGGCAAAGCCTAGCTTGGCTAAACAAGGGGGCAGGAATCTCCCTTTGATAGTTCCAGTTGCTGGGTTTTTGCCTAGAGCAAAGAAAAGGGTTCTACTGGGTAGAACGTTCTTATCTCCCTTAACCACTAACCGATTCATCAAGATCTCCTAGTCAATTGCTGACTTTTTCCCATCAAAGGGCATTTCTTATCTAGTTATGGGTTGATGAAATCCTTCAGGGGCCCCATGTCGTTCTCAAAGAAGGCCCTTTTGCTCCTTTCTGCGGTTGTTCTCGGTGTTGGCATCACGGCTTGCAGCACCTCAGGGTCATCCGGCCGTCTAAGCGGAGCTGGTGCAACCTTCCCTGCGAAGATCTATACCCGCTGGTTCTCTGAGCTGGCCACGGCTGGGGGGCCGCAGGTCAACTATCAGGCTGTTGGTTCTGGATCTGGTCGTAAAGCCTTCATTGATCAGACCGTGAGCTTCGCGGCATCGGATGATCCGATGAAGCAGGAGGATATTGACAAGGTTCAGCGTGGCTTGGTGCAAATTCCCATGGTGGGAGGCACCATCGCCTTTGGCTACAACCGAGACTGCGATCTGAAGTTGACCCAAAAGCAAGCGGTTGAAGTTGCTCTTGGCAGCATCACTGATTGGGATCAGCTCAATTGCCCTGCAGGCAAGATCACTTGGGTGCATCGCTCTGATGGCTCTGGCACCACCAAGGCATTTACCAATTCCATGCAGGCCTTTTCTAAACAATGGACCCTGGGAACCGGTAAATCAGTGGAATGGCCAACAGGGGTGGGCGCCAAAGGGAATTCAGGTGTTGCTGGTGTGATTACAAATACACCTGGCGCGATCGGTTATGTGAATCAGTCATTCATCAAAGGAAAGGTCAAAGCTGCTGCACTTGAAAATCTCTCTGGCGAATTCCTCAAGCCAAGTGTGAATACAGGAGCTGCTGCCCTCAATGGCATCCAGTTAGACGCCAATCTCGCCGGTACCAATCCAAATCCCACAGCCAAAGGGGCTTATCCGATTGCCACTCTCACCTGGTTGTTGGCATACAAAACTGGTAATGGCAGCAACCTTGACGCACTCAAAACAACCTTTGACTACATGTTGAGTGATGAGGCTCAGGCGCAAACTGATGGGTTGGGTTTCGTTCCCCTGCAGGGTGAAATTCTCTCCAAGGCTCGTAGTGCCGTTGACTTGGTCAGCAAGTGATCAAATCACGAGACTCGTTTAAGTCGTCTTATTAGAATCATTAAAAGGGAAGCTAATAACTTCCTTTAAATGTCTCCCTCTTGTGTACCCTATATTGATTGTACTTTAGGAAGCAAAACGTTGTGATCAATTGCTCTTCAACTGAGCTTAACCATGGCAAGTATCAATAACCAGACGAATGGTTGCTATGGTTTCGCTGACGTTGTTTCTCCTCAAGAAGTTCGCTTTCGAGCTGTTCAATCAGCTTAGTAACGAGTGCTTGAAACTCAGGTTGACAGCCTCTAAATGCAGCCTTGTGACGAATGGGTTCATTACGAGTACGCAGGTCGGTAAGCATCAGCTGTAAGGCATCAATTCTGGCATTGGTGTTCATGACCAGATACTACTCATCTGACGACACTATGACGCCAGAGCATTGATGGTTTTGAGTGCTTGTTGCAATGTGATTCTCTTCAGGTCAGGGTCGCTCGTGACCTCGATGATGCGGCCAATTGACGATGGAGTCTTGAGGGCTTCTATGCAGCATCGCGCTACTAATCGACGCGGAATTCTAGCGTCTTCCTGACAATCGGCCCCTGTAAAAAGGATCCCTTCTTTCTCTAGGTTCTCTTCTCGATCATTCAGGCCACCCGGTCTGATCACAGTCCAATCGAGACCGCTTTGCTCTAGAGCCTGTTCTCCTAGGCGTTTCCAAACCAAGATCAGGCCAAAAAGATTGAGTGGATGCAACCATCGTCCGGCACAAAGCGAACTAACCAGAACAACCCTTTTGACGCCAACCCTTTTGCAACTGGCGATTTGCTGTCTTACCCCTAAGGCATCCACCCGCGCAGGGCCGGTTAGATCTGCAGAGGGTCTGGCACCTGTTGCGAGAACAAGCGCGTCACAGCCTTCAAGGGCTTCATCGAGGGCTGTTTCATCTGCCAATGACAAGCGCCGTAGATCACATTGGCTCAAATTGTCGGGCAAATGGGAGTTTGGACGAATCAACAGGCGCACCTGATTCCCTTCCTTTAGGGCTTCCTCGGCAACTCGATAGCCGGTTTTGCCAGAGGCTCCACTGATGGCCAGCTTGATGCCCATGTCGTTTTGCTGAAGATTGCACAAGGTCTAGCGAAAATATATATTGAACGCTGTTGTTTGATCAATGCTCTAGCTTCAAAACGCTTGGATTTTCGCCTTGGCAATGTCGATTCATCACTGCGAGCGGAGTCTTTCAAGCGTGCTGGAGAACCTTTCTTAGGTTCGAAATGTCAAAGAAGATCAGCTTTGATCGCAGGTTATTGATCTACAGCGCTGCTGATTACTGCGATGTCTTAATGGAGTTGTAGGGGAGTTGCCGCACAATAGAATGGTGAATCATGCGATTTTCATTTCAAAGCATCTTGAGTGAACCAATCCAAACGTAAGCATATGCTGAGCTTTCGGTTATTACTCCCTGTGTTCTTTGTCGGGATTGCTTGGCTACAGGAGAGTATTGATCAGATATTTTTTTCGGGTAATTGGAATCTGCCTATAGGGCCTGGCCTGCCTTGGTGGGGTCTACTAACCGCTCCATTTAGCCATGCAGGTTTTGGTCATCTGACCTCTAACACGATTATGTTTTTACCGCTAAGCTGGTTAGTACTTAGCAAGGGCATTCGTGATTATATTGGTATTTTAATTGCTGTTGTTGTGATGGAAATACCGGTTTGGTTATTTTGGCCTAGAGGAAGCCATGGCATGTCAGGTGTTTTGTATGGACTACTCGGCTACCTTTTGTTAATTGGGTTTCTTGAACGCCGTTTCATGACCATTTTATTGTCAGTCGTGGGTTTGGTTCTTTTTGGAAATGCACTTCCGGCTTTGATCCCAGGCGTGTCTCCGGCTGGGGTGAGCTGGATCGGTCATGCAAGTGGATTTCTTGGAGGGATTTTTGCTGCACTTGCTCTTTCACGGGAGCCAAAGCGATTGAATAAGGCTAAGGATTAATAACAAAATATTTTTGTAGCTATATATACGTTCATATTTAACTCATGACGTCATTTGCGAATGCATAGTTATCAGACAATATCTTATTATTTACCAGGCTAGGCTTTGATCCACTTTACTGGATTGCGTCGTTTTGGATATAGCTCTCTACATAAATCACAGGTTGTTCCATCACATCCCCTTGCGGTACAGTTTTCACGACCATAGTAGATGATCTGGAGATGAAGCTTATTCCATGCTGATTTCGGGAACAGCTTTTTGAGATCTTTTTCTGTCTGAAGTACACTGCTGCCATTAGATAGTCCCCATCTTTGAGCTAAACGGTGGATATGCGTATCAACTGGAAATGTAGGCACCCCAAAAGCTTGAGCCATGACAACACTTGCTGTTTTATGTCCCACTCCAGGGAGTGATTCTAGATCATTGAAATTCTGTGGTACGGAAGAATGGAAGCGTTGAACAATGATTTCCGAGAGTCTATGTATGTTTTTGGCTTTTTGCTTTGACAGCCCTAGCTGTCGGATCATATTTAGTATTCTCACTTCACCTAACTGATACATCTCCTCTGGGGTCTGTGCATGTTCAAACAGAGATACTGTCACCTCATTGACTTTCTTATCAGTGCACTGCGCACTTAAAACAACTGCAATCAATAGGGTGAAATCGTCATGATGGTTGAGCGGAATGGCAGGATCAGGATAGTGCTCGTTTAGTCTTCGCATGATCGTTTCTGCTCGTTGATTTTTTCTCACGTGTCTTTCATTGAATTGCGAATTGAGGTGCTTGTTTCATTTTTATCATTCATTGGTCAAAAAATTTCTTTTTGAACATCTACTCTTGCTTATCTGCCTATGAATCCCAATATTAAACCTACTTTTTAAGTTACATGGACGCCAACAATTACTTCATTTACCCTAAGGTTATTTGACATCCTTTGGCGGCATATCACGATCACTTCAACCGAAGGTACTTCCGTTCCAACCCCAGAGTCGAGCAGGGACATCCTCAAAGCCGATATAGATTCGATCAGCAGGAATACCAAGATTCTGCTCGATGTGGCCACACACGAGTTCGCTCACTTCTTGCGTACGGCTACCATCGAGAGCTCCAATGCTTTTCACCTCCACATAGCAAGTCGGTTCAGTATTTCCCGAAAATGTCATTGGCACACCGCATTGAAGAGATGTCATCACATATTTCTCTGGTTTCCCCAGTAGCTCAGCAAGCTTGCTAGAGAGCTCTTGCAGCAGTGAGTTGGCATCAGCTACAGCTGGAACTGATGCTTGGATGTTGATCAAGGGCATGGACGCAATTGCCTTTTAAGAAGTCTTTGGGAAACTATGCCATTCATCTCGATGCTTAGCCGCTCAATCAGCTAAGGCATTCACTAATTGTTGGACTACAGTAAATCGAGCAAGATATTTCAACTTCAAGACTAACGCCAACTAAGAAATAAAAAATGAATGGGTCGCTAAATGGGATGCCTAAATCTTCTATTTTCTCATCAATAATCATTACATTCATTGTCAATGATGATTACATTTAGAATAGCAAGACTCTTGCATTAAGAAATCCCCCTAGGGCCATATAAATCTACAGGAACAACCATTTCATCATTTTTCAGAAACTAAATTTGCAGGTCTATTTAGCACAGCTCTATCAGGCCAACGCCGTATACTTGATAGATACAAAAGCGAATACTGTTATTCATTATATTCATCATCGTAAACCCAGAAGACACGATGCTCTGCCTGCATGAATGTATACTTCAATCCATATTTAAAGTGCTAATAACAGGCAAGTCCTACACCAGGAATCTGACTGCGAATATAGTATTCATAGCAGTTATTGACTTCTCTTGGCGCCGACAGTTTTCTAGCTAGCCTTACAATAGGCTTAGCCAAGTCGATCATTATAAACAGATAATTCCTTGACATAGACACCTGCCATTCTAGCCATCTTTAATTGCTTCTATGGAGATAAAATCGTTGTGCAGGTCATGGATTCTGCTCGCTATAAGTTATTTTTCATGAATAAAATTTGAAACTATACAGCTTAACTTGGATCCAAGCAGCCCCATGAACAGGATGGCTGGCCTTTTGTTGGATCCAAAGCCTGACTCTTGACCAAAAAACCAACACGCTCATTTTTCTGCTTTTTACCTACTCCCCCCCACAATCAAGCGACCCGAATCAATAGCTACCTCTAGATGTAATAAATGTCACATCCCAAGCAAGCATTGATCTGTGCTTGATGGGTGAGAATGATTCATCTGCTTGTGACAATTGTCATCTATTGGGGTCGCTGTTGACTCAAAAATCTCTAGTAGATGCTGGGATCTATCTGACAGCAATGGATCTTGGAAACCTGCCACAAACATCACCTTTGATTCTGCTACCAGTAGTTATGGCGAGGAAGAGTTCCCTTCCCTCCGTAAACCATTACACAATGCGTCTTGTCCGATAACAGTCAGTAGTCAACTGGAATCGCTGGAATCACTTCAACTCACAGTAGGGCAGAGCATCCTGCTGTCCTCTCAGACGGATCAATCTCGCTACGTGCGGCTGTTTTTTCAGCAGGGCATTGCCAGGATCTCAGGCTCCTTCGGAGATCATTTTCCTGATATCACTTTGGCTTTTTGTGGTGATTCTGAATCTAGTTGGATTCGGTTACCCGACTGCAGCAACTTTTTACTTGAGGCACTCACGAATAGTTCAATTGGCCTTCATTACGCAGACAACTGCCCGAAAGATCAAGATCTCCTATGGGATTGGCTATTTGATTTTCATCTTGTCAGACATCCAGTCGGAGCCGAAGCAAGGTTAGTTGCTCTTTTAAAACTTCTGATTGGTCGCTTTGGCATCCGTAGAAGTGAAGGTTATGAATTGCCCTTTCCCCTTGGCCATGCACGCATGGCCGAACTAATTGGGGCCACGCGCTCCACTGTTACTCGTCAGATCACCTTGTTTCGGAACAAGAATGATCTTCAGCTAATTGAACCTGGCGGGACTTTTCTGCTCTCGGCACGACTTATCGAATCCACCCCAGCTATGGATATACGATTTTGATGACTAACCACTTGCAAATCAAGGGCCTCTGGTATCATTACGGTGATGGATCAGCAGAAGGTTGGACACTGCAATCCATCAATATGAACCTCCAGAGAGGTGAGCTCGTTGGTTTGTTGGGACCTTCCGGTTGTGGCAAAACAACCTTGCTGCGATTGATTGCTGGATTTGAACAGCCTGTGCGAGGGACAATCTGCATCGATGATCACGAGGTCGCAAGCTCACGGGGAATGCTGCCACCCGAGCGCCGCAGCATAGGCATGGTGTTTCAGGATTATGCTCTTTTCCCCCATCTCGATGCCTGGCGCAATACCTGTTTTGGTTTACGCCGCGGCCAAGACACCAGCCGAGCAGAATGGCTGCTTGAGATGCTTGGCCTAGCGGATCTTCGTCACCGTTATCCGCATCAGCTTTCTGGAGGCCAACGCCAACGCTTGGCACTGGCAAGGGCATTGGCCCCAGGGCCATCACTCGTACTTCTTGATGAACCCTTTTCCAACCTTGATGTTGAGGTACGTCTGCGTTTGCGCAGCGAGCTTGCAGGTGTTCTTCAAACATGTGGTGCCAGTGGTCTGCTTGTGACACATGATCCTCAAGAAGCCCTGGCAATCTGCGATCGGGTTGCGGTCCTGCGCAATGGTGAGCTTCATCAGTGCGCATCACCCTCTGATCTGGTGCAAAAACCAGCCACACCTTTTGTTGGTCGTTTTGTGCTCCAAGGAAACCTGCTTCCTCTCAACATGGGTGGCGAACATTGGCTGACGCCGATTGGTCCTCTCTCAAAACCCACGGAACCGAACGCTGCTAAGGCAACTGAGTTAATGGTCGATGATCAGGCTCTTCAGATTCAGCAGGATCCCAGAGGCGAGGCTCTGATTCAAGGTCGCGAGTTTCTTGGTAGTCACTGGTTGTTGCGTGTGGAGCTTGGAAATCACACGTTGCGTGTGCGTCAACCACTTGAACGCCCTGTCAAGACAGGCGAGCGCTGCTTCGTCGCCTTCCGCGCGGGACAAAAAGGCCTTCTTTTCCCCGGAGCGATTCCATGCCCACTATGTTGAGGGCAATGCTTGACCACCAAGGCCTAACCAGTGGTGCTCTCAATCACTTAACAACAATTAAGGCTACAAATTTATCCTGATCAAGTTGTATTAGCCATCAATAACCCCTTTTCGCAAAGGAATGGGTGATCAGCCCCGGCTGCAAACACATTTGCCACCTTTCCACTTCGAGCACTTCCGCTTTTTGCAGGTTTTTTTCTTGTTTTGAACGGGCTCAAGACGTCGCAGACGACTGTCCACAAAGTCATTCCCCAAGGCCTTGGCCATAAAGACCTGCGGTAACTCCGCAACTGAGACTGATTCTCATTATATGGGGTCCAAATCGCACCTGAAGAGACCTTTTCAAGATGTAAAAGGGCTTGTAGCATTCGTCACATCACTCTATGCACATTTGCCTGGTTGCTAATCCATCCTCGCCACTCTGTGCAATCTCGACAAGACAAATCATGGCATTGCCTACCAGTACTAAAGCTGTAGCCCTTACCACTGGTCCTGCAGGACGTGCAATCGCTCAGTCAATGGAAGCTTCTCTGGTTGAGGCTCTCCATCAGCATCTAACCATGGAGAGAAATGCTAGCGCTGCTTACTTTGCTATTGCGATTTGGTTTGCTGAGCGCGAATTGCGCGGCTTTTCCCATTACTTCAAGCAAGAAGCTATTCAAGAACAGGAACATGCCGCCCATTTTGCAGATTACCTGATTGCTCGTGGACAAGCTGTTGTTCTGCAGGATGTACCTTCACCCCGTCAGGAATGGATCTCTACAGATGAAATCATGGCTGCCTCATTCCAGATGGAGGCAGACGTAACAACCTCACTGCATCAGCTTTATGCAATGGCTGAGCGAGCTTCTGATATGCGCACGACTGTGTTCCTTGATCCACTAGTCGATAATCAAGTCGACTCTGAAAATGAGTTTGCTCACCTCTTGGGTCGAGTACGTTTTGCCCAGAATCAACCCTCTGCAATGTTAATTATTGACGGCGAATTGAGCGATGGAAAGCATTCACCTGCAAAGCTGGCCTAGTGATCGCCATCAATATCGATAGATAACTGTGCTTTTAAAATATTGACTAACAGTGCCTATGAGTTATGGCTAATAAAATCAGATTTTTTTTCTTGAGGCCAACAAGTTCTCATGTCAAGTGGTCTGCTACTGATCTCAATTAGAAATTCAATAGAGAGTTTATCGTCGACACTTTTAAATTGTATTGCTTTGGCTGTTTCGAGTAATCGACTGCGTCGATTACTGAGCTGCTGAAATTCTTTTTTCAGGCGGCAAGATAGGTTGTCGTCATTACATTTAGCAATAGCCTCTAGCAATGAGCTACAGCGATGACGGATCCCATCAACCTCTCTACAGAGACTGGCGATAACGCTGTCTGATGTCGTAACTAGGTCTTTCATTCACTCAGAGCTATGAGGCGGCAAGAGGTGCTGATTCAATTAAGGCTGGGGCCAAGCGCAAGATGGGTTCTCCGCTGGGAACGTTTAAAAGATCAGCGGTCCTTAGCCTGGAGATCAGTCGCGTGGAGGTCACCCGCGTAGATCCGATGAGTTCACCAATTCGCTCATGGGTGAGTCGGAAGGGGAGATCACACCAGTCGCCACAGCGTCGCCCTAAGCGGTTAACAAGCAGGGCGAGCAATGCCTGGAGACGCTGTTCTGCATTACCTAAATGGCGAATGCGAAGCAGCTGCAGGGTCCATTCGTTCACCGCATCAAAGTCATGCCCATCACGGATTTCAGCATCGCTGCGAAAACATAATGGTGTAAGTGCTTCAACACAGACACCTTCACTGCACAAGCGGTCGGTGCGTAGTTGATCGCCTTCCTGAAGAAAAGCGAGAGTCATTCCTTCAGTTTCTTCGCATGGGCAGTAAACGCGGGCGATACCCTCAACGACTTCGATACAAGCGCCGCCTGAACGAGCGGCAGGATCGATAAGGATGGATTGCCCTGTTGGCATCCGCACTGTTGGGACTGGATCATCTGGCAGGAATCGGAAGCTCATGCGAAGCCTCTCAAGTGCTTTTTGAGAACTCTTCGCAACCTATACGCTTAACGGTGCCTTTTGCAAGCGATTCTCAATAGCAATAGTGCTGTTGCGAGGAATCTGTATTGCTGATTGATGCTTGTGTAAATTTCGACACCATCCGGGGTGCTGTTTAGTCCATTGGAGCCGTCAAGTTATCACCTGCTCACTTGCACATGATGAAATTTGTGGCAGATGCAGAAGGAATCAGTCGCTGAGGCGCAATAACGTCATGCACTGCAAATGTATAGATGATGCAAATCCTGGCCATTGAAAGAGTGGCTAATCCCGGGCGTAGCTTGGATGGAAGAAGAACATATCAAAAGGAAATATAAATGGAATCTCGTAAAGGCATTGATGTTACTGGTGTATGCAATGACTTAAATCGTGCCTAAGTTGTCAAGCGGCTTAGCATTCCAGGCGTGCATGCCATAAACTTTGCCTGTTTATGGCAATAATCTGGCAGAGTGATTTCAAATATGGTTGACACTGAGATCGCAAGCCTGCTTGATTACAGTTAATGAATAGAATGCAGTAAAAGCCAATTGATAACGTTTTTTGGAGACAAGGGAAGCTCTATCAATGAAGTGATTAGGAGACAGAGAAGCGAAGACATAGCGACTGTAAAACCACACATGTAAGAGGCCTATCTAGACATTGGGATTGGTTTGATGTTTAAGTTTTTAGTGCCTCAAACGACTTATTCTAGCTATAATTAGAGAGCATTTTAAGTCAACGATGCCTACAGCTCCTTTTGCCGCGGCAATAGAACTGACTCCAATAACTATTGGAGGAATTGTTTTGCTTGGTGTTTTGGTATTGGGAGCCGATATTCATTTATTAATAAGGCAGCAACAACAAAGCCGCCTGCGCAAAATGGCTCATAATCATGAAGCTAGAGATCAATAAGTACCAACAAAGATGTGGCTACACCTTAAGGATAAAGGGCTATTGTAAATAGATCACATTAAAATCAGTGAAACAATCGTCGAAGCAGAGCTCGTGAAAAGGAATAGAAGCACTGCACCTAGATCCACAACAAGAAAAGCCAAGTATCGATAGCAAGTAGACCATATCAATGGCTTGTTATAGATGTTTGTTTAAGATCGTTAATGAATCAAAGACACCCTATGCTTTGAAAATTCCATTTTCGTTGGCTGGCCATAATTACAAAATTGAAGATTAGGGTTTACGTATTTGAAGCAGTATAACTAATGGGAGGCAAGTCGAACAATAGAACAATCAGAAGTTGTAGTTTGCTGAGCAATATATTTTCAAGTTGACATCCATAGGCTCAATAAAAAAGCCCTGCTTAAGCAGGGCTCCTATTTTGAGATAAATCGCAGTGTTAATTTGAGCTAGTTTATGTGGCGCTATCTGTCGATGTTGATGGCACGGTCGTACTTTTAGCTGGGTTAAGGCTAATTTCGTTGCTTTCTAGCTGATCGAACAATTTTTCAACACGCTTGAAGTCAAAGCCCATCGCTCTCAATCCATGCCAGAAATGACCCTGAAGATAGAAGAATCCAAGGTAGAAATGGAAGTTTGAAAGCCATGAACGGGCTGAGTGTAAGTCTCCACCAAACAATGGATCCGTATCTGAGAAATAGGGTGCGAAGTTCAATTCGATATTGAGAGGACCACCATAGAGATCAGTTGGATAAATTGTGGTGTTCATAGAAGCCCAGAAGGCTGCCACAAAAGCAATAAAGGCTGCACCTGCTAATGAGGTAGAAAGCACAAATTCAGCAGACAATAGTCCTTTCCCTTTGAATTCAGTGTATTCCCCAAATGGCTTGCTGAAAATATGCCAAATAGCACCAGCACTCAAGAAGAAGGCCAAGAATGCATGACCTCCCATCACATCTTCCAAACTATTGATCGTAAGGAAATCAATTTGATGATTCCAAACCATTGACAAGTCAAGATTGTATTCGACCTTACGTACAACACCCATTGCTGGGTCATAAATACCATGGTATTTAGCCCATTCTACAAATTGAACGCAGCCAAGACCTAGGAATAGCAGGTGATGTCCAAGTATGAAGGTGAGCCTGTCTGGATCATCCCATTTAAAATCAAATTTGTTAGGCCTGGATCCTTGCGGGTATTCTCCCAGGTCCTCCTTGTATCTAAAGGAGTGAAGCATCGCTCCACCGGCATAAACGGCCGAAAAGATGAGATGGAAGACTGCGACAACAAGCATGCCATAGGAATCTGTAATCACACCGTTTTCTATGCCGCCAATACCAAGACCTGCTAGGTGAGGAAGAACTACAAATCCTTGGTCACCTATTGGCAATGCGGAATCGTAACGAGCTAGCTCAAACAGGGTGTTGGCACCAGCGCCGAAGCAAATTAATCCTGTATGACCGATATGCGAGGCAATGAATCGGCCTGATCGGTTGGTCACTCCACTGTTACCCGCGTACCAGGCGTAGGTAACGTCTGTTTTCCCGTAGGTTTGCACGAGAATGAATTTGTTTAGGGCAAATGAAATCTATTTGTATAGCGACAGTTCGAAGCTAGGTGTACACAGAACTCTACATATTTGAAGAAGGTAAGTGTGATTTAGACATGATAATGTGCCGTAGTATTTATATGATTAAAAACGATCATTAGACACATCAAAGACCTATCAGTTGATACTATAGAGACAAATTATTGATCACATAAGCGAGAATTCGGCGCTACATTATCAGGTAATATTTACTACAAGCAATGAAGCGTGCTTCGCAGTAAACAAATCATAAAAGGTTAATTCTTATTGATATCAAAGGCTTTTGAGGAATCCTGAAAGAACCAAAGCAGGCCATCGCTGGCGCTTTGTTGTATGTATCTATTGGCACAATGGATTGGCTCACCTAGGATTAAGTCTCATTTCGAATTGCACAATGCCATCCTGTGATTGGGATTACTTGGGCTAGTGATATATGGACTTTGTCTGGATTCATCAATGGATTTTGGAACCCTCTCAGCAGTGGTGTGTGGAATCATTGGCTCGGCCTGCTTGGCTATTTTTATCATCGGAGGTAAAGCCGATAATGATGGACAAGGGACCAATATGACGTGAAATCTGAGTTGGCATCGATTGTAAGGAAGGGCAGAGTTCTCACTCTGCCTTTTTTTATTATTGGTTTTAATTACAAATAAAAGTAGAGAACATGTCACTCATTAATTTAACTTAAAGCATGATTGAGAGTTAAAATTTGTCAAATGTGAAATAAGACATGCCAAAGAAATCATTGTCGGGACGTGACTTTTCAGAGCTTATCTAACAGGGTGATTATTTTTACAAACATTTTATGGCTAGAAGATATTGGTTGAAGCAATGCAATAGTATTGTATGTCAGAAGAAGGCCTTGAACAACTTTTATTAATACCAGATCATTGCAATGGAATTGATTGCGAATGAAACTACAACAAGCATTGGCTGTAGATGTTTTCTAGTATTATTAAATAGTGATCATAAAAACTTGGAATTAATTCTCAGATTGTTTTAATCCAGTAAGGCCACCCTTGACAGTTGTCAAGGCAGTTCCATCAAGAAACTGTTGATCCAAAAGAAGTAGCGCAGCAGTGTTATCACCAGCCAGGCGAAGGCGCTTACGCACGAAACGAGCTTCCGCTTCCTCTTGTAACTGTTCTGCGATGAACCAATCGAGCATGGCGGTCGCACTACGCTCACCAGCTTGTTCAGCTATGGAATAAATACGGTTAATTGATGCTGTTACATCTTTTTCTAGCTCGTAAACCTGATCAAAGAGATCCTGGGTGGACCCCCAATTGCGTTGTGGAGCTTCAACAGCGGGAAGCTCGACCTGCTCATCGCAATCAACAAGGTAAGCAATAAGTCGATCTGCATGACCACGTTCCTCTTGGCTCTTAATTTGCATGTATGAGGAAAATCCGGCTAAATCCTTCTCGCGAAGCCAAATTGACATCGCTAGGTAGGTATGACTTGCCTGAAACTCACAGGCCAAATGAAGGTTGATCGCCTTGGTTAGATCATTCATGCTCAGGTTTAACGTTTAAGACCATCATTGGTGAAATGAACTTGTTTAAAGGAGGGTGCCTATTCATACTAATAGAGAAGTACTGGGATGCAGGACACTTGTGTAGTTAGTTTATAATATACATACTGTCGTTCACATAAGATTGTAAAGGCTTCAGCTAACTTTCAGTCGTGGCTTGTGATGATTAGAAGTTTTGCAGGGTTTGAAGAATCAAGTTATTTGTTAAATCTTCTGATATTGCCTTCTTATAAGATAGGAAGGGGCGTGATTAACCTATAGATGTTTGGAGTTAATGAGGATCATACATATAGTTGGTTGCAATTTAGCCCCAAGGCACTGAATAACATAGCGGTGCCGACAACATCTATTGATTGTGACTTATACTAAATAGTTACTAGACGCTTTACAGCACTTGCTTAAGTATCATGCATATTATTATGGTTGTTTTATCTATACTAGTCGCCAAATCGAAAGTTAGCAAGCAAGTCTGAATTATTAGAACATTGGAGTTGATATTTTATTCATATTAATTCTTATCTAGATATTGGCCTAGGAAAGAAAGGGGTTTGGCCATTGTTTCTGAGAATCCGAGGATCCCCTTGTCTTGGTGGCTATATAAAAGTGTGTCGTCACAATCTAGTAAATAAGTACCGCCCCGTTGTGTAATGAAGTCGTCACGAGGTAAGTAAGTACCCAAGTTACTTAGCACTTCTATCATGTTTCGGAGTCGAATAGTAGCGAGTTCAAATGGTCTTTGAAAACCCTCACCACCAGCTCGCCTGAAAAAGGATCCTCTTACGGATGGGAATGGGGAGATATTGATGGTTTCGTTATTCGCGATTCGCTGGGGTGCATTACGATCTCCTGTGTAGCCACGTAGTACTTCAGACAGGGTGCCTGGAGAACCAATGCCTGCGCACATTAAAAACAATGCAGGCCAAGGGCCACCAAGTGTTTTTAGTCCGCCATAGAGACCCAGCTCTCTGTGGAGTGTCGGTTCCTCATCTACCAACATATTTTGCTTAGGAAAGCCAGTAAAGGTGCAGAATCGTTCCGCACTCTCAGCGTTGCCTATGCCTATGGCCAAAGTGGAGATCCCAGCAGCCCTTAGCCTTGGCATATCAGCTACTAGCGCTTGAGCATATTCGAGGCTGTCAAAGTCACCTAACTGGGGAAGCAAAATAATAAGTCGATATTTGCCTTTTTCCATGCCTGGCACCTGACTCAGTCTTTGAAGCAGTGGAAGGGGTGCTTTTACTGTGCACACGTCGTTAGGATTGTGAGATTAGTTTGCGCCTCAATTAGCGTACTACTTCTTGTTCATTATAGAAACATCCTTATAATTACAAGAAGCAGGAAGGCTTGGTTTCATTTATGAGATTTCCCTATTAGCTAAATCAGGCATCCATAGATTCTATGGACATCATAAAGTTGAAACTTACAGCAGAAGCTTGCTGGTTCATTAAAAACGATAACAAGCCTGGGCAATAACTTAAAAGAAGATCTATCTGTCAATTTATTAAATAGTGGGAACAAAGATGGTGTCTTCAACCCACAACCTGATCACCTAGAGCCATTGCTATCAAAGGGCTCATGCATCTCAATATGATATGTTTCAATCGTAAGACAGGCGGGGGTTAAAAGGCTTAAATACAATGAAGAGTATAAAGGCAATGACATGCCAGCCAACACTCCATACTCCTTGCGTTGTACTCTCACCTTTGGAGACATCTATGGCCAAGTCTTGGCCTGGATGGCAGTGATCTTCGTAAGCCTTGCAGCAGGCCTGGGTCTAATGGGCTCGAGCAGGCCTCTGTTCGCTCTAGTTGGCGTTGGCTTGATCTTGGTATTAAGCCTGCCCTTCCTCCTGTTCGCCTTCGTAACAACCCTGCTCAACCACATCTCTCTGGAGCCCAAAGAAGCATCCCAAAGTTAACGTTAATTGAGTAATGTGCGTTTCCAAACTGATCAACCTACAGGTTTATAAATGTAAGCCTGTTAATTAAGATCCGAAGACGAAAATAGTCTAAGTATTATGCCTTGAGCCCTCATCAAGGCAGCTATCAAGGGCTCTGCTTGGATCTCACTAAAAACACCAAGGTTGCTCGTATAGTATAAAGTAAATCCACTACTGGCTTCAGCAAAAATGATCAACCTCTGCAATCAAATCAGGGGCCAACTGGACGAACAATATTGGAAAGCCGATGACAGAAAAACTTCTGCCTTAACTATTTCAAATAATGTTTCAAATCATCGCTAGGAAGACTCCTTTTAATTTTATTACCAACATCAAAAGAAACGCGAATGGGTCAGTCTCAAAATCTCTAATCACAAGCGTTCATTAAACCGTAGCCAAGCCAAGTGACAGAGGTGAAGCGATCCAGAGACTCTGTTCGGAGAAGACCTGAATGGGAAATCAAAAGGATCAATCAAACAAGCCAAACTGTTATATAAATCACCCTGGAAGCAGAAGGAATAATGATTTAATTTAAAATAAATAAAGTCAGAGAATAAAAGAAATGAAGCCGCTAGCCACTTAACACTTGATTATAAGAATGTGCATACAGATTGCTCTGATGCTGGAAACATAATTATCTGTTTCACGCGTTGAAGCAACAATGAAATGCATTGCAGAAGTATCTCAGCTCATATTGGAGGGTTTGTAGCTAGCAAACAAGAAGATAGCCCGAAAAGAATGGCAGCCAAACAGCTGTTAGCAGAGTTTTTGACCAGATCAAAAAATCATTGAACTTTAGCTAATCATGAAAGTCAATCTGCACTATTATAAGTGCAAGAAATTGTGAAAGAGGATATTGTATGTTCACATAATTGAGGTGGCGATGGGTATTCTGAATCCATCTGATCTAAACAAGATTGGCTCTAAACTGTTGAAGATGAACCTTATTTTAGGCTTACCCCCCCCTCTTTTTGTGGTTCGTGACAGGGCTCCATAACCACCTGCATCTAAAACCAAAAGGAGTTGCCTATGGTTAGTAATCTTGCCTGAATTTGATGTTCCCATCGTGGTTAACCCCAAAGGCTTCAAAAGAGGCTGCAATTCCCTCAGGAACTCAGCAGCACGCCGTTCTAGGTACAAGGCTGAATGACCCGCTAACCACAGATCAGGAAGATGCTCTGTTTGCTTGTGGCTGCTTTTGGGGAGCCGAAAAGGGTTTCTGGAAATTGCCTGGAATCATCACCACGGCAGTGGGTTACGCCGGTGGTCATCAAGAGCAGCCGACCTATCAAGAGGTCTGCTCAGGACGTAGCGGACACACTGAAATCGTACGGGTGGTGTGGAATAAATCCGTGATTGACTACAGCGACCTCCTCAAATTGTTCTGGGAGTGCCATGACCCCACACAAGGAAATCGCCAGGGTAATGATCGAGGGAGTCAATATCGATCGGCGATTTACACCACAACGATTCAGCAGATTGAGCTTGCGCAGGCCAGTCGAGACAGCTTTCAGCAACTCTTAAGCAAGGCTGGTTTTGGAGCAATTACAACTGAAATCAAAGCCGATCAACAATTCCATTATGCCGAGTCCTATCACCAGCAATACCTAGCAAAACCCGGAAGTAGACCATACTGCTCTGCAATGCCTACTCAGGTTGCTCTAAATGATTTTCCAGGTGCAAACTTTAAATTACCAGTAAGTGTCTGGCAAGAATATGATTGGTCAGTTAGTCATTGCGTTCTAAGATCTGGAAATGAAAAAATAAAGCTCTAGAAACAGCACACTTAAAAGGTAGAATCTCAAACCAAGTCAATTCAAGGCATACAACCAAAGCTTCAACTATACGCAAAAGGAGGCGTCGGGTTGGGCAAACTTTCCCTGCAATTAAAGAGTCATCAACCGCATAGATAAGGCAATCATTGTCAACTTTTCTTCGGGCAACAAAGTCTTATAGCTAGATAAATGTCGAAGTCAGTTAAATAGCGGGAAAGTTAGTCGAAATGTACCCAAATATTTAAATGATCGTAACAGACAGGCCATAGGCAAATTACTAGCATCTCTAGATCCATTGCATTCTAAGAATCTTGGCAGTAATTCTATTTACTTATTGACTATACCTCTAGTACCGGACTTGCTTCGCCATTGCATAGATGAATTTTGGATTGTCTCACCAATTGGTTCAAACCTTCCACCAAGTTGTTTAGCAAGAAGGGAGACGCAAACCATCACGGGCGCGTAACTCAATGCTTTCCATTGATGAAAGCTTGTATTTATCAAGCGAAGGGTTAACTGAGAAGAGTTTTTGGCCATTTTTATGATTACGATTCCATATCCAATACTGTGGCGAGTGGGTATCGGAATATAAACTCACTAGCCATGTCATTGAATCGACATCATCATTAACGATATAGAATTCACGATCTTTAGCAAGTTGTTTAAGAGCACTCAGATCATTCACAAGTTCCTGATCTATGATAATCTTACGACTGAGTAAGTCAGTTTCAATCAAAATTTGTGGAGCATCAGTTTTAGGGTCTGATAGTTCAACTCCAAGTGTTCCACTTTCAGGCTGATACACGAGCTCATAAGGGCAATCTTCTTTACAACTCTGCAGATCTTCGGTGCGCCAGCGCACCAAGCAAGGCAAACCATCTTTGATATTCAGCAACCCATACAACCAAGTTGCATTTCTATCGAACCCAAGAGGTGCTGATCCAGCCTGACTTTCTTCAAAGCTGAAGCTTAAAAATGGTTTCCAACCTTTTTGGCCAGGCAGACGAAGGACGTAAGTATTGCCACCATCTGGTTGCATCCGTTTTCGCAGAACCAACTGCCAATCACCGTCAATCCAGTCGACAGAGACCAAATGGCCATCATTGGCTTCATACAGTAAGCGACGCTTACCAGTCTCTAGATTGATTACCTAGAGATCGTGATAGCGAGGATCGCGATCATTTAGGCCGATGACCAACTCATCGGGGACATCTTGGTCATCACCCCAGATAGCAGCTTTGACACCCTTACCTGGTGTGAGATCAATCGCCTCGCCAGTCGTTGGATCGATTCGAATCAAAACAATGTTTTCATCGCCATAGCTGTCGCGGCTAGTGATTAGATATCGACCATCAACGCTCCAACTAGCAGCCCTAGTGGGACGATTCGTGCTGTTTGTAAGCAGACGTGGTTTAGATCCCGCTTCAAGCTCTTGAGCCCAAAGATTCAGCACTCCCCGATGGGGCGCCAGAAAAATAATCTGCTTACCATCTGGACTCAAGCTAACCCCACTCACCTCACGGTTGCCAAACAAGACTTCACGTGGAATCAGCGGAACCTCCCCCTGAGAGAGGGTATCTGCGAAAGCAGGAGAGGAAAGTCTTATCGGTAAAGCAATAGTGGTTAACAGGAATGGTAGAGATAAAGTTGCTCTAAGCAAAGAAAATCTTCTCATTGACCATTAATCGGTTTTTTGATAAGTGTGACCAGAATTACTCATCAAGAGGAGCAGCCGCTTGCAGATAACATTTCACACTCCAAATTTCATATAACCTACAACTCAAGCAAGCAGATCACCAATATGGAGCAATGAAGCCACCTTTGCCAGATCGATTGGTAATGCTTGCCTTAGCTGCCACTCTGATGATTGTCTTCTGCCTGATCTTCTCCTTGAGGCTTGCCAGTCAACAGGGGAAAGAACCAGCTCTACAGTGGCGGGAGGCCCCAGAGCCAACCTCAGGGTCCTTACAGATCTAACCACCCCTGCCCATCTGAGCCCTTGTAGAAATGGCAAAGTGGTGGGGATTCAGCATCAGGTTGCTGATCTTGCCCTCACCATCAGACCCACAGCAGCCACGCAGGTTTCTTCCGCTCCCAAAGGGCTTGGTTGAGCTCTATGGGCTCATCGCAGTTCTAATGGTTGTCATTCCCGAGTGGCTTGCTGAGGTCAGCTTGAACATGGGAAACAGCACCAGCGAAGCTCAGCTTCCTATGAGGGCGCGCGCATGGAGAACGTTGCCAGAGCTGCAGTTGGCAGCAATGAACCTTTCTGAATTGAGACAGCTGGCGCATCAGCTCAAGCTATGGGGCTACGCGAGCGAAAGCCGTGATCAGCTATCAAGGCGACTCTTAAGGCGGCTGAGCAGAAGATTGCCTTCAAAACGAATTAGGTCGGCCAGTAGGCAACGCAATACCCTGTGATAACTTGCCTAAGCCGGGGCGTGGCGCAGCTTGGTAGCGCACTACTTTGGGGTAGTAGGGGTCGTGGGTTCAAATCCCGCCGCTCCGATTCCGGGCATGACTGAGATCTCAGTCTTAAGGCCACTTCTCATTAGAGAGGTGGCTTTTTTGATTCATCAACATCTATATAGATTTTGTCAATGGAATTATTCAAGAATCAATGAAGAGTCCAAGCCAAAGAACCATAGATTCAGCGCATAAAAAAACATTGCAGGCGATGCTTCTTCTGTATCAAGATCGTTACTCGCATATTAGTTCCGCAATCTGCAATAGCTAACCGCCATGGCAAGCCGAACAAACCATGATTCAACCATTAACGAGTGCTGCCATCAACAAATTAAAAGGATTGATCTAAGCTTAAACAATTGAGCGCCTAGCAAGAAGCTACTCAAAAGCTTGACTGAAAATCAACTAAGAACTAAAAAAGGCAACAATGCAAACCTTAAAGCACCGATATCTAAAGGCTTAGAACGTATTGCTGTGCATTGATTTAATAGAAGTATCTAAAACTAAGATCTAAAATGTTTTATTGGTTGAACATTTAATCAGCTACTATTGCACAATAAAAAATAAAGATGGTTGCCAGAAAGAATTTTTTCTGATGTGACATCAACGATTCATGACCGTTCAGAGCAATTGGGATCCAAACCAGTTGATTGGAACCTGGTTGCAACTGAATAGCGATGCAACCAACGATTAACCCGTCCCCGCTGGCCAGGTGGAACCTCCTCAAGCAACTGGGACAACTCCAAGGCACCCAATCGTCTGAGTTCCCTCACATCCACATGCCAAAGGGCCTCAGCCTCTCGGATCAAACGCGCCCAAGTTCGTACCTGTTGCCACTGACGCAGCCGAGATCGTAGTGGGTCAACTAGAAGTGAACGACTGAAAGTCCACTGCCTAGAGCGTTGATGGTGGCTGGGTAAAGCATCCATGTGACTACCTTGACGAATTCAAGGCCGATCCATGCAAAATCACCAGTGCGCTTCGGAGTTCTGAAGCAAATCAGCTCTTTCCATTCCAACAAGACAGCCTCGTCTCTTTTTCTATCGTTGAAGTGGGTGCAGCAAGTTCTAAGCCCACGGCCAAGGCAGGGGCAATACAGTGAGCAAAGCGGTTGCAGTAACGGTCTAACAGTTTTCCCATCACTCTGATGCAATGGCAAGCTGTGCTCTATGGTGCCGACCTCAAGCTAGAAGTGTTGATAGAGGTGCTACGAGAAGCACATCAGAAGTTCACAGTTAAGGCCTATGGGCCGTGCTTGGAATCAAAGAATTCATCAAGTTGTGGGTCGATTGGCTGAAGCTGAGGGTTTAGCAGAAAAAGAAAAGGTTTAAGCAGAGTTTTTTTGGTGGACACTTAGCAGCGATGAAGGTTTGGCTATTTAATTTCAAGCTGTCGTCTTTAGCTTACGGTAAAATAAAACAATTCTGTGATCATGGTAAATCACAGTCATACATCGAAGACACTTGACCTTGATCACAGTTTTCAAAAGGAAGGCCGAACTCTATTGAGTGAAGTGAATCAAGAGCAGAAGCTGGCAAGCTGAGGATGCTGCGGTAAAGATTGCAAATAGTAAGTGGAGCTAGGTGAATGAGATGCATTGAATTTCAAACTGCACAGGAGGAAGAGAATTAATCATTGGAGCTAATTAGCGACGTAGCAAGAACAAAGACAGGGCTGATGGGCTCGGAAGAAGAGTGTAGATTAATTAATAACGAGCTCCCGAAGTAGGTTGTGGATGCTTGAGCCTCTCCTATCAGGCTATCTACTTATCACCTAGAGACAAAGATATCATTTACCAATGCAATTATTGAAGTAGTTTGCGATGGCAAAATTTATCACGATTGCTCGGGTCGTTTCGTCTTTACTTAATCCTGAAAAAGCCTGATCGGAGGCAAGATCCGCACAGACCAATTCGAGTGCCTCCTTGACCTCTGGACGCTGCTGAAAATCACGAAATTCATCTGTAGCAGTACTAATCAATTCATCGACATCAGTTGATAAGCCCATTGATTGCCGTTGGAGGAGATAGGCTTGTATCTGCTGATAAATTTTTGCAGAAATTGGAACATTTCCCCATGAAGCACGCAGACTATCCTTGCTAATTGCGAACTCTTTATCCTTAGACATTTTAGGCTCCATCAGCGATTTTATATTCAAACATGCGAATTATGCGCTCTATAGAAGATAGATGGTTTACTGATTTAATAATAGCAGACTATTTGTCAGAATAAGCTGAATTTTAGACTGCTGGCTAAGTTTGGCCTACAACAAGCAAAGACAATGGCTTTGTTCAGCTCTTATCAACCTAAAATTGAAAAGTAAAGATTGTGAGCCTCTCTTCTATAGACACTTTACCTAATTTTAATCAGAGTCTGCCTGTTGCTTTATCTGGATAAATACTTCCTAATAGCCTAACGTGACGGAAGTTCTCTGCTATTGGGTTGAATGAGTATCTTCACTAGGGCCTATGTATTTAGGTTTTTATTGATTAACGAAGAAGGGTTAAAAGGCTTGGCTTGAGATTGTCTAGGGCCTTGATTTGCAAGATTAAGGATAGAAGCATTAAGCTCTAACTCGGAAATGCCAATGTTATCTCCGCATGTCTCGAAAATATTCGCGGCGATGAATGAAGCCATATCTTCTTTTGGAACTGCCATGACTTCATTTAAAGCACCTGAGCGCATTAAGCTACTTATCATTTGACGCCCGGCAACTAAGGGAGCTTGATCTGCAGGGGTTCCGTCTGAGATCGCAACACAGTACTTATCAGAGAAAGTCTCGCCCACCTCCGATACCGCAGGGGACAGCTCGTAGTCGTCTGCAAAGGCTGGCGGTTGAGCAGAAACAGAAGAGAAGAGAAGTATTGCAGCAAGAAAGATAGAAAAAAAATACTTAGAAAATTTACGCATCGGGTTCATAACCTGTTTTAGGCCCTTTACTAATTCAAAGCTACCTGACTGTGGGCGAACCAACCACCTAAATGAAGAAGCTGAAGCGATTATTGATTTAATGCTAAGGACAAAGTAAATCTTTTCTTTCAGCTTGAATGCGATTGCAACAAGCTTAGGTAGCGCTGCTCATTCGACTATTTGAACATTAGCTTACGCAGATCAAAAAAATAATGGTCCTTTCAAAGCCTGATTACCCTGTTGTCATTTGTAGTTTATTTCTTCAAAGCCCATGCAAAAGCAGCAGCTTGAATGACTTTGCTCCGCCAACAGCGAGAGCGTGCATAAACTTAAAGACTGTTGCCAATCTCATCAGAGAAAACGACATCGATGCTGATCTAAAAAATTTAATAGCGCATTAGCTTGATTGCGACAGTTAATCAAATTTACGCTAGGCAAGAAAGCGATTTGAGCCTGGCCAATCTATGGTTGCGGAGTTTCTTTTTTACTTCTTCAATCACAACTGAAAGATATAGTCTCGACCAAAGCCGGCTAGTGCGATTCATTTGGATTAAAAGTGTTGATGCAGCCGCTAGAGATACATTGATCAACACATTTGCTCGCATCGGCGATAGGAGATGAGTAGAAAGACCTATTGATCATTGCTTTATCTAACCACTGATTAACCTTTAAAACCACCATGCTTATGCCAGATTAAGCTGAGTGTACTGTCGAAAATCTAAAATGTTGGCTGAATTCAAAACTCTATTCGAGCTTAGCCAAGAAGGTTACTTTAAAAAGCTGATGGAATCAGCCAGAGAGGTATTAGATGTCCCAGTCAATACTTTTAGCAACAGCACAATTAGCAGTCAAATCGTGATTGGAATCATCGCAATTGTAATCCTGGGTGTTATCATTTTACCATTCGGAGCAACCGAAGCTTCGATCAAGGCTTGTCAAGTCAACACAGACAAAAAACTCGTCAAAGTTGGCGGCTCGGTAATCGTTGTAATGACCTCACTTAGCGCCATACTCTACCTCGAAGTTTTGAAGCTATATGGAGTGTTTAGCAGTAGCTAAAGATTGAGACCTCCAACTGGCTAACGCGCGATTAAAATCCTTATATTTATCACTAGCCTTAGAGAATGCATGTCTTCTTAGGAATAAAAAGGTTGGTTTCAATTCATTGGAACTAATGAAAATATTGAATGACCTCAATTAACGGCTCTGGATTCTTTTAATTACTGTGCAAGTCTAAGTCATCTTCTCCTGCAAGCAGTGGAGCCTTTTTGACTGGAGGGGCATCAATCATGTTCTATCAGTAGGGTTCCGATCTCTTCAATGTGCACAAAAGATTGACTTGTGAAGGTTGAAGAGACAAAAGTGCTCTGTAGACATTTGACATAGATTCGCCAATGGATCTTCATAGCATGCTCCTTGCTTTGCAGTTCTTTCGCGTAAGCTTAGCAACCTCTTTCACCCCCAATTGCATCTAGAGCCATGCCTACGTAAATACCCAGAATTTGAATTCGCGGACAATTAATCAGCTAGACAGCTACCGAAATAGTGTCCCTAAGTTGCCAAAGCATCAAACCACGCGTCACAACCAGAAGAAGGGATAGAAATGCTATTCCAACACATAAAGGGCAATGTGGAAATCCCACTCAGCTCTTCGCCAACTAGTCAATTATTAGCCAAAGGCTCAAGAATTGTCCGCGAGTAATGACACATTGATACTTTAATGGCCAGTTCGCCGATCTCCCAATGGGGTAGCAACGCCAAAAACGTTACCCCTTAACGTGCTTCCAAACCAGCGGTGAACTTGCTCAAATCTTGTAGAGAGCATTCTTTCTCTATTGAGGGCCGTCAAATCCATTGCTTTAACAATGGCACCCGCGTCGGATGCCCTCAAGTCCAGGACTCATTTTCAGGGTATCTGCGTCATTGGACTCCTATTTGATCTCTAGCCAAGAAGGGAGCGTGACATTATGAGTAGAAACACTTATTCTGACATGGGTTGCCTCCTGGAGATGCGTCTTGCAGAACTGGTTCATCCTGGAGGTCTCTAAAGCAAGAGCAACCCTATTGGCCAGACTAAAAAGCATCGATCCTATGCAGCCAAATCATGTCATAGCAATAGGTTTGTTTGTTACTAAAAGCACTGTGTCCAAGATCACAGCAATGAGTGAGTGAGCTCATCACATTAATCATTGATCGCGGAGATGGTGTGTTCAACGGGGACGCCAGCCCCCACAACCCACACCATCCCATGAACTTCAAATCCGGCCTTGCTGCGACCGCACTAGCAGTAGTTGGCACAACATCAGCACTGGCCATCAGCACTCCAGCACAAGCAGCTGATGGTTGTGGCCGCGGTTGGCGCTATTCCCACAGTTACGGCGGCTGTGTCATGAAGCGCCACCGGAGAGCTGTGTACATTCCTGTATCACGCCCTTATTCCCCCGTTTACCATCGTTCGATCTATAGACCCGGCTATCGCAACGTCTACAGGCCCGTCTATCGCCCTTACCACTTGCATCGTAGGCCAGGAATTGGTGGTGTCATTTCGATTGGATTCTAAAATCAAAAGTTTTAAAGACCCGCTCTTAACACGCCAAGCGCGGGTCTTTTTTTGACAACTTGTAGCCCTACCTACAGATGAGGCAGGCCTTTAAAAAAATCGCTAATTGCTATCGCGGCTAAGCAAACGTAACCTGAAGTAGATTTACTATTGCTAATCACAGGTTCATCAACAAATGGTAAAATTGTAAAAGGTTGCTGTAGCGTAATCAGAGCCGATGACATCAATATTTCGCCATCTTCACTGCAGTGCTTGTTGAACTATCGTTAATAGACTTAGGTTTTCGAGCAATCACAGAGTTGGCGATTGCCAAGCCAGTCCTCTGAATGATTGAGTTAAAATACTGCCAGAAGCTTGGTTATGGCGGGTAGAATCCGAATGAAGTGGCGCTAGAGACTCCTGAAGCCATGGCAAATGAGTCATCCAATCATTCAGTATCTGGGAAAAGTGCAAATGACTACTTCAAAGATGGTGAAAAAAAATTTCGTTCAAATGATTATCAAGGGGCAATTGATAGTTACAGCAAAGCAATTGACATCAATCCAAATAATGCCATTGCATACAATAATCGAGGGAATGCAAAAGATGAACTAGGTGATTATCAAAGTGCACTGAATGATTACAACAAAGCAATTGATATCAACGGACTCGATGCCAGCTTTTACATCAATAGAGGTGTTGTTAAGAGGCACTCGAAAAACATCAAAGGGGCAATCGATGACTACACAAAAGCTATTGAACTAGATCAACAACATGCAACTGCCTATTACAATAGGGGGTTTGCTAAATTCAATCAAAGCGACAACAAAGGTGCTATCAATGATTACAATAAGGCTCTTGCCCTAAATCCAAAACATGCAAAATCATACTACAATAGAGCGATTATCAAAAACAATATTAATGATATCAAAGGTGCAATTTCTGACTACACAAAGGCAATTGAGGCCATGCCTCTTTTTGCCTTTGCCTATTACAATCGCGGCAATTTAATGGAGAGGCTGGGCCGAAGGCAAGCAGCTGTTACTGACCATGAGAAGGCACTAGAAATAAATCCACAACTTATCACTGCGATGAACGAGCGTGCTGAAAATAAAAACTTAGTTGAGAATAAGGTTGTAAATAATATGAGCAATGAAGAAGACAGAAATCATCAGGATGCATTTTATTATTACAGCCAAGGCAATGCAGAACAAAAGCGAAGCAACAATCAATCAGCGATCGACTATTATACAAAGGCGATAGAAGTCAATCCATACTATGCCGAGGCATACAACTACAGGGGCCTTGCTAAATACAACCTTTATGACTATCAAGCCGCACTTGATGATTACAGTAAGGCAATAGAAATTAACTCGATATACGAAGATGCCTACATTGGATGCGGTCTTGCAAAGTCTGCATTAAGTGATTATCAAGGTGCCATTCGAGCCTATGAGAGGGTACTAGTCATTAACCCCAAGAATGTTGCTGCTTATAGAAATCGTGGTATTGCTAAAGAATTGGAGGGAAATCTAGAGGGTGCTTGTTCTGATTGGAGGGAGGCCGCCTCTCTAGGAGATGCAGATGCTGCAGAATGGGTCAAGGCACAATGTTGTTAAGGTACTCGCTTCTGCAAACTGTGGAATCACAAAAAAGAAGCTGGGCAAAGCCAGTAAATGCTTCTTTCAATTTAACGCTGAAGCCATGTTAATGACATGGTACTATCTATGATAATGCTTAAAGAATTTCTCTTGCTGCTAGATTATCAGCTATAGTCGGAAGCTAGTTTAATATGTAGAATCAGGATAGCTTTGTTATTGGCACATGCGCCGATAAGACAATTTACCTTAAGCCCAGGCGGCAATTATGCAATAAACTGTTTAAGAGACTGAATCCCTACGAACAAAAAACACCGGAAACGCAATCTTTCAGACAAAGAGATTCTACGGTACAAATACTTATTCCTGATAGCGAGAACAGTCAACAATTACATTTGCAATCACATGCCTGAGCCCATCCTAAATGAACTAAGCAATACAGTCCAACAATGTCTTGCTTGTATATCCAATCAGAATAAAGGTGAACCAAATATTGAAAAGGCTGATCTTGATTTCTGGCTTAACCCAAAGTCAGTTATTTTCATGACCTCCCCTGAAACGGAGGACATCTATTGTGCAACGCTTGATGATTTGGATACAAAGAGTGAATTGCTGGAGATAATCCTAGATGAGGCTATTCTCTCTACCTTTCTAACAACTGAAGATTTAATTCTAGTACTTGCTGCTCAGGACTCACCAAATGTATATGATGTTAGGATGGCCGCTATTGATAGATCTACTGGATGTGCCTTAATTCGCACTGAGAATCTTTTTAATAAAGACATTCTGGAGCGTAATATACTTAAGGCTATTGGGGACTCCGCAGAACCATCAAAGCAATTCTGGATGAATCGCTACTCCGATAATAAATCATGGCAATTTAGAAAAGTTGCCTACAAACGAATCTCATATCCTGGCAATAATTTTCACAAAAGATTTATTAGTAATTCATACCGTAGACTTCAGTCTTTTGTGTTGGATATCGAGACACATATCCTTTCTAAGTTTAATGAAGTCGAAATACAGGAGGATTAAAATTCTGAACCATAATTCACCAGCCGGTGAGCTACTCTGGTTTCATTCAACAAAAGGCACATCATTTTCTATGATCCTGATTGCTTACTTTATTCTTTCTGGCTCTCCAAATGAATAGCAGGGGTATCCCTACAAGCATTAGCCCAGTGTCTGCCAATAAGAAGTTGTTCCATAAATCCATTGGCTCTTTCCATTTTGCTGCACAATTTTAAATCAAAACGATAAAGCTCGTGGCTAAATTCTAATCTTGATCAAAACAAAGGCATGGAGTAGCTAAGACCATCCCATGGCGTTGCTAGAAAGAAGCTTTGTTTTTATCTAGATCAGTAAAAAAATGAGTGCCCAAACGCTTGAACGAAATCGACCCGAGATCGCAGTAAGGTTAATTAGAACCCATAATTTTTCAATCCGACAAAGAGCATTTTTCGTTGGCAACTTACTTGAGACCATTTCAACCCAAAACTGAGCTTAAATTCAAGTGGGCTCGATAGATGGTCTACATCGAAAATATCGATATTTGCAAGAAGAGAAATAGAATCACTGGTCTTTTATGTTCTGGTCTTGAACATCCTTGAGGCTAGGCATGAGTTGTGTGGTTAACTGGCAAAGCTTCCGGCAATATAGAGATTGAGGTGCTATGTAATACAACAATATCTTATCTTGCCCTCTTCCATAAATATTGAACTTATGACTAAATCAAGCAAAAGGAAGTCTCCATCATTGGCAAAGAAACCTTTACAATCGACTTAAAGACATTGCTTGCCATCCTTATGTGATCAATTAGCGAATTGAGACAGGCAGTGTACCCATTTAGAAATTACAGGCCTTCTCAAGATGCTATGAAGCAGCTTAGGCTTCAATGTTCTACTTTATGGATCACCACTGATAAGGGAGCCACCTGATGAGCTGGAAAGTTGCAGATATCCCTGATCAAAAAGGAAGGGTTGCATTAGTAACAGGTGCCAATAGTGGCCTTGGTCTTGAGACAGCCAAGGCATTGCTTAATAAGGGTGCCAGAGTCATTATGGCTTGTCGCTCACTACCCACAGGTGAAGATGTACGCCAGGTTATTCTCGAGAGAAATGATTCCACAAAGCTTGATCTGATTGAGTTGGATCTCGCTGATTTAGCGAGCGTTAGGCGTGCAGCTGAGCAGGTAGAAAGCCAATACAGCCGAGTGGACCTTCTAATTAACAATGCTGGAGTGATGGCTACTCCAAAGACCCTCAGCAAACAGGGTCTGGAGCTTCAGTTCGCCGTTAATCATCTTGGCCACATGGCATTAACACTAAAGCTCCTACCCTTACTCGCAAAGCAACATGGAGCAAGGGTTGTTACCGTCACTTCTGGCGCACAGTACATGGGTCGAATCGCATGGGACGATCTTCAAGGGATCAAGCAATATGACCGCTGGGCTGCCTACTCACAAAGTAAACTTGCGAATGTGATGTTCGCCTTAGAGCTCGACAAGCGAATGCGCCAGACAGCAAGTGGGATCGCATCATTGTTGGCACATCCAGGTCTGGCCCGCACTAATTTGCAGCCTAAATCTGTTGCTGCGAACAAATCCTGGCAGGAAGGCCTTGCTTATCGGTTAATGGATCCCATGTTTCAGAGCGCTGCAATGGGGTCTCTACCACAATTACATGCTGCAACCGCGCCAACTGCTCAAGGCGGCGAACAATACGGACCTAGATTTAACTTTAGGGGTTACCCGAAGCTTTGCAGCGTTGCCCCATTGGCACTTAGGGAGGAAGACCGTCAAAGGCTTTGGAGCATCAGTGAAAAACTTTTAGAGATTTGAACTTGCCATTAACAAGTATTTTAACGCTTTCCTTGGTTTAATCTGTCACTTTCGACTCTCACAGCTATGATCTAAAGGCAGTGAATTCCGCCCATGCCTGAAGAGCCAATTGAGAATCCTTCAGACAATCCAGTCATTGAAGCTGAGGCTGATGAAAAAGTAGAAGCTGAAAAGACTATTCAAATCCCAGAGGGCTCTAGGGTGGTGACAATCATTATCGACAAAGGAGAGGTAACCGAAAAAGTATATCAATCACCCGATGGAGACAGGATAATCGTGAAGTACTAAAAATATTCAGATCAAACTCCCTAAAGGTTCAATTCTTGTAACTCAATCAGGGAAATATTAGTGACCATTTCAAAAGGAATAGATGTACCTACAAAATCATAAATATCCAATGAATTCCAAGGCTATAGCTTCTTGAAAGCAATGACAATCAAATTTACTGCCTGAAAGTGAAAGCAGCTAATATCTTGGCTTGATTATATTGAGTGAGCGTTTATATCTTACAAAGTCAAGCACCTGTATTCAATTAATCAGGATCTAATGGTATTTGCTTGTAAGCCAGTGCTGTACGCCGGGCCAGCCTTAGAAAAGGATATATTAGCCTCGAGCGAAATGGTGAAGACATCAAAGTCTTAAGAACAGATAATAGCGGAGCGGATGGTTCCATTTTTTGACATAACCACTGAATGGCCTCAGCTCCATGAAAAGCCTCATCACCTACGATTAATATGGCTCCATCTCTGAGATCTAAGCCTCTAGATTTTAAATTATCTCGTAAAGGCTTTTCTGCTCGTCCATCACATATCTCCAAGCCCTGAACACCACTACGTAACTCACTCAATTCTGCAAAGTGGAGACAAAAAGGACAGCCGCCATCATAGATCAGTAACGGAATTGATGAGTAGCTTTCAAACAATGGTGTTTGCAGTTTCATGCATTCATCTGAAGTTTGTGATTGAGGAGGTGAAAAGCCATTGCCCAGAATCTTATCAATCTCCTGGATTATTTTAGTCCGACTCTTTAGGCACTTCGAGAGTTCCCACTCGAAGCCTCAGCTGTTCTACAAGCATGACAGGGTCAAAAAGGATTGGCAGCAGATGAGGGCTCTTGACTTCGCGGAAGAACAAGATGCCTGGTATTTCCGGCAAGAACATTCGCCAGGCCAGCCAATTGGCAAATGGGAAGCGGCGTATCTCCTCGTCTACTCGCCATATCACGAGATCTTTGTCGGTTAATTCCAAACGCAGCAGATAAGCTTGCACCAGCAAAAACACTGCGAATCCACACACAACAATCGTCGCCCAAGGATGGAGAGGGAGCGGTAGCATTGCTAGGCCAATAACGTACACCAATACAGGTAAGCGGATGTTTGGTTTGAGAATTACGCTCTGGCTTTGATCAGGCTGGCTTTCAGGTGTCGATGACATTACAACTGAACTGAGGTTGTTATTAGGTTTTTACCTCTACCTCTTTTTAGATGATTTTCTGTAAAAAGAGTTTTAGAAGGTTTTTTTTCGTTATGATTTTAAGCTGCATCGTCAGCAGACTGAGAGCTTATGAAAGCTCTGCCACATCCTCATTTTCCTAGGATTAGCAACGGGATTTCAGCAGTGTTCTTGAAGGGAGCGCAGCTTGCAACAACGAATCGAAAGTGTTTTTTGGGCTTAGGTTTTAGTCGGGTTTGTTCTTCGCGACTTAGCCACAACAAGATCACCACCAGGATTGGCATTAAAAGGTCTGTAAACAAGATTGTTCCAACATTGGAGGGAGCATCATTGGACTGGACAACCAGCGAAGAAACATGCCCGAGCCAATCGACGACGAGCCAGCTGGCATAGGCAACGATCGAGGCAACCAAATTGTCACGACTTCGCTGCCAGAAGCTACTCAACCCAAGGATGCCAATGGTGAGATGGCGAATGCCACTTCATTCTGGAATGGGCGATTAGGCCAGCCGATCTGCTCGGCGATGAACTGGCCAAGAGATATATACATTGCGAATCCATACAGTGCCCCTAGACCCATGACCCAAAAAGTGATCCAGAGCAGGGTTGCTTCCGACCAGCGACTGACGTTCCAACTACGGCGAACCTGCAGGGCCCCGCATAGCAAAGCAATCAATGCGGTCCAAAGATCGATATGGCCAAAGATCAAACGGACCAAGTGATTCATCGGATAAATATTTCCCTCGGGATATTTAAAAAGCATGTTGTGAGAATCTTTTAGAGGGATATAAGCCCAAAGAAGCAAACTTCTGCATTTCAAGATCGTTTACCAAGACTGCAACCGTCTATGGCTTGATTGGTCTGATAGCAATCGGTTTGTTGGAACTCTTTTCAGCCAAGCTCCTTGGCGAAATGGTGAAACACTATGTTGAACCCTTGTTTTGCATAAAAACGATGGGCTCCAAATCGCTCCACGCCTGCATCTAGATGGATCTGTCTGCAACCTGCATCCCTTGCGATCGCCTCCAAGTAGCGCAACATCTGAACTGCCAGACCCTGGCCCTGATAGGTGGGGTTCGTCACAAGATCTCCCAGATAGAAGTAGGTGCCAAGCGATAGGGAAGAAGCCAAGCGATATCCCGCCAGGACTGCCAATGAAGAGAGTTGCTTCTGATCAGTTGGATTGAGGTCTTGAAAGAGACCCAAAAGCACATAGCCATGGTCATTGCGTTGCAGCCCAAGACGGCTGATGAAATCAGCTTTGCCGAGTTTCGGATGAAGGTGGCGGATCAGGCCATAGGCCTCGTTCAACTCCGAAGGGGTGTTGAGTTCATGGATCATCAACCGACTCAGTTGTTTGTTATTGCACCTCCCATCTTGCAAGGCTTCCTTGCTCAAACAACGTCGTTAAGGTCATACATAGAAACAAGAAAAAAGCATGGCCCTGCATCGTTCCAATCCCCGCTCCAACGATCTGGAAGAACATGCCATTGGGGAAACCGTTGATGCATTGGTCTCACCATTACCACGCACGACTTTCCCGCAAGAGTACCGTCCTGCATTAACAACATTTAATTTGCTCAAGGAGGAATTATTGCTTGACGGCAACAGCAAACAAAATCTGGCCACCTTCTGTCAGACCTATGAAAGCCAACAGGTGGCTGAGCTAATGGCCCTCGCGGTTGACAAGAACCTGATCGACAAGGACGAATATCCCCAAACCGCAGAGATTGAACGCCGTTGTGTTTCGATGATGGCTGATTTATGGCATGCCCCCGGTGAAGCTGTGGGCTGCTCCACCATTGGTAGCAGTGAGGCCGCCATGCTGGGTGGCTTGGCTGCGAAATGGCGTTGGCGTGAACATCGCAAAGCGGCAGGTCAGTCGATCGATCGCCCCAACATGGTTTGCGGCAGTGTACAAATCTGCTGGACGAAATTTGCCCGCTACTGGGACGTTGAGTTGCGGGAGGTGGAGATGACCTCCGGCGAGCTCTGCATGTCTCCAGAACGAATGCTGGAGCAAGTGGATGAGAACACCATCGTTGTGGTACCTACCCTGGGCGTCACTTATCATGGCCTGTATGAAGACGTACAAGCCGTCAGTCAGGCCCTCGATGAGCTGCAACAGCGAAAAGGACTCGACATTCCTATCCATGTGGATGCAGCCAGCGGTGGCTTTCTTGCTCCTTTCTGTGCCCCTGATCTAGCTCCCTGGGATTTCCGCTTGCCGCGCGTGAAGTCAATCAACTCCTCTGGCCATAAGTTCGGCTTAGCTCCTCTGGGTGTGGGTTGGGTTCTTTGGCGTGAGTCCCGTGATCTACCGGAAGGATTGGTTTTCCATGTGAGTTACCTAGGAGGCGATATGCCAACGTTTCAGATCAACTTCTCGCGGCCAGCGGGGCAGGTGATCTCCCAGTACTACGACTTTGTCCGCCTAGGTCGCGATGGTTATCAAGCCATCCATGGAGCGAGCTATGCCAATGCTCAATATGTTGCTCAAGAACTCAAAAAGCTAGGCCCATTTGAGTTGATAAACGATGGCAACCCAGCAGGTGGCATCCCCACGGTGGTATGGACATTGCGAGCCGACCAAGAGCTTGGTTTTAACCTTTACGACCTCTCTGATCGACTGAGATTACGTGGTTGGCAAGTGCCAGCTTATCCATTCACAGGTGAGCTTGCTCATCAAGCCTTTCAGCGGATCTTGGTAAAACGCGATTTCTCACGTGAAATGGCTGATCTCCTACTTACCGACATCCGCAACGCCATAACTCATTTCGAGAGTCATCCTGTCAAGATCAGTCTTAACGCTAATGAAGCAGCGTCTACTAATCATCTCGGCCGTTCAATGGTTGAATGCCGTGATGCGCATGGATGATGCCCCACTATTGGGGGCTTTGAATTTAAAGCGGGAGCATCCTCCAAACCTTCAGTCGCATTATTCAAGTCCATGGGGCACGACAGCTTGGCGGGAAGATGTTCCTGTTAGCGACAGACCGCATCATTTAGAAGTTCATTCACCTTGGGGGCTGTGGACAAGTCGTCGTCTGCGAAAAGGCCATGGACCGCTGGAGCAAGGAAAGTATCGAACCTTGGCTCCGAAGCATATGGTTCAAGCATTACTGCGTGGGAAAGACGTCCATCGTCTTGAAGTGCGAACGGCCTTGGCGTTCATCATTGGTCCGCTGTTGTTCGTTATTAGCAGTGTTTTGCTGATCAACAAACTTGGCTCGGGTGCAGCGCTCTTGGCAATTGGCTCCGTTTTTTTTACGGCAGGAGGTTGGTTTCAGTTGGAACAGGCTTTGTTAGTGACCCGTGGTTTGCTCAATCGGAAGCAGCGCTGGCGCTGGTGTGGAATTTGGTGTGCGCTAACGCAAAGCATTGGCACCGTTCTTTTCAACATTGAGACATTTTCAACCTGGGGGTTGCCTGCGCTGAATGGAGCACCATGGCTAATGCTGGAGGTTGCTCCCAACATTCTCGGGTCCGTGCTGTTTGTTATTTCGGCGATCTTCGGGCTTCTTGAGGTGGGTCATGGCCGTCTCTTCGTCATACAGCCGCACCATCTTGGTTGGTTGGTGGCTGTTGTGAATGCACTCGGATGTCTGTGGTTTATGCAAGCAGCCATCGCTGCTATTCCTGTAGATTTATCCATAGCCGCTGTGCTTGATCCTCAGGTTGCGATCCGAGCAACCTTATTGGGAGCCTTAGCTTTTACTGCTGTAGGTGTGCTGAGCCTTGCCGAGTGTAGTGATGATGAGGTTAAGAGCTCAAATTGCATCTAGGAGGGTCTTATCTCTTTGCTAATGATCAATAAAGCTTATCTTACTACATAAAAAATCAACTCCTAACTAGAAATTAAACAAGTTTTTTTTCTTTGAAAAAATAGGCTTCTATTTCTAGAATGCCCCTATTAAGAAGATCTGCGTGCTATCTAAGTATCCTGTGGAGCTTCAGAATTGCCTTTTTGAGAAAACACTCATCTGTACAACTCCTACATCCTGGGGGATGGGATTAGGGCCCCAAGGGATAGCAGAAACTGAATAAACATACAGGCCTGCGGGTGGATTCGTCATCACATTGAAAGCCACAGTGACCTTGGATCCGGGCGGAACAGCTTCCTGAAAGTTGATAGCGATCGATCGATTGCCGTCCTCAAAATTGGCAGATACCGGCACGGAGGATCCACGCTGACGTGGCATTCCTAAAAATGCCTTTGGTTGAATAGGACCGTAATAGAAAGCAGGCTGGACACCGCGGATCTGTTTTAAGCTGATTCCGCCGAGACCAGCTTCTGCTCCTTGTGGTAACTCGATCACGAAATAGAATTTTGCTCCACCTTCAAATGCATAGCTGCTGTAGTTAATTAGTTTTGCCTTAGTCGGCACTGCCACAAAAGATGTCTGACCATTGATCTCAAGCGCTGGCGAATGGATTGGGAACAGCAAAAACGCCGCAGCCAATGCTGAAGTGATCAGATGCATCAGCTCGTCAAGAAAGGCGTGGGATTCTGATCAAAGCGATCGTGAATCGGAATTGGATCACCCATCTCAGGGCTATCGAGCTGGGCTGTTTGTTCAAGGGCTTGACGCAGCCTTCGAGCTGATATCAGTGGCATGTCTCGCGGGACTGAGATGCGATCCCTGAGGTAGCGCAATCCTCTAGCACTTCCTGGATCTGGTGAGCAAGAGACCCCTAAAGCCATTCGTGTGAGCGTGGCCCTTAAGGGTTGATCAAAGCGAATAGCTCCAAGAGGGTTGAGCTCCAAAAGTCGTTTGCGATGCTTCAACACCCTTGACAGAGCAAGACCCTCGGGCCGGGTCTTTGAGTTTTCGGGATCAGCCCAACAGGTTTCCAATTCCGCAAGGCCTGCACCACAATCAATAGCTTCTGCCAGTTCTTGTTGTTTTGGATTAGATGCAACCCAACATCCACCCATCTGAGGTGGCAAGTCGTGGGCATGGGTATGGAAGTCACCCTGCGTACCTCGATACACCTCCAATTCTTCGAGAGCCTTAAACCACTTGTGGATGGCGGGATGTTCTTCCCGCAGGCTGAAACCTTTGTAATAAGCCAATGAGGCATTCATCCTTTCTACATAGGGGATAAACACCACATCAGCGCTTCCTGGGCATGGGCTGGTTGGTGTATTGCTAGCTGGATCCAGCCAAGGTCCTTGTTCTGCTGACAGCTGCTGTTCCATCATCCGGGCTTTGATCTGAAATTGTTCTCGGCCAGCCTGTTCCTGCCTCTGATTCAATCGAGCTGTACAAAGCCACCGACACCAGGCTCCAAACAGTTGCCGTTCCAGATCCCGCAACTTAAAGGTGCGCGGGTCCTCCAACCGATGACCTAGAGGACCAAAGGCATGCTCTAGAGCTAACAAGATCTGATCACTTTCCGTAATCAAGCGACCATCAAGCTCAAGGGCAGGAAGCATTCCTGAAGGCACTTTTTTCTTGAACCAGGCTTCCTTTTGCCCATAGCAGCGCATGGTGACTTTGCGAATCCTGTAGGGGATCTGCTTCCATTCGAGCCAAAGCCACACCTTCTGGCAGTAGGGGCACCAGGCGTGATGGTCCCGATAAAGAGTCACCCTTAAAGCTTTTTCAGATTGCCCAAACAGGCGCAAGGTGGCTTGGGCATTGGTGGGGCCATTGATTCGATCAGCCTCCGGCACTGTTAGCTCTGCTAAGGCCTGCCAGTCAAGAGCTTTTGTCGACGCTGCAGCAGGCATAAATCCTTGGTTTGAAGCCGCATCATCATGCCTGTTTCAAGTGCCTTTAGGTGCTTGGACAAGAGGTTCTCGATTCAAATCAAATGATCAACCTTTGATGTTGGATAAGCCACGAGTTTCGGCCAATGCTCGATTGCAGAGAATCCACAACTCCTTGTTCTGAATGAGTCATGACAGGTTTACTGATCATTGTCGTCACGATCCCTGAGTAATCCTGGCGTTGCTTTCTTAAGGAGTTGACAATGGATGCAGTGATCCTCGTCTCTTGGAGCATCCTTTTGATCTGATTGTGCTTGGTGCTGGCTCTGGTGGACTAGCCGCTGCTAAGCGAGCCGCAAGCCATGGTGCCAAGGTCGCCATCGTTGAAGGTGACCGTGTTGGAGGGACCTGCGTCATTCGCGGCTGTGTACCTAAGAAGCTGTTGGTGTACGGATCTCTTTATCGGGAACAGCTTGAAGTTGCCCCCAGTTTTGGAGTTGAGTTGAGTGATGCACAGATCAATGCGGGGGTGTTGCTAGCCAATGTGCGTCAGGAAGTGGATCGTCTCAATACTCTTCACATTGACCTGCTAGCCAAAAACGGTGTTGAGCTTGTGACCGGATGGGGGAGTTTTACGAGCCCAAACAGCGTGGCTGTCTCAAGGAACGGAGCCATCGATGCTTCACAGGAACTTCACGGCGATCACATTCTGATCGCGGTCGGTGGGCGTCCCCATCGTCCTGATATCCCAGGTGCGGAGTTGGGATGGGTTAGCGATGACATGTTCATGCAAAGCAGCTTCCCCGACCGAGTGGTGGTGGTGGGGGCTGGATTTATTGCCTGTGAATTTGCCTGCATCCTCCATGGCCTTGGCGTCGAGGTCATCCAACTGGTGCGAGGGGATCACTTGCTGCGTGGCTTTGATCGGGAGCTCTCCACTGCAGTACAGGATGGAATGCAGGAGAAAGGCATTGATCTTCGTTTTGGAGAAAACCCAGCCGCTCTAAAAGGCCAACCTGGCGATCTCGTCTTGTCAACCCAGAGTGGGGAACGCTTCTCTTGTGGGGGCGTTCTTCTTGCTACAGGACGACGACCTTTTTTGCAAGGACTCAACCTTGACGCTGCTGGGGTTGTTTTAGAAGGTCGACGTATTTCAGTGGATGCCAACCAATCCACAAATATCCCTCACATCTTTGCTGTTGGTGATGTAACAGACCGCATCAACCTCACCCCTGTGGCAATCGATGAGGGCAGGGCATTCGCCGACAGTGTTTTTGGACAGAAACCCCGCCAGGTCAATCATGACCTCGTTGCCAGTGCTGTCTTCAGCCAACCAGAGCTAGCCACAGTTGGGCTCACTGAAGAGCAGTCGATTGATCGCTATGGCAAAGATCAAGTCAAGGTCTACCGCGCCCGCTTCCGATCCATGGCTCAGGCCTTGCCGAAGCGAGGGCCCCGTTGTCTTCTCAAGTTAATTGTGGCACGCAACACTGATCGAATCCTTGGTTGTCACATGGTGGGGGAACATGCTGCCGAAATCATTCAGATGGCAGCGATTGCACTTGGAATGGGTGCTACAAAGGCAGACTTTGATCGCACCATGGCATTACATCCCACCGTTTCTGAGGAGTTTGTCACCATGACTTAGGGAGTATTACTGAAGATAAATTCTATCCATCCTTTTAGTCGATCACTTGCGCCATTTGAGTCGTCCAGGCAAGGCCTTAGGGGATCTGTTACGGCTCGGCAAACAATGATCTTGGCGATGTATATGTTCTAATGTTCGTGTCAAATGATATCGGTATCTTCGAATCAGTTGACTCGATTAATCTCCATCTTCAGCAGGATACTTGATAGATCAATCAACACTTTGAGTTATTCGTTCTTTGCGAAGTTGACGCCAATACAACAAGGCTTGAAGTATGATCATAACGAGAATAATCGGCAGAACAATGCAGAGCATTGTCAATCGAAATCCATCCTGCCAAGTGGGTAGGGTGCGGGGGAGAACTTGATCGATCACATAAAAAACGTAGAGCCCTACGAGGATCCCTCCTTCAAGCCGGTTAATACGTCCCCTGGTCCAAAAAATTGGCATGCAGGCAAGCGTGGTAAGCACCATCACAGGTAGATCTCGCTCAATGATCAAGCGATCGACTTGCAGCCCAGCCCCACCAGAGACCAAGGCACAACTGCTTAGGACCAGAAGTTGATTGAGCAAGCTGCTGCCCACCACATTGCCGATCGCAAGATCTGTGCGGCCTCGTAGAGCAGCCACCAAAGATGTAAACAATTCCGGCATTGAGGTGCCAGCAGAGACGATCGTGAGCCCGATGACGGTCTCACTCACTCCTAAGAGTGAAGCAGCATCGCTTGCCCCTTTAACCAGCTGGTTCGACCCGACGGTCAACAATAGGATGCCAAGCAAAAGGCGGATACAAGCTTTGATCCAACCGCCATTGGCAGTTTTGCTATTGATCTCCGGCTCAGCCTCCACCATTCCATCCGGTTCCTCGCGGGCCGTTCGGATTTCCCATACAGAATTGATCACGAGGGCTATCAAGAGGGCTACTCCGGCCTGCCATGTCACACGACCTGCTGAAGCCATTCCCCAAACGGCTGCAGACACCGCTAGTAGCAGAGGAACATCACGTCGCACTAAACGACTCTCCACCCTGAGTGGCAGCACAAGGGCACTGCTGCCAAGCACCACCATCACATTAAAAATATTGCTACCAACCACATTGCTCACGGCCAGGGCATCGGAGCCCTTCAGCACTGAACTCACACTGACAAACAGCTCGGGGGCACATGTGCCCAAGGCCACCACAGTGAGACCGATCACAAGCTCGGGTATACCTAAGATCAGTGCAAGGGCGACGGAACCCTGCACAAACAGTTCTCCCCCCCCAAACAACAGGCCGATTCCTGCCAGCACTTGTAAAGCCGGTTCAAGGAATTGCGGCATGTGATCCGAACGGACTAAAGGGATTCTGCATCTGAACGCAAACCATGACCCTCTCTCTCAAAAATCATGGTTGCTTGCTCAAGACGATCTTAAGGTTTTGGTCTTCATCCTTGCAAGATTCGCTGTTGCTCAATCGGACCAACGCTGATTCTCAGATGTCGCTGTACTTAGAAAGCGTATCGCTGCAAAAATGCTTCTATCAATGATCTTGATTTTTGCTTCTTGCTCCTCTGCGCTGGCCAAGGCTCTCTCCTGAAAACAGAATGTCATTGTCTGTTCTTAGGAATGACTGAGCCATAGCGTCGAAAACATCATCTTTGGGAGCACTTCCAGAAAGGGTTTATCACAGCAAGTTTATTTTTGGGTCTTACTTCGGTGCTGAAATCTCTACACCTCATTCTGGGTTGATGACTTTGGATTCTTTGCCCGACCAACTCATTTTGCGTCAACCGGATGACTGGCATGTCCATCTGAGGGATGGTGCCATGCTGCATGCGGTGCTAGGCAGCACAGCTCGTGTGTTTCGACGAGCAATCGTGATGCCCAATCTCAGGCCACCAATCACGAGTGTAGAAGCAGCAAAAACCTATCGCGACCAGATTTTGGCAGCCCTTCCTGATGGTGTTCCGTTTACGCCATTGATGACGGCCTACCTCAACGAAAGCTTGGCTCCAGATGTTTTAGAACAAGGGCATCAACAGCATGTTTTCATCGCCGCCAAGCTTTATCCAGCCCATGCCACAACTAATTCCGAGCAGGGGGTCAGTGATCTAAGAGCGATTAACTCACTTCTAGAGACGATGGAGAAAATTGGGATGCCATTGCTCGTTCATGGTGAGGTGAGCGATGTCGATATCGACATTTTTGATAGAGAAGCCTTTTTTATTGAGCACCACCTGGCACCACTAATAGGGCGTTATCCAAATCTTCGTGTCGTGATGGAGCACATCACGACGCAAGAGGCAGTTCAGTTCGTGGAAACAGGTGGGCCGAATCTGGCAGCCACTATCACTCCTCATCATTTACATATCAACCGTAATGCAATGTTTCTCGGTGGTTTTCGTAGTGATTTCTACTGCTTACCAGTAGCCAAGCGTGAACGCCATCGACTCTCCCTGCGTCGAGCAGCGACAAGTGGCAAACCATGCTTTTTCCTTGGCACTGATTCGGCACCACACCCTCGCTCTGCAAAGGAGAGTGCTTGTAGTTGTGGTGGCATTTTCAATGCTCATTATGCGATGGAAAGTTATGCCGAAGTCTTTGAGCAGGAAGGAGCACTTGATCGCCTTGAGGCCTTCTCCAGTGAATACGGTCCAGCTTTCTATGGCTTGCCCCTCAATAACACCTCAATCAAACTGATACGAAGAGCTCATGTTGTACCAGCTACTTTTAGCGGACAAACGAACGCAGATTCTTCTGAACACTTAGTTCCATTTCATGCTGGCGAACTGTTGGGCTGGTCTGTTTCGGTTGATTGATAAAGCACGCATTGGAGCGCATGAATTGCACCATTGCTCGAGCTGGCAATCAAGGATCCGATTGGGGTCTGGCTAGCAACTTGAATCTCTACGCAAATGGGGAAATATTTGGCTCGTTGCGATGATCACCAGTGGGGGCAGGGGGACTTGAACCCCCACGTCCTTTTCAGGACAAGCGATTTTAAGTCGCTTGCGTCTACCAATTCCGCCATGCCCCCGGCAATGGCTGGGCCAAGGCCCGCAATGGCATCCTAGATTTATACCAAGCAGTTTGCTGACAGTGTTTCTACAGGCCGTCACCAGTCCAATCTCGATCAACTCGCTGATGGTGCTCGCTGCCTATGCCTTGTTAGGCGGCCTCTATTTGATTGTTGTCCCTTTGCTCCTCTATTCCTGGATGAACAGACGGTGGCACTGTATGGGCAAATTCGAGCGTCTAAGCGCCTACGGATTGGTGTTCCTGTTCTTTCCCGGTTTAATTCTATTCGCGCCTTTTTTGAATCTTCGCCTTAATGGGCAAGGAGAGGTTTAAACATATGACGCGTGCCAAGGTCATTCAGCTGGGCTTTCTTGTTTTGATACTCGGGGGGATCGCTTACAGTGTATTGAGATTTACGGGCCTGGATAGTATTTCTGCCGGTATCGCTGCTCAATCACTTCTTGTTGTGGTTGTTGTCGCCTGGACGGGATCATATCTACTTCGAGTGGTTTCAGGGAATATGACCTTCATGCAACAACGGCGACGTTATCAACAGGCCTATGAAAATCTATCAGCTGCTGAACTTCAGGCTCGCTTCGATGCATTACCTGATGCTGAGAAAGTTTCCTTACTGAAGGATATTGAGGATGAGAATCCTAAGCAACAAGCCCCCTCTGACCCATAGGTTCTAGGGCGTTTGCCCCCCTCACGCCTTCTTCTAATTGATTGCTATGGCAGATTTCTTGGCACCTAAATCCAATACACACGCCACAATCAGCAGTCGCTTCCAACGAGTACAAGCTGAGGGACGCCTTGCACTCATGCCATTCCTCATGGCTGGTGATCCTGATCTGGAAACCACTGCTGAGGTATTGCTCAGCCTGGAGCAATCTGGCGCGGACATGATCGAGCTGGGCATTCCCTATAGCGATCCTCTCGCCGATGGTCCGGTAATTCAGGCAGCTGCTTCTCGAGCACTGGCTTCTGGTACGACACCAGCTCGGGTCTTGCAGATGTTGATTGACTTGCGAGGCAAACTTTCCATTCCTGTGATCCTGTTCACCTACACCAATCCATTGTTCAACCGGGGTATGGAGCGTTTCTGTGATGAAGCTGCTGAGGCTGGAGTTGCCGGTCTTGTGGTCCCAGATCTTCCACTCGAGGAAGCTGAGCGCCTTTCCCCCTTGGCTTCTGCTCGTGGACTTGATCTGGTTCTTCTGGTGGCTCCTACTACACCTGCGGAGCGTATGGCAAGGATTGCAGAAAGCAGCAGGGGTTTTACCTATTTAGTAAGCGTGACGGGAGTTACTGGCGAACGTTCTGTAATGGAGGATCGTGTTCAATCCTTGGTGCAGCAACTCAAGTTGTCCGGCTCCAATCCTGTAGCAGTCGGATTTGGAATTTCTGGGCCTCAGCAAGTACGGCAGGTGCGAAGTTGGGGTGCTGATGGAGCCATTGTTGGCAGTGCTCTAGTGAAACGAATGGCTGCTGCGGCTCCTGGATTAGTTGCTCAAGAAGCGGGTCTTTTCTGCAAGGAGCTGCGCAACGCTGCTGGATGAGTTTTAACTTGCTCATATCTATCATCCTGCCTTAAGACACAACAAAAAAAGCCCTGGAAGATTTCCAGGGCTTGCTTGATTCAAATGAGGTTGGAACGATCTTCTCCGAATCTCCCTTAGCTCAAAATATGAATCAATCGTCGTCTTCGTCGCTTCCTCCAGCGGGAACTAGGCGAATCTGCTTGCGTCCAAGCTTGATTTCAAACTCATCGCCAGGCTTAAGATCAAGTAAGGCTGTATAGGCCTTGCCAATCAATAGATTGCCATTGCCCTGAACAGTAGCTACATAACTAAGCTTGCGCCCACCCTTACCGATACCTGCAACACCAGTTATCCCAAGGCTTACACCTTTAGCTTCTAGTAGAGCTTCGTAGAAAGCAGTGAAATTAAGGCGTTCTCCACCATCCTTCTTCGTGGAGACATAGCCACAGGCGCGAACAAGATCGGATTTGCTGACATCACCCAGGTCTTTGACTTTCGTGAGGAGGTCGCTGCCGGTGAGCATGATTTGTAAAATGGAAATCTACTTCAACAACATAGCGTTTAGTTACCCATTTGTGCCATCCTTTAAGAGACAAATTTTAGCGATGAGTTTTACGCAGCAGACATGGCACGATTTGTTCTTTGGGGTACTTACTGCGAAAACGCACTTGAAAAGCGAAGCCCTTTTCGTGAAGAACACCTCAATAGGCTTACCACTCTTAAGAAACAGGGCATTCTGATCACTCTTGGTCCAACAGAAGGGAGCACTCATGTTTTTGGGATTTTCGAAGCCGCAAGTCTTGATGTTGTTAGGAAGCTTCTAGAGCAAGACGTTTACTGGAAGGAAGGAATATGGACCTCTCTTGAGGTTTACCCTTGGGTCCAAGCATTCTGAGCTTGAGCCCATATCCAGGCCGCCACGAGCTGATCTCCACTATCGCCGAGAACATCCTCGTAACCAGACATTTGCCCGATTCCTTCTCGAGCCACTCTGGCGATTGCTTGAGGATTATCTAGACCATTGCGCTCTAGTGCTTTGAGCCTAAGGGTTTTGTTACGTCGGATGATATTGCCACCATTTACATGACACCCTGAACAGTGTTGCTTGAATAACGATCCTCCAGCATCGGTATCCAATGCAATGGTGCCAATAGGATGGATCAAGAGTGTAGAGATCAGGATTAATAATCCTGCAGTTTGGCCCCCAAGTTCAAGTACAAGTCGCCTCAGACGAATCTGTAGTTTCATGCAATCATCAGCAGTAACGCCTAAGTCTGCCGTAGTGATCTGTTGTGATCTGCTGATACCGCTTTAACAGTTGCGCATGGGCTTGGCACCACCGTGAAAGAGAGGACTGGGGTATCACAAAGGCCTCGAGCAGATCCTGAGCCGAATCAACTGCTGTTCACTGCTCTCATAGGCTCGCTGATGTAAGGCATGGAAATAGGTTGTGAATCCTGGTCAAAGGTTTTCATGGTTGAGTGTTTCTATGCGTGTTGTGATGATCAAAGCGGATGAGGCAACCAAAAAATTTCGCTGATACCTTGAACAATTTGTTATCAGCATCATTAGTTGGAAATGAATTCTGGAGAAGTGGATGGCAGAACAGGATCTCTACCGATTCCTCGACAAGGTGCAACAGCTTCAAAAAATGATTCAGTCGCTAGAAACTGTCCCTGGCCGACGAGAGCTGCTAGCCGCTTGTGGAGATCACAATCAAGTGGTGAAGTTAGCTCGATCTTGGGGCTTTGAGATTGGACGCCGTTGGGGTGAACTTGAGCCTGTCGAGCAGCTTTCTTCCGATGCCAATCTACTAACGCGGCCATTACCTCCACAAGGGCAGGAACAACAGCATCTTCTCCACGCTGGTTCAAATTGGCGCCTAGAGCTAATTCTCTCTTGTGCTGCATCTAGTCCAGAGGGGTTCTGGTATGACCAGGCTGATCACGAATGGATTGTGCTAATGAAGGGAAGTGCACGTATGCAACTGAAAGATCCCGATGTGTGTGTTGATCTCAGCGTGGGAGATCAGCTGCATTTGGCCCCTCACCGTCTGCATCGTGTGGAACGAACTGATCCTCACCCTGGGACAATTTGGTTGGCTTTGTTCTGGAACGAGCAGAAAGGGCCGGATCAATTGTCGCTCTCTTAACCAGCCAATAAGCCCCGGCCAAAGCAATCGAGGCAATCCCCAGTCCAGCCAGTAACTGAGGTTTATCATCAGATCCTGGTGGCAACACGATCACTTTGCGCGCCACGGCAGTCAGCGCTGTAACAAGCACCAGCTCAATCTGTACCACGTGGCGGCGGAGATAACTGGTGACGTTCTGAAGCACTTCAAGAGCAATCAGCACAGTTAACAGATCACCAAGAACCTTGATTAAGTCATCCCCAAGCCAGCTCTGCTGTGAATCAACGAACAATTCATTGCCAACATTCACGATGAGCTGTATCAATGCCGCAATGATCACAACAACGGTGATCATTGTGAGAACCTTGACAATTACTCTTTCTCCCCAATCCACTAGATTGAGGAATGAAGGCATTGCCCGCTTGAGACGGCGCAAGGCGGATCTCAGTTATTGAACGGATTGTAGGAAGGCTGAGCCGGGGTATCGCCGCTGGGATTCTCAAGTTTGGTATCGCAGGTAATGGATCCATCGGCCTCTTCAATGCAGTTGCCGGGCACGACTTTGCTGTTTTCACCTGTACGGCTGTTCGGTCCAAGTAGCCAACCCTCCGACTGTGCCTGCAGGCTTAAAGGAGCAGCTAATTGCAGACTGGCAGTCATTCCTAGGCAAGTCACAAGTAAGGGCAAACGCATGATGAAACAGTCATTCAGATCCACTTTGCCTGTCATCTGGTTCAGCTGCCGCAGTCATCACGGATTTCTTGCAGAAGTAGGTCTAGTTGGCTGAAAGGATCGGCATCTTTTTGGTTGTCAGATTGAGATAATGCATTCGTTCCAACCCATTCCGCTTCAATTTCACATAGACGTGCCGCCACCCGTGGTATTCCTCCCAGGCGATGTTCACGTTCCAAGACCTCAAGCAAGGCAGGCATGCGAGTCGATACAGCCTGAAGGCTTCGACGCAGGTCTGCCTGGGTACGTCCCTGCTGCTTCAACCAATCCTTCAACAGGAGGGTCAGCTCATCTTCAACTTGACCAGACCACCCTGACATCAGCCGCCAACTGGAAACCACCGATCTAGTTTGCGTCGGGCACGATCACGAATCTGGGGGGTCATGTGATTGCTCCAGAGGCCTACGACTGCGGTAAGTGCAACAAGGTCATCACTAAATCCTGCTACAGGGATCAAATCTGGCACCAAATCAATGGGCATGATGAGGTAGGTCAGTGCAGCGAGCATGGTGAGTCTGGCCTGTGCAGGTGTTGATGCATCCAGGAGCATTTCCAAAGCTTCTAAAGCTGGCCTTGCAAGGCTTCGCCCAGCCTGACGCAACACCTTTTGAAACAGACTCTGATCAATAACGGAACTTTCCAGCACCGTTGCATCGACGGTGGTGTGAGTTGCGGTGGCCTCATCAACCATGGTTTGTCGGCGCCGATGTCATTCCATTTTTACCTGATTTATGGGGATTCATAAGATGAGCTCCGCCCCTTCTTGGGGCGGATTTCCCACTTTTTAGTGAGGTTTATCGCTTAGAGGGTGCTTTCTACCAAACCACTCTGCATTCCTGCTTTGCGCAGTTTTCGCAGTGCCCTTTGTAATACCTGCCTGCAGTATTCGCGACTGCAACTCATATGTCGTGCAACTTCCGCGAGAGTGCGCCATTCATGAGATCCGTCGAGGCCAAAACGAAGTGTGACCACCATCCGTTCTTTAGGAGTGAGGTTCGCACGATTGAGCAAAGTCCATACCGATGCAGTTCTTTCCGACATTTCGGCACGCTCCATAGGAGGGATCTCTTCGCTGGGAAGGACATCCGCAAGTTCTGAAGGATCGGATTTTGACTTCACAACTCCTTGAAGGCTCACTGTCACACTGCGTAATTCACAAGCGAGCAGATCTTCCACTTCAGCCATCGGCAGTCGCATGGTTTTTGCCAATTGCTCAGCAGTGGGAGGCAAGCCGTTGTTCTGCATCAGTCTTGACTTTGCTGCCCTTAATTTGGTTAGCTTCTCATTCACATTGACGGGAATTCGTATCGTCCTGCTCTGAGTCGATAGTGCCCGGTTAAGCCCCTGGCGAATCCACCAATAGGCATAAGTCGAAAATCTATGGCCACGGGTTGGGTCATATTTCTCCACTGCTCTGGTAAGTCCAAGCGTGCCTTCTTGAATCAGATCGAGAAGATCGAGCCCCTTGCCCTGGTAGCGCTTGGCAAGATTCACTACAAGTCTTAAATTGGCAGTGATCATCTGATTCTTGGCTTTTTCACCACGACGAATGGTGAGGCGCTGATCATCTGAGTATTCGCATTCGGGACCTGCTCCACCAGCAAGATGGCATCGGTTAGTAAGCGCAACCATGGCCTGAACCTTCCGACCCATTGTCAGTTCCTGTTCAGGTGTCAAAAGTTGATGTCGCCCGATCTCCCCAAGATAGGCACTTAAAGAACTCACCATCTGGAACTCAACTCTTAATTGAACCTAGAGCCAAAGTGTTTCCATCCTGACTGCGTAAGGAAGAGTACGGAATTAACTTTTTATGCGTTATTAAACAGTTTCTTCAGGATGTCGTGTTGCTTTGATTGATGCAGACCCCCCTCACCCTCTTCTTCTATTGAGATAGCCGTTCATTGAGCTTGATGTCGCTAGCGTCAAAACGAATTTCATTCATCCCATCCACTTGGGAGTTCTTCTCATGCCTGAGATTGTCAACAATGCTGGAATTGCCTACGTCCACTACCTGAGCTTCATGGTTTGCTTTGCTGCCTTGGTGCTTGAGCGAAAGCTGTTGAAGGCTTCCCCAAACCGTGGAGAAGCCACGGCGATGGTCATCACGGACATCGTTTATGGCGTAGCAGGCTTGGCGCTTTTGATCAGCGGCATTCTGCGGGTGTTGTATTTCGGCCAAGGAAGTGACTTTTATACTCAAAACCCTTTGTTCTGGTGGAAGGTAGGAGTCTTTATTGTTGCGGGGACTCTTTCTCTTTATCCAACTGTCACCTATATCCTCTGGGCTATTCCACTGCGTAAGGGAGAACTGCCTGAAGTGAGTTCCTCGTTAGTGACTCGCCTCGGTTGGTTCATCAACATCGAAATCGTTGGATTTGCATTCATTCCCCTTTTGGCAACCCTGATGGCCCGCGGCGTCGGCCTTCCTTCTCAATAATCCTAATGGTTCCAGATCCCTGTCCACCAGCGCAAGACGTGCGTGTTTTAAATGGTGGTCTCCAATTACCCGAGTCCAGAAATGGGCTCGGGTATGTCGACAAATTAGCGACCACCAGTTTTGGTTATCCAAGCTTGCCTCATTGGTGTGTATGGATTGAACCAAACCCCAAAGGCTCTGTTGCGGGCCATCGCTGGTTAAAGCGATGGGCCAATGCTGTGGATGCTGCATTCAATAGCTGGTCTGAAGTGATTCCACTAACGAGGGTCGCTGAGATTGAACGCGCTCATGTGATGGTGTTTAGGAAACGCCCTCCGCTGCGACAGCTCCCCTCGGGTTGGCGTGCCAGCAATGGCCGCAGTCTGCTGACGATCATTGAGGCTCGACGCAAAAAAGCAACCCAACTTGAGCCAAAAGTGAAGGTCATGGTTTCACCAGAACTAAGAGCGCCTGTCCTTCAAGCGACAGCCTTGCATGAGCTAGGTCATGCTTTTGGCCTATGGGGGCACAGTGATCATGCTGGCGATGTCATGGCCGTATCCCAGGGGGCATTGCCTGTCTTGACTGTTTCCAAAAGAGATCGGCTCACACTTGAGTGGATCCGTTCACAATCCACCAACTTTGGGCAACCACGTTGATAGGAATTTCACTAAAAAGAATCACTCAATCAGCCACAGTTCAGCATTCAGTTTCGACGCGGTGCTCCACGTCTATTAGCGAGCACCTCAAGCACATCTCTCCAGTTCACACCATGGTGGGCAAGAGCGACTTGCAGATGAAAGAGAAGATCAGCCGCTTCATTAGCAATTGCCTTCTCATCGTCGTCTTTGCAAGCCATCACAAATTCCGCACTCTCCTCACCAATTTTTTTGAGGATGCGATTGTCTCCACCTTCTAAAAGCTTGTTTGTATAACTGTTGGCTTCGGGTGTGGTGTGGCGTTGATCAATCACCCGAAAAAGTTCACTGCATGCATCCATGGGAGGTGGAAGAGTGAGTGAGTCTCCCTGCGAATGCTGGTTTACCTCTGCGAAGAAACAGCTTCGGGCTCCGGTATGACAACTGACCAAACCGGTTTGTTCGATACTGAGTAAAAGCACATCAGCATCGCAGTCATAACGAATTCCCTTAAGGATCTGCGTATGACCGCTCGTAGCACCTTTATGCCAAAGCTCCTGACGCGACCGGCTCCAGTAATGAACTTGGCCACTCTTTAATGTCTGCTCCAAGGCAGTGCGATTCATCCAGGCCATCATCAGAACGGCTCCATCAAGCCAGTCTTGGGAGATCGCTGGAATCAAACCAATATCGTCAAAACACAATTGGTCGATGAAGGCGGGGCTGAGGGGTTGCATTCGTCCTCAAGGAGCGCAGGAGCGGCCGTGCAATCATCCCTCAGCACCAAACTAGTCATCAACTGTGCTTCGCTCTCGCATGATCCGCCCCTCCTAAGGCCTTTTAACCTGGAAGCGGATGGAGCAGTGCATCAGCATCTCGAATGCTATGGGTGCTGATTAGAAATTTCCCCCCTAGCCATGGCTAGGGGGAAGGATCAACAGACACCAGAGACAGCAAGGGGTGATGGGTGGGCTTACGGACTGATAAGAGCCACTCAAAGCATTCAGTCTCAGTATCAAGCAGATGTCTTGTCTCAGGCTCAGATAGAAGGGGAAGCTTCCAAATACTGATAAGTTGAATTTCAATGGCTATATCATCGATAAAGCTCTGAACAGACACCTTTCCGATTTTATTTCTACTGGTGTATAGAAACAAGCTACATCGATTTTTAACTAGCAGCAGGTTCAAGCAAATAAATTCAATCAATTCTTGCTCTCTTCTTAGATCTGAGCAATTCAATTCTCCAGATTTAGTACCTGCCAGTTCTCACATCTCCTTTGTCACCAGGCAACGCCATCCAAGATATTGCATCCAATCACAGATCTAATATTATCCAAAGGAGCCTGACCTGGGTTTCCGCTGAAAAGAAATTGCCAATTGCGGAAAACATCAAATATCACGCTTCTTCTTGCACTCGGATTGGAGGCACCAAATTGAAAACCTTGATCAGAAATCAATGGATACCCGCAATCATGCCGAAATGTCGCCTGAAGATTTTTTGTTCAATTAGATATACTTTTGCAAATGAGTTAATAATCAGACTCAAGAGCTTTGAATCTAAATCATAGAATTTAGATGAACCTTTAGATCTTGCCTCTAGAGTACCTTCCCCTAGGCAACTCCCTTCAATGGAAAGCATTACAATGCATTGCCTTGAAGATTGGCTTCTATTTGAACATGATTTTGTTCGTCGCTTAAGCTGATCCGTATAGTCACATAGATCGAATCACGACATCAAAGTCACTCTCTACACATAATCTCAAAACACACGCCAACTGCAGTAACTCTCTGGATGAACGACCGTGACTAAGACACTGAAGAATGCTTACACTTGTAGCAAGAATTTCTCTGGATATCCTTGCTGTCATCGTCAATGGCGTCATCCAGGACACTGTCGATTTGTGCATGGCTATAGCCGCAGTTTTACCTTTTGGTTTGCAGCTCAAGAGCTTGATCCCTACGGATTTGTCGTCGACTTTTCCAGTCTTCGAGATCTGGAACAACAACTCAACAACCAATTCGATCACACCTTCCTCGCCAATGCTGATGATCCGCTCCTGTCTCAATGGCAGAGCCTGAATGATCAAGGCGCTATTGATCTAAGGGTGATGGACAACGTAGGCATGGAGTCCAGCGCAGAGCTGGTTTGGCAATGGGCCAATGCCCTTCTGCTTGATCGAGATGGTGGGCGCAGCTGTTGCTGGCGGGTAGAAGCGCGTGAGAATGAAGCCAATGCAGCTTGCTATGAAGCAACACCTACGTGGTTTGAGACGAAGACTTTGCTCTGATCAATTTGCTCGATCGACTCCCCTAATGGGAGCGCGAAGGGGATAAGCATTAGCGAAAACTCAGACGCTCCTGATCCACATCCACATCCACATGCACAATCTGACTATCTCCATAAAGGCCCGCCAGGATACTTTTGGCTATTGGAGTTTCAAGCTCGCGTTGTATCGCTCGCTTAAGGGGTCTAGCCCCATAAACAGGGTCATAGCCAGCATTGGCGAGCCAATCAGCTGCTGTATCACTGATCTCTAGGCCAAGCTTGCGATCGCAAAGACGCTCACGCAGCCGATTGACCTGAAGGGCAACGATCTGACGCAGTTCCTCGCGCCTGAGACTATGAAAGATGATTGTTTCATCCAGGCGGTTGAGAAACTCAGGCCTAAAATGAGCGTGCAAAGCATCATGAACTCGCCGCTCCATTTCCCTGTATTGACTATCATCGCCTCCCAAGTCGAGAATCGACTGGCTGCCAATATTACTGGTAAGAATTAGCACCGTATTTGTAAAATCAACTGTGCGACCCTGACCATCGGTGACACGTCCATCATCAAGGATCTGTAACATCACATTGAACACATCTTGGTGTGCCTTCTCCACTTCATCGAACAGGATTACCGCATAAGGGCGTCTGCGTACGGCTTCGGTGAGCTGTCCACCGGCCTCATAGCCCACATAACCCGGAGGGGCCCCAATCAGTCTGCTGACACTGTGCTTCTCCATATACTCAGACATATCGATTCGAACCAAAGCCGCCTCGCTGTCAAACAGTTGAGAGGCCAATGCCTTGGATAGCTCCGTTTTACCGACACCAGTGGGGCCTAGAAATAAAAAACTTGCGATCGGGCGGTTGGGATCACTTAAACCTGCCCTAGAACGCTGAATCGCATCCGCAACAGCTTGCACAGCCTGTTCTTGGCCAATCACACGTTGGTGGAGTTCTGCTTCAAGTCCAAGCAGCTTTTCCATTTCCGACTGCACAAGCTTGGCGACGGGAATCCCGGTCCATTTAGCGATGACATCAGCAATATCATCTTCCGTAACCTCCTCTCGCAGCAGTGATTTATCGCCTGCCTCTCCATCTTGGGCCAGGGCAGTTTCTTTCTCGCTGAGTTGTTTCTGCAATCCCGCCAGAGTTCCATACTCCAGTTCAGCTGCCTTGTTGAGGTCGTAGCTGCGCTTGGCTTGCTCCACTTGCAATTGCACCCGTTCGATTTCTTCTTTGAGCGAAGAAAGGTCGTCAATCGCACCTTTTTCTTGTTGCCACTGTGCATTGAGGGCACTTTGTTGCTCTGCTAATTCAGCAAGTTCGCGTTCTAGTTTTTCCAACCTTTCCTTGCTAACGGAGTCGGACTCACGTCCTAGGGAAAGCTTCTCCATCTCGAGCTGCACAATCTTGCGATCGATTTCATCAATTTCCTCAGGCTTGGAAGTGATTTCCATTTTCAGCCGTGCAGCAGATTCATCCATCAAATCGATGGCTTTATCTGGCAAAAAGCGATCGGCAATATATCGGCTACTGAGCACAGCTGCAGCAACTAGGGCGTTATCAGCAATGCGCACACCATGATGCACTTCGTAGCGTTCTTTGAGACCACGCAGGATGGAGATCGTGTCTTGCACTGTGGGTTGATCCACAAGCACTTGTTGGAATCTTCTTTCTAAAGCGGGGTCTTTTTCGATGTGCTGTCGGTGCTCATCGAGGGTCGTTGCACCAATGCAGCGCAGTTCCCCTCGAGCCAGCATTGGCTTAAGCAGATTGCTGGCATCCATTGCCCCACCGGTCGCTCCAGCTCCTACAACAGTATGGATTTCATCAATAAAAAGTACGATTTGTCCTTCAGAGGCGGTAACTTCTTTGAGCACCGCCTTGAGTCGCTCTTCGAATTCACCTCGATATTTCGCCCCTGCAATCAAAGCACCCATATCAAGGGTGATTAACTGTCTGTTCTGAAGGGCTGCAGGTACATCGCCATTAACAATCCGCTGTGCGAGGCCTTCAACAATTGCGGTTTTTCCCACCCCTGGCTCCCCAATGAGGACAGGGTTGTTTTTGGTGCGCCTACTAAGAATCTGAATCGTGCGTCGAATCTCATCGTCCCTTCCGATGACAGGGTCGAGTTTGCCTTCGCGAGCAGCAGCACTCAGGTCTCTGCCATATTTTTCGAGAGATTCGTAAGTTCCTTCTGGGTTCTGATCGGTCACCTTCTGGTTTCCGCGTACCGCGTCAATTGCAACCTTTAGTTTGCCGGCATCCACGCCCGCTTGATTGAGCAACTTACGGCCGCAACGATTGTCCCCGGCCAATGCAAGTAACAGATGTTCAATCGAGATGAAACTATCGCCAAAAGCTTGCTTATGTTTCTCAGCTTGATCGAGAAGATCATTGACTCCCTTGCCCAGATAGACAGAGTCTGGCGCAGCCTGCATAGTGGGCTGTTCTTGCAGGTGTGCCTCCACGGCTGTTTGCAAGTTGCCGATCGACACACCTGCTTTTTCCAGGATTCTTCCGGCCAAAGCGTTTTGCTGGAGCAGTGACAACAACAAATGCTCTGTTTCCAGTTGCTGGTGCTTGCGTTGTTGGGCAAGTTGTTGGGCCAAAACGATTGCTGCCCAGCCTTTTTCGGTAAATTGATCCGCTGTAGGTTGCATGTGGTCTTTTACGTTGATTCAACCGTATGTCGACTAACCATTAGCGCCAAGCGGTAAACCGTTCTGATTGGTACGGCTCTTTCGGCAGAGTGTGGTAAGCACCACCAAGAGACAAATCAAACCTCATTGCTGAATTCGTCATCAACAACTTTCATCTATGCATTAAGGTATTTATTGGTTGGTTTAAAGAAGCCTATAGATCAACCATCTATGCACGATTAGATCATCTCTTCATGGCTTAAACTTTTAGTATTCTCTTGATCCAAATACAACAGCCTGCCCAACATTTAGACTATCTTTTACTCTAAGCAAAATGTATTACTACTGACACCAATCATGCTTATACCTTAATTCAACATAAGCGTCGTGACCTTCAACCATTTCAACACCAAATATTTGAAGATTTGCAGCCACTTGCATTCAAGCCAATCATTTGCGAATTGGAGAGATTCTACTTTTTCTAAACCAATCCTCTATCTGCTGTGACTCAGCCTCATTTTGAAGATCGCAAAGCTTGACAGGAAAACCATAATCTTTAGCTAGATCTATTAACTCCTGACCATTAGAGCAATTCTTCAACTGACCTCGTAGCGTTAAACTGTGCTCAGCGGCATGGAGAAGATCAGACAGGCCCTCTCGTGTCATTGCATCATATACATTCTTAGTTTAATAATATATCCAAGCTTTGATGCCTGCAAACCAGCTAGAAACATATGCAGGCTTGCTTGAGTAACCAAACCTATGTCATCCAATAATAAAAATGTGGAAGCAAAAAGAATAATTACCTCAGGCTTGATATTTTTAGAGTCTTTAATGCCTACTTATCGGTCAGTCAATTCAACTCATTCAACAGTAACCTTTCCAACCATGCCAGCGCCACGATGGGGCTCACAGTAGAAATCATAAGTGCCAGCTGTTGTGAATGTTTCTTCCCAAGATTCACCCGGAGCAAAGGCTAGATCAGAGTGACTTAACTCATCGTGGCCTTCAAATACAGCGTTATGTGGGGCGAGATTATTATTGACGAACTTGATCGTGTCTCCTTCTTGAATCGTTATAGAGCTTGGTTCGAAAGCAAGCATGCCTGAATCGCTGCCTAGTTTCACTTCAGTAGTGGCAGCCTGAACGGAAGAGACTCCAAGCCCAATCACCAAAAACAAAGCGCAAGCTGCTGCTGCGATAGAGCGAAGCATTGAGGCCATGAGAGCTTACATGATTTCTAGGAGCACTTTAGCCCTGATTGTGAAGTTTTCCGCGCTGCGGCAGTCCTGAATCTGCCAACACGGCTTCAAGTGTGGCTGCATGGCTGTGACCTCCGACACGTTCTGGTGTCGTAATTGGATCATGCACAAAGTGCCTTTGTTTGATGCTGAAGCGATCCCATGCATTGATTTCGATCGGTAGCACCTTGATCAGAGCCTCAATCAGCCAACCCCAGAGGGGTAAACCAGGCGTCTGCCTGAGCCCACGCCAGCGACAAAGAGTCGCTATAGCTTGATTCACAGAGATCGAGGGTTGACCCATAACCAAACGCCGAACAGCTCCCTGCCCAGCCTCTCGATTGGGAAGTTTGGGGGTCGTTGCCAAGTGGCCACATATGCAAGCAATATCAGCTGCATGAATGAAATGAAAGCTGGCATCAGCCCTTAGCCAGCGTGCCAACCAAAGCCAGCGGCTTGCTTCTTCTAACCCTTCAGTGAGATAGCTGGTAGGGAATGGGCTCGTGCCATCGACCCTTCCCCCGAAAACGAGCGTAGGGAAAACAGCCACGATCCGATCAGCCAACGGATGGTGCTCAAGGTCCTGGAGGCACTGAGCCTTGGTTTGAATGTATTCAGTGCCATACGCAAGAGCTTCTGGCAATGGCTGAAGATCCCGATTGAGGATGCTTGCCGTAGAGAAATAGGTGATCTGCTCAAGAACCTCTGGATTGAGAAGCCCGAGCAGAGTTTTAACAGCCACAACATTCACTTGATGGGCTCGCTCTGGATCCCCCCAGGCCGTTGCCGTATGAATCACACGGCTGACCGTGGCTAGCTGATTAGCAAAACAATGGGGGTCACGTAAATCTCCTACCAGCAGTTGAACACGTGGGTGTTGCGCTGAGATGGCCGTGAGTTTGGCCGGGTCTCTGAGCCAGAGCAGTAACTCGGCATCGGAGTTTTCAAGTAGCCAGGCGGCTGTGTACTGCCCAACACAGCCGCTGGCTCCTGTGATCAGGATCCGGGCAGGAGTCAAGCGGCAGATCCGATCAGATTGTCAACAGTCTTGCCAGTTTCGAAAAACACTTTGGCATTGTCCTCAGGTGTTCCAGGCAGGATGCCATGGCCGAGGTTGAGGATGTGCCGGCGACCTCGAGCCTTACGAACCGCATCGACAATTCGCTCTCGAATCGCTTCTGGTGTTCCAAACAACAGGCCAGGGTCAACATTGCCTTGCACACCTAAGTGCTCGGGAAGTCGAGCGCAGCCATCGGCCATATCAACAGTCCAGTCAAGAGAAATGATGTCGACACCTGTGCGCCCCATTCGTTCCAACACTCCAGCGCTGCCGGAGATGTAGAGAATCATTGGAGTGTCGGGATGAGTGGATTTCACCAGGTCTACGACTCTTTTTTGATAAGGCGCTGCAAAGGTGTCGTAGTCGGCCGGGCTTAGCTGACCGGCCCAGGAATCAAACATCTGCACGACCTGGGCGCCGGAATCGATTTGATAACGCAAATAAGTGGCAATCGATTCAGCGAAATGGTTTAGCAAACGATGCAGAAGATCTGGCTGCTGGAAAGCCATCGCCTTGATCACGGCGTAATTCTTGCTGCTTTTGCCCTCAACCACATAGGCCGCAAGGGTCCAGGGAGCCCCCACAAAACCCAGCACAGCAGCCTTATTACCAACACTCTCGCGCAGGCGTCCGAGCACCTCGCCTACAAAAGGCATGGTTGCGTTTGGCTCCAATGGCTGAAGAGCCTCAATTTGGCTGAGGCTGCGAATCGGCTTTTGGATGAGGGGGCCCTTGCTTTCAACGATGTCGAAATCGATGCCCATGCCGGGCAAGGGAGTGAGGATGTCTGAGAACAAAATCACCCCATCAGGCTGGAATGCTTCAAAGGGCTGCATCGAGATCTGGTAAGAGAGATCAGGATTTTCAGAACGCTCTCGAAAACTGGGGTAACGGTCCCGGAGATCCCGGTAAACCTTCATGTAGCGACCCGCCTGGCGCATCATCCACACAGGGGTCCGCTCGACCGACTCACCACGCGCAGCGCGGAGCAATAAGGGCTGGGAGTCGCTCATTACAAGGGTCAGGATCAGTCAGAAAACCTACCTGAAGGCCGTTGTTGTTCAGGCCATCAGTGATGTTGAGAACGCAGCTTCGTCACATGTTCATTGGCTTTGGCTGCACTCAAAGACTTCGCTTCGGGTCATGACGGAAGACCAGCACGCTCAGCGCTGGTAGACAGAGTTCAAGAGACTGCTCATATCCATGGATATTGAATTCATCAGTGTTTTTACCGCCCATATTGCCGAGGTTTCTACCGCCGTAACAAGAGCTATCTGTGTTGAAAACTTCCTGATAATAGCCACTCATAGGCACGCCAATTCTGTAATTTGAATGACTTTGAGGTGTGAAGTTGGCGACGACGACAAGCCAAGTTCCGCCACTACTTTCACGGCGCATAAAGCTGATTACAGAATGACGATTATCATTGCAATCAATCCATTGGAATCCATATTGATCAAAGTCATCCTTCCATAGAGCAGGCTCGCCTTTATAGAAAGTGTTGAGGTCATCAACCAATCTCTGCAGACCCTTATGAGGATCATGTTTCAACAGCTCCCATTGCAGATCGCCCCATACATTCCATTCCGATCGTTGACCAAATTCCATTCCCATGAAGATAGTTTTCTTGCCAGGATGGGTCCACATATAGGCAAGCAATGCACGAACATTTGCAAATTTCTGCCAGTCATCTCCTGGCATCTTATGGAGAAGATTGCTTTTACCATGCACAACCTCATCATGACTAAGTGCCAGCATGAAGTTTTCGGTGTAGGCATACCAAATCGAAAAAGTGATGTTGTTCTGGTGAAACTGCCTAAACCAAGGGTCTAACTCGAAATAATCGAGCATGTCATGCATCCAACCCATATTCCATTTAAGATTGAATCCCAGCCCGCCAATATCAGTGGGCTGAGTAACCATGGGCCAAGTTGTTGACTCCTCCGCAATTGAAAGCGCTCCAGGGAAGTGCTGGAAAAGAACGTGATTGGCCTGTTGGAGGAATCGAACTGCTTCTGTATTTTCTCGCCCTCCATCTTCATTGGCAATCCATTCTCCATCAGGTCGAAGATAGTCGCGATAAAGCATCGAAGCCACCGCATCAACACGAATACCATCAATATGGAATTGCTCAAACCAATACACAAGATTGGCAACGAGAAAGTTGCGAACCTCGTTGCGGCTGTAGTTGAAGATCAACGTGCCCCATTCCTTGTGTTCACCAATGCGTGGATCAGAATGTTCGTAGAGATGGGTTCCATCAAAGAAGGCCAGGCCATGACCATCCTTAGGGAAATGGCCTGGCACCCAATCGATGATCACACCTAAACCTTCGGCGTGGCAGCGATCAACAAATGCACGGAATTCATCCGGACTTCCAAATCGGCTGGTGGGTGCATACCACCCTGTGACCTGGTATCCCCATGAGCCATCAAATGGATGCTCTGAGATTGGCATCAGTTCAATGTGGGTGAATCCCCGATCTTTCACGTAGGGGATTAACTGGTCGGCTAGTTCGGGATAGGTCAGGAGACGAGCTCCAGGCTTCATGTCCGCAGCGGGTACCGGCGCCCGGGGCGTGCCATCCAACTCGATATACGGTTCATCTGTTGCTGCATGAATCCAGCTGCCTAAATGCATTTCATAGACAGAAATTGGTTGATCGAGAGCATTACGACTATCCCGTTGCCGCATCCATTGCTCGTCCTGCCATTGATAGCGATCAAGCCTCGCGACTACGGAGCTTGTCGCTGGGCGCACCTCGTGCTGGAAACCATAGGGATCAGCTTTCTGATAGCAATGGCCTTCCTGCGTTCGGATTTCGTATTTATAAAGGGTCCCTTCTTTAAACCCAGGAATAAACAGCTCCCAAAGGCCTCCCTGGCGACGCTGCATCGGATGATGACGGCCATCCCATCCGTTTAATTCTCCGAGAACAGCCACACTGCATGCATGGGGTGCCCAGAGGCAGAACATCACTCCCTCAACACCCTCACGCTCCATCAGGTGGGCGCCCATACGTTGCCAAATGTGGTGATGGTTGCCCTCCGCAAAGAGGTGACGGTCCATCTCCCCCATCCATTCATCGTGGAAGGCCCAGGGGTCGTGCTGCTCATGCACGATTCCTGCGCGTTTAACCCGCACCTGGTATGTGCGGCCGGGATTTTGGTTGAGAGCTGCTTCGAAGATCCAGGAGTGATTGGGCGTTGTCATGGCAGTCGTTCTGCCATCACAAAGCAGCTCTACTTGGCTTGCCTCCGGCATCCAGATGCGCACGATCCATTGCCCCTCATGAGATTGAGGACCCAACAGCGAGAAAGGATCATCGTGGCGACATTCAGCAAGTCTTTGGCCGTCTTGAACCACCCAGTCGAGGGCAACACTGGTGGTCATGGGGCAAAGACATCAATGGCCGGGAGCTTAGGTCGATTCATGGACCGCAAGGGCAGACTGAGCACCAGAGAGAGCAGTTGAATCAGCGAACGCTGATCAATCAGACCAGATCAGCTGAGAAATCCACGTTGATGATCTCCCCTTGACTGTTGAAAATGACAAAAAGGTTGTCTGTTAAATCGCCAAACTCAATGGTCACTAGAACCAGCTGCTGTTCCCCTCCTTGGCTGGCAACAATTGCATCTTTCACCTTTTGGAAACCACCGCTGACGCGATTGAGTTTTGTCCACTTGCGTTGCAAGTCTTGTGGTTTCAACTCCTGTTGAAAGCTCAGTTCAAGAAAGGAACGCGCACCGATCCAGCGAGCAGAGACCAAATCGTCAACGAAATCAATGGCCGATTGCTCGATCGGCAATGCTTGACCACTCCATTTCCATGCGATCAATTTCCCTTCCTGATCGAGAACCATGATCAACGGGACGTCTCCATCGATGGTCTCAACCATGGCGTCGACAGTGGTGTCGTCTATGCCTGGTGAGACGTCGACAATGCGACTTGACTTGACTTGAGGGCGCCTTTTCAGACGTTGTTGGATCCGTTCAGTGGTGGTGGTGCTGCGCAGAGCTTCTGAAAGTTGGCCATAGATGGTTTTGGCGTCTTGCACCACTAATGCCTTGAGCAGGATTTGCGCTGTTTTTGTCGCCTCAGCAGGGCTCAAAGTGGTCTTTTGAATGGTCTCCTGCGCTGCCACAATCGGAAGGGTTAGTGCACTCAGGCCCATAGGCAATCCAAGGGATAGGCTCAGCAGGCAAACAGACAGCTTCAAAACTCTTGGGGCAAATCGAAATCTATTTTGCCGGAGTTCCATGACAAAAACCTCAACTTGGATCCATTGAGCTGCAGTGTCATGGTCACCACTTGGCAATGGGGTCCTGGAGGGCCACAAGGATGACGATCGTGGCCTGGGTTGACACCAATGGCCGGCCAGGCTGCACCTGCGAGAGATAGGCGCAGATGTTCTCCTCGCTCCAGGTCTGCAAGTATTGGTTGAAGTTTCACCTTGCGCGGCAGCATGCGCAGGGCCTGCTCTCCTTGCACACGCAGAAAACCTGTTGAGAGCTGCTTCACCTCGCTGTGGTTGCAATTAACAATGGAGAGGGCAACGCAAAGGTCAAATCCCGGTTGATCTGACTGCACGGTCAGCTGCAGTAATGGGATCCCATTGAGTTGGAGAGGTTCCTGCAAAGCAGTGCTTGTGAAGGTAGCCACATCGGCGCGCTGGTCCAAGGCGCTGCGCTCAGCAACTCCTGGTTTTGGGCTGAGATGTCCTCCCACTGATTGAACCGGTCGCCAAGGGTCATGAACCACATAAACCACGCCGCCACCTTTCTTGTTCTGATGCAGGGTGCCTTCTGAGGGGTCCAAGCAGGCCATCCCTCCACTGACAAGACTCCAGCTGGCATTGGCTGATGTTGTGGTCTGGGTGGGGCTTGCAAATGTCTGCCAAGAACAAGACGTGATATTCCAGATCCGCCCATGGGGTCTTGAATTAGTTAAGGCTTTCGAAGATTTCAGATGGCGATCAAAGAACTCCAGCTGAAGTTGCTGTGCATCAGGCCACCACTGCAGGTGAGTCGCTGGACCGATATGAAGTTCTGGGCTACCACCTACTTGGCTTGATCGTTGATAGAGATCAAGCAGGCCATTCAAATGGGGATCCCACCAGCCACCCAGAAGCAGCATCGGTTGACGAAGCCAGGAATCCAAGGGCTTGTGTACAACCCAGCCGTGATCGTTTTGGTTCGCTTGATGTAGCCATCTAAAGCTCATCCCATCGGGATCGTGGCGTTTCAGAAGTGCCGGCCCCTCATACAGGTAGCTGTCGTCTTCCAAACTGCGGCGAAGCTCTCTCCATGCTTCCCAGTTGCCACAGCGACGAGCTTGTAGTGCTGCAAGTTGCAGCCCCCAGGCCAAGCCAAGATGCCACCAGTGAGCACCCCCCTCACAACTCCAATGGTTGCGCTCATCAACTCCTGCCATCGCTGGTGCCAGACAATCCGGTGGCGGCGTCCCAGGTTCGGCAAGCAGCTGTGTTAGGCCCTGATAGGAAAACCCATAGGTTCCAAGGCGGCCATTGCATTCTGGTAACTCCCGAACCCATGCATGCGTCTGACTGGTATCAGAAGCTTCTTGCAGGAAGCCATTGAAGTGGCCTTCGGAATCCCCTTGACCACGTACGTCCTGGACCACGACCAGATAGCCGTGACTTGCCCACCAACCAGGATGGATGTAAGTCACAGTTGAGGCGAGCGCACGTCCGTAGGGCTGACGCATCACGAGAGCAGGCCAGGGTCCCTCACCTTTCGGGATCCATAACCTGGCAACGAGCTTGACCCCGTCAGAGAGTGTCAGCCAGGCATCGTGCCAGTTCACGGATCCAGAGCTCGTTAGACCTTCAACGCACATCCGGGCAGTTCATTCCAATCACATAGGTGGCCAGAATCTCAGCGTTATTGGAGCTGAGATTGCGTTGGCGGGCAACTTCTGAGATCGCTTGAGATGAATAAGCAGAAACCCCTTTGGTATTGAGAGCCTTAAATTGACTGCACAATTCGCGCGCTTCGCCTGGGTTGTTTTTGACGCTTTCAAGAAGGCTGGACTGCGCCTTGACATCCGAAGCACTGGCAAGGGCTACGACGATCAGCGCTGGCAAATAGCGCATTGGTCCCAAACATGCACGCTGTCATCATTTGAGACACTCTTGTCGGGATTGTGGGGCTTCGCTAGGTCAGTTCTGCAGTTGCCTCGTGCGAGCAAGCTGGATCCAGCGATTGGCCATAGCAAGGTCCACGCTCGATTGTCGATGGTTATTGAGTTGGCGTTGTAACCGTCCCGTCTGATGCACGACATCCTGTGGAGTCGCAGCTGCTAAAGCGGCTGCAGTGGCTAGCCCGGAGTGGATCAGCAAGGCAGCATCCGCCAGTTCTAGATCTAGATCACAAACAAGTGCCGCCATGCCTCGCAATCGTTTCAGGTTTCGGGTCGTCGCAAGCGCTCCCTTAGCAAGTCGGTTGAGTTCCTGGTCCTCAAGGCGTTTCAATGCGCTCCATGTTGTGATCCCTGCCGCCACGAGCAGGGCTTGTTCGTCACGAAAGCTTTGAGGTAAATCTCCCAGAGGTTGATCAACCTGCATCACTTTTTTCGGCTAATGGCAGCGTGATGTTCTGACGCAAGTCGCGTATGACTTCGCCGAGGATGACGGGTTGACTGACACCCTCTCCAACCGATTCCAGCCTGCGTAGCCGCACATGCACCTCACTGCCGTTATATCCACCGCGATGGATGTTGCCTGCTAGTTGCTGCAATGTGGCTTCAACCGCTTCATCCGGAAAGTCATCAGGGACCTGGGCGACAACAAGGTCCGTGCTGTTGTCAAACACCACGGGTACCACCAGAGCTCCTTCCACCTTGAGGGGGGGGGTATAGCTCACGCCAAAAGCCCAACAGCTTGCCAAAAGAAGAAGGTTGAAGCTGGTCACTCCCACCAGCCGGAAGCGTTGTCCCCAACGAACCAAGAAAGCAATCAGGGTCATTAGGCTTAGGGCTAGGCCTGACCAGGCAAGCCATCCGGTTGCGGTTTCAATCAGCTCTGGAATGGACATGGACTGGTGAACCTCAAGAGAACTACTTATATTTCGCACGCTCCCAGGAAGGTTGACTCAAATCGATGGGAGAGAAGAGTCAATCCTTGGCTAAAGGGCGATGGAAACGCCCTGCTGTTCTACTGCTAACGAGCAGCTTGGTTGTTTGGGTTGGCGCCGATCGAGTTGTTGCGGCCCTTCTTGAACGTCTGCGTCCGCAACTGGAGCAACAGCTTTCAAAACCACTAGGCCATCCTGTAAAAATTGGTGTTTATCAGGGCCTGCGGCCCTGGGGTATGGCCATTGGTCCCACTGAAGTGCTGCCGGGAAGTCATGACGATTCCACAGCATCGCTCTCTGGTCTAACCATCAGCCTTGCCCCAATGGCCAGCCTGTTCCGTTTGCGACCCGTTGCCGTACTCACCCTTGAAGGATCACGGTTAACGCTACGTCGTAATCACAAGGGTTTCTACTGGGTCCCTGGTCCATCCAAAGGCGAGCCTCCCCCAAAGGTTGATCTTCAGCTGCGGTTAACTCAGCCCGCCAGGGTCCGCATCGAACCCGCAAACTTGGAGTTCACCGCCACCACACGGGCAGACCTTCAGCTGGCGGAGGGATGGGCCAATGGATCTGTCCAATTTGTATTGCCAGATCGTGGAAGATTCTTCCTAAAGGGCCGTGGACGCTGGGATCGTTTAGAGCTTCAGGCCCATGCTCGTTTGGACCAAATCAGCCTTGAACCATTGCAGGGGCTTTTGCCGGGAACGCTGCCGATGCAAATGCAGGGTCAGATTGGCGGTGACCTCCAAGTGAGTCTTAATCAGGGACGCATGGGCTGCAAGGGAGCCCTTTCATTGGTTCGATTCCAATTAGCGGGTGGTCCCCTCAAAAAGTCACTCTCATCTCGTGAAGCCAAGATCAACTGTCGTCAAGATCGTCTTCAGTTACCTCTCAGCCAGTGGCGTTACGGCCCTTGGACCGCTTCTCTCAAGGGAGGTGCTCGTCTCAATCACTCCTACAACCTCGACCTCAAGGTCAACCAGCGGCAACAAGGGCATGCCTTCCAAGCCCGGATCAATGGACCTTGGCATGAGCCCAATCTGCACGCCAGTGGCCGCTGGACTCTTGCCCCAAAGATCCCAGTTGATGGTCCGCTGCAACTGAACTTGCAGATGCGCACCAACTGGCGCAATCCCAAGGCATTCAGGGCCGTTATTGACACTTTTGATGTTCGTGGTCCAGGTCTTCAGGTCCGTGCAAGGGGTCCCCTCTATCCCGAGTTAGGGCTGAACACCCAGCGCCTGGAGTTTGCAGGACCTGCATGGCAGCGCATCCCTGTGCTTGCTGATCTTCTCGGCAGCCAAGCCTTGATCAAAGGCAAGCTTCAAATTGAGGGCCCTTCATCGAGCCCCCAACTTCAGCTAAGCCTTGCTCAGCAACGTAATCCTTTGCTGGAAACCTGGTCTCTGCGAGCGGGGTGGTCAGCAGATTCCGGTTTGCTCCGCTTAAGGCAGTTCAACAGTCCCCTGCTCAAAGTTGTGGCGGACTTGCCTCTCTCAGTTGATCAAGGACGCCTACGCAGTGGAGAACTGCAGGCCAATCTGAATTTGAGTCCTTTCCCTTTAGCTCGTGTTGGTCCGCTTCTCGGCACCTCTTTGGCTGGAACCCTTGCTGCTTCGGGGCAGGTGAGAGGGCCATTGTCGGCCCTTCGTCCAAATCTTTCCATCCGGGTGATGAATCCAGAGGCGGGAGGGTTGCGGTTGTTGGAAGATTGGCAAGGGAACTTAGCCGGACTCCCTGCTGGGGGTAGCACTCTGCTGATGGAATCAGTGGGGGCGGTGATCCCTGGGCAGCTCTCATCTCGATTGGGACGCGACTGGTTGCCACAGGAGTTGGCGATTAACCGTGGCGATGGCCGTCTCTCGCTAAACGGCATCCCAGCTCACTATCGCTGGGAGTTGAACAACTTCAAAGTGGATGGGATTGAGGCGACCATGTCTTCAAAGCAGCAATTTGAAGGCGTTTATGGACAACTCAGCGGATCAGGCAGCCTGGGTCTTCAGCCCCTGGCCATGGAAGGCCAAGTCACCATCAGCAATCCAGGGTTGATGGGTCTGCAATTTCAACAGGCTTTGCTTCAGGGGAGGGTTGCCAACCAGCGCTACAAGCTGACTGGTGAGCTGCTACCAGCGGATACAGGCCAGATCAATCTTGCAGCGGGAGGTCGCCTTGGTGGCGAACTCTCTGCTAAGGCAAAGGCACGCGGTCTAAGCGCGCGTTGGCTGATCTCTAGTGCAGAGCAACTTTCTAATTTTAATTATGTTCTTCCAGCTTCGATTGGGCGAGCCCAAGATCTGGGCACTCAGTTGATGCAAACCTTGGGAAGGTCTCTAGATGATCAGCTCAAAGTCTTGGCAGCGGCGCAGGCTTCCGTCAATCGTTTCGACCAGCAAAATCGTCGTAGCAGGATCATCCATCCAGAAGATCTACGTGGGCAGATTGATGCGGTGATCGATCTGAAGGGTCCCGATCTGTCCAAGCTCAATCTGGGGCTAAAGGCCAGCGGTCATCTCTGGACAGAAGGTGAGGATCAGGATCACGCCCTACAAGTCAAACCCATTTTCGCCTCGATTCAAGGACCTCTGCATGGTGGGGAAGGGTCGTTTTCACTGCTTCACGTTCCCTTTTCTCTGCTTTCGTTGGTTGCACCTCTACCTCAAGCACTGCGGGGCGCTCTGGGACTTTCGGGTCGATACAACCTCAGACGGGGAACCCCTGAGATCACAGCTGATCTAGTGATGGAAAGCGCCAGGTTGGCTGAAAGCTCATTGAGCTTGGACAAAGGGCAGGTTCTCTTGAATGATGCCCTCCTGAACCTCGACTTGGCGCTGCGAAGCTCTTCTTCCAAAGAGGCGGTAACCATTACCGGTCAAGTGCCTCTTGATCCCTCCTTGCCGATAGACGTCAGGGTTGAGAGCCACGGCGACGGCCTACATTTTCTGGCTGATTTTGCTGAAGGTGCGGTCACCTGGAAGGGCGGTAACTCCGACCTCAAGTTGTTGTTTAGCGGCAGCCTTAGCGCTCCTCAGGCGAATGGATTTTTGGTGGTGCAAAACGGCGAATTCGTCGTCATGGAACAAGTTGTCAAGGGGTTGGAGGCTGCCATGATTTTTGACTTCAATCGCCTTGAGGTGCAGCGTCTCAAAGCAAAGATTGGTTCGAAGGGCATCTTGCAAGGTGCGGGATCCATTGCCTTGCTTCGCCCTGCACCTGAAGAGCAGCCCCTGACTATCGAGATCAGTAAGTCCCGTTTTAAGTTGCCAAAGGCTGATGTAGGGGTGGCCGCCAAGCTCAAGTTCACGGGTGCCTTGCAGAAACCCTTAATTGGCGGTGAGCTCACGATCAAAGAAGGAAGGATCTCACCCGCCGGCTCAGGGCTTCTGCGACCGATCAACTCTGCCATTCAATCCACCAAAAGGCCTGGAGCCGCAGAGGCGATAGCGACGTCCAGCAGCCCCAAAGTTGTTAATGCCAACACCCTGCTTGAAGAGCAGTGGGATTTCAAGAAACCCTTGGTCTTGCTTGGACCAGATGTAGAGGTCAGTCGGAGGAAGATGTTGAGCTCAGTGTTTCCCAACATCCCCTCTATCAGCTTCGACAACCTGCGTTTAAAGCTTGGTCCAAATTTGCGCATCACTGCTAATGCGCTGGCCAATTTCAGTACAGAAGGGTTGCTCAGCTTGAATGGCCCCCTAGGTCCAAAGCTTCAGGCTCGTGGTGTGATTCGGCTACTGAATGGGCGGCTGAATCTGTTTACGACGTTCTTCAGTCTTGATCAGCGAGCTGCGAATGTCGCTGTCTTTACTCCTTCTATGGGCCTAATCCCTTACGTTGATGTCGCCATGAACAGCCAGGTCTCCGACAGCATCAGCATCGGCACCGACAGTAATGCCGCATCAGCGAATGTATTTGATACCAATGGAACAGGTGCTCTTGGAGCCGGAGGACAGTTCCGCTTGATCAAAGTGATGGTGAAGGCCGAGGGACCTGCAAATCGTCTTTTCCAAAACATTGACTTACGCAGCTCGCCGTCACTGCCTCGTACTCAATTACTGGGGTTAATTGGAGGAAATTCACTGGCAGGGTTGTCGGGAGAAGGTGGTGGGGCGGCACTAGCGACTGTGATCGGTCAATCTCTTCTCACGCCTGTTCTTGGAACAATCTCTGATGCTTTCAGTCAACGAATGCAAATTGCCCTTTATCCTTCATACGTCTCGCCGGTTGTGACGAGTCAAAAAGAGCGCGTTTCTGGGCAAGTCCCACCCACGCTCGAGCTAGTCACAGACATTGGTATTGATATCACTAAGCGACTTAACGTTTCTATTTTGGCCACACCAGACCGCAACGATATTCCTCCGCAAGGCACCCTTACTTATCAAATCAGTCCCAGCATGAATCTCTCAGGCTCTGTAGACAGCCAGGGAATTTGGCAGAGCCAATTGCAATTATTTTTCCGCTTTTGACCAGGTGGCAACCGACTTAGCTCAGTTCATCGGTGTCGATTTGGGAGGTACCGCGATCAAGTTAGGTCGATTTGATCAGCAGGGCCATCTGTTGGCAGAAACCGAGTTGCCAACCCCTCAACCCTCGGTGCCAGGTGCTGTCACAGTTGCTCTTTGCGAAGCTATCGAGACCGTTGATCCAAACCATCATGCTGCATTCGTGGGAGTGGGCTTACCAGGACCAATGGATGCTGAAGGCCGGGTCGCCAGGGTCTGTATCAACCTGCCTGGATGGCTGGAGGTTCCTTTAGCCGACTGGTTGGAACCACGACTGAATCGGCACGTTACCCTGGCGAATGATGGCAACTGTGCTCTCGTTGGTGAAGCATGGCAGGGCGCGGCCCAAGATTTTGAAAACGTCGTTCTGCTCACTCTTGGCACCGGAGTAGGTGGGGGCGTCATGCTTGGTGGTCAATTGTTTGTTGGTCATAACGGAGCTGCAGCCGAGCCTGGTCTGATTGGGGTGGATTCTGAAGGTCCCAGCTGCAACAGTGGCAACCAAGGCTCCCTAGAGCAGTACGCCAGCATTGACGCCCTTCAACGTCTATGGGCTGGGGACCCAGAAGAATTAAGCGACCGAGCTGCTTCTGGCGATCGCGAGGCTCTCGAGATCTGGGAAACCTATGGCCGCAAACTTGGGGTGGGAATCAGTTCTCTCGTCTATGTTTTCACCCCTCAGCTGGTGCTGGTCGGAGGAGGTCTTGCAGGTGGAGCAGTTCATTTCCTACCAACGGTCCGTCAGGAAGTAGAGAAGCGGGTGCAAGCTGTGAGCAGAGAGGGTTTGCAGATTCGCTCCTGTGCCCTTGGGAATGGAGCTGGTCGCCTGGGGGCAGCTCGACTTGCCCTTCAACGTCTCTTAAGTGTCGGCAATGCCCCTTGAGGCGTAATGATGAGCACAGCTGTGCCGCGCTGTGATGACAACTTCCCCTGGAGTTCCTGAGCCTTCCGCCCAGTTGCTGCGACTTGCAGCAGAGGTGCGGCAAGCAGCCATGGCTCTTGGGCAAAGTGATGACAACCAGCGGCGTAAGGCCCTGATGGCAATGGCCAATGCTTTGCTGTCAAGCTCTGAGCAGATCGTGAGGGCTAATCAACTCGATTTAGAGAAGGCTCGAACTGAGGGACTTGCTTCTGCCCTGATGGCGCGGCTCAGGCTTGATGAAAGCAAACTCAACTCGGCTATCGAGGGGCTCAGGCAGTTGGCTCAATTAACTGATCCCCTTGGTTTGCGTCAGTTGCATCGTGAACTGGATCAAGACCTTGTGCTGGAGCGCATCACCGTTCCTCTTGGAGTCCTGGGGGTAATCTTTGAGGCGCGCCCAGATGCCGTAATTCAGATCACTTCACTGGCAATTCGCTCTGGCAATGGCGCACTTCTCAAGGGCGGCAGCGAAGCAAGCCACACCAATCAGGCCATCATTGAGGCGTTGAAGAATGGTCTGGCTGAAACAGAGATCGATCCCGAGGCAATTGCCTTACTCAAGACCCGTCAGGAAAGCCTTGCCCTACTTCGCCTTGATGGCCTAGTGGATTTGATCATCCCTCGCGGCAGCAACGAACTGGTGCGTTTCATTCAAGACAACACACGAATTCCGGTTCTTGGTCATGCGGACGGAATCTGTCATCTCTATCTCGATGCCGCGGCGGATCTGAAGCAGGCCCTACAGATTGCAATCGATAGCAAGACCCAGTACCCCGCAGCATGCAACTCTATTGAAACTCTGCTTATTCATCAGTCCATTGCACCGTCGTTTTTAGAGCTTGCAATTCCTGCATTTCTTCAGGCCGGGGTTCGTCTGCTTGGGGATTCAGCTAGCCGGGCTTTAGGAGTAGAAGAGTCAGCAAGTGAAGAGGATTGGGCTACGGAATATCTCGATCTGATTCTGTCAGTGAAAGTGGTGCCTGATCTAGAGGGAGCCCTGGATCACATCCGTCGCTATAGCTCCCGTCACACGGAGGCGATTGTCAGCAATGATCAGGAGACGGCTGAGCGTTTTCTCCAAGCTGTCGATAGTGCCGGTGTTTTTCACAATTGCTCCACGCGTTTTGCCGATGGATTCCGTTATGGCTTTGGAGCCGAGGTTGGAATCAGTACTCAAACACTGCCTCCAAGGGGGCCGGTTGGCTTGGAAGGGCTGGTGACCTATCGCTATCGGTTACGTGGACAAGGCCACATTGTGGCGGACTATGCCAATGGTGAATGCATGTTCACTCACCGGGACCTACCGCTGTGATCAATCGTCTCCCTTTAGGAGCCATTCATGTTAACGATGTGCGCTTGTGGGCCCACGTGGGTGTGCTTGACCATGAAAGACGTGAAGGCCAGTGGTTCAGCTTGGATTTCAGCCTTTGGTTAGACCTTGACAAGGCTGCCCTGGATGATGAGCTCAATGCCACTGCGGACTACAGCTTGGCTATTGGTGCAATGCAACGACTCTCCTTTGAACTGAAGTGTTTTACCATCGAACACTTCAGCGAGCGATTGCTAGTGCTCTTGGAAGATCTCTACGGTCCTGTGCCAATGCAAGTGCTTGTGCGTAAATGTGCTGCGCCGGTGCCTGGGTTTAGTGGCAGTGTGGCTGTTGAAAGGTGTCGCAATTGGCCAACACCCTGATCTTTGCCAAGGCTTTTAGCGATGTTTACGCATGTCGCATCAGTGGATAAACCCCGTCGACCATTGGTGCTTGTACATGGTCTTTGGGATACCCCGCATCTTTTTAGGCGGTTGGTGAAGGCACTCGAACAACATCAGCTACCTCTACAGATACCCCATCTGCCTCATCGCCTGGGAGCTGTTCCGCTTTCCAAGCTGGCGGAGACGTTGGATCAGCTCATCGTTGAGCAGTGGGGGGCCGAGACGGTTATAGATGTACTTGGCTTTTCGATGGGAGGGGTGATCAGTCGAATTTGGCTGCAACAACTAGGTGGATCACGACGAACGCATCGTTTTCTGAGTGTAGGAAGTCCACAGCGAGGCACCCTCACAGCCCAGTGGATTCCCGCCTGTTTGTTTGCTGGTTTAGCGGATATGAAGCGCGGCAGCCCCTTACTGCGCAAGCTCAACGGCGACGTTTCAGCCTTAGAAGACATTGAATGCAGCAGTTATTTCTGTCGATGGGATGTCATGGTTGTTCCAGGCTGGCAAGCCGTATTACCAGTGGGTGAGCAACAGGCCGTTCCAGTAATCACGCATCAACAATTGATGTCTCATCCGCTGGCATTGAAGTTGGTAATTTCAAAGCTTCTCAGTAATTAACTTGGCGAAGTCGAGTTACCTGACCAAACTGAGCAAACACTCATAAACAAGCGTACAGATGTGTTTCTCAGCGTCAGCCAGCTTTACGGCTGCAGCGGTCCTCATGCCCTTAGGGCTTTATACCCACTATCTTGCGTCTGAAGCGAAACGTCCCGGCTACAGACCTCTAGCCCTAGTACCATTCTTCTTCGGGCTACAGCAATTTATTGAGGGTTTTGTATGGGTGGGATTAGGTCATGGAGAAACAGTAGCTTCACCGGTCGAACCTCTCACGTCAATTACTTCTGTTGGCTTTCTATTTTTTGCCTATTGCTTCTGGATGATATGGATTCCATGGAGCGCATACTCGATTGGGCGTCATTCCGAAAGTGAAGGAGTCAAGAGAGCTTTACGCTGGGTTTGGATTATTGGTTCCATCCTTGGAATCTCATTCTGGCTGCCTTTATTAATACATCCACCGTTGATCCAGCCAGGACTAGTGACAGGCGGAAGGATCGTCTACAACGTCAACACCATCTTCCATAATTTCATCAATACAGAACCTATTGGAGAACTAATTTATTGGTGCTGGATTGTTATTCCTTTGCTGATTCTTAAAGACAAAGCCGTCAAACTCTTCGGAGCATTAATTGTATTATCTATCATTCTGACACTGTTTACATATAGCATGGCTTTCAATTCAGTATGGTGCTTCTACAGTGCTATTCTTTCAATTTTTGTTCTCTGGATCGTAAATCGTCCGGAGATGCGTCGTGCCTGATGCTCTTCTGCAGGTCTTAAGCGGACTCAGCCAAGGCCTTGATTCCATGGCCGAAGTACTGCTTAAAATGGAGGCTGGAGTTGAATTGTTGCTGGCAGTTGGCCTTTCAATGTCAGCAGCACATTTCTTTTCTCTCCTTGCTAATCGTTTAGGCCCTGTTCAAATTGCCGTGCATTTATTATTTGACGCGCTAGGCCTAAGCCTAGCTTTTCTATTGGGGATTCTCTGTGACAGCTTGATCCTTACTTCTCTAAAGGATGTACCTTTACATCCGATTACTTTTGCGAACAATATACTACCAGCAATTTGGCCAGGATTATTTTATACTCTTGCCGGAGCTCCTTATATTAGTGATCTAATTGCTATAACACTTTTCGCATGGATTCACCTCAATGTAGTTGTTTTATTAAAAGCTATTTATGGTATACCTCTCCAGCAAGGCTTGGTCATGGCCCTTCCTGGTTTTGCCTTGGCACTTGTTTTAATTGCGCTCTTGTTCGCTCAGAGGTGGAAATCAAGTTACGCCCAACTAGCAAGAGAAGTGGCTCTTAATCATTGAGTTGGATCTAATCTGAGATCATGACTAAGACTAGATCTTCGCTTCGCCATCATCGTGAGCTGCTGCTTACAAGCCGCAGGACAGTTGTTGTTTTGATGCTGGCCTTAGCCACCCTTTTGTTCCTGTGCTTAGCTGTGATTCGTCGCGATGCTATTGCATTAGTAACCAGCGAATCGATTGATGAGCTCCTTAAGCTTGCGGCACTTCTGGTGATCATCTTGGTCCCTCTGTCAGGTATTTATTCAGTGATGCTTGACTTTGTCTTTTGGGAAGGGTGGCTTGATGGTCTTCCTAACCCAAGTCATCTATTTTCTGAACGATCCCCGGACATTTCTGGACATCGACATTACATCATTTACCTGGATGGCATTCATCAAAGTGAAGAAGACCATCCTCCACGGGTGAGTCGATTCCTCTCGCAACTAGAAGAAGGAATTGATCATGAGTCTATTTTAGTCAAAGGCATTGAGGCTTACACAATCATGCCTGTTGCACTGCGTTCAGATTCATACAGCCAGTGGTTCTGGCGAAGGTTATTTTCTCTACAAGAGCATCATCCCAATTCATTAGTTCGTTTTCTAAGCGCCTTTTGTGTACAAGCCAATAATGTGATCAAAGTGGGAATTTCCTCTGACCGCCGTTATGGCCCGGTGATGAATTATGAGCTTGCCTTGAAAATCGCCCGACGTCTTGAATCGCTTGGCTTCCATCCCAGTAAAGCTGTGCGCCTGGTATTAGTGGGTTACAGCGGAGGAGGAGAGATGGCTATTGGGACAGCGGAGATCTTGCAACAACTTTGTCGTGTTCCAGTACAAGTGATCACTGTCTGTGGAGTGTTCAGTGGGAATGGCGCTTTAGAAGAGATCAATCGTGTGGCTATGGTCGTTGGCGGGAAAGACCCTGTTGCGGCTCTTGGTCAAGTGGCTTACCCAGGGCGTTCTCCACTGTTGCCATTGTCAAACTGGAATCGATGGCAACGCAAAAGGAAGCTGACTCGCTATGAAATTTCCGGCATGAACCATTGTGGTCACTCAGGACCATTCAGTGATGATTTCAGCTCTAAAGTCGTTGATGCAATTTGTTGTGAACTATGTATGACCAGATAAGCGCCTATAAATTCAGTCTTTACATGGTTTTTTTTCGCATTAATACAAGTTGTTAGTACGACCAGACTTGCACACAATGATTGAAATTCTTAGCGAAGAAACTAGTCAACATGTTAGCCAACTAAGCCACAACCTCCCAGCCTTCTATCCCCTCATAAAGATATCTCTTGCGACTCCAAAAGCCCCTGAAGACTTAGCTGCAGACAATAAAGGCCGCCAAAACCTTTCTAATGAAGCACTGAAAGGCGTAGCTGGTGAAACTCTTTCGGTGGCTGGGGCAGGTTAACTGTTCAATGTGTCCTCTCTATTGGCAAAACGAATCCATGTTTCTAGAATTCCACTACCGCACTAAGAAGTGCCTACCATTTTCCAGGATAAGATCTAGGGGATCAATGATGTTGTATTTCATAGAGATAAGTAAATAATTTACAATCATAGGGTGGCTAGGTTTACTTTGATCTTGGCATTTGAACACTCATCCCAAGCGGTGTGCTGAAACTATCTCAAACTTAAAAGTAATTACTTAACACTATAAATTCAGCCATCAATGTCTTGGCTCTAAACCAATACTTACAATCCCTCAAGCCTAATATCAGCATCTTCATTCAAAACTCTTTCTCTCATGACTCCACCAATAACATTCTCAAGGTTATTATCAGAGAAGATCTGCCTCCCTTCCACTGGGATCGAGTCATTCTCTTAGGCATCAGCCATCGTTGTAAATATTTTTTTGGCATCCATTTTACAAACGAAGAGGCGTGACATGTAGCAGTCGGGCAGAATTGATCCAGTGGTTTTACCTACGCTCATTTCATTAACTTATGCATTTTGAAAACAGTTTTGTCAACTAGAAATCAATCTGCGCTGATGCAAACCGGCGAGCATGAACACAACTGCCATTAGTAGATAGCCCGTTGCCCAGGAGCTACCAACTCCCCAGCCAAGCTCCAGAACAGTATCGGCCTGGGTGAATCGCCAAGCGTGGATGATCCCAATCCATGAGGCTGCAGATGCGAGGAAAGAAGTAAAGCTTGCTGCTAAAAGGCGTTGTTCGATCACATAAACCAACATTGCCGCTAGCAGCATGGCGGTAATAATTTGTCCTTGCTCAAGGGCAAAAGCACCACTTGCCCATACATCAGCTTCTTGAAGCCTTCCTAATAAAGCTGAATTAAAAGGTTCTGAATTGCTTCCGGCTCCTCCTGCGCGCAAACCAGCCTTGATCAGTGATGCACCCCATCCTGCTAATCCAGGAAGCAGGCCAAGAGCTACTGCCGGTGCATGGGTGCTGGGAGTGGCTTGAAAGGCTTGAGCAGCAATCACGATGCCGATATAGAGCACGATCGCCATGCCTGCCTCAATAGGTACCAACTCTGCGACCAAACCAAAAACACCTAGAAGACAAGCGCTACCCATTACCAAGCCATTTAGCCAGGAATAGCCAATGCGAGCCCCCATTTCCTTCCAGGCTGGATGGCCGATATAAATGGTTGTAGGAAAACAAGACCCCAGACCTGCGGCAGCCATTGTGCCAATGCCATCGATCAGTAAAGAGCTTCGAACGCAATAACGATCACCTGCCGCCTCTGCGCTTTCGATGTTTTGAAGAGATCCCAGCACGTTGAATAGGCCCATTGGCACAATCACCCCTAGCCAGGGCAGCAGCTGGCCACGAGCATTCCAAAGATTGGCGATTTCTAGGTGAGGAAGGCGCAAGCCAATCTGACTTGCTTCCTGACTCCAACGGCTAGCGTCGCTATCGATTAATCCAGTACTCCAAGCAAGCCCCACGCCAATAACAACAGCAAGCAAGCCACCAGGAATGGGCAATCGCAAGCGTCCGTAATAGGTGACCAGAACAATTGCTAGTACTGTCAGCCCCACTACAGGTTGGGCATAGGTACGCAGCAGAAAGCCAAGGGCGATGTAGCCAAGAGCAATGCCGGCGAGAGTGGCAAGTAATGCAGCCCTAGGCAGCCAGCGACGCAGTACCCCTGCTGTAAAAGCCCCTACTGTTTCGATCAGCCCTGAGCCCAGGCAAGCCACCATCCCTGCTTGCCAGGAAAGGCGAACAGCACTTGCCTCATCCATTCCCTGGCCCAATGCGGTGAGTTTCACAGGGAGCATTACCAAAAACACATACGCAAACAGGCTCACGGTGTTGATTCCGTAGGGCAGAGCTGTCCGATCACTACGTTTTTCGATGCTGGCAAGTTGATGAGCCTGATGCGCGTAGGCAAGGTTGCCTATCAGCAGGCTTATTCCTGTGGCAGGAAGGATTGTGCCGAAAACTAATTCATTCGGATAGCCGAGCACGTTGCGGCATAAGGCAATTATCAAGAGGACTTGAATCAAGTTATCGAGGCCAAGTCCTAGGAATCCGTCGACATCTCCACGGACAAACCATTGCGGCCTCCAGTGCTTCTGCTTGAGATCTGAATGCATGGCAGTTGGGTAAGACCAGTTCAATCATGTCTTGCTACTTCCTGATGATGCAAGACAACGTCTTTTCAAAAGAGCCTTGCTTGTTAAGTAGGAGGCAGTTCGAGTGGACGATTTATGCTTTTTCAAGCTTCATGTCTGCTTAGTTAGCACGTGTACTTTTCGCATGCACGATTCCCTTGATTGAATTGCTTTAGCTTCTTTTAGGTATTAAAGGCTTAAATGAACTTGATGCTTAACCAATTCTATGCATCATGATCAAAAGCATCTACTTTGATTTCTCGTGACTAAGAAGCTTGATGAAATCCCCCCAGAGCAAAGTCGTTCTTTCGATAGGCTTGTTAACTTCACTGATGTGGCAGTAGATCATCTGCTTGGCATTGACTCGCTCGGCTTCCGGTTGATCTATCTATAACTGAAAACGTGCATTGGCATCGCTTTAGAGATCCACTTCGCCGTTGAGGTTCCTCACAAGAGCAAATGGACTGTGGCTGGGTTGACAGCTTAAAAGCCTCTGCATTGCCTCTAATCGTGCAGAGCCTTGCAGGCTCAGATCCTGGTGCAACGTGTCAAGGCCCCATCGGTAGCGATCTACCACACTAGTGTTGATACAAAAACCCTGATCAAGAAGGATGTCGAGGCTACGGCGTAGTCGTTCTCGCCATATTCCTCCGAGTGTCAGTGGAAATAAATGGGTAGAGCCGTTAAGGCATTGCTCCAGTAGTGCTGTTGAATCAATGCAATAGCCCAGGGCTCCATACCCCCCTAGATGTAGCTTTTGCGAGCTTGCCTCCATATTGTGCACCGCTGCGATTAATTCGGTGATCTCTATTGCATCGGCGAGGCGTTGCTGTGTCAATGGCTGACTGGGGTACGCGACTGTTCCATTGTGGCGATCGTTCTGCCAGGGACGATGCAGGTCGTTCATCGCAGTCCAGCCATTCACGCCTTCTATATCCTGGCAATACTGCAGTAAAATGGAATCATTGCCCTGTGGTTGCAGTTCAAGCTCGAAGCTGCAATGCGGCAACAAGCTGAGAATCTCCTGGTTGCGATCATCCTCTAGACCCGTGCGATATGGAATCGCCAAAGGGACCTGAAACCATCTCCCGCTTTCATTGGCTTGGCTAGCTCCCAGGCCGAAGCTGGCCACACTGGCTCTAATTCGTCCGCAACAGTGCCAACCCTGTCGGTTCAGCAACTCAATCAGTTGACGTCCTGAGGATAGCCCCTCGAATAAGAAAGGTTCCGAGGGATGCAATGCCTCTGGTAGACGATTGGCAGCGAGGCAATTGAGCACCTGAGCCATGAGCTCATTCATGCGTTGAGAAGACTCGTTCTGAAGCATGACCAACCCCTCGTTGTGCCAGACCAGGCCACTACCGAGTGCCGTGAGGCCTTTCCCTAAAGCGGTTGGAGCAAGCTGTTTCGGGTCAGAAAATGCATCACTAGTGATTGGCTGGTTGGCCAGTAATCGACAGTTCTTTAAATTGCACGGCACCCCCACACCATGTCCTGGCTTTAAGGCAACTGAGGGTTGGCGCCAGAGTTCCAGGGCACTGGGCGGTTCGTTCTCCCGAATCGGCAGCAGATGCTGTAGGTCATCAGCCAACGCTGCCAACAGCAGAGGGCTTAGCAAACCATCTTCTAATAGGGTTGCAATCCCTCGTAGAAGTTCAGGAAGAACGGCCGGGGCCATCCTCCAGCCTCTCGGCAGCATTCCTATCAGTGGGATTAAACGGCGATGATCGAGATCACGCAACAACTCACTTAGCAATTGTTCTCGGCTTATGCCGCGACGCAAGCTGCTTGTTTCAAGCACCTCCTCAAGTGCAATCAGTGGTGCCGTGTGGATATCGTCATGCTCGTCTTGGCCCCAGCTTTGTGATAACGCTAGGGGGTTCAGAGAGTGCGGTATCTCTTCAGCCATCTCCTCACTGATCCGCAGCGCTTGCGGCTAAGCCGGAATGGCGAATCAATGCCTCAGTGGTCGCTGGTCGTCCACGGAATTGCTCATAGACGTCTGCTGGGGAATGGCTACCTCCCAAACTGAGAACTGTGTCGCGAAAGCGAGCGCCAGTGAGTCGAACTTGATCTTCAAGTTCCAGACCAGCTTCCTCAAAGGCAGCAAAGGCATCAGCACTAAGAACTTCTGCCCACTTGTAGGAGTAGTACCCGGCGGAATAACCACCGGCGAAGATGTGGCCAAAGCTACAGAGGAATTGATCTTCGGCGATCGGAAGCATCACCGTGGTGGTCTGAGCAATCTGACGGCGCAGCTGATCTGGGGTCACGCCGAGATCTGGTGTCCAGCAACTATGCAAACGCAGATCAGTGAGAGCGAAATGCACCTGGCGCAGAGTTGCCAAACCGGCATTAAAGGTGCGGCTGGAGCGCAATTTTGCGAACTCCTCCTCCGGAAGCGGTTCGCCAGTACGCCAGTGACGTGCCATCCCCATCAACGTGGTGCGATCGAGGCACCAGTTCTCCATGAACTGGCTAGGCAGTTCCACTGCGTCCCATTCCACGTTGTTGATTCCTGCAGCCTGTGGATACTCAACGGTCGTGAGCATGTGCTGAAGGCCATGGCCGAACTCATGGAACAAAGTCTCCACCTCATCGAAGCTCATCAGACTTGGCGTCTCTGCTTGCGGTGGAGTCTGGTTACAAATCAAATAGGCCACAGGAAGAATCGATTGGCCCTCGAGGCTTTTGCTGCGTGTCAGGCATTCGTCCATCCATGCCCCCCCTCGCTTGCTGGCTGGTCGGCTATAGGGATCGAGGTAGAACGCTGCCAGGTCAGAACCATTGGCATTCAACACCCGGAAATAACGCACGTCTTGATGCCAGATCGGAGCCTCGCCGTCGGCACTTTGAATGCGAATGCCAAAAAGACGTTCACAAAGTCCGAACAAACCTTCCAAAACCTGTGGCAGGGGAAACCAAGGGCGCAGCGCTTCTTGATCAAGGTCAAAGCGCTCTTGCCTCAGCCGTTCAGCCCAGAAGTTCACATCCCATGGTTTGAGCTGGCTGGCCTCTGGAGCTCCATGTTTTTTGGCACAGGCCTCGAGCTCAATTAACTCCTTTTGGGCTGCGGGTAAAGCGGCAGCACGCAACTCATCAAGCAACTGCTCGACGGCCTCAACGCCCTCGGCCATTTTGCTGGCCAGGCTGAGTTCAGCCCAGTTCCTGTAGCCAAGCCTTTGAGCTTGCTCAAGCCGAAGGCTTAGCAGCTCTTCAATCAATGGTTGATTGTTTAACTCACCTGCACTCGCTCTACTCACATGAGCCTTGTAGAGCGTTTCACGTAGCCCTCGATCTTTTGCATGGGTGATGAAGGGGATGTAGCGGGGCATATCTAGACCTAATCGCCAGGGACCCTGCTCCGCTGTAGGTTCTCCACCGTCTTCTCGGTGATCTCCGGCTTGCTTGGCTGCTAAGGACAAAACCTCCAAGGCCCTCTGCGGCAGTCCTTCAACTTGTGCTGATCGATTGAGGAGCAGGCTCCATCCCTGGGTTGCATCCAGGACGTGATTGCTGAAGCAGGTCGACAGCTCGGCCAGTTGTTCACTGGTTGTATTAAAAGCCTGCTGTGCGTCGTCATCGAGACCCACGCCTCGTTGATCCATGGAGAGTAATTCCGCGTTCAAAATCCGCTGTTGAGTCGAATCCAGCAATGGCCTTGAGGTCTGGTCTTTAAGCCGGCGCAGGGCACGATGAAGTGTTTGGCTTTGGCCCATAAGGTTTCCAAAGCGCACCACCTCTGGTTCTTGTGCAGCGTGAGCTTGCCGTAATTCGGAGGTATTGCAGACGCCGTTGAGATGGGATACGACTCCCCAGCTCCAACGCAATTGCTCTTGCAGCCGATGCAGAGGAGACATGACTTGTTCCCAATTAATGCTCTTGCCAGACACCAAAACTTTGTCTATGTCTTGTTCCAGCCGGCTGAATTGTTTGTTAAGAGCACAGAGAAGTTCAGGCATGTGATCCTGAACTTGTTGAGCAGTAATGGCAGTGAAGTTTGGGATTCCTTCACCCTGGAGGAGGGCTGATGACTTTATTTCGTTCACAGCAACAGGCATTATTCAGCCAAGGGGTAGCAGGGAACCTTGGGCTGCCAAGCTATGGCTAATCAGTCGATCAGCGAGAGCATTGGTTGAAGCCTCATAGAGATCGATGGCGACTCGAGGCCAAAATCCGATCACCAACGTGGGCACAATCAAACTGAGCCCAATGGTCAGCTCTCTGGGGTTGATGTCTTCGATCATTGCAAGGGCGGGAATCCTGGGGCCAAAAAAGACCCGTCGACACATCGACAGCAAATAGACGGGGGTAAGCACCAGTCCAATCGCCGCCAGCACGATCGTGATAACCCTGAATATTGAAGTGAATCCTTCCTGACTAATGATGCCGAGGAAGACGGTGATTTCACTGACAAAGCCGCTCATTCCTGGCAGGGCGAGGGAAGCCAGAGAGCTGGCCAAGAAAAAAGCGAAGGTGATTGGCAAGACCTTGGCCAGGCCACCCATATTGGGGATGGAGAGGGTCTGCGTGCGTTCGTAGAACGTTCCTGTGACGAAAAACATGGCTGCTGCAATCAGGCCATGGCTGATCATCTGCAGCATGGCCCCACTGATCCCGAGAGCATCGATCGCGCCGATACCCAACAGAACGAAGCCCATGTGGCTCACAGAACTGCAGGCAATTCGTCGTTTCACGTTGTCTTGAGCAAAGGCGTTGAATGCTCCGTAGATGATGTTGACGATCCCAATCACGATCAGGGCCGGCGCTAGCTGAAGATGAGCATCAGGCAGCATTTGCACGTTGAAGCGCAAAAGGGCATAGCCACCCATCTTTAGGAGTACCCCTGCCAGCAGCATCGACACTGGTGCGTTGGCTTCTCCATGGGCATCTGGCAGCCAGGTGTGGAGAGGAAACATCGGTAGCTTTACGCCAAAGCCCACCAGAAAGCCCAGATAACAGAGCAGTCCAAGGCTGCCTTCTGGAGATCGATTCGCCAGCTCAGTGAGGTTGAGCGTGAACTCACCACCCGAAAGTGCCAGAGCAAGTCCGCTGATCAGAATCAGTAAAGACGCTAGAGCGGTGTAGAGAATGAATTTGGTGGCGGCATATAGACGTCTGCTTCCGCCCCAGATGGCAATTAACAGGTAGACCGGAACCAGCTCTAGTTCCCAAGCAAGAAAGAACAGCAGGAAATCTTGAGAGAGGAAAACCAGCCCCTGGGCAGAAGCCTGAACCAACAACAGGGCGAAATAAAGCCTTGTCTTGCTTTGCACCTTCCAGCTAGCTGCCACGGCAAGAAGAGTGATCAGCCCGCTAAGCACAACCAGAGGAGCCGAAAGGCCGTCTGCTCCTAGCGACCACTCCAGGCCGATGAAGGGAATCCAGCTAACCCGTTCAACCAGCTGAAGCCCTCCATCCTGACCATCAAACATGCGGCTAAATACAACCAGCATGAGCACGAAATCCACCAGCAGAAAGACCAGTGCAAAATTGCGTGGTGCCTGAGAGTTACTTGTTTCATTCTTTGGCAACAGAGGCATCAGCAGGGCACCCATTGCCGGCAGCAACACGATCAGGGAAAGCCAGGGAAATGAGGCCTGGGACGCAGCCGTCAGCGGCAAATTGGCGTCCATGGCAGGCAAGAGAATGCGAAGGAACTGATCAACCCCGGGCGGGCGCTTGAGTATATCTACTCATCCTCAATCTGAGGTTGCCAGTGGCTTCCTCCTGACTGAATGCTAAGCAGTGGAGCCCTACTTGCTACACCCTCGGCCTCCCAAGCTTTTACCATTGCCTGACTGACTGCTTGCCCTTTATCCTCAGGGCAAAGAGCCAGCACGCTGGGGCCAGCTCCGCTGATGGCACAACCCCAGGCACCGGCATTCAGAGCCGCATCGCGAACATCCAAACCACCTTTGATTAATGGCCAGCGATAGGGCTCATGCAGTCGATCGTGCATCCCATCTGTGATCAGGTCGCCGTTTCCTGTCCGCAGTCCCTGCAGCAGGAGCGTAAGGGCACCAAGGTTTTCTACGGCATCGCTGATCGGGATGTCTTTAGGCATGGCGCGCCTTGCCTCGCTCGTGCTTAGGCGAATAGAGGGGATTGCTACAACGGCTTTCACGGAATTGATCCAGACACAACGAACCACCCGCCAGCGTTGCGAGGCTGCCTTGGCAGTCAAGCAAAGACCTCCCAGAAGAGAAGGAACCACATTGTCGGGATGTCCCTCAATATCAATGGCCAGTTCCAACAGTTTTTCTTTGCTGAGCGGTTCGCCCACCAAGGCATTGGCTCCGACCAACCCTGCCACGATGGCACTGGCACTGCTTCCTAGGCCTCTTGCGGGGGGTACCGCGAGCCTCACTTTGGCTTCTAGTCCCACCGGTTCGAGCCCTGCGGCTTTCCACACCCTCTGGGCGGCGCGATAAATCAGGTTATTGGGCCCACCGCGTAGGTGGCTTCCCTCATTGCCTTCAATAATGAGTTCAAAGCGTCCGCTATCCCCTTCGATCCGCCGCATGGCAAAACGGTTGTTGAGGTCAAGGGCAGCACCAAGGCAGTCGAAGCCAGGGCCAAGGTTGGCTGTGGTGGACGGTACGTCAACCACAATTCTTTGGCCGATACTCGGCTGCGCCATCCCTACTTGTCTACTTAGGTCAGTGTCCCACCTTGCTCAGCAAGCATGTGTGCTCTGCAGGCTGCACTGAACAGGCCCACCTCGGGATCGATCACTGCCATCACTGGCAATTGCTCTAGAAACGGACGGAAGCGCCCCTTGTTGCGGAAGGCTTCAAGAAAGGTGCTTGAGCGAAGACCTTGAAGCTGCTTCGCAGCGGTACCCCCACCCACCCAGAGGCCTCCGACACAGAGTTCCTGCAGAGCTAAATCTCCCGCAGCAGAGCCGTAAGCAGCGAGCCAGAGCTGTAAGGCTTCTTGAAGAATTGAATCGCCTTCGCTTGCGGCTTGACTAGCAAGAGCAGGCAGATCCAAATGGTCGCAATGATCATTAGCACCATGGCGCCAAGCATCGGCCAGACCTCGCAGAGGATGACCATCTGCGTCACTGTGCTGTAGGCGCCAGCGCGCCACGTGTCCCAGGCCCGTTCCACTGACAACACGTTCCAATGAAAGGCGTTCGAGCTGCAAATCGGCCTTGAGCCACTCACAAAGTTGCCACTCGCATTCACTGCGAGGAGCAAATTCACGGTGTCCGCCTTCACTGGGCAGCGCCACCATCCCATCTTTTGTGGGCAGGCCACGGGCCATTCCAAGTCCAGTACCTGCCCCCAGAACTGCAATGGGTCCTTGTGCAGACAAATGCTGCTGTGGACGCTGAAGCTCCACCTGCTGCGCGTCGTTGAGAAAGGGTAGGCCGTAGATCAATACGCCAAAGTCATTAATCAGTTCCAAATGCTTCAGTCCCGTGGCTGAGCAAAGGTCCTTCTCCTTCAGGCTCCAGGGCAGATTGGTGATACGTGCCTCACCATGGCGAACCGATCCTGCAACAGCGATGCAGCCGTTATTGGGTTGCTCCATCTCCCCTGGCAAATGGGCGATGAAGTGGCTCAGCATGGGTTCAAGCGAAGTCCACTGATTGGATAAATACCTCCGCCGGTGCTGTTGCTTGAGTTGCTTTTCGTCCCAGCTATAGAGCGCAAGCAAGGTTTTGGTGCCCCCCAAATCACCTGCCAGAAAGGTTCTCGGGGACGGCATGGTGATGACGAATGAGGCAAAGGGCTTCCCTCAGGCTGCATTGACAGCGAGAGATCTGCAACTTTTACGTTGGATAGATTGCTGATTAGCTCAAGGGATAGTGATTCCCATGCCTAGATCGGTCGGCAAAGACTCATTAACAAGCTCTAATGAGCCCCCACCTGACTTGGCCCTGCTCAACACGGATTGAGATTCCCCACTGGTTTGATTGACGTTTCGCAAGACCAGTCATTTCTTTTGATGGTTGAGTAGTGCTTGCATCGGAGACCATAAAGAAGTTCTGATTCTTCACAGAGCAGAAAGAGCCTGCTCCAACGAGAGAGCCAGAACGACCAACGAGAAGCAATCAGCTTCTCCTATCGCCAGGCCCAATTTGCTATTCAGCTTCTCATCCAGACGGAAGAGAGATTCACTCCAAAGCGAGGTATTCCTCAATTATTATTATCACCTAACTATTGACAACATTTGTCAAGAGACACCTGATCTACCTTTAAGAGCAATTGCTTCATCCAGAAGTGATGTGAAGCCTTTCAAAGGCATACTGCCAAAGTCCTTGCCCTCTCGAGTGCGCACAGCCACCTCTCCACTCTGTTGTTCTTTATCACCAATAATGATTAAAAATGGTACACGCTGAAGAGTATGCTCGCGAACTTTAAAACCAATTTTTTCATTTCTTAAGTCAACTTCAGTTCGATATTCTAGAGCTGATAACTTCTTGCAAATATCCTGACAAGCCTGAGCATTACGGTCTGTAATCCCCATCACTACCACCTGCACAGGTGCTAGCCAAATAGGCAGTCGTCCAGCATAGTGCTCGATCAGAATTCCGATAAAACGTTCAAAAGAACCCAGAATTGCTCGATGCAACATTACTGGTGTTCTGCGCTGGCTGTCTTCTGCTACATAAGATGCTCCCAAACGTTCCGGCATCGAGAAGTCAACCTGGATCGTTCCACATTGCCAAACTCTACCAAGACAGTCTTTTAAAGAAAACTCAATTTTAGGCCCGTAGAATGCACCTTCCCCTGGCAATAAGTCCCATGCAAGACCTTTAGCATCCAATGCATCGGACAAGGCCTTCTCTGATTTGTCCCAGATCTCATCACTACCAACACGCTTTTCGGGCCTGGTTGATAACTTTATAAGCACCGAGTCAAACCCAAATGATCTGTAAACCTCAAAGACTAGATCAATAAACTTAGAAACCTCTTCCTGAACCTGAAGCTCAGTACAAAAGATGTGAGCATCGTCTTGAACAAAATTGCGCACGCGCATGAGACCATGAAGTGAACCCGATGGTTCATTCCTTAAACATGAACCAAACTCTGCCAATCTAATTGGCAGGTCACGGTAACTTTTTAGGCCTTGATTGAAGATCTGTACATGGCAGGGACAATTCATAGGCTTTATGGCATATTCACGATTTTCAGATGTCGTTGTAAACATGTCATCTTTGAACTTCTCCCAATGGCCTGATTTCTCCCATAAGGAGCGGTCTACAACCTGAGGTGTTCGGATTTCTTGGTAGTCATGCAGGCTCAGGGTCTCGCGAATATATTGCTCTAAAACCTGATAAATAGCCCAACCCTTGGCATGCCAGAAAATCATCCCAGGAGCTTCTTCTTGAGTATGAAATAAAGACATTTGCTTGGCGATCCTGCGATGATCGCGCTTTTCAGCTTCTTCAAGGCGCTTGAGATAAGCTTTTAGCTCTTTGGAACTTCCCCAGGCCGTGCCATAGATGCGCTGCAACATTGTTTTATTTGAATCACCTCGCCAATAAGCACCTGATACTTTCATTAATTTGAAAGTGCGCAAATGCCTTGTGTTAGGCACATGTGGACCTCTACACATATCAGTATATTCTTGATGTCGATATAGCTTAATAATTTCATTCTCAGGAATTTCATCTACGATTTCGATCTTGTAGGGCTCGCATCGCTTTTCGAATTCCTTACGAGCCTCTTCCTTTGAAACTATTTCAACATTAACGTCGTAGTCAAGCTTAACCAGCTCTTTCATACGAGCCTCAATCGCTTCCAAGTCTTTAGGAGTAAAAGGATGATCATAGGCAATATCATAATAAAATCCATCTTCAATAACTGGACCAATGGCCATTTTTGCTTCGGGATATAATTGCTTTACGGCATGACCAATCAAGTGAGCGAATGAGTGGCGAATAGTCTCAATTCCATCTTGGTCTTTCGCCGTGATGATATTGACTTCAGAGTCTTTCTCGATAGGGATACAGGTATCAAGCAATACGCCATTGACTCGGCCTGCGATAGCCGCCTTTGCTAATCCAGGCCCAAGGCTTTCGGCCACCTCCATAATGGTTACGGGTTGATCAAACTTCTTTTTATTTCCGTCTGGAAGTGCAATAATAGGCATAGCAAGGAGTTTTCTTTGATGAGTTGAAATAGTGTTCTATTTTATCAGCTATATCACTAGCAATCCTTGCACCTCTGAATGCTGGACTAAAATATTTTGCACATTAGCAACAACGTAGAGGGACTCTACGAAAAAGGAACATTGAATCAAATTTTCTGGCAAGTCCAACAAGCAAAATACCAGCATAGACTTCAATGGGGGCTTGCTTAGATTCGTCAGAGCCATTTCCTACGATCTCAAAATGGTTTTTATACAGACGATCTAACCGCCTAGGCATTTTTGTAGCCGTTCTTGGCTGTCGTGAGCAAAAGATGTTGACATTACCTGCCTACCCCCAGCACACATGGCTTTGATCGTAATCAATCCGAGAGACGCTTGATGCCTAACATTTTCTGCTTAGGGAATGGTCTGTCATGGAATTTGAGCTTTGCTGATAATCCAGCTACCAGCAGGCCCGTCAGCAAAAAAAGTGAGCAAATCGCTTACGGCCCTGATCGCAATGCTCAGGGTCATGGTTGAGGGCATCGACTATGGGCTTTGCTCGTGGCAAGAAAGCTGCCGAGATTGTCTGCTTCTGTTGTGATCGTCATCCTTTTTGGATGTCTCTTTTAGAGAGTGATCCGCAAAGGGAACGCTAGGATTTGGTTGCAATCAAGGGATGTCTTTCGAGTAGAAGCACACAACTTCCTCTGGTTCTGAAGTTAAATGCTTTTAGCTTGCTAAGGCCTGCTGCTGCAGTTGACGCAAATTGGCTGAATAAAATTTTGCCAACTCTGCATGGCTCTTGACTGGCTGTCCATAACTGCTGTTGCCAGCCCAATTAGGAAACGAAGCCCATTCCGGTGCAAGACGAGCCATCGCGGAGTGCGTTAAACCAAGAGAATCTATTTCCTTGAGAGCACCGCGCTTGCTAACCAAGTGCAACGCTGCTTGATCTTGATGTTGTGGTTGGAAATTGGGTAAGTTCAGCTCCTTCGCTACTGCCATCCAAGTTGATGGCATGAATTGATAGGCCCCTGCTGCTGCACTGCTGTAAAACTTCACCACAACTCGATTGGGGTGTTGAGAGAGGTCCTCAAAGACACCCCCTCCAAACATTGTGCGATATCCGAGGTCTTTTCCTTCTTTCCAAGTGCCTTCTGCATAACGGATGGTGTTCAGAAGGGCTCGACGTTCGGGCGTTATTAAATAGTGCAGCTTTTGGCTTTCATTGCTTTGATAAGCAACGTTCACCCTAAAAGCATGTTCTTTAGGTAACTGAATGCGTTCAGCTTGCAAGGTCTGGCCAGTACCCATGAGAACACTCAGACTGATCATGGCGAAAGTTGCCGTGACCCAATTCGAATGATTCGATTGACTTGAAAAGCCAAACTGCAATGGGAACGAGCGAAGCACGTAAACCAACTAAACGGTTTGTCACATTGATCAATACCTCCCCCGTCTGGCGAGATGGTGACTAATACCCTTGACTCACGCAGCAGAGTGTGCATAAGCCTGAAGCTGACATTGACAACAGATCCTGCGTCTCACGAGACCCTTGCTGATGGCTAGAACTCGCTGACTTCAGTGCCACAAGGAGGCCTCGACCATCACTAATCCTCAATGATTAGCCAAGCTTTTCTTTCGGCCTGTATTGATTAGCTGGCTATCAGGAAGCCAAGGGCCTGGCGGACTCGTTGAAGGGTTGCTTGGGCGGTCTCTTCCGCTCTTGTCCTGCCTTGGTCAAGAACTCTGATGAGTTCAATGCGGTCGCCCATGAGTTGTTGATAACGATGCTGTATCGGCTCAAGGGCTGACACCGTGGCGTCGGCCAGCAGAGGCTTGAAGGTTCCCCATCCCATTTCTGCGCATTCTTGGGCAGCTGCGTCTCTTCCGCGGCCGCTAAGAATGGCGTAAATCCCAAGCAGATTGTCAGCCTCTGGGCGGTCTGGGTTGCCAAATTGCAAGCCCATTTGGGGGTCTGTCTTGGCCCGCTTGATTTTTTTTGTGATCAGTTCAGGCGGATCAAGCAGTGTGATACGACTTCCTTCATTGGGGTCACTTTTACTCATCTTGCTGCGGCCATCGCTAAGGCTCATCACTCTTGCCCCCTCTTTAATGATCAGGGGATCTGGAACTTTAAGGACAGGTTTCTCTTCACTACCGAAGCGAGCATTGATGCGCTGCTGAGCGATGTCACGGGCGAGTTCTAAATGTTGTTTCTGGTCTTCGCCCACAGGCACCAAATCAGCGTCATAAAGAAGAATGTCTGCTGCCATCAACACCGGATAGTCCAGCAGTCCCACAGAAACGTTGTCCCCCTGTTTGACTGACTTTTCTTTGAACTGGATCATTCGCTCTAGCCAGTTCAAAGGCGTAACACAGTTCAGCAACCAACAGAGCTCACTGTGGGCGGAAACCTGGCTCTGCACAAAGATGCTGCAGAGATCTGGATCCATCCCACAGGCCAGGTAGAGAGCGGCTGTGGAGAGGGACTCCTCGGCCAAACGTTCTGGATCGTGCGGAACGGTAATGGCATGTAAATCCACGACACAGACATAGGTGTCATGGCTGCTCTGAAGATCTACCCAGTTGCGGATGGCCCCCAACCAGTTACCCAGATGGAGGGCACCAGTCGGCTGGACGCCGGAAAGGACCCGCGGGCGCTGCATTAATCAGCCCTCACTAGGTGCATTGTCAGGTTCATGCTCTATTGCCTGCACTTGTTGAGTTTCAGCAGCCTGGTCCTGCTCTTGCTCTGCTGAGTGCAAGTGTTCGCTTTCAGCAGTCTGGGCCTGTTCTTGAGTTTGTTCTTCAGCTCGGTTTTGTTCACTTTCTAGAGCCTTCTCGGGCTCTTGAACCGATGGTTGAGGCTTGGCTGGCCTTGCGAAAGGATCAGGTCGAGCCCCTCGATGCATTGGCTGTCTGTCTCTATGAGAGCGATCACTACGCGTTCGCTGAGCTCCTTCTTCTCTTCGTCTGCCACCACTTGGGGCCTTGGAACGCTCACTGGCCACCAGTTCGTCCAATTGGCCGTCCTCCAACATCTGGCCAAGGGTGCGCAAGGCAAATCCCAGTACCGCCACTGTGGAGCGCAGTTGAAAGGCTTCCTGCAGGGCTCTGGCAGAGCGCATTTCGTTGTCGCTCAAACGGATACGAAATCCGCCGGCTTCACGGTTCCCAGGACCGCGCCCACCTCGGAATCCAGCCCTTCCGCTCTCCCGGGCACCATCACCATGCCTTTCTTGTCGTTGCGGATCGCTGTAAGAATCAGTCATGGCCTACGGCCTTCAATCAGGCGCAAGTGTGACGCATCGTCGTCTTTCGCGACATGCCTGGGGTTCATGACGGGATTAAATTTTTTTTGATCTTCATCAGAGAAACGCTTCTTTGTGATCCCATTTGGGGAGCCAAATGAACGCAAAGTCTTCTCTCAGCCATTAATTGAACGAAGAAGGTCACGTAGGCTGGTAAGGCTTGCACGACAGGTGGTGCCCCGTGAAGCTTCCAGCCCTACTGATCAATCTTGTGCCTCGCTCCCCTGCCTTAATTGGCCGGGTAGCACTCATCACAGGATCCTTCGTCCTCGGTCAGTGGGTCTTCACTGATGTGATTCATCTGCCTGGCGGTGGTCTTGGCTTGATGGTTGCTGGTGCGGGCGTCTGGTGGTTGTCAAGGCCCTCAATACCGGCCCGTTTTGATGCACCAGATTCTGTGCAGGGCTGGATCCGTCGCTGCAAAGAGGTCCTTGATCAGTTTGAGGACCTAGAAGAGGGTGAGGACGATGTGGTTGCGCTTCGCCAACAGCGCAGCGAGGCCCTTGATGCCGTTCTACAGCGTTCCGAACCTCAAAAAGTTTCTTTTGTGAATTCCGGAGAGGGTTCTCTTGAGGATCATCCCGATGTTCAGACAGCCATTGCAGGATCCACTCCACTGAGCATCAGCTGGGCGCGGCCTCTCTCTCAGACAGGCGAGTCTTGGGTCTGGCCCGCAGCTCTACAAGAGCAGGATGTCTTGCTCTATGTCTTACCTTTGCCGTTGATGGCAGCAGACCTTCTTTGGTTAGAGAGGGTGCCAGCCAATCAACCCATCTGGCTGATCGTCTCTTGGCAAGATTCATCTACTTGGGTCGATCAGCTGCAGGCACTTCAAGCTCAGTTGCCACAACGCTTGAGCGGACAGGTGCTTCGTTGGACAGGCAATCAAGACGATCTTTCAGAAGCCCTTGCGCCGGTGAGACGTCTGTTAGAGCACCCTCAGCGAAATCTTGAGATCACGCGTAAGCGCTTGTTGGGCAGTCTGCACCGCAATTGGCAAGCCGAGTTAGAGCAACTTCGCAGGCAGAAGTTCCTTGGACTACAACAGCGCACTCAATGGTTGGTTGCAGGAGCTGTTTTTGCCTCTCCTTTACCCACAACGGATCTTCTAGCCGTGGCTGTGGTCAACGGCTTGATGATTAAAGAAATGGCGGGGATTTGGAAGTGTTCCTTGAAGCCAGAGGTTCTGCAGTTGGCAGCTCGCCAGTTGGCTGGGGCGGCTCTAGCCCAGGGAGTGGTGGAGTGGAGTGGCCAAGCTCTATTGGGCGTAGCCAAACTTGACGGCAGCAGCTGGCTTGCAGCGGGTACTGTTCAGGCGCTCAGCGCTGCTTACCTAACCCGTGTTGTTGGACGCTCAATGGCCGATTGGCTGGCATTGAACAGTGGCGTTGCTGAGCCGGATTTGGAAGCCTTAAAGATTCAGGCACCGCTGCTGGTTGCTAAGGCTGCAGAGCAGGAACGTCTCGATTGGTCAAGCTTTTCACAACAGGGAATCAGCTGGATCAAGGAGTTGGCTCGCCAACCAGGCGCCTCGCCGAACCCTGCGTAGTGCGCAAGCAAACTTCATGAAGTTTGCTTGCGCACTACGTCGCAATGTGAGGAAAGCACTTGCAGCAAGTGAGCTTTGCTGCCCAATTTTTATATGCTAATGGCGAGTCTTCCCTAACCATGGGTTGAGGCTCGTTAACGTCCTCTTCATACTCAATGACCACCACCATTCGCAGTGGTCGCCTCAGTGGCTGGGAGTCCTTCTGCAATTGGGTCACCTCTACCAATAACCGCATTTATGTGGGTTGGTTCGGTGTCCTGATGGTTCCCACGCTGTTGGCAGCTGCCATCTGCTTCACTATTGCCTTTATTGCGGCACCGCCGGTTGATATCGACGGTATCCGTGAGCCTGTTGCTGGCTCTTTCCTCTACGGCAATAACATCATTTCTGGTGCTGTTGTTCCTTCCAGCAACGCCATCGGCCTGCACTTTTATCCCATTTGGGAAGCTGCTTCTGTTGATGAGTGGCTTTACAACGGCGGTCCTTACCAGCTTGTTGTGTTCCACTTCCTGATCGGCATTTGTTGCTGGTTGGGTCGCCAATGGGAACTCTCCTACCGCTTGGGCATGCGCCCTTGGATCTGTGTGGCCTACAGCGCACCGCTGTCGGCAGCCTTTGCTGTTTTCCTGATCTATCCCGTTGGTCAGGGTTCCTTCTCGGATGGCATGCCTTTAGGCATCTCTGGAACCTTCAACTTCATGTTGGTGTTCCAGGCAGAGCACAACATCCTCATGCATCCCTTCCACATGATTGGTGTGGCAGGCATGTTTGGCGGCAGTTTGTTCTCCGCCATGCACGGTTCACTGGTGACCTCATCGTTGATTCGTGAAACCACCGAAACCGAGTCTCAGAACTACGGCTATAAGTTCGGCCAAGAGGAAGAGACCTACAACATCGTGGCTGCCCACGGTTATTTCGGTCGTCTGATCTTCCAGTACGCCAGCTTCAATAACAGCCGCAGTCTGCACTTCTTCCTGGCTGCCTGGCCGGTGATCTGCATCTGGATCACCTCACTGGGTATTAGCACTATGGCCTTCAACTTGAACGGCTTTAACTTCAACCAGTCGGTTCTCGATGCCCAAGGCAGAGTTGTACCAACCTGGGCTGATGTGCTCAACCGCAGCAACCTCGGTATGGAAGTGATGCACGAGCGTAATGCTCATAACTTCCCTCTCGACCTGGCAGCTGCTGAGTCCACACCTGTGGCTCTGATTGCTCCTGCGATTGGCTGATCTGATCATCACCAATACAAGGTTTGGCAGCAGCTGAACCTCAAAACCCCCTCTCAAGAGGGGGTTTTTTGTTGCTAAGTCGCAACTTCTTTGAAAAGCCTCTTTTTGGGCTCAGCAAGATTCCATACTTAGGAGCTTCAGGGAACATGAAATACCCCCTGAGAGTCCTTTGGTGCGAACGGACCTATCACGTGTCTCAATTGATCTCTGGGCGTCAAGCCGTCCGTTTTGTACTTTCCTTCTGCTGCCTTGCACTTCTAGGTGCCTGCACACCACCAACCAGGATGGCGAGCCAGTCCCAGGCCCAAGACTCAGGCAAACCTCTTGTGCTCACCACCTTCACGGTGCTGGCAGACATGGCACGCAATGTTGCCGGCGACCGTTTACAGGTGCGCTCCATCGTCAAGCAGGGCGCTGAAATTCATGGTTATCAGCCCACGCCAAGTGACCTGGCCCAAGCTGTTGGTGCAGATTTGATTGTCGAAAATGGCTTTGGGCTGGAACTCTGGGCGCGCAAGTTCACTGCCGCTGCTGGCAAGGTCTCAACGCTGACTCTTAGTGAGGGGATGGAGCCACTGTTAATTGAGGGGGATGCCTACGCAGGCAAGCCCAATCCTCATGCCTGGATGTCTCCGCAACGGGCGATGCAATACGTCGATCAACTGGTGAAAGCCTTTAGCAGGATTGATCCAGAAGGTGCCAAGACCTTTGCCATTAATGGTCGTCGCTACAAAGACCAGCTCCAAAAACTTGATGATGAACTAAGGACATCTCTGGCAACGATTCCAGCCAAACGTCGTTTACTGGTCACCTGTGAGGGAGCCTTCACCTACTTGGCAAAGGATTACGGCATGGAGGAGGCTTACCTTTGGCCTGTCAATGCAGAGAGTGAGGTCACACCTCAACGTATGGCCAAACTCATCGAGACCGTCAAGCTGCGTGAAGTGCCAGCGATCTTCTGCGAAAGCACTGTCAGCGACAAGGCTCAGCGTGAGGTCGCACGGGCTAGCGGCGCTCGCTTTGGCGGTACATTCTTTGTTGATTCTCTTTCGCAAGCCGATGGGCCGGCCTCGACCTTGCTCGATCTTCAACGACATAACGTCGATCTGATTCTGGATGAATTGGTACCAGTCAATCGCGAAAAATAATGGATCAGTGTCGTTCAATTCCTTTCGGCGATCGCCTGCGCATTGAGGCCGATCAAATTTGCGTGGATTACAACGGCGTCGTGGCGCTTTATGACGCCAGCCTGCATTTGCGGGCTGGCTGCATCTGCGGGCTAGTTGGAATGAATGGTTCTGGCAAGTCAACCCTTTTCAAGGCCCTGATGGGTTTTGTAAGACCATCAAGAGGAACGATCCAAATCAATGGGCTATCAGTTCCCCGTGCCCAGCGCGATCAGGCTGTTGCCTACGTCCCTCAGAGCGAGGAAATCGATTGCTCGTTCCCAATAAGCGTCTGGGAAGTGGTGATGATGGGTCGCTATGGCTCGATGAATCTCTTACGCATCCCTAGGGAATCAGATCGATTGGCGGTTTGGCATGCCCTCGAACGGGTGGAGCTCCTCGACTTGAGACATCGCCCCATTGGGGCCCTCTCCGGCGGCCAGCGCAAGCGGGCATTCCTGGCCCGCGCAATTGCCCAGCGCGCCTCTGTACTCCTACTCGATGAGCCATTTAACGGTGTTGATGTACGAACCGAAAAGCTCATGGCGGAGCTGTTCCTTCAGTTTCGTCATGAGGGTCACACCATCTTGATCTCCACCCATGACCTCAGTCATGTGCGCGAGTTCTGCGATCTGGTGGTACTCATCAACAAGACGGTGCTTGCCTATGGCGAAACGGCAGAGGTCTTTACTCCAGAGAACCTCGCCATGACATTCGGCGGCATGGTTCCGAACGTCCTGAGCGGTGGTCCGACCTCCACGGAGGACTTCAAGCAATGACAGAGCTTCTTGCAACAGCGACAACGCTGTCTTGGTTATTGGAACCCCTTAGTCATGAGTTCATGGTGCGTGCCTTGGTGGTGAGCGCTCTTGTTGGAGGGGTATGTGGACTGCTCTCCTGCTACATGACCCTCAAGGGCTGGGCGTTAATGGGCGATGCGGTCTCCCATGCCGTGATGCCCGGAGTGGTTGTGGCCTATGCCCTGGGGTTGCCGTTCTCGATAGGGGCCTTTGTCTTTGGCGTGGGGTCGGTGGCTTTGATTGGCTTTGTAAAACAGAAGTCACGGGTCAAGGAAGACACTGTGATTGGCCTTGTCTTTACAGGTTTTTTTGCGCTCGGATTGGTACTGGTATCCAAAACCAGAAGCAACATCGACCTCACCCATATTCTTTTTGGCAATGTGCTCGGAATCTCAATGGCTGATATCCAGCAAACACTTTTGATTTCTGGAATTGTGGTGGCAATTCTGTTGGTTCTTCGCAGGGATTTTATGTTGTTCTGCTTTGATCCAACCCATGCACGATCGATCGGCATAAATACAGGACTACTACATTATTTGCTGTTATCAGTGTTATCACTTGCTGCTGTTGCTGGTCTACAGACCGTAGGCATCATTCTGGTGGTTGCGATGTTAATCACTCCTGGCGCTACGGCCTATCTACTCACAGACCGCTTTGATCGGATGACTTTGCTCGCAATCCTCAGCAGTGCCCTTTCAAGTGTTCTAGGGGTCTACATCAGCTATTGGACCGATAGTTCCACTGCAGGCTGCATTGTGCTGGTGCAGACCGTTCTTTTCCTGCTGACTTTCTTATTCTCCCCTCGATACGGCATTTTGAAAGTTCAGCGTTCACTTGCTCCATAGGCGTGGCCGAACAGCGCAAGTCTGACTAGAGATGACTTGATTTTTATGGGCCTCTTCAATTGGCTCTGCTCAATGTGGTTTGAGGAACACCAATTGCTCAATACCTAATCTCTGTTCAGATTTAAATTGAGCAGCCACGTTCTGTTCATGATGTGGATTTTCAATAGAAAATCCACTGATTACGCCTGAGACTCCAGTTCAAACAATCACTTGACTTGATCAAGCGTGGCTTTGATTGCCGCTGCTGCCGCTTTGCGGCTGTGGTTGCAATTTGTTTGCAGACCTTATCCCTTTGATGTCCCTAGGAATTTGTGCAAAGAGTCATGTTTCCTGCAATTGCACGTTGTCTACCTGAGCAATGAGTCCTCTCCTGTGCTCTCTGGCAATGTTCAGCAGCTTGTTGTTGAGAGAATTTTTGGGGCCTTGACCGGTTCGGTGGTAGGGCGCATTGCCTGCATCTACGGTTCGATCGAGATTAAAAATGATCTGACAATTTCCGCACCAGCCTTCTGCCTAAGTTGAGGGAACACCACGTTCGTGCCCGATGCCCTGGGGTGAGGCTCTCAACCGGCGTGATCGTCAACCGGAAGTCATGGATCAGCCAGGGCTTGATCCCACTGAACATGCCAGGGCCTTAAACGGCTTGCGTCGCATCAATGCCATCAGCCGCTGTTCTGCAGGTCTATTCCAATCCATTCAGGCTCTAGCCATCCGCCACCCCGAGACTCCCCTACGGGTGCTCGAGCTCGCCTGCGGAGGTGGAGACACAGCGATCGATCTTGCTCTGATGGCACAGCGCCAGGGCCTGAAGCTCGAGATTCAAGCCTGTGATTTCAACCCAGAAGCCGTGCGTATTGCCCGTGCCAATGCATGGAAACGGAATGCCAAATTGACATTCTTCTCTGCCGACGCACTCTCTGAAAACGTTGATGATGAATGGTTCGATGTGGTGTTCTGCACCCTTTTCACCCATCACTTAGACGACAGCGACGTGGAACGGCTTCTCGCCAGAATGGCAACAAGGGCCCGCAGGCTTGTGCTGGTTAATGATCTGATCCGCAGTCGTCTGGGCTACGTGATGGCCTGGGCTGGAACACGTCTCCTGAGTCGCTCCTGGGTGGTCCATACCGATGGCCCCCTTTCGGTTCGTGCCGCTTTCCGTCCTGCGGAAATCATGGCTTTAGCCCGGCGCGCAGGTTTGGAGGGTGTTCAACTGAATCGCTGCTGGCCTGAGCGTTACCTGCTCAGCTGGGAGCGACATTGAGATGCCGGAGTCGTGGGATGTACTGGTGGTTGGGGCCGGTCCTGCAGGGGGACTAGCCGCCCTGGATTGCGCAAGGCGAGGATTAAAGGTGTTACTTGTGGAAAAACGCGCTTTCCCCCGCTGGAAAGTGTGTGGTTGCTGTTTTAACAAACAGGCTCAGGCGACTCTCGCCTCTCTGGGGCAGAACGATCTCATTATTGATCGCGGCGGCGTACGACTGCAAACCCTTCGCCTCGGCCTGAATGGTCGTCAAACATCTCTAGCCATTCCCGATGGTTTTGCTCTCTCCAGGGAACGGTTCGATCAGGCACTGATGGACGCGGTCGTTGAAGCTGGAGCTTCCGTTCGCTGTCAAATGAGCGCCGGGGTCGAAGAAGTCCAGCCAGGCTGGCGGATTGTGCGGCTGAAGGATCAGCGCAGCGGTCAGCAGAACCACGTCAGGGCGCGTGTCGTGCTTGTTGCAGCTGGGCTTGCCCAGCGTTGCTTGCCCGAGCAGGATACTGGCATCACCAGGATCCGTAGTCGTTCCAGGGTTGGGGCGGGTTGTGTTCTTGTTGATGATGAGAAGCACTACGCCGCAGGCGCTATTCACATGGCAATCGGCGAACGTGGTTATGTGGGTCTGGTGCGCCGAGAGGACGGTTTACTTAATCTGGCAGCCGCTTTCGATCGGCAGGCGATAGCCCATGGGCAAGGAGCGGCCGGAGCGACCCAGGATGTGCTTATGCAGGCTGGTTTCCCACCACCTGCTGCTCTGAGACAGGGGCGATGGCAGCTGACACCAGCTCTTAGTCGCGGCGCTGAAGTTGTTGCCGGAGAGCGCTTTCTGGTGATGGGTGACGCAGCGGGTTATGTGGAGCCATTTACAGGAGAAGGAATTGCCTGGGCCCTCACTGCAGGTGCCGCAGCGGCACCATTCGTTGAAGAAGGCCTCCTGCGCTGGAGCCATGATCTGGAGAAACGCTGGACGAGAGAGCTGAAGCTGCGGATCGGTCGTCGCCAGCGGATCTGTCGCACTCTGGCCATGGTGCTGAGGCAGCCAAAGCCGACGAGGGCATTGTTTGAACTGAGCAGCCGCTGGCCGGCACTGTCTGAACGGATTGTTGCCAGCCTGAACCATGTGACGCTCCCCTCCGCCGGAAGTCAGCAATGCCTCTGACCATTCGCGGCATGGGAACTGCAGTGCCGGAACAACAAGTCAATCAGAGCGATTCCATGGCGCTTGCCGAGTTGGTCAGTGCCGACAGTCCCGAACGAGCGGCACTGGTCCGCCGGATTCAGCGACGAACTCAGGTTCAGAACAGGGGCAGCGTTCTGCTGGGAGACGACGCGAGTGAGCCGATCAGCAAGCGTTTGCCCTTCTACGGGGCCAAAAGCCCCACGACTGCCGCAAGGATGAACGAGTTTGATCACCATGCTTCAGCGCTAGCAATCAATGCATGCCGTCTTGCCCTCGAGGAGGCCGAGCTAGCCGCTGATGTGATCACTCATCTTGTGACCGTTTGCTGTACCGGATTCAAGGCTCCGGGTGTTGACCTTGCTCTGATCGACCAACTTGAACTTGACCCCGGTGTTCAGAGGACCCATGTGGGATTCATGGGCTGTCACGGTGCCTTGAACGGTCTACGTGTGGCGCGGGCGTTCGCTGAAGCTGATGCCAACGCTGTAGTGCTGCTGTGTTCTGTCGAACTGTGCAGTCTCCATCTTCATTACGGCTGGGACCCCGAGAAGGTGGTAGCCAACGCCCTGTTCGCGGATGGAGCCGCAGCTTTGGTTGCTTCTCAAGCTTTGGCGGAATCGAAGCAATCTCTGACCCTGAAGGCTTCTGGCTCCACCGTGATTCCAAACACCAGCAGTCTGATGCATTGGCAGGTCGGAGATCATGGTTTCGCTATGGGTTTATCACCACAGGTGCCAGAGGCGATAGCTGATGCATTGCAACCTTGGCTGAGCAGTTGGTTGAGGGGCCATGGATCCGATCTGACTGAAATCCGCAGCTGGGCCCTCCACCCTGGGGGGCCGAGGATCCTGCAGGCCTGCGCCGACGCCTTGGCCCTCAAGCATGAGCACCTGGCTGAATCCAGGTCCATCCTTCAAGCTCACGGCAACATGTCTTCGGCCACCGTTCTTTTCATTCTTGAACGCATGCGTCATAAGGCTTGCAGCGGACCTTGCCTGGCACTCGCCTTTGGTCCCGGCCTTTGTGCCGAAGTGGCGTTGTTCGATCTTTGCAACAGCAACTGAATTCGAACTTTGGATCGGAGTTCAGAGCTCCTCAGTTCTTCTTTAATCGAGGATTCAGTGAGCGATAATGGGAGGAGAAACGAACAACGCAATTGATCTAATTGGATCTAAATAGCCAATGGAGTGTCCAACTTGATAGTGATGAAGCTCTGCTGTAAATAGACCATATCAACTGCGGCAATAGATCTCCTCAAACCAACAACGATTGCATTGGGATGTAAGTTTCGATCAAAATGCAATGGATAGCATGAGAATCACGGGACTTCACTTATTTCGTCAGGATCTTGCAGTCTTTTCATCATCATCGTTCATAGGCAGAGTTTTATAATTATGGTTGGTTACGAAAGGTTGATATTGCACATGATCTTGATAGAGTAATTAATGATAGCAAGATTGCAATGCAAGCAGCACAGCTCAAAGTTTTTCTTGCCAAGCTCAAATCAGAGCCCTTGCTGCAAAGTCAATTAACCGCTGAAGGTGCAGATATAGTTTCAATAGCAAAAGTCGCTTCGCTCTTTATTGATTCAAATGAGTCCACGGCAGAAGCTGTAGTCGAGCTCTCTGACCAGGAGATTCAGGAGCAGGTTTTTGATGCCCTCAGCAAAAGAAATAATCCCTCAATTAGCCCGATTATCATATGGGCAGCCTTGCTTACAGTACTCTTGATTTTAGTTGGTGTCTTCTTGAATCTCAAATACTGAGCAATCTCTGCCAGCCCAAAAAAGCTCAATACTATTTAGGCTGAATTCATTATATCTCTATCTTTGATTAGAATTAACAGACTTTAGACAGACATTCATGAACGAATTCTTACTTAGCATCAACGATGCTAACCATGCATTTTAGGCCATTTTCTTTTGCAATTTTCGCATATCAATCAATGCTTAGATCAATAAAATGACTCTAAAAAGTAGCCTCAGGAGTAACAGAGTTAATGATTAATTTAATAGTAAATGCCGGCGCCTTCTTGTTGCCAACGCCTACGGGTTAGAATGAGAGCAGTATATAAGTTAATAGTTGCTATTCTCATCCTTGATATTTAAATCATTCCAGCATCTGTACCGGCCCCTTCTTGCTGTTCAAGCTATTTGAATGATTTTTAGGTTTTTTGCGTAGGCCTATGTATGGATAATGGTAGAAGCATTGGCATTTATTTTGTACTTCTCGCCGCGAAGATTAGGCGACGGCATGTGCAAGCTTCGAGGTTTCAGCTTCTGCTCTAACCCATACGCCCATAATCACACGCTGGTCTTTTCTGGTTTAACAGGCTTTCCTTGACCTACTGCGGGCTTTTGGTAAACGTTCTCTTTGCCGGAGTTAAGAGCCTTCCCATCAGTAGCGATATTGAAGAGCAACTATTTCAACCCCTGGCCATTCGGCCTGATCTTGCTGCGCAGAGACAAGCCATGCCGCTCAGAGTGAACTCCTCTGAGATAATTGGCAAGTTGCCTCGGCCTCGCGCTGTTGCGACGCATCCCGTAGTTGGGCGTCATCCAGGGACTGACTCGCTTGCTCGCCTGTTCTATCTCTAGCTTGTACCTAAAACCAGTTGCAGAAGATGTTGACCACTTGCACAAACTGAGGATATGACTCCCGAGAATCAAGCTATTTCAGGTCAAGTGAGTGCCAATAAGACTGTCTCTTGGCTTGATCAAGAGTGGCCTTGGTGGCCGCTGTTACCTCTCTATCCCTATGGTCAGCGCCGCACCCTGGTCCGGGAACTAATACCCAATCAGATCTGGAGTTTTGAACAACTCCAAGGCCTCTATTACGTCGCTGTGCCTGTAAGGCTCACCGTGGTGAAGGTGCCAGGTGGGTTGATGTTGTTCAATCCCCTTCCGCCTACTCCCGAGTTGCGCCGAGCTCTAGCTGATCTGGAGGCCACACATGGCAATGTCGTCACGATTGTGCTCCCCACCGCGTCTGGCCTAGAGCACAAACTGTCTCTACCGGCAATGGCACGAGCCTTCCCACAGGCAGAGGTATGGGTTTGTCCTGGTCAGTGGAGTTTCCCAATTTCCTTGCCTTCATCTTGGCTGGGCATTCCAGCGCGCCGCACCAAGGTGTTGCAGGAGGACGGCTTTCCCCATCCAGACAGTTGTACTTGGCTGCCTTTAGGCCCCCTGGATTTGGGGCTTGGCCGTTTTGAAGAGGTGGCTTGTTTTCACCGAGCTTCCGGAGCTGTATTGGTAACAGATGCTCTAGTGGGCATCGAGGCAGAGCCTCCAGCTCTGTTTGATCTAGACCCCACACCCTTGTTATTCCACGCCCGTGATCGGGGTGATCAACCCCTTGAGGATTCTCCACAAGCGCGCCGCCGAGGATGGGCCCGTGTGGTGTTGTTCGCGACCTATCTGAAGCCAGGGCCGCTTGTGATTCCTCCCCTGTTGGAGGTGCTGCGCAATGCCTTCAGGCCCGGAACACTTAGCCCTAAAGCCCATTTCGGCCTGTTTCCATTCGCTTGGCAGCCCGGATGGGAAGCTGCGGCTCAGGAGCGTCTCGGGAAGAACGGCCCACTCCTACAAATTGCGCCTGTGTTGGAGCGGCTGGTATTTCCAAGAGCGAAGGACGTCTTATTGGAATGGTTGGATGAGATGCGGCGCCTGAAAGGGATGCGCTGGCTTGTGTCTGCTCACTTCAGCGACATCGTGGCCTTCAAGCCTCATCACGTTCGAGATTTAAGTGAATCTATTTCCAGACGCCCATGGGCTATCAATCAAGCCAGCTGGAGCTTTCTAGGCAGCGTTGATCAACGCCTGCTCAACCTTGGTGTGGTACCGAAAGATCCTCAGGCAGCCTTCAAAGATTGAGATCATCTGTGTCGACTGCCATCGCTTCATCTGAAAACAACGACTCTTCCAATTCCTTGCGTTGCTCCATTTGGCGCAAGAAATATCCAGTCATCATTGCTGATGCGAGCAAACTGGCGAGATTATCTCGACTGGCTGTGACCTTCACTTCAAATTGCTCACCTGGGATCATGCCCAGCAGGCCCTGAACATTGTGGCGAATAATGTCCTGAATATCATTGCTGGCGGACTTGGCAACTCGCTGCAATACATCAGGGGATTGATCCTGAAGGTACTGAATTAGCCCATTACCGTCCTGGCAATCGCTGTTATCGGTGGTCAGGAACTCCGGGTTGAACATCCGGTGTGCTTTTCGTCACGATGTTGACCCTATCGCAGCTAGGTCGTTTGATCCACTCTTGCCTTGGGAGGGGAACCGTATTGGACCGAACCGATTGAGTGGCCAGTACCTCCAAATAGCTGTTCCGATCACAGCTTCTTCTGGTAATGGCCCCCAGAGATGAGAGTCAAGACTGGAATTGCGGTTGTCCCCCATCACCCAAAGTTCATGCTCAGGAACGGTCACCTTCGCCATCTCGTAGTTCATTGGTGCATCACGGCAGTCATCCTTGATGGCGATCTCGTTGCGCAAGAGCTGACCATGATGAACTTCCAGTTGATCGCCCGGACGCCCCACCACGCGTTTAATCAAGGCCGCTTTAGGGTCGTAGCCAGCATCCAGTAGTGCGGATGGCGGGTGAAACACCACCACGCTGCCCAGTGGCAAAGGCTGTTCTTGTTGACGTGCAAGTCGAGGGCGAACCTTCTCAACAAGAATGCGATCCTTCAACTGAAGGGTTGGCAGCATTGAACCGGAGGGAATCCAGCGAGGCTCCACCACCTGCCAGCGCATCAACAAGGCCAGAACTACCCAGAGCAGCAGGCTGCGCCAGCTACCGCTTGCTTCTTTTCGAGGAGGAGAAGGTGTCGGGGTCATCGAAACTGATTAAGTCGGCCCTCGCCGGTCGGTATTGACCGAGAATCGCATTGGCTAAGGCTCAAGCTCTGTCTCTTGCTCACAACAATCTGTTGGTTTGCCTGAGCTTGCTCGAGGCATTTCATGCCTTGGGGCTGCGCCATCTCGTGCTTTGTCCAGGCAGCCGCTCGGGTCCCCTTGCACTGGCTGCAGGAGGAATGGCACGTACCAATCGCTTGCGGCTTAGCACTGCCATTGATGAGCGCTCTGCTGCTTTCTTGGCTTTGGGTTTTAGCACTGCTACAGGCACTGCAGCAGCTGTAGTGACCACTTCGGGCACCGCTGTAGCCAACCTTTTGCCTGCAGCGGTGGAGGCTGATCGATCCTGTCAGCCCCTGTTGCTGCTCACTGCTGACCGCCCCTATCGACTCAAAGACTGCGGTGCCAATCAAACGGTGAATCAGGAGACTTTCTTGAGTCCTGCCTGTCGATGGATTGGGCAGGGCCCAAGAGAGGGGTTGCATCTTTTCAGTAAAGAAACGCTGGAATCATTCGCAGAGAAGGCCTGGCAACGAGCTCATCACCCCGCAGGGGCCGTTCATCTCAATCTGCCTTTTGAGGAACCTCTACATCTCAGTGAAGAAGAGCAGAGGATGATCTGGAAGGGGTGGTCTCCCAAGATTCCACGTTCATCTCCGATCAAGCCAATCAATCTGGCAATGGCAGCTGAGGGGACTAATGGGGTTACCGATCAGGCTCCCTTTGCATTGGATCCTTTACGACCCGGCGTTGTGATAGCTGGTGCTTGGCGAGGCCTAAGCAAAGACCTCTTTGCTTTTCAGCAATCCTTGCGGGAGTGGCAGGCCTTGAGTGGCTGGCCCGTGCTGGCCGATCCACTATCGGCTCTGCCTTCAGACCAACCTGGTCTAATCCGCTCCTGGGAGCTGCTTTTGGCTACTGGGCTTTTAGGCTCTCAGGAGCAGCTTCAAGTGCTGCGTCTAGGACCAATGTCAGCCAGTCGGAGCCTTGAGGCATGGTTGAAAAGCTTTGGTGACGGTCAGCTCCTGATTACAGAGGGAGACTCCCGTTGTCTCGATCCCCTTGGTTTGTCAGTGCAATGGAATCATGGATTGACGAGCTGGTGGCAACACCATCACCATCGCTGGATCGATGCTGATGCAGCCTCTCAACAGGCAACCAAGGCTCTGCTGAGGAAATGGCAAATCAGCGATCGTTTTGCTCAGGAGTGGCTGGATCAGCAGTTACCCCTGCAGGGTGCCATCACAGAACCAGCCCTGGCTCGCTGGTTATCCCGTCTTCTGCCAACTGAGCTACCAATCATGTTGGCAGCGAGTAGTCCTGTGAGGGACTGGCTGGCTTATGCGGACAAGAGCTTATTTTCGAGACGATGCTTCAGTTTTCGAGGCGCGTCTGGTATCGACGGCACCCTTTCTTTAAGCATGGGTTTAGCGATGGCTCTTGGGCCCACTTTGCTTGTAAGCGGCGACCTGGCTCTCCTTCATGACAGCAATGGCTGGTTGCTTGCTCATCCCCAGCGCCCGCCTTTGGTGGTGGTGTTGATCGACAATGGTGGCGGAGGCATCTTCGAGCAACTTCTGGTGAAGACAGCTCCTAGCGAAGCATTTGAGCAGCTGTTTGCCATGCCTCAGGAGGTTGACCCTCTTGCTCTTGCAGGGGCTCATAACATTCCTCACCGTCAGGTGGCCTGTCTCGAAGACCTACCAGCAGCCTTGGAGTGGGGGCTCTTCCAGGCTGGACCTGTTTTGATACGTGTGTGCACGCATCGGCGTCAAGATTCATCGATGAGGCAACAGCTTCGCGAGGGATTGATGATGCATCTGCAGTCGATTTCCCAAAATGGCCACATTGATCTTTGATCCCGATGGCTATGGATTCCAATCGGTTTGATAGGAGGCCAAGACAGGTTTTGCCTGGCAAGCCCACGATCGAATGGGAACCCTGGGGTGAATATCAAGACGTCCTGCTTGATCGCAGTTCAGAAGGAATTGCCAGGGTTGCGATTGATCGTCCGACCAAGCGCAATGCTTTCCGACCACGCACGGTGATGGAACTCTGTGATGCGTTTACCAGAATTCGAGACGACCAACGTTTAGGCGTGGTTTTGTTCACCGGTGTTGGACCTGCTGACGATGGCGGCTATGCCTTTTGTGCAGGTGGTGACCAAAGTGTGCGCGGCGACGGTGGCTACCTCGATGAGGAGGGTTTGCCGCGCCTCAATGTTCTCGACCTACAGCGCATCATTCGCAGCTTGCCAAAGGTTGTGATTGCACTTGTCGCTGGCTATGCGATCGGCGGCGGCCAAGTGCTGCACTTGTTATGTGATCTCAGTCTGGCGGCAGAGAATGCCGTGTTTGGGCAAACCGGTCCCAAGGTGGGCAGCTTTGATGGTGGCTTTGGTGCTGGTTACCTAGCCAGAGTCGTGGGGCAACGCAAGGCTCGTGAAATCTGGTTTCTCTGTCGTCAATACGGAGCTGAAGAAGCGCTGAAAATGGGGTTGATCAACGAGATTGTTCCTCTTGATGGTCTTGAAGCAGAGGGAGTGCGTTGGGCAAGAGAGGTGTTGCAGCACAGCCCCACAGCCATCCGCTGCCTGAAGGCCGCATTCAATGCTGAAACCGATGGCTTGGCAGGACTTCAGGAGCTAGCCGGCCAGGCCACCCATCTGTTCTATCGAACGGATGAAGCCCAGGAGGGGCGAAATGCTTTTCTACAAAAACGACGTCCAGATTTTTCAGGCTCAGGCTGGCTTCCCTAACCAGCCGCTCTAGGCAGCGTCATGATTGACGCATCGTTTGCTTTGGGGAAGGAGTTCTTGCTACCGCTTCCACTGCCGCTGCTGCCCTCCCTGATTCATGCAGCTGTTCAGGACTCTCTTCCCCAAATCGTCGCCAGCTTCCCCCTCGCTGTGATTGAACGTGAGGGGCGGCATCTGGTCTTGGATCGGCGTAGCCGTCGGCTGCTTGTTTTGGAAGATGGCTCCTTAATTAAAAGCTTCTCAGTGGCGGTTGGCATGCCTGGCTGGGAGACTCCGACAGGTGAGTTTCAAGTTTTAAGCAAAACTCCCCATCCCATTTGGGAGCATCCCCAGAGCGGAAAGCGAATCGGATCTGGGCCGAAGAATCCCCTTGGTAGTCGCTGGATCGGCTTCTATCGAGATTGCAATGGTAGAGACGCTCACGATGGTGATCGTTGGCTAACGATTGATGGCTGCGTCACGTCTGGCTTCCATGGAACGCCCCACCGCTGGACTGTTGGCCGAGCCGTTTCCCATGGTTGTGTTCGGCTGTTTGAAGAGGACATCCAATCCCTCTATCGGCTGGTCAAAATCGGCACGCCGCTCAAGGTTCTCCCATGATCGTGATCTGATTGAGCTGATGCACATTTAGAGTCTCGCGGCTCTCGACTGACTTGAAAATGCGCGTGCTATTTGCTGCTGCGGAATGCGCGCCGATGGTCAAGGTTGGTGGAATGGGTGATGTGGTGGGCTCATTGCCCCCAGCTCTGGCCAAGCTTGATCATGATGTGCGTCTGATCATGCCTGGTTACGGCAAGCTCTGGAGCTTGCTGGATATCCCTACTGATCCGATTTGGCGGGGTCAGACCATGGGCAACGAGTTCGCCATCTATGAGACAAGTCATCCCAGCAATGGTTTGCCCCTTTATCTGGTAGGGCATCCAGTGTTTGATCCTGAAAGGATCTACGGCGGAGAAGACGAAGATTGGCGTTTTACGTTTTTCGCAAGCGCGACAACGGAATTTGCCTGGAACGTTTGGAAACCGCAAGTGCTGCATTGCCACGACTGGCATACCGGGATGATTCCTGTGTGGATGCATCAGGACCCTGAAATCAGCACGGTCTTTACCATTCACAACCTCAAATATCAGGGCCCCTGGCGCTGGAAACTTGATCGGATGACTTGGTGCCCCTGGTACATGCAAGGGGATCACACCATGGCGGCAGCCTTGCTTTATGCCGATCGGGTGAATGCCGTCTCCCCCACCTATGCCAGAGAGATTTGTACATCTGAATACGGGGAGAGCCTTGATGGCTTGTTGAACTACATCTCTGGAAAACTGCGTGGGATCCTCAATGGCATTGACCTGCAGGATTGGGACCCTGGCAATGACAAGTCTTTGCCAGCCACTTTCAATGCCGATGACCTTTCAGGTCGTGCTGTGAACAAGCAGGCCCTTCAACAGCGCATGGGGCTTGAGGTCAATCCAGACACCTATCTACTGGGGATGGTGAGTCGGTTGGTGGATCAGAAAGGGGTTGATCTTCTGCTGCAGGTGACAGAGCGGTTGCTTGCTTACACAGATTCCCAGATCGTCGTGCTGGGCACTGGTGAGCGTGGTTTGGAATCCGGCCTGTGGCAATTGGCAATTCAGAACCCTGGCCGCTTCTCGGTTTTCCTCACTTACGACGATGACCTAGCACGTTTGATCTACGGCGGCAGTGACGCATTTCTGATGCCGAGTCGCTTCGAACCCTGTGGCATTAGTCAGCTGTTGGCCATGCGCTACGGCAGCGTGCCGGTGGTGCGCAAAGTGGGTGGTCTTGTCGACACGGTGCCTTCCTACGACCCTATTCATCAAACCGGTACTGGATTCTGCTTCGATCGATTTGAGCCTGTTGACTTCTATACAGCATTAGTGAGGTCTTGGGAGGCGTTCCGTCATCGTGATTGCTGGCGTGAGTTGCAGCAACGTGGAATGACTCAAAACTACAGCTGGGATCGCTCCGCTCTCGACTATGAGCAGATGTATCGGGATGTCTGTGGCTTTAAGGAGCCGTCTCCTGATGCGGCGGTTGTGGAGCAATTTTCTCTCGGCCAGGGTTCAGATCCTTCCCGTCAGAACCAGGACAGCAATGCGAAAAAAAGAACCAGACGCAAGAAGAAGGGGAATGATTAAAAAAAGAGGTTTAAACTTGGTTGTTGGTTTTGCAGATTTAGCGGCTCTTTTGCAGACGACTCCATTGCTGCGCCCCAATCTTTTCAATCTGCCGCTTGGTCGTCAGGGCTCCTGATCAGCATGGGAAAGTCGCCCCCCCGGCCAGAGAAGCAAACGGGACAACTCCCAGTCCCCTATACCAATCCCTGGGTATCCCTGAGAGAGGGATTTCGTGATGTCTTCGCAGACCTTGGTCTGCGACTCAGGCAACTCTGGCGTCTCAACCGGCAAGGCGAATTCTCCACACCAAGGTTCTGGCCTTCTGCAATGGCACCAATGTTCTGGCCATTGACACTTGCAACAGTACTGGTCTTGGGAGTGTTCCTCAGCAGTCTGCTGATTGACCAACCTGCAGCTGTGGCACAACTAGATCCTGCAGAGACGTATCCCAGCAATTCAGCTGCATTGGCAGTGATGTCTAGCCCCTCCACTGCGGAGTCAGAACCTGTTGCAACGTTGTCGGAGCCTTCTGAACTGGAATCCACACAACTTTCAGCGCCTTTAGCTGTACCTCTTCAGCTTGAGCCTCTCTTAACGATGCTGGCAGACAATGATCTCCCCAGTGGCTTGCTTCTTGCAGCCGAACCAAGACCCCTGGACAATGATCTTGTGTTGAGACTTAGTCCAGTTTGGAACAACCTCAATTCATCTCGACAGCGTGAACTTGCCGATCGTTGGCAGGCTCTTGCTGAACAGCTCGGTTATGACGAACTTCAACTTCAAAGCGAGGATGATCAACTGCTTGCCAGGACAGCAAGAGTGGGTGTGGGCATGATCATTTTCGATCAGGATTTGGCTTAATGAGACTGCGTCTGGGGCAGCTGGTCGAGTTTTGGGGTGCTCCGATGCATGTTCACGCGTCTGACCTAGATCTTGACCAAGCTGTTGGTCCGATCTGCACAGACAGTCGTCAGTTGAGCGAAGGCAGCTTCTTTGTGCCGTTGGTGGGGGAGCATTTCAATGGCCATGCCTTTCTTGCTCAAGCTCTGAAGCTTGAGGTCCAGGCGGCTGTGGTGGCTCGCAAAGATCATCATCCAGTACCCGAGGGTCTCCCCCATTGGATTGTGGAAGACACTCTCGAGGCTTATCAGCAACTGGGGTTGCTGCATCGCCGTCAGTTGAATGTACCGGTGGTTGCCGTCACAGGTTCAGCAGGAAAAACCACGACTCGGGAGTTGATCCGCTCTGCACTCACACCCCTTGGTGAGGTCTTGGCAAGTGCAGGCAACAACAACAACGACGTGGGTGTTCCGCTCACCTTGTTGCAGGCTCATTCAGATCATGGCGCAGTTGTGGTAGAGATGGGGATGCGTGGAATTGGGGAAATAGAACGTCTCTCCTGTTGCACCCAACCAGACGTCGCTGTGATCACCAATATCGGCAATGCACACGTCGGTCGTTTAGGTAGTCGTGCGGCGATTGCTTCCGCCAAGTGTGAGATCACCACTTGCCTGAAACCCAGAGGCGTGATCGTTATCCCAGCAGGGGATTTGCTCCTGGAAGATGCTCTTGAACGGATCTGGCGGGGGCGGGTGATCCGCGTGGCAGTTCAAGACAATCAACAATTAGAGCCACCAGAGATTGCAGATCTGCATCGAAGACCTCTACCCAAGGCCGATCTCGTTGGCTGCGTTGACCTGGCCAAGGGTGAACTATTGCTAGAAGGAAATGCCTACACCCTGCCTTTAGAAGGGATGCATAACGCTTGCAATTTGATGCTGGCACTCGCAGTTGCCCGTGAATTAGATGTCTGCAAGGAATCGCTATCCAATCTAAAGGTAGACGTTCCTGGTGGCCGTAGTCGACGGCTAAAAGTTGGCAACTTCACTGTTCTAGACGAGACCTACAACGCTTCGCCCGAAGCCGTGCAAGCAGCATTGGAACTATTAGCAATTCAACCGGGGCGTCACTTTGCAGTCCTCGGAACCATGCTGGAGCTAGGAGACCAGAGCGTGGCTTTGCATCGCCAAGTTGCTGAACGGGCGGTACAAGTTGGTTTAGATGGACTCGTCGTCGTTGCTGCAGGCGCTGAGGCTGAGGCCATGGCAACAGCAGCAGGGTCCTTGCCGCATTTGGCCGTCGTTGCCAACCCAGAGCAGGCTGCTCAGCCATTGCAGGCTTGGCTTGAGGCCGGCGATGTGGTTCTGCTTAAGGCTAGTCGTGGTGTCGCTCTAGAGAAATTGATCCCATTGCTCTAAGAGGGCTAAGCCTTAATCCTCTCGTTTCACTGCCAACCATTTTTAATCAGTTGTTTGGAGCGGCCAAGGGCGAGAGCACCATTGGGAACATCTTTAGTGAGAGTGGAGCCAGCTCCTACTGTCACGTCCGACCCTAAAACAATCGGCGCCACCAAAACGGAATTCGCCCCTGTTTTGCTGTTATCACCAACCACGGTGAGATGTTTTCTCACACCGTCGTAATTTGCAGTGATCGTACCGGCCCCGACATTGACATGGCGACCAAGTTGTGCGTCACCGATATAACTGAGGTGATTCACCTTTGAACCCTCGCCAATTTGGCTTTTTTTAATCTCCACAAAGTTGCCGATACGGCATTGATCAGCGATGCCTGCTCCAGGGCGTAGGTGTGAGAAAGGGCCAATAGCCACCTCATTTCCCACTTTGGCATCACATACAACGGAATGAAGAACGCTGACTCCATGGCCAAGTTCGGCATTCTCAATCAAGCTTCCTGGGCCAAGCTGGCAGCCATCGCCAATATTGCAGCAGCCCCGCAAATGGGTTTGGGGTTCAATTACCACATCTCTACCGAACTGACAGTCTTCACTAAGCGTGCAGCTAGCAGGGTCAGTAAAAGTGACCCCTTCCTTCATCCAATAGTTACGTAGCCGTTCTTGAAGCAGCGCCTCACAGTTGGCAAGTTGACAACGATCGTTGATGCCATTCACCTCATCGGGATCAGCCACCTCTACATGCATCGCAATAGGTAGCAAGGCCACAGTGTCGGTGAGGTAGAGCTCACCTTGATCATTATCACTACAAAGTTGGGGTAGCACTGCGGCCAATTTCTTCCAATTGAAGCAGTAGATGCCTGCGTTAGTGAGATTGTTGTGGCGCTGTTCGTCACTACAGTCGCGATGTTCAACGATGCTGCTTACGCGGCCTTGTTGATCTGAAAACACCCTGCCATAGCCCGTGGGATCTGCGAGTCGGGCTGTTAGCAGCGTGACGTCGGCACCACTTGAGCGATGTTCGTTCACCAAGTGTTCGATCGTGCTTGGTCGAAGTAATGGGACATCGCCATTGAGAACCAAGAGCTCGCCATCAAAGCCCTCCAATACGGGCAGTACTTGCTGCACCGCATGACCTGTGCCGTTCTGAGGTTGTTGAACAACAAACTCCAAGCCTTGCCAATCAGTGAGCTGCTGTTGCACCTCTTGCGCCTGGTGGCCAACAATCAACAAGCGCCGTTGAGGTTGAAGGCCCGAGCAACTGGTCAACACCCGCTCAACCAATGTGGAACCTGCGAGCGGTTGCAAGACTTTCGGCAGGCAGCTCTTCATGCGGGTGCCCTTCCCAGCAGCCAAGATGGCGACGGCAAGCATGGAGCGAATGGCGAATCGGCCGGAATCTAATTGAATTCCGACAACTTCACTGCAGTTAACAGCATTTAAGCAGGATCAGCTCAGCTTCTAGCGGTGATGATTCAGCCAGAAGAGCGCCAGAGAAGTTTCTACTTTCACTAGCACTGGCACTTTGCAGGCAAAGAAGCACACGATGATCCCACATAAAAAGCCTCCTTATTGATAAGTCATATTGATGAGTCATTGTTCAAGCAATCCTATAGATCATGATCAACAATCTCAGGTAAAAGCAAGCTGCCAATCATTGGTATGAATCACCCAGTAAAAGAGGATCCATTAAATCAAACGCTGCAACAACATCTCCTTTGGGATTAATCAGCTGTAAAGAATGAACTTGCGTTGAGTTGGAAGGATTCAAGAATGACTCTAAACAATCTCTTTCAAGTCTTATCTATTCTAATTTTTCACTCGTTTCTTCCTGACAAAAATCAACCATGCCTTTGCTTGGCTGTCCAACGGTGGTGCCAGGTATTGGTCGCCTCTAATCCGCAGAGCTGTTGTTCAGTGCTGCGCCGCCTCCGGATCACTTCTGCCTGATCTTCTCCAGTTGGATCGCGGTACGGAACGGCTGCGCGTGTATGTAGATGTTCATGTTCCATTGCAGTAAGCGCCCTCCAACCAGGCCCTTTCTCTCCAAAGCTGATCTTGAACTGCTTCATCCCCATGGTGCCACTGCTCCAACCTCCGCGCTCCCCGGGAACTTGCAGTAGCGAGAATAATTTCAGCCCTGCTCGCTGCAAGCTGGCACGTATGGCCGCTGCACGGCTGTAGGTCAGGAGCCTCCCACCTGGAGCTAATCGTATGGCCAGGCCATGCAGAAACTCTTCACTCCATAGCTGTGGGCAGCGACCTGGAGAGAAGGCGTCGTGAAGAATCAAATCAAACTGCTGATCTTGGGGTAGCTGATGAAGCGTTTGGCGTGCATCACCCCACAACATTGTTCCCCTGCTCTCTGGCTGATCCCAACCATCACAATCTCGGATTAAAATAAGTTTCTGGTGGACCGATGCTGACCAGGCACTACAGAACCCCGTCTGCGCCAAAGCGAGTTCCAGTGGTCGCCTGTCAATCTCTAGACCCCACCACAGCACATTCGGTGCTGGAGTTGGCATGGCATCCAGCACAGCCGCAGTGTTGTAGCCAAGACCCATGCATACGTCGAGGATCCGAAGAGTTTGTCCGCCACTAAAGCGCGTCAACTCTGCCGGTTGTGCGAATTTCGCGCATGCTTCATTCAGCGCTCCGGCGGAGTTGTGGAACGCTTCGTCGAAGTACTCACTATGCAGGCTAAAGCTACCATCCGCCGTTGGGAAAACATTCAGTGCCCCCAAAGGGCGAGAGTGGCCGGCATTAGCGATGCAGCCGCTCAAGGTCATCCCAGAAGTTGGGGTAGGACACAGCCGCAGCTTCGCTACCAGTCAAGCGAGAATTGCCCTCCGCCAGCAACGCAGCCACCGCCAGACTCATGGCGACTCGATGATCCGTTTCACTATCGAGGTCTGTGCCTCGCAGTGTTCGTCCCCCTCGGATGGTGAGCCCATCGGCATGTTCGTCGATATCTGCTCCCATAGCCGTGAGCTGCCTGGTCATCACAGCGAGCCGATCGGTTTCCTTGACGCGCAGTTCACTGGCGTCAGTAATTTTGCTTTCACCATCACAGAAACAAGCAGCCACCGCCAGGATCGGCACCTCATCGACCAGGCGAGGAATGATGTCCCCATTGATGCTGAAGGGCTTTAACGATCCTTGCCTCACCCGTAGGTCTCCAACTGGTTCACCGGCGACTTCATGGCGGTTGAGCACCTCAATGCGAGCTTCCATTTGCTGCAACACTTCCAGAATGCCGGTACGGGTGGGGTTTAAACCAACGTTTTCCACCACGAGCTCAGCTCCAGGAACAAGCGCTCCTGCGACAAGCCAAAAAGCAGCGGAACTGATATCACCTGGCACGACAATATTTTGCCCATAAAGCTTTTGTCCTGGGCTCACTCTGATATGGCGACCCATCTCTCCTCCCACCTCGAGATCAGCACCGAATGCCCGCAACATGCGTTCGCTGTGGTCTCTCGAATGGGCTGGTTCGATCACAGTCGTTGCCCCATCGGCTGTAAGGGCTGCCAGCAGCAGGGCTGACTTCACCTGGGCACTTGCTACAGGTGTACCGATGACACCACCACGAAGTTTCTGACCGCTCACGGCAAGTGGTGCGAAGTCGCCGTTGGATCGTCCTTTAATTTTGGCTCCCATCATTGTTAATGGCTGGCCAACCCGATTCATCGGTCTACGGCGCAAAGAGGCATCACCGCTAAGCACGAAATGGCGGCCCTTGCGTGCCGCCAACAGCCCTAGCATCAGCCGAATTGTTGTGCCGGAGTTACCGCAGTCGAGTACATCTTGCGGTTCTTGGAGTCCATCGAGACCAACGCCTTCAACGCGAACTATTTGCCCGACATGAATCGGGCCGATCGTGGCTCCCATCGCTCTAAGACAGGCGGCGGTACTCATGGGATCTTCAGCAGGTAAAAGGCCCTCGATGGTTGTGACCCCTTCTGCGATAGCTCCAAATAACAGCGCTCGATGGGAAATCGATTTGTCTCCAGGGACTCGCACCGTTCCAGAAAGCCCACCACCTGCTCGAAGCTCACATGACGATGAGGCAGTGTTTGTAACGCTCAATGGGTGTGGCCCGGATCAGATCGATCTTATGGTCAAGCGTTTGACCTTATTTCCAATTTGTTTTTGTGCTGTGTAATTTGTTTCTTTTGGACCATCTCAACCAGCCGATATCTACATCTGCCGAGTGTTTTTAGGTAACAGTCCATTTTTAATTCAGGTCTTTTTGACCATCGCTTGACGACAAAGGCTCTCCATCACATAGCCGAACAGGCTTGGATCAGGTTCTTCGCTACCCAAATCCTCCAGCCCCAGCTCCTGCCATCGAGCATCCACCCTGCTTTCTAGATCTGCATCCCGGCTGAGTGGCTCGCCCCATTCATGGCGCTTCTCAGGGCCAATCTTAGTGGTGGCGTCGATGGCCATCCTGCCTCCAAGCCCTAGATGTTCGCTAGCGAAATCAAGGCTGTCGAAGGGGGTGTTCTCAAGTACAAAGAGATCCCTTTGCGGATCGACCTGTGCAGCGATAGCCCATACCACTTGGCGTGGATCTCTCACGTTGATGTTTGCATCTACCACGACAACGAATTTTGTATAGGTGAATTGGGGCAAGGCGCTCCAGAAAGCCATCGCGGCACGCTTGGCTTGTCCTGGATAAGACTTATCGATTGCAATCACCGCCAGCTTGTAACTGAGGGCCTCCATCGGTAGAAAGAAGTCAACAATCTCCGACACCTGTTGACGCAAGATGGGCGTGTAGATGCGGTTCAAAGCGATGGCGAGCATCGCTTCTTCCTTGGGTGGGCGGCCGCTAAACGTCGTGAGGAAAATCGGATCGCGACGTTGAGTCACGCAGTGGAAGCGCACCAATGGTGAGGACTCCACTCCTCCGTAGAAGCCCATATGGTCACCAAATGGACCATCCTCTAATTCCTCACCTGGTGTAATGGTTCCTTCCAACACCACTTCGCTGTGGCTAGGGACTTTCAGATCCAGTGTTTTGCAGCCAGTGAGCCGTACACCCTCTCCTGCATAAAGACCAGCAAAAAGCCATTCACTGAGTTGCACAGGAATCGGAGTTGCTGCGGCCATGATCAGCAGAGGGTGTACACCAATAGCAATGGCCACCTCAAGCTTCTGACCCATGGCAGCAGCTTTGCGTAGGTGCCTGGCTCCGCCACGAACGCTCAGCCAATGCACCGTCATGGTCTTTGGCGATTGGCGTTGTAGGCGATAGACCCCCACATTCGGCACTCCCGTCTCCGGGTCTTTTGTAATCACAAGACCCAGGGTGATCACACCACTGGCATCTCCTGGCCAAGGCCGGATCAAAGGCAGATTGTCGAGATTCAAGGCATCTCCACGCAGCACCTGCTGATGGCAGGGAGGTGTGAGATCCAGATCTGGTCGCGCTTTGATCAGATCCCAAAACACACTTGCAAACTGTCTGGTTTCTTGCAGACCCTTTGGCGGCCTTGGTTGTTGCAGCAGAGCCAAACGAGTTCCCAGATCCTCAAGTTGCTGAGCGTTGTCCAGACCCATGCTCCACACCACTCGCTCCAAGGTGCCCATCAGATTCACTGCCACTGGCATCGATGAACCAATCACGTTTTCGAACAACAGGGCCGGCCCACCCAAGCCCAGCACTCGATCAGTAATAGCGGCGAGTTCTAAATCTGGTTCTACGGGGGCAGTGATCCGCCTTAGTTGGCCACGTTGCTCAAGTAGGGCTAGGAAGTCCCGCATGTCTTGGGACGCAGGTCCGGGACGAAGCAGGGGCATGGTTGGTAAGACAGCCAGCAAAATTATCTAGTTACTGTGGCGCACGTCGTTCCCTATCGAGGCCATGCAGCTCGCTTATTTCCATGTGGCCGCGGATGTGCCTCAGGGGGCTGAGCCTGATGCTGCTGTCGTCATCGACGTTCTCAGAGCCACCACCACCATCGCCTGGGCTTTAAACAACGGTGCCGAAGCTGTTGAAACCTTTGCTGATTTGGACCAACTGAGGCAGAGCGCCGCTCAATGGCCGGAGTCTTCCCGTTTGATGCTTGGTGAGCGAGGCGGACAGCGCATTGAGGGATTTGATCTGGGGAATTCCCCCGTCGCTGTGGTGCCCGAGCAAGTGGCTGGCAAAAGACTATTTATGAGCACGACTAACGGCACGCGCTCGTTGCAGCGAGTGCGTGGGGTTCAGCGTTTATTCACTTTGGCACTACCAAACCGCAAAGCTGTTGCAGACCACTTGTTAATGGATCCACCTGAGCAACTTTGGATTGTTGGTAGTGGCTGGGAAGGGGCCTACTCCCTGGAGGACTCTTTGGCGGCCGGAGCATTGGCCGATTTGCTATTGGATGCTGCGGCTGATGAGGCTTGTGTCGCGAACGACGAACTCACTGCTGCACTAGCCCTTTGGCAGCAGTGGAAGCACGATCCAGAAGCCTGTCTTCGTCAAGCCAGCCATGGCCAACGCTTAATTGGGCTTGGCGATCACGATGCAGATTTCAGATGTTGTGCTGAATTGGATCGGCTTTCTGTGGTTCCTGTTCAGGTCAAACCCGGAGTCCTTTGTGCCTCTTGAAACCTCACTGCGATCTAAAGTTTCGCTCTCTGTTTCAACCCTGTGACCGACTTTCTGGCAGCCGCTTTGCAGCTGACGAGCACCTCGGATCCAGAGCTCAATTTTGCTGCTGCCGAGGAGCAGATCGAACTGGCTGCCCGCCGTGGGGCGGAATTGGTGGGATTACCTGAAAATTTTGCCTTTATGGGTGATGACGAGCGACGTCTGGAGCTGGCACAAGACTTAGCTGAGCAATGCAGCCGCTTTCTGGTCACCATGGCAAGGCGCTACCAGGTGGTGCTTCTGGGCGGGGGCTTCCCTGTACCTTCAGGAGATAGCAATCACACGGTCAACAGAGCCGAATTGGTCGGTCGTGATGGTCAGCTGCTAGCGAGATACGACAAGATTCATCTCTTCGATGTGGATCTACCTGAAGGCAACACCTATCAGGAGTCGGCCACGACTACGTCTGGTCGTGAACTACCCCCGGTCGTGGATGTGCCAGGACTATGTCGAGTGGGACTATCCATCTGCTACGACGTGCGCTTCCCTGAGCTCTATCGCCATCTCGTCAGTGCTGGTGCCGAGTTATTGATGATTCCAGCAGCATTCACGGCTTTCACCGGAAAAGATCACTGGCAGGTCTTACTTCAAGCCAGGGCCATCGAAAACACCTCCTATGTGCTTGCACCTGCCCAGACAGGTCGTCATTACAGCCGTCGACAGAGCCATGGACATGCCATGGTGATTGATCCCTGGGGAACCGTCTTGGCTGATGCAGGAGTGAGTCAGGGTGCAGCCATTGCTCCTGTGGATAACTCGCACATTGGTCGCATTCGCGCGCAAATGCCAAGCCTCCAACACCGGCAGTCAGCACTGTTCTGAGCCAATGGCCTCGGCTCCATCCCGCCCTCTCATCCTGCTGGTGGTTGGTGCCTTGCAGATCCCTTTGGTTTTGGCAGCGTTGCCGGCCAGAGCGGCAAGTGCTTTAGCGGCCTGGGCACTTGGAATCGACGGGGTGTTGCAGTTGCGTACATCAAGAGGGGCTCGTCTAGAAGCGTTCTTTCAACCAGCGGATGGGGCCCAAGGAGCAAAGGTCTGGATTGATTTTCCTGGAGAATTGAGCCGCTCCCGCAGCCTGCGGGGTAGCGGGCCGGTGCGTGCAATTCGTTTGGGGATACCAACGCCTGGCTCAACTCGACTGGTGATTGAGTTCAAACCATCAATCTCTCTGAATCCAAATCAGCTCAAGCTGATAGGAACCTCTCCGGACCGCTGGAAGCTCAACTTCGAAGGCTTACCGACCCGCGGGCTTCGCCCTATCGGTGAAGGAGACCTGACAGCATCAACTTTGAGCCGATGGGCTCCTGGAATCCGGATTACACCCACACGGACGCCTATCAATGCCTCTGGTTTGCCGAATGTTCCCCGCGGGCGCTTTAGAGTTGTCATTGACCCTGGTCATGGTGGTCCAGACCCTGGTGCTATAGGGATTCGCGGTCTACGTGAGACGGATGTTGTTCTCGATGTTTCCCTTCAGGTGGCCCAGCTATTAGAAGCTCGAGGGGTGCAGGTCATCATGACCCGCACAGCTGATGTGGATTTGGATCTACCGCCAAGAGTGGCGATCGCCAATCGAGTAGGTGCTACTGCATTTGTAAGCATTCATGCCAATGCCATCAGCATGTCCAGACCACAGGTCAATGGAATCGAAACTTTCTATTTCTCTGATTCCCGTTCAGCCAGGTTGGCGTCTCATATCCAGCAACAGGTGCTGAACGTCTCCCCTGGGAGCCCCAACAGAGGGGTCAGACGGGGCCGTTTCTTTGTCATCCGGCGAACCACAATGCCCTCCGCCCTAGTTGAGACAGGTTTTTTAACAGGACGGCTAGATGCTCCTCGGCTGGCTTCAGCAGCCCATCGCCGCAAGTTGGCTCTGGCTATTGCTACTGGCATCCTCAACTATTTGCAGGGGGTCCGTTGAAGCCTCGCTTGGGATTATTTGATAGCGGCGTGGGTGGGTTGACTGTGCTCAGGCGAGTGCTGGAGCGCCATGGGCAGGTGCCTTGCCTCTATCTCGGTGATACCGCCCGAGTCCCTTACGGAAACCGCATGCCGCATGAAATCCGAGTGATCGCCAAGGAGGTTGTCCAGTGGTTACGAGACCAGCAAGTGACTGCGGTTGTGATGGCTTGCAACACCACGAATGCGTTGGCTTCTGATGTGGCTGAAGCGGTTGCGGGAAGGATCCCTGTCGTGAGGTTGATTGAGGCAGCAGCCAACATGCTTTCGGAAGAGCGTGTGGGAGTACTGGCCACTCCTGCTGCTGCTGCATCAGGCGCATATGGCAAACAAATTGAGATCTCTCGACCAGGCACGATGGTTATTGAGCAGGGATGTCCGGCCTTTGTGCCATTGATTGAGACTGGTCAACTCAGCAGCGAGGAGCTTTATCAGGCGGCGCGTGAGTATCTGAATCCACTCTTGGCTGCACAGGTGGAAGCAGTGGTTCTCGGATGCACTCACTATCCTCTTCTTGAACCGATCTTACGTCAGATTTTGCCGCAAGATGTGCGCTTGATTGATCCTGCTATCGGTGTGGCCCGCGAGCTGGATGTTCTGTTGGGTAGCCCAACGATCCCATTAGGAACATCACTGTCGCTGACCTCTACACGGTTCTGCGTGACTGCCAATCCCGAGGGCTTTGCCACGCGTGCTACGCCATGGTTGGGCGAGCGTCCTCAAGTTGAGTTGGTTTCACTGCAATGTCCTGCCTGCGCCTCGTAAGATCACTCCACCGAGGGAATCCATGGCCACCGTTACTGAGCTGCTGCAGCCGGTCGAGCTGGATCTTGAGACCCTGCTCACTGATCTGCGCAGCTTGATTGGTGCCGGTCATCCCATTCTTCAAGCAGCGGCAGAGCACTTATTCAGTGCCGGGGGCAAACGCCTTCGCCCGGGCATTGTGCTGTTGATCTCAAGAGCTTTATCTGCCGATGGTGATCTCTCGGCCCGTCATCGTCGGCTGGCGGAGATTACCGAGATGATCCACACGGCTTCTCTTGTTCACGACGACGTCGTCGATGAGGCTGCCACTCGCCGAGGCGTGGCCACTGTTCATAGCCGTTTCAATCATCGCGTTGCGGTTTTGGCAGGTGATTTTCTATTCGCACAGGCCAGTTGGCATCTGGCTAATCTGGATAACTTAGCTGTGGTCAAGCTTCTCAGTCGGGTCATCATGGACCTCGCGGATGGGGAGGTGAAGCAGGGCCTCTATCGCTATGACACAGGCCAATCATTTGCGACATATCTAGAGAAGAGCTATTGCAAGACGGCTTCTCTAATGGCCAACAGTGTGCAGGCTGCCGGCGTACTCAGTGGTGAGAGTGTTGAGCATCAGAAATTACTGCATCACTTCGGTCGCCAGCTTGGACTCGCCTTTCAGGTTGTCGATGACATCCTCGACTTCACAGGCAGTGAACAGCAATTAGGCAAACCTGCCGCGAGTGATTTGGCCAGTGGCTATCTAACGGCACCGGCTCTCTATGCGCTAGAAGAGCATTTAGCTCTAGCTCGTCTGATTGAGCGAGAGTTCAGCGAAGAGGACGATCTTGATCAAGCCCTTGAGCTGGTGCGTAATTCGCAGGCCATTTCACGCAGCCGTCAGTTGGCTGAAGATTTTGCCAGGGAATCTCGTGAAGCCATCGCTTGGCTACCAGATTCACCTTGCCAGCGTGCATTAATGGAACTACCTGATTTTGTTTTAAGCCGTCTCTACTGAGCTTTTCAGAGTGCATCCCAAGCCTGCTGGAGATGGTCAAGAACGGTTTTTAACTGAGCGATTTGACGAGGATTCTCATCTTTAAACTTGCCATCGCAATTGATGTGGACTTCGTTTTCGCTCAGCACCCAGACATGACACCCTGCGGCTAGAGCCGCCTGTGTGCCGGCCTGAGAGTCTTCCAATGCCCAACAGGCAGTCGGCTTGACCGCCAGCCGCCGCGCGGCAAGCAGATAAGGATCTGGAGCGGGTTTGCCTGCTGTAAGAGATAGATCATCGCCAAGAACTCGAGTCTGAATCTGTGCAAGCCAGCTGTGATGGATACTTTTAAATGCCACGGCATCTGCCGTACTACTGGAGGCCATGGCCATTGGCAGCCTGTGGTCGTAGCACCAGCGAACCAATTCCTCCGCTCCAGGCATGGCTTTGGCCTGACTGAGCAGATGCTTTGCGATCGGCTGGCGCACGGCTAAGAGCTGTTCGATCCCTACCGGGGTGTTCAACCAGTTGTTGACCAGCTGAGCACAATCAAGCCGCCGCCGACCTTTTAACATCAACAACTGACTTGTACTGAGACTGGTAGCAAAGACAGCCGCTGTTTGAGACCAGGCCTGAGCATGTAGAGGTTCAGTATCCAACAACACTCCATCGAGATCAAACAAGCAGGCCGCAGGGAAGGACATGAACCAATGCGCACCCTCTCGGTTGACTTGATTAAAACTCAATATCCAGCTCAGTTATTTTCGATTGGATGCAAGTTGTCAATGGTTTAACAGGAGGTTGTGTGGCTCAACTCATACTTTTAACACCTTTCCTGTAAAAGTGACTCAACTAGCAAGAGAGACTGCTCATCAGTCATGAAAAGAAGCCGCTATCGCGTTTTCATCTGAAAGCTGCGATTTTGCATTGAGATGTAGGCTCTACTTGACTTGCGTCTTATTGGTCCATCAGATGACCTTATCGTCAATCCAAAGACAACTCTGCCATGAAGCAAAAACTAACACATGTCAGACTGGCCAAGCATGATGTGATGACTTAAGCAAGACAATCCCCTTATTCAAAGAAAGTTGCCATTCAAGTCATTAAACAAATCTCTAAGCTTCCACTCAACTGAAATAGTGAATATGGCCGCCAAGCAATCATGCTGCTGAGATGCTTCAAGAGATTCTGGAAGCACAAGACAGCCGACCTGATAAAAGTCGACACCTGTATATGTTATCAGCATCCAGCTCAGAGGATGAATACATTTTTCAAGTTTATCAATCGCACAAATCAACTCAGCCGGCATCACTTTTACAATCGACTTTAGGACCCAGTCACAAGTGTCATGCTGAAGTGATTCCGAGTTAATAGATTGCCCGCAGAGTTGGTCCATCGTTGTGCTGCTACCAGCATTCTTTTCACCATTAACAGGAATGTATTTTCTGACTATATTTGGCGGACTGCAAGCAGATAGGAAAAGACTTTAAAATTGATCATTTTACTTTGTATTTTTATCTTATTTCAGATTTTTACTCTTTCAATTTGTACTCATTTAGATGCCCTTCAGAGACTGTCGCTTCGGGGGTTCGTTTAAACAAGCGTGTCACAGCGCTGTAGTCCCTGCTCTTAATCGCTTGAATGCGGGAAATCACTGGTCATTGATTGCCTTATGTCCCCTGATCCATCCGGCACCATTAAGTCAGTCCTGCAGGAGCAGCGCGTCTTTCATCCCTCCGCAGAGTTGGCCTCACAGTCGATGGTTGGAAGCCTGGAAGCCTATCGTCGGATGGCAGAGCAAGCCAAAACTGATCCTGACAGTTTCTGGGGTGAAGCCGCTCGCACTGAGCTGGAATGGTTCGAACCCTTTGATAGCGTTCTCGATTGGTCGAATCCTCCCTTTGCGCGTTGGTTTGAAGGAGGCACGACAAATCTTTCCTTCAACTGTCTTGATCGCCATCTCAATGGGCCGAAGGCAAACAAAACAGCCCTGATCTGGGAGGGAGAGCCAGGTGATGTGCGGCGCTTCACCTATCGAGAACTTCATGCTGAAGTGTGCAGGGCTGCCAATGCGCTGAAAGCTCTTGGCATTGGCAAAGGTGACCTGGTTGCCCTTTATATGCCAATGGTCCCAGAAGCGGCCATTGCCATGTTGGCTTGCGCCCGTATCGGAGCCCCACATTCTGTTGTCTTTGGTGGCTTTTCCGCTGAAGCCCTTAGAGATCGTTTGGTGGATGGTGAAGCCAAAGCCGTGATCACTGCTGATGGTGGTTTTCGTAAGGACAAGGCCGTTGCCTTGAAGCCGGCAGTGGATGCTGCATTAGCCGAGGGTGCCTGCCCCAGCGTGACGTCGGTGCTGGTGGTGCAACGCACGAAAGAAAGCGTGGTGATGGAAGCTGGTCGAGATCAGTGGTGGCACGAGCTTGTGTCAGCTCAATCGCAAGAGTGCGCGGCGGAACCCATGGCGAGTGAAGATCGCCTGTTTGTGCTCTACACCTCTGGCTCCACTGGAAAGCCAAAGGGCGTTGTGCACAGCACGGCAGGCTATAACCTCTGGGCTCACCTCACTTTCAAGTGGATCTTCGACATTCGCGACGAAGACGTCTACTGGTGCACAGCCGATGTGGGCTGGATCACAGGCCATAGCTACATTGTTTATGGGCCTCTTTCCAATGGGGCGACAACTGTGATGTATGAGGGGGCACCACGCCCATCCAAGCCTGGAGCCTTTTGGGAGCTAATTCAGAAACACGGGATCACGATTTTTTACACTGCACCTACGGCAATTCGGGCATTCATGAAAAGTGGTCGGGCTGTACCCGATCAATACGACATGAGCAGTCTGCGCTTGCTAGGTACCGTCGGAGAACCCATCAATCCTGAGGCCTGGATGTGGTATCGCGAGGTCATCGGTGGTGATCGTTGCCCAATTGTCGACACTTGGTGGCAAACGGAGACAGGTGGGGTGATGATCAGCCCATTACCTGGTGCGACGCCAACAAAGCCAGGGTCTGCGACCCTTCCCCTACCAGGCATTGAGGCTGAGGTGGTTGATGCACAAGGCGAGCCAGTAGCCGTTGACGAAGGTGGATATCTGATCGTGCGACGTCCTTGGCCAGGAATGATGCGCACCGTGCACGGAAATCCTCAACGCTTTAGAGAGAGCTATTGGGAATACTTACGCCCTAAGGATGGCAGTTTCATCTATTTCGCAGGCGATGGAGCTCGTCGAGATGGTGATGGTTATTTCTGGGTGATGGGCAGGGTGGATGATGTGATTAACGTTTCAGGCCATCGTCTTGGCACGATGGAAATCGAATCGGCATTGGTGAGTCACCCGGCAGTGTCTGAAGCGGCAGTGGTTGGAAGACCTGATGACCTTAAAGGTGAAGCGATCGTGGCCTTCGTCACCTTGGAAGGAAGCAGGGAAGTGAGTGATGCTTTGATTCAGGAGCTTCGTGTTCATGTGGGCAAGGAGATCGGCCCCATTGCTCGACCTGATGAGATCCGTTGCAGTGATGCCTTACCCAAGACCCGCAGCGGCAAAATTATGCGGCGTATCTTGCGGGCTTTGGCCGCTGGAGAGGAGGTCAAGGGTGATACCAGCACCCTGGAAGATCGCTCCGTACTGGATCGGCTTAGAGCCTGATCACAACCTCGTTCATGGGCTTGCCCAAGAAGAGATCGTTTCCACCAATTGATTGAGAGTCTCGGCCCGGGCGGAGTCATCCGCCCAGTCGCCGAGAAGGTTCTGCCGTAACCCTGCACTGGCTGGGGTGAGGTGATCGCCTGGAAGATGCAAGCTTTGTGTTGCATCTTCCACTCGCTGCTGGAGACTATTCAAAAGGCTTGGGCTCTGATCGAGGCTGTCATTCCCAAAACTCACCAATAAGTTCTGAGGTTGGTGGTAACTCTCGCGGATCAATCGCAATGTTTCATTAGGGCTTGGGCTGAATTCCGTGTAAAAGCCAAGCTTTGGCGCAAGTTCGCGAAGCATGGGAATCGAACGATCAGCCGTGAAATTGTTGAAGCTTAATGCCACCAAAGCCCTGCTGTTACGACCTCCATCTGGGGCTAGAAGATGCAACTTACAGCCAAGGCTATGGCCCAAGCGAAGGGGTGTAGGAAGGGCTCCGACTCTGGCCTCAAGTTGTTGTCGACAACGACGCAAATGTTTCCAAGCTTCATTGGCCTGAGCCTGATGGTCGAAGCCTGGCACATAGCCCCAAGCATGAACCGCCAGATTGTGGTCAGCTAAACCTTCAAGCAATCGTCGGTAGCTGAGCTGGGGGCTCGCCGCCAAATAACTGCCCCCCACCATCTCGACCAGTGCGATTGGCTGAGCTGGCCATAGTCCCCAGACGTTGCCGAGGCGTCTCCATCTGGTCATCGTTTCTTTTTGATTTCCTCCACGACACGGCATGCCTCACGCATATGAGCAGGACCATCGAGGAGATTATTAAAAATATGGCGGATTGTTCCTTGGCCATCAATCACGTAAGTAACTCGGCTTGGCAGCATCCCAAGGGTGCGAGGAACTTCAAAGGCTCGCCGCAGTGTGTTGTCCTTGTCGCTCAGTAATGCATAGGGCAGGCCATGTCGTTCTGCAAATTGCCGATGACTAATGTCATCGTCTCCACTCACCCCCCAGACTTCAGAACCGAGGTTCTCAAAAACTGAGTAATTGTCTCGAAAGCTACAAGCTTCGGCTGTACATCCAGGAGTGTCGTCCTTGGGATAGAAAAACAACACGAGTACTTTGCCTTTGAGATCATTACTCCGCCGCTTGTTGCCATTTTGATCAACCAGATCAATGGCAGGAGCCTTATCACCAACTTGAAGGGCCATGCAGAAGCTCGCATCTATGGCGCACCCTAGAGAGCCCCTTGATGGGTGCGGGAGAATACAAGCAATCGATTGATGAACTCGGCGTGGGGGAAGCAAAGCAGCATCTCTTTGGAGCTGGTCAGTTGGATCTTCTCCCAGATCTCAATGCAGAAGAGGCAGTTGTCACTCCTTCAAAAGCTGTCACTACTTCAAAGGCTGTCTCTTTACCGCAACCTCATGCACCAGTAGCACTGCCTTCTTTGCATCGAGAAGCTTTGAGCTCACTGCCAGAGATGCTGCTGATCATCGATACGGAAACCACTGGATTGGATCCGAAGCGAGGTCAATGCCTAGAGGTTGGCGCCATCCTTTTCCATGCACCGCAGCGTGCTGTGCTTGCCCAGCATTCCTTTTTGCTACCTGTGGAAACCAATGCGGCTGAATCAATCAATCGCATCCCCGCTGAGGTCACACGCTTGGATCAACCTTGGCGACAAGGGCTGGACTATTTCCAAGCCTTACTGGATGCCGCTGATCTGTTAGTTGCTCACAATGCTGGCTTCGATCGTCAGTGGTTCGGAAAGGATCAGCTTCCAGCTGTCTCCAAGCCCTGGCTGTGCACGATGGAAGACATCGCTTGGCCAGTTGATCGTCAGCTTCGTTCAAGGCCTTCTGTAAGAGATTTGGCTCTCGCTTATGGCGTGCCAGTATGGGCCGCTCATCGTGCTCTCACCGACTGCATTTATCTCGCCGAGGTGTTCGCCCGTTGCAAGGATCTCGAAACGCTCCTGCTTCATGGGCTAGAGCCAAGGCGTTTGATGCGTGCCCAGGTGTCTTATGAACAAAGACACCTGGCCAAAGATGCTGGCTTTCGTTGGAATGATCCAATTCAAGGTGCCTGGACCCGACGCTTAAGTGATCGAGAGGCCGCCAAGCTTGACTTCCAAGTGGTTGCTATTGATCAACAAGAGGAGCAGCCATTGAGTGCATAACGTTGCCTTCAATGGCGTCATCCGTTTGAGAAAAGGTTGAGCTGCCAAACATCCTTGCTCCGAGAGAGTTGAATTCTGATTGATTCCCTTAGTCAAGAGCTGAACTCTCCTAACAGTCTTATCACTTGCTTGCTGCCGCTGTGGCATAAGCGATCAAGCTTGCGAGTTCTGGTTGGAAGGCAATTAGAAAAACTGCAATTACCTAAGTAAAGACTCTTTGTCAGGGATTAGATCAGCCCTAGGTCACAACCCCATTGAATAGCTACCTACGATTATTTGTTGAGCCATTCCGTTCCTTCCTGACAAAAACGATGACTCACCAAGCATGTCTACTTAGCTGCCAAAAATCAGGAGAATGCCTAGATGAATAAGTTATCGATGGATCCCACTCCACGCTTGGTGAATGGTTCTAGCGCTGCACCTGCCACCCTGCTCTTAGCCCATGGGGCTGGTGCAGCAATGGATAGCCCTTTCATGACAGCGATGGCCAGTGGCTTAGCTGAAGTCGGTTGGCGAGTGGTGCGCTTTGAATTCTCATACATGGCTAAACAACGCATTAGTGGCAAACGCTCTCCCCCTGATCGAATGCCGAAATTGAAGCAAGTCTTCCTCGAGCAGGTCGAGAGCGAAGCTGCGCTTCGACCTGTAATCATTGGCGGTAAGTCGATGGGAGGCAGAGTCGCGAGTCTTCTGGCAGATGAACTCTCAGCCAAAATGAACGTACTTGGCTGCATCTGCCTGGGTTACCCCTTTCATCCCTTGGGGAAACCTCAGCAGTTGAGAACTGAACATCTTGCCGTGCAAAAGACGCCAACCTTGATTTTGCAAGGCGAACGCGATGGGATGGGGCGACAAGACGAGGTAGAAACCTACACTTTGTCGCCAATGGTCTCTTTGCAATGGATGCCTGCCGGAGATCACAGCTTCAAACCCACCCGAAACTCTGGACTCACTGAAACCGAAAACTGGACCGCAGCAGTGACTCACTCAAGTAATTTTTGCAAGAGACTGCTAAGCAGCTGAACATTAACAAAAGCCAAAACAATGAGCCTGATAACTCACTTGTCCATTTACAGAATCTTGCTCATCCTTGTGGCTGGTTTTGTTGTGTTGGCGAAAACTACAGAAAAGAGAAAGGGAGGTTAATGATCATGGCTGTGAAAGAAATCCTGCGTATGGGCAATCCTCAACTGAGGAAAGTGTCCAATGTCGTCGATGATGCCTCTGATGAGCTGATCATTTCACTCATCAAGGATTTACAAGACACGGTGAAGGCCCATCAAGGAGCAGGGCTCGCCGCACCCCAAATTGGTGTCCCTTTAAGAGTGGTGCTGTTTGGTGGAGGAGGCCCTAATCCTCGCTATCCCGAGGCCCCATCGATTCCACAAACACTTCTGATTAATCCTGTCTTAACACCAATCGGCTCTGATCTAGAGGATGGTTGGGAGGGGTGCTTGAGTGTGCCAGGCCTGCGGGGCAAGGTATCGCGCTGGAGTCGGATTCACTACAGGGCGCTGAATGAAGATGGTTTTGAGGTTGAGCATTGCCTTGAGGGCTTCCCAGCTAGAGTTATCCAACATGAATGTGACCACTTAGACGGGGTTTTGTTCCCCGATCGTCTTGTTGACTCTGCCTCATTTGGCTTCACAGGGGAGTTAGAAACTGCTGGCATCATTGAGAAGCTTTCCAGTGCAGAGCAAAAAGCATCACAACAGAGCAGAGCAGATTGAAAGATTAAATCTTATTCTTAAAGAGACAACGCGCCATCATTAGCCAAGGGCTAAACAGTGACAATGGTCAACATGAGGCTATTAATATGGACATTTTTTGTATTTATCATGATGCTAGAAGTTGCTCCCAACGATGGACAAATTCTTGTAGGAACGTTTTCTGGACTATTGATCGGACTGTTAGTGCACACACTGAAAAGCTTAGACAAAGCACAGTAAGATGAGAAATTAACAGCTGCTGACGACTTAGTAGTGACTAAATCCAGAGAACAGCTTGAAAAGTGGATGAGTGAGACAAACTCCCTCCTCCACAAAAGGCTGAGGAATAGAGCAATAAAGCGACGCACTCTACGGGCCTTGACATTAACTAGTTTTATCCTGATCGTTGCGACAGAAATCGCCCCTAATGCCGATGGCCAGGTTGTCTTTGGTGCATTTCTTGGCATAGCCCTATATCACTTCTCCATTGAATTAGAAAATCTGGAGGACAGTGAGTAAAACCAGAACTGATTGCTTTACTTATTAGCAACTGCTCTAGATAACACGATATAGAGTTCCCTAAATGTCGACAGATTAATGACAACGACTTATTTAGCGAGAAAGGACATTCCGATCAAGTTGAGAGCCGCGGGGTGATCCGGCACCTTGAACACCATGCAGAAGTGAGGTGGGTGGCAGCGTTGTCAGTCCAAGTGGTGACGCCCCTGTGACCAACATCACAGCCCTCGTTGAGGCAGGTCGCCAGGTGAATCGTTGATTCGGCCGATGGTTGGTTCATCGAGAGGGGAGACCCTCCACCGCTTCCAAACCAATGAAGCGCTTTTTCTCACTATTTGTAGGTCGCTGGTTCACCACTGCCCGGCGGAGAGAAGTGCAGTCATCACCGTCGTACTACTCTAAAAATTGAGCCTCAGCGGTACCCCTGCCGCGCCTGGTGTCAGCCTCCAGCGACCGCAGCATCCCGCTCAATTCAGCGCGGGTCAGCAGAACACCAAGGCCAGCCTGCTCGTAGAACTGCAGCCACATCCCGAGCGCCTCCGGGGAGAACTCCTTCTGATGCAGTGGGCACCGGCGGGCAGGATGTTTCTCCCTGTCTTGTGGTTCGGAGTCCTCCCATACCTTCAGCAGCAGGTCATACCGAGCCTTCTCTTCCTGCTGAAGCTGCCGGGATGGATCGGAGATGAGGGCCTTCTGGATTGGACTCTTGGTCAAACCGCTTGGCCCCACTAGCCCGACGTACAGGTTGGCGGGGACCCAATAGCGACCATCCGGCGACACCTTGGTGCCGAGCTTGAGCAGGCCGCTGTAACCGCAGAGCAGCGTAAACACGGAGGTCAGCGCATCGGCAGGCAGCACCTCCGTCACCATCTCCACGGCCCTCGCTAGATCGGACGGCAGGAGGTTGTCGAAGCTGAATCGCTGGCGGCCCTGAGCGACCCGGATGCTCTTGGCGGCATCCCTGATCGCCTCGTCCGGGATGGTGGAGTGATGGTCTACCACCGACTGCAGATCAGTCATCGGCGGGCCTCCGGTAGCCGTGTTGCTGGGCTTGCCACCAGAACGTCCCAGCACTGATCTGATCACCTCCAAAGCGGAGGATCTGGTCGGGGTCCCAACCGTTAGGGCTGTGGGCTTCGAGTAGTTTCCGAGCCACATCCGTACCGTACCCAGCGTCGCGGCAGGCAGCCTTCAGGCCCCAGGCCATGTTCCGATCCACCGGGTAATTGCCGTGTCCCGGCACCCGTGGCGGGATGAGCTTCAACGCATCGGCGATGTCCTGCAGCGTCCGCGTCAGCTGCTTGCGATAAAGCGACTTCGGGATGTGACGCGGGCGTTCCGGCAACGGGGATCGATGACGGCCTCCCAGCCGCTGTCCTCCTCCTCCAACGAGCGTGTGATAGTGGGGGTGGCGCTGTCCTTGGCATCTAGTTTCTTTTTGGCCTCAGCCAGCGAGCAGTGGCGCTCGTCCACCAGCTGCTTGTGCTGGCAGACCTTCAGAAAAATTTCCCCGCTGCAGGCCGGGTTCCATGGCACCCCCAACTGCACCGATTGTCTGGGGTTCTGGTGCTGCTTTCCATCATTGATGCGTCGGGTGAGCTGGGTGTCACCGTTGCGATCAGCGATGCCCCAACCCATTCCACACCTGTCTTTTATCTGCCCACGAAGGCGGGCGAACCACTTCTGCTGAGGCATGTGCGCAGAACAATTCCTATGCGCAGAATCATGCGCAGAAATGGGCAGACATGTGACTACCCAGGCAGGACACGATGCGCAGAAGGGCACTAAAAAAGCGGCCTTTCTGCCGCCCAAAACCCTGTCTAGGACAGTATTTTTAAGAATGGAGCCAAGGAGACTCGAACTCCTGACCCCCTGCATGCCATGCAGGTGCTCTACCAGCTGAGCTATGGCCCCATAAACGCCGGTAACACTGGGCTCGTACCGCCGTCAAAACACAGCTTACAACGGCAAGGCCTCAAACCTGACGCCAAACAGCCACGAGCTTGCCCTGAACCTGCACCTGATCGGCTGGTAGCTCAATCGGCTCATAGGCGGTATTAGCAGCCTCAAGCCGCACCGAAGCGCCGTTGCGGTGAAAGTGCTTCAGCGTGGTGCCACTTCCGGGCACAAGTGCACTCACCACCGTTCCATCTCGCAGCCGCGAAGGCTCAGGCACTGGCTCCATCAGAACCACATCGCCATCTGCAATGTAGGCATCCACCATCGAATCACCATTCACGGTGAGCGCAAACAGTCCACGGGTCTCCAAAACTGGTGCAAGATCTAACCGCTCCTGAACATCATCAAACGTCTCCACCAAACCACCAGCGGCAACTGCACCCAAAACGGGAATACCGGACACCAACCCACCAAGTAGCTGCAAGGTACGCGCCTGCCCTTCCTGCCAAGTAATCCATCCCTTCTGCTGCAAATGTCTAAGCCGGCTCTGCACCGGCGCTGGTGAGCGCAGACCCATGGCCTGCATCATCTGTCGAATCGAAGGGCTGTGGTGATGGCTGCTGATGTAATCAGCCAACCAGTCATAAAGCTCCTGCTGGGCAGAAGTAAGCAACTCAGGAGAAGAGGCAGCCAATGGCAATGCATTGATTCGTCAATACATGTGTACCTATAGGCACTGAATCTGGCAAGGGTTTAAACACCAAACAGTGCAGCCGCAAGACGATTCCGAGTTAACCGGAGTGCTCAAAACCGAAAGCAGCAATCCAGCCTGGAACTAGAGACCACCAAGCACGGCCGCAAGCAAAGCTTGCTGAACATGCAAACGATTTTCAGCTTGATCAAAGATTCGACTGGCCTCTCCTTCCATCACGCCTGAACTGATCTCCTCCCCTCGATGAGCCGGTAGGCAGTGCAACACGATCGCATTGGGATCTGCATGAGCAAGCAAATCCTCATTGAGACAGAAACCACGAAAGGCCTCTTCCCGCTGCGACTGTTCCTGTTCCTGTCCCATCGAGGCCCAAACATCGGTGTACAAAGCCTGCGCACCTCGCACTGCATCAACTGGATCTGTCATCACTTCAATACGAGCATCAGCCACTGCCAAGTTGCGGGCCTGATCAATCACCTCAGGTAGAGGTTCAAATCCCTGCGGGCAGCCAATCCGAACGTTGACCCCCAAGAGAGCGCCGCAGAGCATCAAAGAATGTGAGACGTTATTTCCATCGCCCACATAGGCCAAGGTCTGGCCGGTTAATGACCCGAGAGCCTCTTGAATCGTTAGGAAGTCAGCCATTGCCTGACAGGGATGCTCCAAATCAGTCAAAGCATTGAGCACCGGAATCGAAGCCCAATGGGCGTAATCCAGCAGTTCCTGCTGAGCAAAGGTCCGCACCGCCATCACATCACAGAAACGACTCAACACTCTCGCCGTGTCTTCAAGGGGTTCGCCCCGGCCCAATTGTGTCACCTGAGGATTGAGATCCACCGTTTGCCCGCCAAGGCGTGCCATCGCGACCTGAAAGCTCACTCGTGTGCGCGTCGAGGCCTTGGTAAAAATCAATCCGAGAACTCGATTTCCCAAATCAATGCGGCGATCCCCGCTCTTGAGCTGACGGGAAAGCTCAAGCAAGGCAACGGTCTGCTCCGCAGTGAAATCAGCACAGGAGAGGAAGTCTCGACCCTTGAGGTCTGCAAGGACGGCTGCAACACCTTGGGGATTGACAGCCATTAGGGAAGCTTCAAAGAGTCTTTATCGGAGACCAGCCCCCCTGCCGTCAAGCCTTCAGGCAATAACAACACCTCTAGGGAGAGAACTGGAATCAAGCATCTGTATCAGCTCATCGCCTTCGATCACTTCCTTTTCGAGGATCTTCTGGGCGATGGTCTCCAGCAAGGCGAGGTTATGCCGAAGAATCGAAAGGGCACTCTCATGACCTTGATCCACCAAACTCCTCACCTCCTTATCGATGGCCTGAGCAGTGGCATCACTCACAACTCGGCGTGGATTGTTGTTACCACCAAGGAAACGCCCCCCACCTTGCTTGTCATAAGCCAGAGGGCCCAAAATATCGCTCATCCCATAAGTCCCCACCATCTGCTCAGCAAGGTCAGTAGCGCGCTGTAGATCATTAGCAGCACCAGTGGTGATCTTGCCAAACACGATTTCTTCTGCTGAACGCCCTCCTAACAAGGTGGCAATCTGACCTTCAAGGTCTTGCTTGGAATTGAGGAAACGCTCCTCAGTAGGTAACTGCAAGGTGTAACCAAGAGCACTCATCCCCCTTGGCACGATTGAAATCTTGGCGACCTTGCTACCTCCAGGCATCAGGTGTCCAACGATGGCGTGCCCCACCTCGTGATAGGCCACAACCTTCTTCTCATCATCCTGGAGCACTCGGCTCTTCTTCTCAAGGCCTGCCACAACACGCTCGATCGCTTCGTTGAGATCCTGCAGCTCTACCTCTTTTCGTTTACCACGAGCTGCCAACAGGGCCGCTTCGTTCACCACATTGGCTAGATCAGCTCCAGCAAAACCGCTGGTCGCCTGAGCGATGCGGTCTAAATCAACCCCTTCGGCCAATTTCACTTTCTTGACATAGATCTCGAGAATCGTCTTGCGGCCAGAGAGGTCTGGGCGATCCACAAGGACCTGTCGGTCAAAACGACCTGGCCGTAGGAGGGCCGCATCAAGGACCTCGGGCTGGTTGGTCGCAGCCAACACGATGACGGGCTTATCTGTGGACGAGAAGCCATCCATTTCCGTGAGCAGCTGGTTAAGGGTCTGCTCACGCTCATCGTTGCCTCCTACGACACCCATTGAGCCAGAACGACTTTTACCGATGGCATCAAGTTCATCGATGAAGATGATGCAAGGAGCCTTCTTCTTAGCCTGCTCAAACAGGTCCCTCACGCGGGCTGCACCAGCGCCGACAAACAGCTCGACAAACTCCGAACCAGAAATAATGAAAAAGGGAACCTCTGCCTCCCCAGCAACAGCCTTGGAGAGCAAGGTCTTACCTGTACCAGGCGGGCCCACAAGCAGTACACCCTTAGGAATGCGAGCACCTATGTCTGTATATCGCTCAGGTGTTTTGAGAAAATCAACGATCTCAGTGAGCTCATCTTTTGCCTCATCGACCCCTGCCACATCGGCAAAGGTGACTCGTGACTCTTCATCAGGCACATAAACCTTCGCCTTGCTCTTCGTGAAACTAAGAGCGCCCTGGGCACCACCACCACCCATCGAACGCCTGGCAAAAAACTGCAGTACAAGGATGAAGATCAGCGGAGGAACAACCCAGCTGAGGATGGTGGAGAAAACATTGGGCTTCTTCGGCGGCGCTGCTGCAAATTCAACTCCTTTGCTTTCCAAGCGTTGGGGCAGATCCATATCGAAGATCGGCGTAGTGGCCAGCAACGAAGGTGCTCCCTCCTCAGGATTGGCCAGTTCGTATCGGATCTGATCCTGAGTGATGAATGCCCGCTTCACGGCGCCATCGTCAACCTGATCAATAAATAGTGAGTAGGGAACCCTCGGCACCTGTGCAGCAGGATTGGGTAAGAAGCTGCTGAAAAGCAACAAAACACCGAAACCGATCAACACCAAATTGACGATGCCAAAGCGTCGATTCGGTTTGTTGTCATCCTCACGGATCGCCATCGAAAAAAATTGATTTCCGGGCTGTCACGCTAAGACGATCAATCCGTAAGCGCTTGCCTTTACTGGTGTGAGAACCGAACGTCACCCCAAACGAAGCGCTGCTGGCTGCCTTGGAAACGTCAATGCATCGTTGTCAGTGGCTGCTAAGACAAAGCCTTTTCGTTAAGGGTTTCAAGGAGTTCACCGCCAATCAAAGGCACTCATTCCCCCCAAACCAAGACATTAACTGCCATCTGATTACTAGTGAAGCCGATGCTGCAAAGACAGTTTCAAGGCAACCAACGACACCCCTAGGGCAAAAAAAGAATCTTGCAGTGCATTGGCACCACAAGTCTTGATGTCGGCCTCTTCGAAAAAGCGCTGCCTGAACAATCAATTTAGTTTCTGTAGAAGCAAGACATTTTCTTTAGCCATGAGAGCAAACCAATGCCATGAAGGTATTTACTCTCAGGCAATTGCGCCTAAGCGATGTAACTTAGGTGCTTTATTATTATTAATCAAACATTCGACCCCCGAGAAAGTGGGCTAGGATTCATTAAACAAAAGGGAGGCATTCGCTTCACCGTGACAACCTAAACTGCGCCTGGCTGTTACCGCAACCAATCGGCTGCATTCTCCTGCAGGCATTCACAAATCCATGTCCTACAGCGACAAGGCAACCCCAATAAGGTAATTTCTCACGGGGGTGTCTATAGCGAGTAAACGCTGATATCTATATGCAGGAATATCTAGAATAGAAGTCATCTTGACTTCTCAGAAAGGCCAGTACCGATACAAACTTTAGGCGCTGAAGCATCAACAGGTCAACCCTGAAATCTATTGATCTAAGCAACGAAAAAACTCACCGCCATGAAGTACCACCCATTCTATGTAAGCGCAAAAGGCGGGACAATTCAGTGTTTCGAGGACGACAGAGGTCGCCTGTTTCGAGTTTGCTCAAGATCTCAATGCCTTTATTGCGAAGGGCTGCACTCAGCAAAATCACATCTTGACTATTTAGAGAAGTCTAAAGAACTTCCTGCAATGTTGCTGCCTCCATGTTCTCCTCTTCAGCCAGATGAGCTATGGCCGTATCCACCACTTGCCCTGCTGATGGATACGGCAACAAACGTCTTAATGGAGAACGACTCTGCCAGCCCTTCAGGTATCACTGAAAACACGAAGTCAAATCATGAGTTTTCGTTAGAATCAGAGCAGACTTGGGATGCTGTTGAGACTTACTTTGAATGCATTTCAACCTGCTCACTTGATGACGGCGAATGTCTCACCAGCTGTGTTGAGCAACTAAGAGAGGCTGAAGAGTAAGCAAATTCCATATCTCGACCATCTATCAACGCAAACACACAAAAAAGATCAATAGAAAGGTCTTATCAGACACAATCAAGCCCTGGGAGAGAGAGAGGAACCATGTGTGGCTGCTATAGCCTCACCACCCCAAGGGACACTCTGCGAAAGGTCCTGACGCCGTGGCTGACTAACAGCTCTTCGTCAACATGGCTAAAGCACTACGCCCCTCGCGCTGAAATCCACCCAGGCGAGCCGGTGCTCGCGCTAAGAGAGCATCAAAGACATACGGATGTAACCCATTTTCTTTGGGGCTTTTTGGCCAGCTGGGTGAAAGACCCCTGGCGAGGCCCAAGGCCAATCAACGCTCGTGCCGAAACCCTTGCGGAGAAGCCATCTTTTCGCGCAGCTTGGCGTCATCACCGCTGCCTATTACCTAGCGATGGTTTTTATGAAAAAGGGCAACGGATTCATCGTTGCGATGGTGAACCGTTCTGGCTGGCGGGGCTGTGGGATCACTGGATCGGGCCCGATGGCAGCGAAGTAGAAACCTGTTGCGTCATCACCACGCGCGCCAATGCCTTAGTGCGTCCACTGCACAAGCGGATGCCTGTCATCGTGCCAAATGGCTTAGAAGAGGCCTGGCTGGAAGAAGGGGATGCCACCCACTTGCATGGACTTGAAAGCTTGCTTAACCCCTGGGATCCACATGATTGGTGTGTGAGCCGAGCCACCAAAATGGCTTCAAGGACCAACCCAAATCAATTACAGCTTTTCTGATCGCGGCTGCCCCACTTCTCCCCACACGAATGAGAGCTCTCAAGGAATGACCATCCACTAATACAGCTTGATTGACAAACAGAGAAGAGAATTAAGCCATTTAAGAAACGGAGCCCTTCGCAAACAAAGAGTTAACGATGCCTGCAGGGAATATCTTTACTTGGAATGGTCACAAGCTATATTCCTGCTATCGTGACCCTGAGAGAAACAAATATCGAACAATCATCTAAAACGTTTCTTCTCACTAAACAGGGGCTTGACAAACGCACCGCTTCACTAAACATTTTATGAGCTGATTGCTTCGGTTGACTACTACACCACGGCAACGAAAACATCAATATCGAGAGAGGCTTTATCGCCTGTTGCTCGCTTTTACCCTGCTGCTATTAGCAAGCTTTGCCGTACCGCAGTTTTATTGGCCTGCTCCAATTTGCTATTCAGTCATCGCAATTCTTATCACCAGGTTGCTGGCGAGAAAAGTCAAACACCATATCTGGAGAGAAAGGCTCTATCAGTGGCTGGGATGGGCAGCATTGCTGAGCCTGTGGTTCTGGGTGCTCACGCCAAGTCACTGGACCTACAGCGGTATTCCCCTGATATGGAGCTGGATTGTGTTCGTAAGCTGGAGCTTAATTCGACTGGTGAAGCAGCTGAGTCGTGAGCACCAAGTCAGCGAAATGGTTTTGATGGGAGCAGCCGCGGGATACTTACTCTTAGGAATCAGCGCCGGGCTGGTGATGAATGCCTTGTATACGTTTGAACCCAACAGCTTTGCGCTCCTGGATTTACCCAGCCAGGCCATCACCAGCAACAATCACAGCGTACTGAATACGCCTCATAAATTTGCCGAGATCAACTACTTTGCCTTCGTGTGCCTAACCACCGTTGGCTTCGGGGGGATCAAGCCGATTCTGCCCGCAGCAAGGATGGTGAGCGTTACCACCAGCATTGTTGGCCCTCTTTATCTAACGCTGATGATGGGTGCTCTGATCAGCCGCTTTTCAAGCAACAGCAGCAGCGAGCGGATTAACAAAGAATCGGCTCCAAAAGACACTCAGACTTCAGATCATGAAGTCACGACTAATAAAAAAGATGGATAAATTTTGCATATTACCTAATAACATCAAGGTCAAGTCAACTGTCAAGTAGCTCTCACCATCATAACTCTAAAGCCTCTCCCCTGTTCATCACCCTTCTGGCAATTTCAGCTCGATTGACAGATGGATTGACAAACATTGCGATTAAAATCAACACGACCTACAAAGCCTTCTGAATCTTGTCAATTACAAATACACCAAACAATCATCGATTGATGCTTCCAACATTGTTGCGATAACTTTCTGTAGTCAGCCTATAAAAATAGTTACCAATACAATTCATAGATACAACTTACTCCAACAATATTCAAACGATAAATATTATATACCTCAGCAATGCTTAGAAAGCTCATATTGCAAGAGCCAGTCAGCCCCCAACGACTGCAATGAGCCAGACGCGAGCCCAACAACCTCTTTCATGCTTGTGAGGCCAAGATCATCAAGTGGTGTTCTCGCCGGCAAGCCACCCAACAGCTTGGGAGCCACCACCACCGCCAATTCTTGAACACAGCCTTGCTGCAATGCTGCGGCTGCTAAGCCTGGCCCGCATTCCCACAGCACACGATTGCAGTCTTGTTGAGCTAAGGCCTGCAGCAACTCAAGCGGTTCAGAGACAGGCAAAGCAAGTAGCTCAGGCCCCTCAGGCAAATGAGCCAACTGTTCATGGCCAGGCTCTAGGCCATGTGCAACGAGGGTCTGAGCCACTGCAGTGTTCCAAAGCTGAGCTTGTTGAGGCAAGTCAAGGCTGCGACTCAGCACCACCCGCTTTGGTTCGGGGTCAGAGTGCCCACGACTGGTCAACAACGGATCGTCCGCACGCACAGTGCCGCCTCCAACGATCACAGCATCACATTGGCCACGTAAGCGATGCACCCAGCGACGCGCTTCACCACCACTGATCCACTGACTGGCGCCATTGGGAAGAGCCGTGCGTCCATCGAGGCTCATCGCCCATTTGAGAATCCCCCAGGGGCGCCCAGTAGAAACCCGATGCACAAAAGCCCGGTTCTGATGTGCTGCTTCGAGCTCCAACACAGCAGTGATCACCTCCAGCCCGGCATCACGCAAACGAGTGATGCCGGCTCCAGCAACACGAGGGTCTGGGTCCTGCATTGCCACCACAACTCGGCGAAGTCCGGCAGCGATGACGGCCTCCGTGCAGGGAGGCGTGCGGCCTTGATGACAACAGGGTTCCAGGGTGACCAGCAGGGTCCCACCGCTGGCCTGTTTACCAGCTTGTGCGAGAGCGCCTACCTCCGCATGGGGCTCACCAGCACATGCATGAAAACCCTCTCCCACAAGCTTTCCAGCCTTGTCTAGAACAACTGCCCCAACAAGAGGATTGGGACTGGTGCGACCATCTGCGAGAGCAGCTAACTGCAACGCCCGCCGCATCCATGGCAGCCAAACAGCACTTGCAGAGGGGTTGACCTTCATCAACTATTGAGAAGCCTGCGGCAATGAACGCCACTCGCCGACGACATAAGGAGGCACAGGCAGTTCAGTAAACACACCGGCGAGCTGCAAGCGCAGTGGGCGATTGTTGGTTAAATCATCCAGCAAAGGGTTGAGATCGAATTCTGCTGCCGCTTCACGGCCATCCTTCGCCAATTGCGGACTGGCCATTGTGATGTCATCCAAGGCCCAGTCGCGGCGACCGGCATGCACAAGCAGTGCGGTTGGATGATTGAGACGAACCTTGCCGGGATAACCAACAATCCTCAACACCACTGGCCCACCTAGCGGGCCCTGGCGGTAAGCCACCACCTGCCAACTGTGATAATCGAGGTCACGCAGGGTCTCAAAGCTGCGTACAAATAAAGAACTTTCATCACTTTCATTGGTCAACACCTGCGCCTGGGCAAGAGATGGGCTGAGCAGCAACAGCACAACAGCCACAAAGAAGCAAGCCAAAGCCCTCTTCAGCATGAAAAGGCCAGGCCATCGATGCGATGCAGAACTCCCTGCGCTGGACATGACCTCAAAGAAGGTCTTAACAGCGTATGCAAAAAACCATCGCTGCCGATAGGACATCCCTCACAGATTGGCGCCACTCATTCACCACTCAGACCCTGCCCGTTCGGCACCTGGAATCAACTGCCAATCCGTATGCGTTGCCCACAGGGCCCAGATCGCCATTGCACGCAAATAGTGGCAAGCCCTATAGGTCTTCACTGCAGTAATCGCTTCTGGGGTGCGGAACTGCAAGCCACCGCCATACACCTGATTAACCACCGCGGAACAGATGGCTGTGGCCGTCGTTGCATCGCCCATCAATCGGTAGTAGGCCGCCAAACCGAAGTTGATACCAGTCCATACCTCCAAGGGATGGGTTCCCTTGGGATCAAGTGGCATGCCATCACGGCACAAACCATTGGCAACTCCCAAACGGCCGCCTTCAAAGCCTTCAAAGCAGGCCTCTTTGACTGCATTCAGACTGCTGCGACTGCGTTCATCAGCAACAACAGAGGGCAGCCCCAGCAAGCGTGCATAGAAATCACCACAGAGTTGATCAGCCATCACCACGGGCGTACCACTCTCAGCATCGATCTTGTAATACTCCCCATTCCAAAGCAGCCGATCGAAGTTGACCCGTGATTGCTCAAGCCAACCGCTGAACTGATGTTGCTCCTCTGCCGTATTCAGCCCTAAGTCCAATTGCAAGCGCTGTGCCATGGCTAGAGCAGCCTCAAGAGCTGCAATCCAAAGAGCACCGCAATAGGCGCTCACGCCTTGTAAAGGCCAATCGTCAAAGGTCTGATCCGGAGCACCACCGTTATCAGGCAGACCATCGTGATTGACATCAAACCGCTTGAGATAACTGAGGGCTTGCACTACCGCCGGCCAGCATTCAGCCAAGAAGCTCAGATCTTCACCATTCGGTGAGAGAAGAAACGTTCGCCATACCTGCAACACATAATCACTGGCCAGATCTTTCCAGAGATTGCAATCCTGATAAGCGGTGTAGTTGGTGGCATCAAACGGCGACTCATTCGGTGCTCCCAGATCATGGGGAGTAGCCGCCGCCCTCTTTCGGGGGGCCTCGACCCGGCCACGCCCCTGGGTGAAGTACCAGCCAATTGGTCGTGGCGTGGCATCTGCCGCTGGAATGGCTCGAGCAAAACTACGCAAGACGGCCTTATCGAGCTCAGGCCACAACTGCAGCAAAGCCAAGGAGCCATAGAGGCGCACATCAAGACTTTCGTACCAGGCGTAGTCGAAGCACTCAAGAACCCCAAAGCGACCCACCGGATCTCCTGGACGGGCTGCCGTCCAAAGGCTGCCACCGCTAGCCAAGTCGTAGAGCTCATTGAACAAAGCCATTCGCAAGCGCTCCGGCAGATCCTCACGAGCCAGCACCGGTGCTTGCCAGGCATCAATCTGCTCACGCCAATCAGACCAATCACTCAGGGCTTCTGCAGCAAGAGCGGCGGCCGCCTGACCATCGCTGCCATGAAAGTCGGTATAACGACGCAAATCGCGAACGCCTGTAGCGAAAGCCGTCACCGGTAGATCCCAACTGATCACCACAGGGATCTCAAGACTTTCGCCAGGTGCCAGGGTGACCTTCACCGCTAAAGCAGCGCTGGTCTGCTCCCCCGCCAAGCTCTTGTGTGCGGTATTGCTGTTTGGAATGGTTCCTTCACTTGCGAAGGAACTCCACAGTTCGCTGCCATCTCCGCTGGGATCCCAACGGCTACAACGCATCACCTCCACTCCAGGCAGATGATCAGGAACAGCCAAACACCACTGCCCTTGGCCCTCAGCCAATGGGTCAGCTCGCTCACCCTCCATCAAGACACCAATCAGCCCTGGCTGATCAATCCAACGATTGCACTGCCCCTCGCCACGGCCGATGGCAGGCACATAACTGTGTTCAGGGCTCCCATCATCGCGGAAATGCACGCTGGCCGAGGGATCGGTGTTTGTGAACCAGCCACATGTGTTGCGCCAACTCAGCAGCAGCGACAATTCCAGAGATTGCGATGTTGGGTTCTGCAGCTGCCAACGAAACACGGCCAGGGGGTAGCTCGTGCGTCGGTAATCACCAGGAAGGATTGGACTAAACGCTTCGCAAACCAGCTCAGCCGCGAAGACTCCTTTGTAATGGGTCCAACTGAGCGGATAGCGGGCTGAATAGCTACCAGTCTTGCGTTGCTCTGTACTGGCTGGATACCAGCTCCAAGAGGAGAGAGGCTTGTCTAGCTCAGGCTGAGAGTCATCGGTTTGTGGCGCTGTAGCCAGCGCATGAGCACGCACCTGATCCCCCTGCCGCTCAAACAAAGCGAACTGGCAATCAGGAATGCTGCCCTGCCAATGCTCACCACCATCAAGATTCCAGAGATTGAAATCACCGCGTGGGCTACGCCCGATACAACCGGCCCCGAAGCCTCCCAGGGGCATGCCATGCCAGGGCCCATCATCGAGATTGCTGGCATAACGCACCGTGTAAGGCTGTTGCCAAGGCAATCCAAAAGCACGGCTCCAGCTGGCGGCAGGCACACTCCAAGGCTTCAAGCTCGATCCACGCTTCAACAAGGATCTGAAAGCTGAAAAGCCAAAAAGGGCCATGGGGCAAGAGATGATGCGCCCAGCTTGTCAGCAGATCAGCCGACCAGCTAGGGGATCACGGCATCGTTTGAACCTTGTTGGCATAACAACGGTTTCTACCGCTCAGATGTAATCAATCACATCTGCAGCTAGGAACTCATCCTTATCAACATCCAGAAGGGTGGTGTGAATGCCGTCTGCTCTGATCGATAGATCATCTCCGGCTTGCCTCAGGGAACACAGAACCCCATCACCAACAGAGATGCGATCGTTTTCAGCGAATGAAAAGACGATGATCACATCAACACCACGACTCAGCCAGTAGGTGTCAGCTCCACGATCACCTTTAAGGGTGTCATCACCGAAACCACCATATAGCCAATCATCGCCATTTCCTCCAGCAACTTGATCATCTCCAGCGCCTCCTAGTAGAACATCATCACCACGACCGCCAAAGATCACTTCATCTGCAGATGCTCCAGCCAAGGAATCATCAGCATCAGAAACAATCATTCTTGGATCTCTCAAGCTCTCAGGAAGAACACCAGAGAATGATTTCGTATAAAGCTCAATATCATTACCATCACCACCTTTGTCTGTGATGAAAAGATAAAGTGTTCCTCCGTTATCGCTTTTAAATCTGCCTATTGAATCTCCTTCATCAAGGCCATCATATTCACCAGAGAGATTTCCATCAACTTTGGCAATCACAAAGGAATCACCAGCAGAAAGTTTAAAGCCATCAATTAGCGAAACATCGAGTTTTCCTGCGAGTTCTAGATCACCGGTAATTTCAATCCAATCGTGGTCTGTTGCTGTTCTATCGCCATCGCTGTGGCAAGTGCCGCCAAGTCCTATATCTTTAGAGCCACCTTTCTTGTAGTGGTTGCAATCAATGAGAATTCCGCCTGCGGAGCTACTAGGATTGACAGTTCCATGGTCTATCCAACTGCCTAAAATTACACCATTGTCTGCACAGGTTCCTTTATTAATAAAGCCATTAAAGCCTAGGCTGTTTTTCTAATTATCAATAGTACCGTTGTTGCGCAGCTGCCGCCATCGTTGTTGTTCATCGTGCTGCTGTTACTCAGCGTGACTTTGTTGTTCAGCGTTCCGTCGTTAATGTTGTCCAACGTGCCTTCGTTGTTGTTGCTAAGCGTGCCATTGTTATTTATCAACCTACCGTATTAACCAGTCCCATGTTGCGCCCTAGAGTAGTGATTGTGCTTCCTAGTGGATTTAGATTAGGCGAAATCTGCCTTCCCATTGCCCTAATTAAATCATGAGCCAATAATAGCACTCGCGAATACTATTATTTAAAGCATTTAATTGCATACAATAACCCAATGACTATGCATGAATGATTCATCTAATCCAATGAAGATAATCTTCCGCAGCTTTAATTATCTTTCTGTCTTTCCTCAGTAGATCTATTGCTTCATCTGATCTGTATTAGCAGTAATCGCCTGGCCCCCTTACAAAGGGCTAGGCTTTCGTCTCGGCGAAAATACCTAACAATTCCAAAAAGAAGCTTCACAGCCTCCGCTTAATAGCAATGATCGACCTGTAGCTAATCAACTCATCAATATACAAATGCGCCCCTAGACCAAACAAACTGCCGAACTCTTACTTCTCTACTCAGCATCCAACAAAGCATCGATGGTGACGGCAGAACGAACCAAGGCCTGGTAGCGCTGCAAAACACGGCGATTGCGATCCAACCAGCGCGCTGGATCATGAGCTTGAGCTGAACTTGCAGCAATATCAAGGTGAGGGGCTTCTCCATCAAGCAATTTCAACTCGTCCTGCTGCTGAATCAAGGCAACAACCAACTCATGCAAACGCCGACGGCGATCAAGCACAAACGCATCCTGTTCCTGATCCGTTTTCTGCACCTTGCCCGCCACCTTGCCCGCCTCCATGTTGCTCACCATTCAAGGCAAAGACAAGTCAGCCATACAACCTCTCAGCCGAGAATGACAACATGCCCGCCTCAATCAGCTCCGCAGCGATCCACATCATCGGCACCGATGCCGCAGGCCTAGATCACCTTGCTACTCCATTGCACGAGCTAGTGCTCTCAGCCCAAGGGCTGGCTGCACCAACTCGGTTATTGCAACAGCTGCCGAGCTGGTGGCAGCAGCAGCAAACGGATCAGCCTTTGCCAGAACTGATGGCGAGCGATCAACCAGAGGCTCTGATTGCCTGGTTGCACCAGCGGCAGGGCACAGCCATCGTGCTAGCCAGCGGCGATCCGCTCTGGTTCGGCATCGGCAGGCGGCTACTCGAGGCCTGTTCTGCTGATCAGCTGCACTTTCATCCAGCACCTTGTTCGCTGCAACTAGCCTTTGCCCGGCTTGGACGCCCTTGGCAGGATGCCGCCTGGATCAGCCTGCATGGCCGTGACCCGGCCCCCTTAGCTCAAAAGCTGCAACAACGCCCCGCAGCTCTAGCTGTACTAACCGATCCCAACCGCGGTGGAGCCGAAGAGGTGCGTACGATTTTGCGCGCTTCTGGCCTAGAAGCTGCCTATGCAGTGTGGCTTTGCGAACAGCTCGGACACGCCAATGAACGGGTGCAACGGCTGACGCCACAGGATGCCTTGCCATCGGATCTTCATCCCCTACACATGGTGGTGCTGCTTGCCGAACAAGCTGCTCCAGCAGGAGATCCAGCCAAGCTTCCATTGTTCGGTCTTGACGATGGCTTGTTCCTGCAACACGACGATCGCCCTGGCCTGATGAGCAAACGGGAGCTCCGTGTTCAGCTCCTCTCAGAGTTAGAGCTACCAGAACAGGGCGTGCTCTGGGATTTAGGTGCCGGCGTCGGCAGCGTTGGCTTAGAAGCCCTACGCTTGCGCCCACAACTGCAATTGCTTGCTGTTGAAAAGCGTGGCGGCGGCGCAGCGCTGATTAAGGCAAATGCTGCCCGGCTTGCCGTTCATCCTGCTGCTGTGCTCGAAGTTGAGGCCCTCAGCCTGCTGAATGGAACTGATCTACCAGCAAAACTCAGCAACCCCGACCGGGTGCTCCTAGGGGGTGGCGGCCGCCAGGGAGCTGCTCTACTCAAGGCCGTATTGCAAAAACTTCAACCACATGGAGTCGTCGTGATTCCACTGGTAACCGTTGAGGCCATGGCAGAACTCAAGCCCTTACTTCAAGATTGCGGTTGCACCGTGAAAGTGAGTCAACACCAAGCCTGGAGGGGCCTGCCGCTGGCAAACGGCACACGCATGGCGCCGATGAACCCGGTGATGATCCTCAAAGGCACGATGCCTTAAGGCTGCCAATCAACAAGCTTCGGCAAAGGTTGAATCTGCACAACATCACCAACCTTGATGGATAGCCGTGCTGCCTCCCCGGCCGCCAACTCCACCACTCCATCCGCCGGCAGCTTCGGGCCATAACTCGGGCAGGGCAAATGCGGGCAAACAGGTACAGCCGCCTCAATCGCAATCACCCGACCCTGATCAACAAACACCATGTCAAGCGCAGCCAAGGTGTTGTGCATCCAAAAACGCAATCGCCTCGCAGGCTGAAACGGAAACCACATGCCCTGGCCTGATGGCAAGGCATGGCGCTGCATCAATCCCAAGCGCTGTTCTTCTGCCTTATCGGCTACCTCCAATAACAAACAAGTACCGCTTTTAAGGCACCACTGAGCTTCGAGAGGCAAATACTGAGGCGAGGGTTCTGCCCGCACCCCAATAGCTGAAAGAACGCTGAGACCTACCGCCAGCCCTCCCCAGAGCAAAGGAAACCGCAATCTCTCCCCCCCCCACTGCAAGCAGAGGGCCCTACAGGTCATGGTCGATCAGGTTTGGCAACATGCGGCAAACCCCAGCCCAACTTGTTGCGCAACACCTGGAAGAACTCGTGATCTGCCAAGCGCACAAATCTCACAGGATGATCACTACGACGAATCAGTACTCGGTCTTCTGGCCACACATAACAACCCGCACTGCCATCAACCACCATCATCAAGCGATCCGCCGTCGCTGGAAACACAGTCACTGGCTCCTGGTCGCTGAAAACCAGCGCTCTTGACGCCAGCGAATGAGGGGCAATCGGTGCAAGCTGAAGCACCGGGCACTCAGGTGTAATCACCGGGCCTCCTGCACTGAGTGCATAAGCCGTTGATCCCGTAGGCGTCGAGAGGATCACACCATCAGCAGAGATATCCACTGGCGCATGGCGACCGATCGCGACTTCGAAATGACACATGCTGGTGAGTGGTTCACGATGCAAGGCCATTTCATTCAAAGAGAGTGCCTCCCAGCGGCACTGATCACCGCGCAACACACTCACCACCAGGGTGCAACGCTCCTCAATCGTCCACTGCTTGTTAAGCACCTGCTCAATCACCCGATCGAGATCAGCCAAATAGGCCTCCGCCAGGAAGCCAAGGTGTCCGGTGTTGATGGTGAGGATTGGCACCTGCACAGGAGCTGTCTGCCGTGCCGCCGAAAGCACGGTGCCATCACCACCCAGAACAATCGCCAGTGCCATCGAGGCATCGAAACCCTCAGGTACGCACGCGTTGTAACCAAGCAGGCGCAAATGCTGATCTGGATTGGCAAAGCCAACCATTCCACCAGAACTACTTGCTCTGACCACTTCGATACCAGCCTGTTCAAGCCGCGACTGAAGGGTCAATGCGGTCTCTACCGCCAACTCTTTGCCGTCATTAACGATCAGTCCGACACAGGGCACCGATCGAATGAAGCAAAGAACGAGCTCACTTTATGGGGATTCAGCTGTTTTTGGATGATGCACTACGGCGATGCTTCATCCAGCACACGATCGGCTATCGACTCAAAACTGCTCAAGGAAGCGCAAATCACTCGTATAAAGCCTGCGAATGTCGTCGATGCCATGACGGACCATGCAGAAGCGTTCCACACCAAGGCCTGCCGCAAACCCACTCCAGCGCTCTGGATCAAGCCCCAGGCCCTCTAACACTGCTGGATCAACCATGCCGCAACCCATCACCTCCAGCCAACGCCCACGCCACTGCACATCCACCTCTGCCGATGGTTCGGTAAAGGGGAAATAACTAGCCCGAAATCTCACCGGCATATCGCCAAAGAATGCCTTGAGGAAAGCCATCACCGTGCCGCGCAGATGGCTGAAATCAAGGCCTTCATCAATGGCCAACACCTCAACCTGATGAAAGACAGGCGAATGGGTCGCATCCACTGCATCACGCCGATAAACCCGGCCTGGCGCCACAATCCTTACTGGCGGCGGATTCTCTTCTAGATAGCGAATCTGCACAGGCGAGGTGTGGGTACGCAGAAGCAGATTGCCGCCCAGATAGAACGTGTCCTGCATGTCTCGAGCGGGATGGTCCTCGGGAATATTCAAGGCGGAAAAGTTGTAGTGATCGGTCTCCACCTCCGGGCCTTCAGCCACCCGATAGCCCAAACCAGAAAACAGATCCACGATCTGCTCAGTTGTTGTAATCAAAGGGTGGCGATGGCCCACAGGAATGCCACTGGCAGGCGCAGTGACATCAATCGTTTCCTGCAGCAGCCGATCAGCCAAAGCTGCCGCTTTCACCACCTGCAACCGTTCCCCTAGCAGGTTTTGCACCTGTGTTTTAAGCACATTGGCGCGCTGACCAACAAGCGGTCGCTCTTCACTAGGGAGCTTGCCCATCGCCCCGAGAACACCAGACAAGCGCCCTTTCTTGCCCAACAGACTCACCCGCAATTGCTCCAAGGCATCCGCATCTGCGGCAGCAGCGATAGCAGACACCGCCTCAGCCTCGAGGGCATCAAGCTGGTCGGTGAGCTGCTGCAAGGAAATAGTGGCGCTCACTGAAAAAAGATCGCAGCCACTGACTTTAGGTAGTCATCATGATTAAGTTCCCCGCAGTGGATACGAGGAGATGACTCCGTTGCAAATTCTGATTAGCAATGATGACGGAGTTTTAGCTGAAGGCGTCCGCTGCCTAGCCGCTGCCGCCGCCAGCCGCGGCCATAGGGTCACAGTGGTCTGTCCCGACCATGAGCGCTCTGCTACCGGCCATGGCCTCACCATCCATACCCCCATCCGAGCCGAACGCGTCGATGAGCTCTATGGGCCAGGTGTGAAGGCTTGGTCCTGCAGTGGCACGCCGGCAGATTGCGTAAAACTGGCCCTCTCGGAACTCTTGGCAGAGAAGCCCGATCTAGTGCTCTCTGGGGTCAATCATGGCCCCAACTTAGGAACTGATGTGTTCTGTTCAGGCACGGTGGCCGCAGCCATGGAAGGCACCCTTGAGGGATTGCCGGCGCTTGCGGTCAGCGTCGCCTGCTTCCAATGGAGGGATTTCCAGGCTGCTGCCCAATTAGCGATGGATGTTGCAGAGAATGCATTGGCAGACCACTGGCCCAACAACCTGCTCCTTAACCTCAACATTCCCCCCTGCCATCTAGAGCAGATGGGATCACTGCGCTGGACTCGCCTTTCAATACGCCACTACGAGGAACAGTTCAGTCGACGTGTCGATCCGCACAGCCGCACCTACTTCTGGTTAGCAGGAGAAGTGGTGAAAGATCTTGAGACCGCCGGTGATGGTCCACGCGACTGGCCCAGCGACGTGGCCCAAATCGAAACAAATTCCCCCTCCTTGACACCCATCCAACCCGATCTGTTTTGGCGTGGTGATCTTTCTGCTCTACCAGCAGCATGCGTAGCCAATCAACCAGTGCGATAAATCCTCTGCAATAACCAAAGCGAAAAGATCAGACCAACCAAATGCGCAAATAACACCTGGGTGTTGCTCAGAACCGAAAGCATCTCCAAGGAGGTGATCGGGTAATTATCTAATGCAGAACGCCCTGCACCAATCGAGATCCCCGGCGCTTGCATCGACGCCTGTACAAACAAACTTCCAGCCAACGATTGATAGCCAATGGAGGAGAACACCAACCCGAGCAGATCAACAATCACGCCCCGTTTAAGCAGACGACTGGTCTCACCACGACTGGGGCGAACATTACTGTTGAGAGCCCTACCGAGGCGAACGATCAGCCAACCCTGCCAAAGGCTGTAGAGCAAAAACAAGAACGCCAAGCTTGTCAGTGACAAGCCAGGACCAAGCCCTAGTGCTCGCTCAGAGTTGCGGGCCAAGCTGCTGCCGATGTTGTTGAACAACAGCACGCCAACGACAACAACCCCAAGGATTGTCTGTATCCAAAAACGAATCCATCCCATGCGGCGCAACCCGAGCGAAACCATTTGAAGATCGAGAGGGTCAGCCATCCGAGTTTTTGCGGCGGTCGTTCAAACTTGCCATCTACGCGCGCCATGTGCACGGCCACCTTGATTCCTCTCTGCCCCCCTCAGCAGGCAAGAACCCCGACAGCGCTTGCCCTCGGTAGTTTCGATGGCCTTCATGCTGGCCATCGCCGCGTTATTGAGGCTGTTGTAAACAATGCGCCTGGCGTGCCAACGGTGGTGAGTTTCTGGCCCCATCCTCGCGAAGTGCTCTATGGCGAACCACGATTACGACTGGACCTGCCTAGCGAAAAAGCCTGCCTCCTCGCTCCGCTTGGTGTCGAACAACTTGTGCTGGTGCCCTTCGATCGTGCTCTGGCATCCCTCAGTGCCGAAACCTTTGTAAAGCAAATGCTGATCCACACCCTCAAAGCAGAGCGCATTGCCGTTGGGGCCAACTTCCGCTTTGGACGTAATCGTGAGGGCGACACAACCACCTTGCAACAACTCGCCGCAGCCGCCGGAGTGGAAGTGATGGTGTTGCCAATCCTGGAAGACACAGAGGGGCGAATGAGCAGCAGCCGCATTCGCTCCGCTCTCAGCGAAGGCGATCTACAGGCAGCAACGACCCTGATGGGCCGGCCCTATCGCTTCCGCGGCCGTGTCGTCAGCGGCCGCGGCCTTGGGCGAAAACTGGGCTGGCCTACAGCCAACTTGCAAGTTGATGGGCGCAAATTCCTGCCAGGCCTTGGGGTCTATGCGGCCTGGGCATCAGTCAAAGATGAAAGCAAACCCCTTGCTGCCGTGATGAATTTGGGCCCCCAACCCACAGTGGATCCAACATCGCCCTCCGCCGTAGAGGTCCATTTGCTGGATCAGCAAATGGACCTGGAAGGATGCGAGATCTTGGTTGAACCGATCCAGAGACTTCGAGGCCAGCAACGCTTCGCAAACCTTGAAGAACTCAGCACCCAGATTGGCCGCGATGCAGACCTAGCACGCAGCAAATTGAAGGCCCGATAAGCCAGCGTTAAAAGGCAAGATCAAGCAGGGGTGGGATAAGCATTCGTCAAACCCCAAACAATGAAGACCCCGATCCCACCTAAAAGAACAACCCCCCAGATCAGAACGTTCATGGTGCTATCTGAACCACTGTTGTCCATGATCGGAATGGGGATGCAATTGTGCCAAGACTGCCATGAAATCGATGCCTTTCGCCCCGATCGCAGATCTACGTGTGGCTCAGCTGATCGATGCCAACCTCGATCGAGCTCGGGAAGGATTGCGAGTCGTCGAAGACTGGTGCCGCTTCGGCCTAGATCGTGAAGAGCTTGTGATGACTCTCAAAGACTGGCGTCAGCGACTGGGTCGCCATCATCACGACAGTTACAAACAGGCACGCTCCACTGCTACAGATCAAGGGATCGGCCTCAGTCATCCTGCTCAACAAGAGCGACACGAGCCATGGCATGTTGTGGCAGCCAACTGCGCACGCGTTCAAGAAGCTCTACGCGTGCTTGAAGAGTTCGCCCGTCAGCCAGATCCTCAGCTGGCAGCCAGCGCTGCTGCAATCCGCTATGGCCTCTACGACCTAGAGGTGACCGTGCTGCAGGCCAACGCAGGCAAAAAGAGACGCCAACAATTACAGGACTGCCATCTTTGCCTGATTACGACATCACAATCCGATCTAAATAGCAACGATCTGCTCAGGACAGTGAACGCAGCATTAGTCGCTGGCATCGACATGGTGCAATACCGCAATAAAGAAGCTAGCGACTTGCAACGACTGACTCAGGCAAAAGAACTGGCCAGCCTATGCAGAAAGCATGGGGCGCTATTCATCGTTAATGACCGAATCGACTTAGCCCTTGCGGTGGACGCCGATGGCGTTCATCTCGGCCAGGACGACCTCCCCACAGACGTAGCAAGGCGACTGATCGGCAGCGAACGACTACTGGGTCGAAGCACCCAATTCCTTGCCCAGCTTCAAAAAGCTGAAGCAGAAGGTTGCGACTATCTAGGAGTGGGACCTGTCAACAGCACAGCCACAAAACCGGAACGACAACCAATTGGGCTTGCCTATGTGAAGGAGGCATCTAAAGCCACCCAGCTACCTTGGTTTGCCATTGGTGGCATCAACATCTCAAACCTAGAAGCATTACGTCAAGCCGGAGCAAAGCGAATCGCTGTGATCGGAGCGATCATGAATTCCAAAGATCCTGCCGCTACCAGCCTTCAACTACTGGAGGCTCTGAGATGAAACTGATGGTGAATGGTGAAATCAGGGACATCGAACCAGAACCGATGCCAACCTCGCTGGCGGCCGTGATCGAACAGCTGGGCTACCACCCTCGCCTTGTCGTTGTGGAGTTCAACGGCACAATCCTGACACCAAATCACTGGCAGGAGCAGCTGGTGCAGGAGATGGACCAACTTGAAATCGTCACTATCGTCGGCGGAGGTTCCTAGAGTTCAGACCAACCGCCGCAACGTTTTGGCCAGCTTGCCAAACCTTCCCTCCAAACGCACGCTCAGCCGCTGGCTGACGGCTCTATTGCTGCCGCTCCTGGTAGCAGGCTTGATTCTGGTTCAACCCGAGCCAAGCCATGCCGCTCGTGGTGGACGCATCGGAGGGGGAAGCTTCCGTGCACCCTCAATGCCACGCAGCAGCGGTGGTATGCGCGGCGGCTATGGAGGAGGTTATGGAGGATACGGCGGGGGCTACCGCGGAGGTGGTATCGGTTTTCCCTTCCTCATTCCCATATTTGGTTTCGGTGGCGGCGGCCTTTTTGGCTTCCTAATTCTGATGTCGATTGTGGGCGTTCTGGTCAATGCCGTACGGGGTGGTGGCAGGGGAAATGCCGCCCTTAATGGTTCAGGCGAACTCGCTCAACGGCCCACTGCGGCTGGCCCCGTCACCATGCTGCAATTGCAAGTAGGGCTTCTGGCCAGCGCCAAGGCTCTGCAGGAAGATCTGCGCGAGCTTGCGGCCTCAGCGCAAACAGGCAGCTCAAGCGGGCTGCAACGGGTTCTGCAGGAAACCACCCTTGCCCTTCTGCGTCAGCCAGAGCTCTGGGTTTACGCCAATGTAGAAACCGGCAGCGTGCCGTTTGCTTCCGCAGAATCCACATTTAACCGTCTTTCGATGACCGAACGCAGCAAATTGCGAGCGGAGGTGACATCCAACGTTGCCGGCGAACGACGAACTGATGAGCTTTCAGAAAAGAGCGCCGGCGAGGCCGATGCAGCAAATGAATACATCGTCGTCACGATTTTGGTTGCATCCAGCAGCCGCATCAAGCTGAGTGAATCAATCAGCAGCGAGCAGCTACGAGAAAGCCTTCGCATCCTTGGATCCACCTCTTCAACTGATTTGATGGCCCTGGAGGTGATCTGGCAGCCCGAAGGTCGAGGTGATGTTCTGAGCGCAGAAGAGGTTGTGACGTCCTACCCCAACCTGCAGCACCTCTGATTGCATACCCCGATCAAGAAGACCCAAATGCAGGTCTTCACAAAATCTTCCACAAAGAATGACCGTCATGAACCAAACACAAGGCCTAAGTATTGATACCTTGATTCGAACACATTCCCGCACCCACCTTGTCTGCCGCGTCCCGACCTGACCCCCGTGCAATGGAATGGCAAACCAATGGTGAATTGGCTCGTGGTGATCTATTTGAACTAGTTCGCCGTTTGCGTGATGTTGAATTGCCAAGTCACAGCAATGAACTATGGCGACTTGGTGCCAAATACGAAGAAACAGAGTGAATCCCGGCACTACCCTTGCGCGATTCAATTAGGTACCCCATCGTTCGCTCAATCAAGAAAAATGCATGGGTTCACGTTCGTTGCATTGGGTGAATACAACAGTTTTGGCAGAAGCCCTAATGCGCTATGAACAGAATCGCTTGCCACGATCAATGAAGCTCTGGGTTGAACAGCTACTTGAACTCAGCCCCCAGGATTCTCACCAGTTGCTGTCTCACGATCCAGATTATTGATTGACAGCTACTTCGCCTGTGATGGCTGCTTTAAGGATGCGCAGTGCCGCCATAGCAGCTCCATAGCCATTATCAATATTCACCACCACCAGACCAGGTGCACAACTGGCGAGCATTCCCTCAAGGGCTGTACGGCCTCCTGCACTGACCCCATAACCCACTGACACGGGAACACCAATCACAGGCTGTGGCACAAGCCCTGTCAACACAGTCGGCAGGGAACCCTCCATGCCTGCGCAGGCAATCAGTACCTTGGCTCGTTGCAGCCGTACCAACTGATCGAGAAGCCTTTGCAAACCAGCAACACCCACATCCAGCAAGAGTTCACTCTGGATGCCATGCCAACGCAACGCCAAAGCAGCTTCCGCCGCTATAGGCAAATCACTGCTACCACCACTAAGCACCACGACCTCACCAAGTGCAGGCAGCAAGATCGCCGGATCTCCGAGTGTGAGGCAACGAGCCTGAGCATGAAACTGCACATTGCTAAGCAGATCTGCCACGGCCGCCGCCTTGGCTTGATCAACCCGCGTAACCAAGGCCAGTTCACCCGCAGCCTCAAGACGACTCAGACATGCTGCGATCTGTTCACTGGTCTTGTGTTCACCAAAGATCGCCTCCACCATGCCAAGCCGCTGCCGCCGCTGTAGATCCAGCCGTACCTGCGGCTCAGTCACTGAGGCACCAATTCGCCTTCAAATTGCAGCAAGAAAGGATGACTACTGGCCTGACCTGTGGCCTCACGGGCCAGCTGTTCAAAGCGTGCCTGCACCACATCCACCTCAGCCTGTGGAATCGATTTCCACTGTTCTCTGCTGGCCCAACGAATCAGCAAGATGCCCTCCTCCTGTTCAGCGTCCCAAAAAATATCCCGCCCCAGATAGCCACTCTGCTTCGCGAGCCAGGGTTCCCAACTGCCCTGCTCAGCTTTGAGCCAAGCCTCCCGTGCATGGGCCGGCACCTTGATGCGCAGATGCTCGACGACAGCAACGTCATCGCCGCCATCAGGATCATGACGAGCGGCAATCGCGACATCAGGATGACCGGACAACATCACTAGAAAGCTAAGAACAAAGGAAATCAACCTAGACAAGCTTCTGCAATTCATGTCAGGCCTATCTGCTGCAACAGTGCGACTGCCTGACTACTCATCCCCTCCTCTCGACCTTCCGGTCCAAGCCCTTCATTGGTGGTGGCCTTCACACCCACGGCATCCAATTCCACCCCCAACCGTTGTGCCAGGTTGCTGCGCATCGCATTGATGTGAGGCTTGAGCTTGGGACGCTCAGCCACCACCACAGCATCCACATTCAAAATCTGCCAGCCGCGATCTCGTACCAGAGCCACAACCTGCTCAAGCAGCATCAAGCTATCGGCCCCTTTCCAGCGGGGATCATCCGGCGGAAAATATTTACCGATATCGCCTAAAGCAAGAGCCCCAAGCAAGGCATCCATCAGCGCATGAACAAGAACATCAGCATCGCTGTGACCATCGAGCCCCAACCCATCGGGATGATCAAGTGTCACGCCACCAAGAATCAAGGGGCGGCCGGGCACTAAGCGATGAATGTCATACCCGTTGCCGATACGAAACTGCATGGAGGTAGAACCATGGGACTCCATTGTCAGTGTTGACGATTGTTGCTGATCAGACCAGCGAACATAGAGATCCGGACGACGCATCTGCGTACGCAGCTGCCGCTGTTGCTGTCGCCACAGAGCAATCGCACCATGATCACCACTGCGCAACACATCTGGAACAACCATGCCGCGAAAATTCGCTGGCCTTGTGTAGTGAGGATGCTCGAGGAGAACATCGCTATGACTCTCATCCTGCAACGACTCTGCCGTTCCAACAGTTCCCGGTAACAACCTCACCACCCCATTGATCACCGTCATGGCTGGCAGCTCACCACCGGTGAGCACAAAATCCCCTACAGACACCTCCTCATCTGCCAAACCTCTAATCCGCTCATCAAAACCTTCGTAATGACCGCAGATCAGCACAAGCTGATCGTGGTCCTCTACCCAACGATGCAAATCCTTCTGGCATAGAGGTTTTCCCTGAGGAGTCAGAAGCAGCACCCGCCGTCGCGCCTGAACAGGAATCGCCTCAACAGCAGCAAAGACTGGTTCTGGCTTAAGCACCATGCCAGCACCACCGCCATAGGGCTGATCATCAACCTTGTGGTAGCGATCCGTGGTGTAATCGCGAGGATTATGGGTGTGCAAGACAGCGATGCCAGAGGCAAAAGCACGACCAATTACCCCGAGTTCACCAAGAGGCGTAAATGCCTGTGGCACCAAAGTCACTACATCGAGGCGAAAAGGAGCCATCACCTTCAGGCCGCTAAATGGGAGAACCAAAGGATCTGCGTACAGACGCTGTGCAAGCTCATCCGCTGATCAGAGCATCCCTGAAGAAATAACTTCAGCCCAAAAGACTTAAAAAAGGGGTTTGGATGATCAAGCATTCATCAATCCTCTCAGTCGCCCATTTGAAACAGGCAATAATCACTTGCCCTCATAACCAAGCTCCGCCAATCGCGCTGGCTTAGAGCGCCAATCAGGCACCACCTTCACAAACAGTTCTAGGTAGACAGGGCCATCGATCAAGGTCTGCATCTGCAAGCGCGCTCCCTGACCAATGGTCTTCAACATCGAGCCTCCCTTGCCGATCAGGATCCCCTTCTGGCTCTTGCGTTCCACCAGCACGGTAGCCAACACAGCCGTCCTCCCCTGTCGACCAGGCCGTCCATTGGCAACAGGCATCTCTTCAACCCGATCAATGCTCACCGCCACGCTATGGGGCACCTCCTCACGGGTATGCATCAGCACCTGCTCGCGAATCAGTTCAGCCAGCAGCACCCGCTCCGGCTGATCACACACCATCTCCGCTGGATAGAGCTGGGGGCCTAGTGGCAGGTGCCCCACTAAAGCTTCTACAAGACCATTGCATCCCTCACCACTAATCGCACTGCAACGTATGAGCGGCCAAGCAGAGTCTGCCAACAGCTGCCGATAAGCCTCCTCCGCCGGGTCTTGTTGCTGCTCGGCAACACGATCCCACTTATTAAGAGCAACTAACACCGGCAGATCCTGCTGGCGTAGCAGCTCCACGATAAAAGCATCGCCACAACCGGGCGATTCACAGCCCTCAAGCAGAAGCAACACCAGGTCAACCTCACCAATGGCTGCACGGGCGCTTTGCACCAGCCGTTCACCAAGCAAATGGTGAGGTTTGTGAATTCCAGGGGTGTCCACTAGCACCATCTGAGCCTCGGAGGTGGTGACGATGGCTCGCAGCCGATTGCGCGTGGTCTGCGCCACAGGAGAAGTAATCGCCACCTTCTCTCCCACCAACTGATTCACCAAGGTGGATTTGCCCACATTGGGCCTGCCAATTAATGCAACAAAACCGGAACGATATCCCTCAGGGAGAGACTCCATGGCGTCAGGTGACATGACCTGGCTCAATGTGGCCCCATAGCCTGACTGAAAGCATGCATAACATCCATGAGCACCCCAGCGCCAAGCTTTGAACAAGCGATTGAAATCACCGCTCAGTGGCTGAGGCTATGGGAAGAGGGCGAACTCAGCGATGAAGTACTCGCCGACCGGGTCGCGGAATTGGTAGCCAGTCGTGATGGCGCCCGTGGATTCTTTGTAGTGAGCCTGGCAGGGGATTCCCCACTGATGGATCGCCTACCCGAAGCCCTGGTGATGCAATTAAGGGCTGCTGGAGAAGGTGTCGTTGACCTGACCGTCCGCAACCTAGCGATGAGCACGGCGATGGCCATGCACCATCAACGCACAGGCGATATGGCACAGCAGGCTGGATCGAAGAAAGTGACATCTCGCTGCACTGAACTGCTGCGTCTGCTCGAACCTAAGTCCGTCAAAACAAGACTGGAACAACTGCTTGAGGCTGTTGAGCACACCCGTGGAGAAGATGTCGCTTTTCTCAATCGCTGGGGTTATGACGACGAGCAGAAGCAAGCCATTACAGCCTCAATCGAGGCCATCGCAGAAACATGAATGGCTTAAGCAATGGCTAATTGACTGGCCTGTTGATTTGTCTATTGATTTGTCTATTGATTTGTCTATTGATTTGTCTATTGATCTAGTACTCAGGTTGAGTTCAGCTTGATAGCAAACAGTGGAAGTTAAAAGTGGAAACAAAAGAAACAGCTCAAGTTCCCATCGCCAACCGCTTGCGCCAATTCAAGAAAGGAATCGAAAAAATAATTGTGAGTACTAAATAGGTCAGGATCGATAGTTTGAGTTCAAGCATCTGTGGAGCATTGATCTGGGCAAACAAGAGTGCCAAGCCTGGATTTCGCATGGAGATCACCAGTGAAACAGTGGTTCGCTCTTTGGGGTCCGGCCCCGCTAGCAGATAACCGATCAGCAACGATGCGATCACCATGACGGCCATCAATGCCAGCGCCAGCAGGTTCTTGCTGGCAAAAGGAATGAGTAAGGGAAAGGCCTTAACAACAATCACCACCAGGAGCAGCAGCAGCAGCAAATTGGCAAGCTTGTTGAAGAACGGCTCAGCATGTTCGGCCCAAGCTGGTAACCAGCGGCGGAGAAACAGACCTAACAACAACGGCAGGATCTGAACCTGGCCCACATTCATCGCCACGTGCATAGGTCTGATCTCCCAACCTTGCCCTTTAAAGACAGTCGTGAACAACTCAGCCATCAGAGGAATTGAAAGAATCGCCGCAATCGCCGCAGCCATCTGCAAGTAGACAGCCATCTGAGCATTGCCGCCTGCTTTTCCCGCTTTGCGCAGTGTGAGCGGAGCACTTGGGCAAACCGCCATCAGAGCAATCGACAATCTCGCAGGCTGAGATAACTCAAAGCTGAGCGCAAGCCAGAGAATGATCATCGCCACCAACGGCACCAGCACGCAGGTGCCCAGCAAAACGCGCAGCAACAAGGCTGAGCGGTTTCGGATCAAATCAAAGTGGTTGTCGCGCAAGTTGAGCCCTAGCGCGAACATGATCAGCAATAGTGCTCCAGGAATCAGTACGTTCATCAATACAGTTGTGTCTTAAAGGGACAAAAGAGAAGCCATAAGAACGAACAAATTCAGCCGGTCTGAGCGCCTTGAATGAGCAACACCAAGGCAACTGCTCCGATCATGATCAGGGCAGTCGCCGTAGCCGTCGTGATCGAAAATTGATCGGTATAGAAATCGTCATCCCGTTTGATCTGGCGCAAATCAAGGCGATGCTGACGTGTTGAAGCCGCCATCGCTGAGAGCCAATTCACCAATCAGAAGGAGAAGCTCATCTGCAGACTGAGCACCAATGGATCATCCACATCACCCTTGCCCATCGGATTGAAGATGTATTGCCCCCGGCTGAATCGAGACATTGCTGCCGAGCATGAACTGATAACCCAATTCCAGGGCTGATTCCCAAATCGGTCCATCGGGAATGTCTCGGCTCCAGTTGGCATTGGCCAATCCAATCACAACGGCATCGTGAGGGCAATTGCAGAACAGACCTTTGCCGACCCAACCCCGGGCATAGGTGTTGGGAACATCTTGAACGCGCCCAATGCGGAACCCAACAAAGCTGAGGCCACAGCAAAGCCGAGGGTTTCCTTGGAGACGGTGAAGGCGGTACCGATCGCACCGACAGCTCCATTGATCACTGCCGTGTCGTAGCCAAAGAGAACCCGCCTAAGGCTGCTGAAATTGCGATCTGAAGAATGAAACGTAAATGTCGTCTCTTATTTCTCTGATCAGAAAGCTGATTAGAGGAGTCCAAAAGCTGCTTATTTGCTAACTGCAATGCAACCCTGATTTAAGAGCCTTCAACCAGTAGCGCAACAGATCTCAACTGAATCAAGAAACAAAAAAAGCCCCGCATAGGCGGGGCTGAAGCAGTTTTCTTTCTGAGTTCAGTTACGTCGACCGCCACCTTGAATAGCAATGATTAGACGTAAAATGAAGATGAAAAGATTGATGTAGGTGAGATACATCCCTAAAGCACCTGAAAGGTACTGATCATCCGTGTAGGTGCGAGGCATCGTGTAGAAGTCCACGAACGCCATACCTACAAAGAGCACGGTGCCAAACCCGGCGATCATCAATTCAAAGGTGCCGATCGCGAAAACCTGCGGAGCAAAAATGCTGCCAATCAGTTGCACAACCATGGCGATGATCAGGCCGATCAGACCAAGGCCAACCACACCAGAGAGGGCCTGACCGACGCTGTCGCTCATGCGCCTACCAACAACCGAGGCAATCGCAAAGGTGAGCCCAGTCGCCAAAGCGGCGATACCGATAGAGGCCGCACCAGCTACGGCAACAGCCTGAAGAACCAAACCAGTGAGGGTGAAACCCGTCAACAGGCTGAAGGTGGCTAGCAGGGGAAGAGCGGTGGCGTTATTGCCTTTTTTTGCTGCATTCTGAGCAACAAAGAAAAGGATGAACCAAGGGATGATCGCAATCAGCGACAAGGGCTGGAACGCTTGCCAACCCATGGATTGAACAGTGGCGATCCCTCCCAACACGCCACCGGCGGTGAGCACCATGCCACCACCCACATAGGGCAGGGCCTTGTTAACGACATTGGGGCCAACCAAGGCGCTGGATTGCGCCTCGCGAATGGCCTCCTGGAAATTGCTGCTTGCCGGCATGGCTCACCAGATCATGTAACCCCTTTACTTTGCCATCAAAAAAAAAGTTTGCTGAGTTTGTTGAGTGCGGGTCTCCCTATCGTTGATCTCGGCGCGCATAAGCATCCACAACCCGTTGCACAAGCGGATGACGCACCACATCTGCAGAGGTGAGGCGACAGACAGCGACACCGTTGATATCAGCGAGCACCTCAGCAGCATCCACAAGGCCGCTGAGCTGGCCCGGTGGCAGATCCACCTGGGTGGTGTCACCCGTGACAACCATACGCGAACGCTCCCCAAGCCGAGTAAGCACCATGCGCATCTGAGCCGGCGTTGTGTTCTGAGCCTCATCGAGGATCACAAAAGCCTCTTCCAAGGTGCGTCCTCGCATATAAGCGAGGGGGGCCACTTCTATCACCCCCTTCTCCAGCAATGTGGTGGTTTTCTCAGCTCCTAGTAGGGCGTGAAGAGCGTCATAAAGCGGACGCAGATAAGGGTCCACTTTCTGCTGAAGATCACCGGGCAGAAAGCCCAATCTTTCACCAGCCTCAACCGCTGGCCGAGTTAACACCAGGCGCTCAACCTTTCGCTCACTGAGCATGCGCACTGCCAACACTGTGGCCAAAAAAGTTTTACCAGTTCCTGCAGGCCCAAGAGCGAAGGTGAGATCGTGGCGCTCCATCGCCTCGACATAAGCCTTCTGACGCAATGTCCTCGGCCGCAGCAGGTTGCCTCGCTGACTGCGGGCCAACACCTGATCAGCCAATTCCGCATGAGCATCCCTACGGCCGGTATCAAGAGCCGTGAGCGCCGCTTGTAAATCAACAGCTGAAACAGCCTGGCCTTCTTGCCACAGTGGTCTGATCAGCTCAACAACTGCTGCGGCACGTTCCAATTGAGCAGGGCGGCCGCCGATCACAAGCTGAAGCCCCCTTATCACCAAAGAAGCCCCGGTCAAGGCCTGAAGGTGATGCAAGGTCTGTTCCCCGTTGCCTGCAAGAGCTAGCGCAGCGTCAGTATCGGGAAGATCCAGAACGAAGTGACCCTCTGAGGTAACTCCGGCCATGCAACAACTCAGGCTTCTGTGTTGTCAGCAGGAGTTTCCTCAGCCTTTGCTTCTGCAGCTTGTTTGGCCACATTCTTTGCAGCAGCCTTCCGAGCTTCAGCCTGCTTAGCCTTACCAACAACCTCAGCAGGACGAACGGTCTTTTCGATCAGCCCGCCTTTCTCCAACAAAGATCGAACTGCATCAGTGGGCTGAGCTCCCTGACTAAGACGCAAACGCAGTGCCTCAGTGTCGAGCCGCGTTTCCTTCGTGCGAGGGTTGTAAAAGCCAAGCTCCTGCAAAGGGCGACCGTCACGACGAGAGGTGCTGTTACAGGCCACAAGGCGGAAACTCGCTTCCCGCTTCTTGCCAAACCGCTTCAGGCGGAGCTTGATCATCGTGGCCCTAAGTTCGAAAAGGTGGATGGTTCAGCGGTGTTTTACACACACGCCAAACAACAACCATAACCTGCGGCCAATTACAACTCTCCAAATCCCTTCTTCTTTTTCACCGGTCGCTGACGCCTGGGGGAACCACCACCGCGACCACCTGAAGCTGGCTCTGGCATGCCTGCGCCTCCCATGCCAGACATGCCACCACCAGGTCCCCCCATACCGGGCAACCCACCACCCATTCCAGGCATTCCAGGCATTCCAGGCATTCCAGGCATGCCACCGCCCTTACTCATCTGCTGCATAAAGCCACGCATTTTCTGAAAATCAGCCAAAACTTTGTCCACGTCAGCGGGGCTATGGCCACTCCCACCAGCGATACGACGACGACGAGAAGGCTGTGAAGCAAGCAATTCAGGCTGATTGCGCTCATCAGCAGTCATCGAGCCAATCATGGCCTCGATGCGCTTGAGCTGCTGCTCACCCTGCTTGAGCATGCCGTCATCCAGCTTGTTCATGCCCGGCATCATCTTGATCAAACCACCGAGAGAACCCATCCGTTTGATCAGTCGCATCTGTTGCAGGAAATCGGAGAAATCAAACGAAGCTTCCTGCAGCTTCTTCTGCATCTTCTCAACATCAGCAAGCTCCACCTCCTTCTGAGCTTTCTCCACCAGGGTGAGCACATCGCCCATACCGAGGATGCGGCTGGCCATCCGTTCCGGATGAAAAGGTTGCAAAGCCTCAACCTTTTCTCCAGTACCGATGAACTTGATCGGCTGACCACTCACCTTGCGAATCGAAAGCGCAGCCCCACCGCGGGAATCACCATCCAGCTTGGTGAGAACAGATCCAGTGATACCAACCTTGTCGTGGAAGGCCCGAGTGAGTTCAGCCGCCTCCTGACCAATCATCGAATCCACCACCAAGAGCACTTCATCGGGCTCTACGGCAGAACGAATTCGCACCATTTCCTCCATCATCTCTGTATCGATCTGCAGCCGACCTGCCGTATCCACTAACAAGGTGTCAAAACCTTCCTCACGAGCCTTGGCAAGTCCTGCTGCCGCGATCTCCTCAGGTTTGACATCGTCTCCGAGGCTGAACACATCCACTCCGATCTGCTCACCCAGGGTGCGGAGCTGATCAATGGCAGCCGGCCGATAGACATCAGCAGCCACCATCAGGGGCCGCTGACCCTGATCTTTGAGGTGAAGTCCAAGCTTCGCTGTTGCAGTGGTTTTGCCAGCCCCCTGCAATCCAGCCATCAGCACCACTGTTGGTGAATCTTCAGCCTCAGCCATGGGAGCGTTATCACCACCCATCACCTCCACCAGCTGCTGATGCACCACCTGAACAAACTTCTGATCAGGAGTCACACCTCGCACCACTTCCGCACCAACTGCCTTCTGCCGCACCTCCTCGACAAACTCGCGCACGACCTCAAGACTCACATCAGCCCCTAAAAGGGCACGTCGCACCTGCTTAAGAGCATCCTCAACATTGGTATCGCTGATCTTTGCCTGGCCTCTCAGCCCCTTAACTGCATCTTCAAAGCGGGCTGAAAGTTCTTCAAACATGGTGCCTACGTGCCAAGGGCTTTGAGCTCATCGTAAAAAGCAATGGCTAGCCCTTAGGCAGAACAGTGATTATTTGCCGCTGATGTATTCATGCAGGCGCCAACGATCGGGATCACGACCAAGGATGTAAGTCACCGAGAGATCTTTTTGGGGCGTTTGGTCAACAACCTTGCCGGCAGCATCAACGCGTTGATCGCGATAGGTCACAACGGCATTCAGCTCAATACGCTGCGGCGTTCGACTCACCACCTCTACAGAGCTGATGCTGGCCACAACCTTCTGGGTCTGAGCTAAAGCAGCATCCCTGGCACGCTCTTGCGCCACGCGCTGCACCAATGGATCTCTTGCGACCTCAGGCAGTGCATCACTCTTGCCACCGGCAAGCACGACTGCCTTGTTGCTGAGCCAGGCCTGAAGCAGGCCTTTGAGCTGTGCCTCATTCGGCTGCTCCAAAGTAAGCGGCTCAACCACAGCGCTGACAGGGACTTGAGGCATGAGGACCTCCTCTTGCAGTGTGGCTGTAGGAGGTGCTGTGACTTGAGGCTGATCAGCAGCCGTACTAACTGACGTACGAGGACGTTGGCCAAACAAACTGAAGCCTGCAAAGGCTGCAATCAGGGCCGCAAAGACAACCGAACCGATCAGCACCGGCCGCGTCGGGCGTGGCAGATCTGCTAAACGATCAATCCATGCCATACCATCGCTGGCAAACTCATCAGAGCTCTGATCAGCTGCAGGTTGACCAACATCAGGCCCACCAAGAGAGAGGGGCAAAATCCCATCGGGATCAAGAGGCGCCCAAGGGAAGGGTTGCTTCACAGACGATCCTGAGAAGGCCTTACCTAAAGAAGAAGCACGATTTTCGCTGCGTTCCAGGCGCTCCACATAAGCCTGAACATCCCGATCAGCAAACCAAGCCTCTAGATCAACGGCCTCAGCATCCACATCCCTATAACCGGGAAGCACGTCCCCTCGCAGCCAAGAGCGGCAGTACTCACAAAAAGCAGCCAATTCATCGCCAGGGTGGCTGTTAAGACAGTCCTTCACTCGAGGATCTGTACTGCGCAGAAAACGCTCCTGAGCGCGGCCCACATCTCCGAGCAAGAGGTCCAAGCAACCCAGCATCGGCAACGGGTCGCATCCATCCAGTTGAAGCCTCTCTAAGTGCTGCCGAGCTTCCTGCACCCGTTCAGGCTTCCGACGCGAAAATCCAACAGCAGCAAGAGCCAACCCACCCAGGAAACCCGCATCTGCTGATCCGGCTTGCTGCCAGCGCAGGAAAAGATCAACCTGTTCCTGAACAGTTAAAAACTTTCTGATCTGCTTGAAGAAGTTGTCAAATTCGGACTGATCAAGACCACCAGGTGCAGGCGATGGGGCCGTTCCCTCAAGACCTCCTCTCTGGCTCACAAAGTTGTCAAGTAGGCGCAGTCCTTCCTGGTGAGAAACCTGATCACCAAGATCCCGACTCAATAAGTCGAGAATGCGATAGGGCAGAAGGGCATCTAAATCGTTCTCAAGCTTGTGGCACTCTTCGGAGAGCTTGCCCATCCGCTGCAGCAACTGGATCCCGTCATGCAGAAGAGACGCTGCTGCTTCATAACGCCGTTGTTCCTGTTCCTCAGCGGCTGCAGCCCGACAGGCCAGTGCCAACAACAAAGCGAGGTCAGCTTCTCGTTCGCTACCTAGCGTCGGGGACTGGGGCGGTTGCAATCCCTGAGAGGCGAGATGAAAAACCTCATGAGAAGAATTCGCTTCAAACAGCAAGATCAGCCCTGCCACCTCTCTACTAGGTGACACATCAAGACCGGCGGTCTCACCTGGATGATCACGACTGAGCTCCAACAAGGCAGTCTCATAGGCCTGACGCCGTGGCGGATCAGTCAGCAAATCTGCTGAAAGCCGCAACAATTCTGCCCGCTGAATTAAGACCTCATGGGTGAAACCTTGGTCAGGGCAGCGATCCAACCTCAACTCCAAGGCCCGCAAAATCGCCTCACTGTCTGCCGAAGGACTGACACCCAGCAAGCGGAAATGATCTATTGGCAGGTCCACCAGCTGCGCAGCGATTGGCCTAAAACTCTAGACATTGGAAGGGATTTTGCCCATTCCTAATCAACGGACCATTACAGTCGTGACTCGAATGACGGTCGTCTGTCATGAGCCAGAAAACCTCCGTGAGCTCAGGCCAAACCACGGCAAACCCCCTGGCAGCCGGCCGCCATGGCGAGAGAATCTCCACGCTAATCAGCTCCAAACGCGCCAAGGTTGATCGTCAGATCGGCCTAGAACTCTTCCGAGACATGACCCTTGGGCGACGCTTCGAGGACAAATGTGCCGAGATGTACTACCGGGGGAAAATGTTTGGCTTCGTTCACCTCTACAACGGCCAAGAAGCCGTTAGCACAGGTGTAATTGGTGCAATGAAACGCCAGCACGATTGGTTTTGCAGTACCTATCGCGATCACGTTCATGCCCTTAGCGCCGGTGTACCCGCCCGCGAAGTAATGAGTGAGCTCTTCGGCAAGGAAACCGGCTGTAGCAAAGGTCGTGGGGGCTCCATGCACCTCTTTTCGCAAGAGCATCACCTCCTAGGAGGATTTGCCTTCATCGGCGAAGGGATTCCCATCGCCCTGGGGGCAGCCTTCACCAGTCGCTATAAGCGGGATGCCCTGGGTGATGCCAGCAGCAATGCTGTAACAGCAGCTTTTTTTGGTGACGGTACCTGCAATAACGGCCAGTTCTTTGAGTGCCTCAACATGGCGCAGCTTTGGCAGCTGCCAATCCTGTTCGTTGTCGAGAACAACAAATGGGCCATTGGCATGGCCCATGAGCGAGCCACCAGTGAGCCGGAAATATGGCAAAAAGCTGCTGCCTTCGGGATGGCTGGCGAAGAGGTTGACGGCATGGATGTTCTCGCCGTAAGAGCTGCCACTCAGAGAGCAATAAAAAGAGCCAGGGCTGGCGAAGGTCCCACCCTGCTGGAGTGTCTCACCTATCGATTCCGTGGCCATTCTCTTGCTGATCCAGATGAACTACGCGCCGAAGAGGAAAAACAATTCTGGGCTAAACGAGATCCCCTAAAGGCTCTTGAGAAGGATCTCACCTCTGAATCTTTGGTGCGTGCTGAAGAACTACGCGCTATTGAAAAAGAGATCGATGCAGAAATAAATGACTGCGTGGAGTTTGCCCTTGCCGCAGCCGAACCAAATCCCAACGAACTCACTCGCTACATCTGGGCTGAAGATTAATAGCCCTCTTGAGCACTAAGTACTGGAAGCAAGCAAAGCCAACAAGATAAGGGAGACAGTTTCAAATCTCGTTGGGCACCCTACGCGTGAGGTTACGCAGCTTGCGCAAGGCCTTTAATTCCACTTGACGAACACGCTCACGCGAGACTTCCATCAAGCGACCAATCTCAGCCAAGGTATGGCGATCATGGGTTTCAAGACCAAAACGGAGCTTAAGGACATGCTGCTCCTGCTCACTGAGATGGCTGAGCCAACGCCCGAGCTGCTCATGATGAATACGCTGCTCCACCTTGTCGAGAGGTTCCCCAAGAGAGGAATCAGCGATCAGATCACCAAGAAAACTTCGTCTTTCTTCACCATTCACTGGCGCATCCAAGCTGCTGGTTGTTAGCGCCTGACGCAGTAAAGAGTCGAGTTCATCAACAGGGATATCCATCGCTTCAGCGATCTCGGAGCGACTGGGTATTGCTCCAAGCTTGTGAGCCAAATCCAGAGAAACCTTTCGAATTGTGGTCAGCCTTTCACTGAGATGTACAGGAAGGCGAATCGTGCGCGACTGGCACGCAATCGCACGTGTCATGCTCTGACGAATCCACCAAAACGCATAGGTCGAAAACTTATAGCCACGGGTTGGATCAAACTTTTCAACAGCACGCTCTAAACCAAGTGAACCCTCCTGAATGAGATCGAGGAGTTCCAGTCCTTTGCCTTGATATTTCTTGGCAACACTCACAACCAGACGAAGATTGGCCTTCATCATGCGTTCTTTGGCACGACGACCAATGCGAATCATCCGACGCTGATGTGTCGTAAACTCCTTATCATCAGGCGCAACTGAGCCGTCTTGAGTGAGACTCATCATCGTCTGAACTTGATTGCCAAGTTCAATCTCCTCAGCAGGGGTAAGAAGAGGTATACGCCCAATCGTTGTGAGGTACCAGCTGACAGGATCAGAACTTCTACGCCTCTGTGTTTCTGCTGATTTAGGCGCTGCTGAAACCATTTCAACGGCTCCTGATTTATTTGGAAAGAAATTTTCCTACAAATTTCAGCAAAAGCCTGCAGCTTTAAAAAAGCTTTCGGATTCATGCAGGGGAATCGAAATAATTAGGTATTTATCGTTTGCATTCATACCCTTTGACGTGCCCTTGATCACATTCATTTGCTTGCAAGCTAATCGTAAGTTCTGCAAGGGATTGAGCGATAGAACTTGCTGAGCTGCCTTGACGGCATCGACGTGCAGCCTCGGCATGAAGCAACGCCACTACGGCCAAAGACTCACCCTGACAATGGCAAACCTGAGCCTTAGCAGCATCCATAGATCCCAAGCCAGCTGCATAACCAGCCAACAGATCCCCGAGCCCAGTACGAGCAACCCAACTTGCTGTCTCTGCTAGCTGCCAGGCGGCACCAGACGGATCCGCAACCACACTGTGTGCTCCCTTGAGCAGCACAGCTGCTCCACAAAGCCGGGATGCTTCCAGAGCCGCATCGAGAGGTTGCCGAGCTTTGAGCTGCGGAAACAATCTCCTGAACTCACCGGCATGGGGAGTAAGCCAGGTATGCCCTTGGCGCTGCTTTAACCATTGCCATCCATCAGTAACCAGCGCCAATCGATTCAGACCATCAGCATCCAAAACCAACAAGCCTGCAAAGCGCTGCAACGGTTCTGCCATCACTGACCAAGGTTCTCCACCTCGACCTAAGCCTGGCCCAATCAACACGGCATCGAAACGGCTGAGATCATGACTAGCCAACCAAGGAGCAACGGCCATGCCACCTGCCGCAGAACTCTCAAGCGCGGCCGCCAAAACAACTTCAGGCGCCACTTGCCAAAGCTGATCGGCTACTGCAACAGGCACAGCGGCTTGAATGCTGCCTGCACCGCTAGCGATAGCACCCTGAATGGCCAAAAAAGCCGCCCCAGGGTAATCATCACTACCAGCAATCACCAACACCCGCCCTCGTTCGTATTTCATCGCGCCTGCTGCTAGATGCTGACAGGGAAGGGTGGCCACATCCGCAGAACAGAGTCGCCGTGTTTGCGACTGTGGCAACTGCTTCAACAAGATCTCCGGCACGCCCATATCAACCCGCACCAGGCGGCCAACATGATCGATCGCCGCATCCTGAATAAGGCCTTGCTTGAGCAACCCCACAGTGAGCGTCGTCATCGCCACGGCAGCGCCGCCTGGGAAAGGGATGCCGGAATCTGAACACAGCCCTGCAGGCACATCCAAACTCACCAACTTGCCTGGCTGGCAGCGCTGACGTGCCTGCAACAACGTTGCCAACGCTTCAGGGAGTGGGCGGGATTGTCCCAGCCCAAACAGAGCCTCGATCCAAACAGGCTCACCAGCAACATCAGGAGCGTGATCTAGTTGGTGAATGCCAAGCGATTTAACGTACGTCCAATGCTGGGCCGTTAATGGTTGACGGATCGGCAAAGGTGCCCAGAGCTGGACCTTCACCCCTGCAAGATGCAACTCCCTGGCCACCACCAATCCATCACCACCGTTATGGCCAGGGCCCACCAACACCTTCACACCATCTGCCAACAACTCAGGGTGTTGGCGAAACCAAGCCGCCATCGCCTGGCCTACTTTTTCCATCAACGCAGCCACCGGCAAGCCGCTGGCAAACATCTCCTCCTCGAGAGCTGTCATCTGCGCAGCAGTAACCAAAAGATGCTCAGCGTTCGATGGTGGCCAGGACAAGACTGGAGCGCATGGGACCTCACTATGAAGACATCATCGCGGTAACGCCTATGCAGCCGCCAATACCAGCCCCCCTTAAGCATGTGTCTCGAACACCAGCCACACCAGCAGTTGCAAAAGCCCTGACACGTTTGCAGTGTTGGCCAGGCGAGCAGCGGGTGGCGGTAGGGCTCTCTGGCGGTGTTGATAGTTCCCTCAGCGCCGCCCTACTCGTGGAAGCGGGCTGGCAGGTGGAAGGTCTCACTCTCTGGCTGATGAGCGGCAAGGGCGCATGTTGCAGCGATGGACTTATCGATGCCGCCGGCATCTGTGAGCAACTCAAAATCCCTCATCATGTGGTGGATTCACGCGCCACATTCCAAGCAGAAATCGTCGACCAACTCGTGCAGGGCTATCAACAAGGGGTGACACCGTTACCTTGCTCACGCTGCAATCGCTCGGTGAAATTTGCGGAAATGCTCAGCTGGGCTAAAAAAGAACTCCAGTTACACCGCGTTGCCACGGGGCACTATGCCCGTATTCGCCATCGCGAGGATCCAGAACCTCAACAAGCCTTACCTGGGGATTCCATTGGACGGCACCAGCTTTTACGTGGTCTCGATCAGAACAAAGATCAGAGTTACTTCCTCTATGACCTTTCTCAAGATGTGTTGGCAAAGGTGATCTTTCCCCTAGGGGAGCTCACCAAAGCAGAGACCAGACAGGAAGCAGAGCGTTACGGCCTACGCACAGCCAAGAAAGAAGAAAGTCAGGATCTTTGCCTTGCTGATCACTACGGCTCAATGAAAGCCTTCCTTGACAATTACCTACCTGCCAGACAAGGCGAGATTGTGCTGCAAGACGGCAAAGTCGTGGGTGAACACGATGGAATCGAACATTTCACCATTGGCCAACGCAAAGGCCTTGGCGTGGCCTGGCGAGAGCCTCTGCACGTGGTGCAACTAGACGCGGCAGCAAATCGCGTCATCGTTGCCCCTCGTGCAGAGGCGGGGCGCGACAACTGCGTTGTGGGCGCAGTGAACTGGATCTCGATGGCACCTCCAAGCACCACCATCAATGTGGAGGTGCAAGTGCGTTACAGAAGCGGACCCGTTGCCGCCCAACTCACCCCTATCGAAGCCACAGCAGAGGACATTGCCGCCGACCGTCCTCACCGCTGCAGACTGACCTTTAACGAAAAGCAATTCTCAATCACACCTGGCCAGGCTGCAGTCTTTTATGCCGCTGACACAGTCCTCGGCGGTGGCCTGATCCAGCAGGTCAACACAGCATCAAGCTGATCAGCCAGGAGCGAACACGCGACAAGCCAAGCCCAACCACTGCAAAGAGCATCAAGCCAATTAAAGGTGCCTCACGCCAGCGGGTGTAACCGCTGATGCCTTGATGGAAATGCAGATCCGCCAGGCCAACACCCTCCGTAAAAGGAGCCAGCAGTTGCTGCTGCTTGCCTGTCGCCAAAACCAAAGCAGAGGGGCCTGTGTTCGCAACGCTGAGTAGATCACGGGCGGTTTCGATGCTGCGCAGCTGTGCCAAAGCAATGAACTGCCGCTGCAAGGCCAAGGGGTAGGGATCAAGATTGGCTACCGCCAACAACCATTGCGCTCCATCAGCGACGGCCTGGGCTAAAGCAGCCCCATTACTGAGCTCGTAACAAATGGCCACGGCAGCGGTAGGACCTGGCCACTGCAACAAGCGCGAAGCAGCACCAGGTTGAAGACCACCAACAGCTGATAAACCACGAAAAACACCACCAGGCAAAGCCGGTAGCCATTCCCCCAGCGGCACCAAACGGTGTTTGTCAATGAATGCTGAAGCCTGCCTTTCGCCGCGATCTACCACCAACAAAGCACTGCGTTGCTGACCGCGCAGCCAGCGAAAACCACCGCTGAGCAGGGGAAGCGGAGCAGGCCTGAGCAACACCGCATCAGGGGGGAGAAGGCCTTCTGGAGCCACCAACCAGGCAGCATCAAGATCATCAGCACGATCGAGAGCATTTTGAAGAGCCTCGGGAAGGCGACGTTGCTGCTCCTCAGAAAACTTGCTGCGCGTAGGGATAGCGGGCTGCCAAGCAGCAACCGAAATGGGTGCGGTTGCATCTGATGAACGCAACAAACTCCAGCCAAAACCATGGGCCAAGAGCAAACACAGAAGCCCCACCAGCAAAGAACGACGCCAACCAACTCCACGACGCCAAGCCAGCGCCGTACGCCATAACCACCAACCGATCAGCAGCTGAAGCGTGGCTAAACCTCCAGCCCCAAACCAGCGGGCCAAACCAGCCAAGGCTCGATCACCGGGCAAAAGGCTGCCGCCAACGCCAATCCAGAACAAGGGTGAACCGGCCAACAGCACTTCCGCAAGCCCCCAGATCGATGCCATCAGCAGGGCATGAGAAAGCTGAGCGCGGATGCCTGCTTCTCGCGTTGCCAGATGAGCAATCGAAGTGCCTAACCAAGCCCAAAGCCCAACAAGCACAGCTGCTGCTGCACCGCAAAACAACCAAATTGATGCGGCGACAGGAACACTCAGGGGTGCAGGTACGCCAACCCAAGTGAGTGGATGCAACGCCAACAACCAGCGATGGCTTAGCAGCACGGCCACAAAACCCCAAAGAGAGGCTGCAACTGGAAAGCGACACGCCGACCAAAGCAAGGCCAGGGCCGGTGCCATCCAAAGCAAGCCACCATGGGCAATACCGATACCTGCCAAGACACCACCAACCGCCCCCTGCACCAGCGCTAGGGATCGGTCATTGCCCATGGTCAACACCAAACACCAAAGCCATCTTGACGCGGTTGCCGAACAGACAAGCTGATCTCCTCAGCAATGTCGCCAACGAGGCAGAATCAAGTGGCCGTGAAATTCGGCAGGGCTAATGGCATTTGAGATGGTGAGCTCCCGTTCAGATTCTGATGATTAGTTGAGGAGATATGGGTATTGGTTAGAAGCAAGAAGTTGATGGCTGGCTTGGTATTGCCGAGTAATTATTGCCAGAGTTGACTCCCGTCGTTCCGATCAATCACACGCCTTTGCAAGCAGCTTATTGGCAAGAAGGTGCCAGGTATCGATGGTCATTTTGAGCCAATAGTGAAGCGATTGAAAAAATAAAAAGCTCCTATGATTGCAGGTATTTTGATAAGTGACAGGATCAATTTTGTTATTAGCGCAACCATTCTCATGGCACCCAGCCAGGGATCACCTTGCGACAATCAGCACCACTTAGGCCCTCTTCACTCCAAAGCCCGTTATGACAAAGACAGATTATGCAGGAGGTGGAGGATATAGGATTCGTCCCACCTGAAAGGATAGCCAGACCACATGATGGAACGCAGGCCCAGAGTGAGTCATGCAATCTAATATCTCGATTTTTTGGCGTTGATGATAAAGCTTGTATAACAGGTGAATCTTGCTTACTTGGAGATACATAGCTATTGCTACCAAATCGATATTTAATATCTGCAGTAAAGCGCGTATCAAAGGCTTCATCGTAAGAAAGGTTAGCCCCAATAGTTAAGCCATTACTAATGTTGTAGGCCAGTCTTCCTTTAACACCAGAGCCATCATCTTCTGTTAGATCATCACCATGCTGGTAGTAGTAGCCACACGAAGCATTTACATTAGGTGAGACCCTGTAGCCAACATCTAAGCCATAGGTATGTAGAGCACCTCCGTCGTAGTAACTGTTGAGGCGTTGCTCTGTATCACCAATAGGAAATAGTCCATAGGCGTTGAAGTTCCAGGACTCACTAACTGCTTCTAGACCTGCTGCAATTTGCTGGAAGAACACATCTTCCTTGTTCCAAACAGTTACCCCAGTATCCGCATCTCCTGTATTCACAGGCCGGCTGTCATAGCCAGCATTCACTCCATACATCCAGCTGCGATCACCATTGAGCCAGCGGTATCCCAAACGGGTTGAGGTGCTGATCGTGGTACCAGCAACTTCTGTGTTGATGATGCTGGAGTCGTTGTTGTAGTCAGAGAAGTTAGCGTTGGCTAAGGCATCTACAAACAAGACGCTGTTCTCGCCAACGGCTATGGGAAGGAAGGCGCCAATACCTGCTTGGTTAGGTGTTCCTGCTCCTTGCAAGGCACCTTGAAAACCCCAGTTGAAGCGCACAGCGTCTTTGAGGTTGATCTCCATCACGCCTAGATCTGCTGCACTGCCGTCTTCTTGAGCAGCGACTGGCTGGATAGGAGAGCTGGCTAATGCAAGAGCAGCAGCACCAGCAAGCGATAAAGGAAGGCGTAGCGATCGCTGCACTGGAATCAACTAAATCCTCAGCTCATAGTGTTTTGAAAACTAGCTTGCAGAGCAAAGCTTGAGGCAGTTATTGGTGTGGCTGCACTAACAGCCCTAATAATTAATCTCACCAAGCCAATAACGACGTCCTTAGGATTGGGATCTAAGGCTGAATCAAATACCACAACTCTGAACCAGACCTGAACTCACGGAGAATATGGCACAGATCAACCACTATTAAGGCTTCATTCTATCTTCAATTTTTGCCGGGTCCTCAGTCACATCAAGAGATCAATTTTATATCTATGTCTTCAAGAATGGATAAACCTTAGATGCCTAAAGCAACCACAAGCTGCTGCCCTATGGGCAGCCATATTCAAGGCCCTCGGTGGTGAAACTCCTTAGCCAATCCAATCAATGGCTCTCAAGCTTGAACGTAATCGCGACAAGATTGTCCAGGATTTTTTCTTGGCCAGCCAGAAAGACACCAATCAACTGCAGGGCAGGGTCAACTAGCTGGAGCAGCAGCAAAGGCAACTGAAACAGCAGAAATCAACCAAGCACAGTCGAAAGCTGCATCTCCTGCCAGAATCATGTTGATTGATTATTGAGATTCAGTGCGCGACATCTTCATCAGTGCAGCAGTCTTTGTGGTGTGCGTGGTTGTGGCCTTTGTCAGCCAGATCGTGTCACCCTCAGTTGTGGTCGCCGACAGCAATCTGAATGCCGTGCAGGCAGAGGTGCGAACTGTCGAGCCAGCTGCTTTGAGCATGGCAGTGCTTGAACTCGACCCCGACGATCCCAACCCAACACTATTCAAGATGGCGGTCAACGGCTCCAAAGCAGATGCTGCTGAAATCGATGCCGCGCAAGCCAATGCCTCAGCCCTTGGCGGCCCAATCGAAGCAGAACCATCCCAACTAACAGCCAGTGGTCTGAGCATCACTGACCTCAAGATCGGCGATGGCCCGGAGGCCACAGCAGGCCAAACCGTTTCCGTGAACTACCGCGGCACACTGGAAAACGGCCAGGAATTCGACAGCAGCTACAAACGTGGGCCGTTCGAGTTCCCCCTCGGTGCAGGGCGAGTGATCAAAGGCTGGGATGAAGGCGTTGCTGGCATGAAGGTGGGCGGCAAGCGCAAGCTGGTCATCCCCCCAGAGCTTGGCTACGGAAGCCGCGGCGCAGGCCGTGTCATCCCTGGCAACGCCACGTTGATTTTCGAAGTCGAACTCCTGGGCATCAAATGATCTAAAGACTGAAAAGCAAATCAAATCAAAAGCAAACCCAATTAGCAATCAGCCTGGGTAGGCTCAGTTTGGCTTTCTCTATCTGCCAGATGTTGCGCTCGGCACTTTCTACACTTCACAGCAACCTGCCGGCCGCTTCGGTCCAGGCTCACTGTGATGGCCCTTGCGGCGTTTACGATCCCGCCTCGGCAACAGTCTCAGCTGAAGCCGTCGTATCGATGACCAAAAAGCTGCTCGAACTGCAGCCTCCCTCAGGCAACGATCCGGCTGCTTGGGCGGCTTACAACAACACCTTCTCCCGTTTCGTCGCCATCAAGGAAGAACAAGCTCAGCAAACCAAGAACGAGCTACTGATCCTCTGGACGGATTATTTCAAGCCAGAGCATCTGGCAACTTTCCCGAATCTGCATGACATCTTCTGGAAAGCGGCCAAGCTCTGCAGCGCCTGCAAGGTCAACATCGATCAATCCAAGGCAGATGAACTGATCAAAGCTGTGGAAGCCATTCACACGATGTTCTGGAAATCCAAGGGTCGCAATGACGCCTGGGTGAGAGCCAGTTAAGCCAACAAACATGATGCCAACAGCGAACTGGCGTTCGCTGTTCCTGCTGCTTTCAGGTCTTCGTCGCCACGCTCGTGTCGATGGAGACTCAATGAGCCCCAGCCTTGCCCCTGGCGACCTGGTGATCTTTCAACCGATCACCAGATATGACAGGCGGCTCAAGGCAGGCTGTGTAGTGGTTGTCCGTCATCCATTGAAACCAGCCACCCTGCTGATCAAACGCCTGATTGCAATCAACAATTCCGGGCTGGAGCTACGTGGTGACAACGAGCAAGCAAGCACAGACAGCCGGCATTTCGGTTTGGTGAATCGCGACAGCCTGCTTGGCATCGCTGAATGCGTATGGCGTGTTCCCTTCAGCGCATAAGAGCCCAGCAGATTAGGCAATCAAAGAAGCTGAGGGGATGTTTTCTGTAACCAAAAGAAGCCCGTAATGATCGATAGCCCACCTGTTGATCCAACCAGCAAAGGCAAGGCACGACGCCCCACACGCAATGTGGCTAAGGAAATCGCACCAACAACGGCAACCATCGCTGCGATGGAACCCAACAGATAAGCCGCCATATAGATCAAAGCCCCAAGAGGAGGCAAGGCCAGCGCGGGAATCACTGCAATTAGATGGCTGGCCCCAGCCAAGCCATGAAGGAGGCCAAGACTGCTTGCTGCATGAGCATGTCGCCCGTGCTGGTGTCGCCCACGCAGATGCAGGTGCACATGTTGATGGTCATGGGCGTGACCATAGTTTTGCTGATGCGTGTGCTGATGGGTGTGGATATCCAGGCCAAGAGCAGTACGAATCGCCATCGCTCCAACCACAAGCAACGCCACTCCTACGCAGAATTCGGCCCAGGAGGACATGCGCTCGATATGGACAAGGTCTTTCAAAACAATGGCAATGGTTGAAAGAACCAGAACACCTGTTGAATGGCCAATCCCCCAAGCAAGGCCACTGCGTAATGCCGTAGCCGGCTTACGTAATGCGCTCGGTGCGATGGCAACAAGATGATCAGCACCACCCACCACATGAAGGGCTCCCGCAGCGAAGCCCGTGAGGATGCTGATCAGCATGAAATCGAAACAGTCAAGAGGAAGTCTGACGGATTGAGGGTGGAATTGCGCTGATGCCACTGCTGAACAGATCAGGCGCTATAAGCATTGTAGGCAAGCTCTGCTCATGCATGGGCCTTGAGCTGTTCGTCGCGCAGAGAAGCAAGGAACTCAACACAACAGTCGCTTGCCTCTTGATCCGCAAATAAGCGCTGCGAACGCTCGTTCATCAGAGATCTCATCTGATTATCAAAGTCGTCGTCTGCAAACAAGCGCAATGATTTCTCAACATGATCTGCACGTAAAGAGGTAATCAGCTCAGGCAACTCACGAACCTCGAGCATTGCCAATTTGTGTCGCCATCTCATCAAGGCTGTTGAATCGAAACAACAGAGCCACCCCCTGGAAAATGCCTGAAATAGTTAGAAGATTAGAAACAGAAGGATGACACCTATGAGCAACAAACAGAATTAACGCATCAAGGAAGCGGCGAAAGATCTCGAGAAACCGCCAACCAAAACAAGGAACTTAAAGACACTCACCAAGACCTCAACCAAGCGCATCTTGAGCTCAAAGAGCAACGGCTCATCCTTAACTCACAGCAAGCTCAGATCAACCTCTTGCTGTGGTAATGCATCGCAACGATTCCTCAAATAAAAGAAAAAAAGTGATCAGCTGTTGCTCGTTCCTTCGTCTCCAATCATCAGCTGCTGTAAGCCAGCACAAACATCCGACTGACGCATCAGGGCTTCTCCTACCAACACAGCTTCAGCGCCTACTGCCTGAACCCTGTCCAAATCAGCGCGGTTAAACAAGCCCGATTCACTCACCAACAAGACACCCTGCTGCTGCAATCGAGTAGCGAATTGCTGGCTCAGTGTTTCAGTGGTTTCAAGGTCTGTCTCAAAGGTGGTGAGATCACGATTATTGATACCAATCAGTGGGAAACCACCAAGGTTGAGAACCCGTTCAAGTTCCTCAGCATCATGCACTTCCACTAAGACATTGAGTCCAAGACTGTTGGCCACCTTGCTCAAATACGTCAGGTCCTGATCAGAGAGGATCGCCACAATCAACAAGGCAGCATCTGCACCTGCAGCACGCGCCTGATAAAGCTGATATGGCGTCAGGATGAAGTCCTTACATAGCAGTGGTAGCCCAACCGTCTGCCGCACCTCAACAAGCACCTCAAATCCACCCTGGAAGAAGCTCTTATCGGTCAGCACAGACAAGCAACTAGCACCACCTTCCGCATAGGCATTGGCGATCAAAACAGGGTCAAAGTCCGCACGGATCACACCTTGACTTGGGCTGGCCTTCTTCACTTCAGCAATCACTGCCGGAGCTCGCGAAGCCTGACGCAAGGCTGCAATGAAATCTCGAGGGATGGGCAAGTCTGCGATCTGAGATTTAAGCGTCTCTAGGGGTACACGCTGTCTTGCCGTCTCAACTTCACGGTCCTTCTCCCAAACAATCTTCTCAAGAATGTGGCGCGGCTCAGCATCGGCGTGAGGAATGGCGTACTGCAAATGCGCCACCTTGACACTTGGATTGGGCGGACGTCTGCGGATCTCCATCGGGTGATAGTGCAATTAAAAACAGTGAACCGCAGGGCTAAGACCTGCTTGAAGAACAGCGGCCTAGGAAGCACTGGCCGATGCAACAACCGCCTTAGCCAGCTGTTTGGCCGCCTGTTTATAGGCCACTTCCACCACTTCACTCAGGGTGGGATGGGTATGCACTTCAGTGGCCAATTGAGCAACGCTCTGACGTCGTGCCACCGCATTGGCTACCTCCTGGATCAAATCGGCGGCGTGCAATCCATAGATATGAGCACCAAGAACTTCACCATTGTCTTTGCGGAACAACAACTTCATCAATCCATCACTCTCCAGCTCTGCTAGTGCTTTGGAATTGGCCTTGAAATAGCTGCGCACACTCCCCAACTCAAACCCATCCTTGGCGGCAAGATCTTTGGCATCAGCTTCACTCAACCCCACTGAACTGATCTCCGGATGAGTGAAGGTTGCGGCTGGAATACTGCGGTAATCAATCGTGCGGGAGTGTCCCTGAATGTTGTCAACAGCCAGCGTGCCCTGTGCTGCGGCTGTATGGGCCAACATCAGCTTGCCAGTGACATCACCGACGGCCCAAAGATGAGGCAGCGGCTTTCCGTTGACCAATACCCGCATGCTGTCGTCAATCGGCACAAAGCCACGATTGGTCTCCACACCAACCGACTCAAGATTGAGCCCCTTGCTACTTGGCACCCGACCAGTAGCGACGAGCACCGCATCCACCTCCAAGCTATCCACCAGCTCACGGCTTTTCATCTCCGCCAGTTCGATCCTTACCGGGCAGCCAGGGATCACCTTGCTAGCCAGCACACCAGCACGTGCATCGATGTCACGTCCTTCAATCAAATGCCGAGCTGCCATCTTGGTGATGTCGGGGTCAAAGGTTGGCATGACCCGATCCAACGCCTCAATCATCGTGACTTCACAGCCGAGAGCCGTATAAACATCGGCAAATTCAAGGCCGATATAACCACTGCCGATAATTGCAATCCAACGCGGCAGCCATTCCAAATTCACGGCTTCATCACTGGTAAAAACCGTGCGTCCATCGGTTTCAATCCCAGGGGGCACAAATGGATCAGAGCCTGTGGCAAGGATCACATCCCTGGCAGTGAGCAGCCGATCCACTCCACTTTTCTCTCTCAAGCCAATTCGCTGGCTTCCCTCCAATCGTCCATGGCCACGCAGGATCGTGACACCAGCCCGCTGCAGCGTTTTGGTGAGGTTGCTACGAATCGTGGCCACCAACTGGTTGGCATGGTCAGCAATCTTCTGGCGTTCAAAACGCACCGGTGCAGCATGGATCCCGAAACCAGATAGGTGTTCAGCATCAGCCAGCTCACGCACCCTTCCACTAGCAGCAAGCAATGCCTTAGAGGGCACACAGCCTCGATTCACGCAAGTGCCGCCCATCTCACCTGATTCCACAATCGCCACCTTGAGGCCATCATCAGCGGCATGCTTGGCGGCATCAAAACCGCCGTAACCCGCACCGATCACGATCACATCGAAGTCGAAACTGGCTTCGCTCACCCGAACTACTGCGTGGAGAAGGTCATTGTGGCTCGTCGCCGCTCAAGCAGTAGTGGCACCGCCACCGCCGCCACATTGAGCGACTCAACTGCTGCGCTATGCGGCAAGGTCACGCAATCAGTACAACACGCCTGCAGACGCGGATGCAGGCCGGATCCCTCATTGCCCAGCACCAACACAGTCGGTTTTCTCCAGTCCAGCTGCCAATAAGGCAAACAAGAATGGGCTGCAGAAGAGCCCGGCACCATGGTGGCCACGACCTGTAAACCGTGACTAGCAGCCCATTCAAGCTGCTCAGCCAACTGCTCCACGGCCTCCTGCCCTGATGACCCGAAGCGCTGATAGGGCAACTGCAGGATGGCCCCCGCCGAAGCCCTCAACACTTTTGGGCTAAGGGGATCCGCCCCGGACGCAAGCCAAACCGCCTCCACCTCTGCCGCCAAGGCTGTTCGCAGCAAGGTGCCAAGGTTGCCAGGATCCTGCAGCCGATCCAAAGCCAACACAAACTTGGCTTGATTAACAGCCTGCGGAAGAGAGTCAAGGGGCACAAGGCTGGCGACACCATCTGGGCTGACTGTCGTCAACGAAGCCTCCAAAACACTTGGGGTGACCTGATGAATCAAGGTTTCTGCAGGCAAAGCCTGCACAAGATCCCCATGACGCTCCAGCCAAAAGTTGGTCGCCACAATCTCTTTAGGACGGTGTGTGGTTCGCAACACTTCCTGAAGCAGGTGGGTTCCCTCAAGCAGCAACAAAGCCTGCTCTTGACGACCTTCGCTGCTAGCGAGGAATTTCAATCTCCGCACCAGAGGATTGCGGCGACTTGAAATCAATAGCGAGGCATGAACTCCGATCTACAGAACCTCAGAATGTTGCTTGCTGACGCACCTTCAATCCTTCATTCAGGACAAGCTGTTCACCATCAATATCAAGACCATTCACTGCTGCGATTTCACCCTTTAAGCCTTCAGCAGCAAGACTTTCAATCATCTTTTTGATGACTTGATCTTCCACAGTGAAACTGTCTAAATCATCAGGAGTGAGACGCTCAAGGAAGCGACCCACTTTTGCAGCCACCAACTCCGAAGCATTGGTAATCTTGAGTACAATCATGGATGCAGCTTGAGGTCGATTACTCATTCAAGATAATGCGGATGGGGAGACTTGAACTCCCACGACATTGCTGCCACTAGTACCTGAAACTAGCGCGTCTACCAATTCCGCCACATCCGCTGGCGTGCGTCGCGCAAGCGACATAAAGACGATAAGACATCGACTGCCAGCCAGCCTTATCTCAACCTGACAGTTTTGAACCAGTTTGAGGTCTGGACGTCTAGACTGTCTCACCTGTAATTGTCAATATGTCTTCGTTCAAGAATAATTAACGGGACATGCCCGCAGCGGTATCCATATCTCAAGAGATTCTCAAGCCGCATCTGGAGATTCAAGGCGGACATACTCTTTCCAGAGAGCTGAAAGTCAGCGGAGCTAAGAATTCTGCCCTCGTGCTCATGACCTCAGCCCTTCTCAGCGAAGGCCCCCTTGAGCTGCACAATGTCCCCCAGCTCACAGATATCCAGGGAATGGCAGACATCCTCGCCTCCTTGGGGGTACGAGTAAAACGGAGTCAGGAGACCGTTTGGCTGCAGGCTGATGGCCTTCATCACGCCGAACCTCCCTACGATCTAGTCAATGGCCTTAGAGCTAGCTTTTTCTGCATTGGCCCACTGCTAGGACGACTCGGTCACGCCAAAGTCCCCCTGCCGGGTGGTTGCCGCATCGGAGCCCGGCCTGTTGTTGAGCACATCAGAGGGCTTAAAGCTCTTGGTGCCATGGTGAAAGTTGAGCATGGCGTTGTCACAGCTTCAGTGCCAGGAACGTCACGGCGACTTAAAGGTGCTGCAATCGTGCTCGACTGCCCAAGTGTCGGTGCAACCGAGACCATTCTCATGGCAGCTGTGTTGGCGGAAGGCACTAGCACCATCGAAAACGCTGCCCAGGAGCCTGAGGTTCAAGACCTGGCCAAAATGCTCAATGCCATGGGTGCTCGTGTAAGCGGTGCTGGTGGTCCAATCATCACCATCGAAGGCGTTGAACGTTTACACGGCTGCAACTATTCGGTAATCCCTGATCGCATTGAAGCAGGGACCTTCCTGATAGCAGCGGCAATCACCCGCTCGATTGTTCGAGTGTCTCCAGTCATCCCTGAGCATCTCAATGCCGTGCTCCAGAAACTGAGAGATTGCGGCTGCACCCTTGAGATTGACAAGCAAGGAATCACTCTTATCCCGGGGGATCTTCATGGTGTTGACATCATCACCCAACCTTTCCCAGGCTTCCCAACGGACTTGCAGGCCCCCTTTATGGCCCTATTAACCACAGCCAAAGGCACAAGCGTGGTGACAGAAAAGATCTACGAAAACCGCATGCAACATGTCGCTGAGCTGCAAAGAATGGGCGCTTCGATTCGTCTTCAAGGAAACACGGCTGTGGTCGAAGGCATCCCCCAGCTAAGTGCTGCACCAGTTAGTGGTAACGACTTAAGAGCCGCAGCGGCGCTCGTGTTAGCAGGCCTTGCCGCACACGGCATCAGTCAAGTTGATGGCCTCAACCACCTCGATCGCGGTTATGACGAGATTGAAACCAAATTGAATGCATCTGGAGCCCATATCCTTCGGCATCAGCCCTCAGGATGACCCTGGCATAACATCACCTCCAAGGGAGCGTGGCGGAATTGGTAGACGCACTGGATTCAAAATCCAGCGCCTTCGGGCATGTGGGTTCAAGTCCCACCGCTCCCACTGCTGTGATGGGCACCTACAAACGTTTTCCCGTCACTCTGTTACGCGGGAAAGGATGCTGGGTATGGGATGACCATGGTCATCAATACCTTGACGCGGTTGCCGGTATCGCGACCTGCGCCCTCGGTCACAGTGACCGGGCCCTGCGTCGCTCTCTTGGCCAGCAGCTGAAACAACTTCAGCATGTTTCTAATCTGTATCGGATTCCTGAACAAGAGGCTCTTGCCCATTGGTTAGTAGAAAACAGCTGTGCAGACAGCGTGTTCTTCTGCAATTCCGGTGCAGAAGCCAACGAAGCCGCCATCAAGCTGGCTCGCAAACACGGTCATCGCCGTCGCGGCATTGATCGGCCAATCATTCTCACCGCTAATTCCAGTTTCCACGGCCGCACACTTGCTGCGATAAGTGCCACAGGTCAGCCCAACTTCCACAAAGGTTTCGAACCCATGGTTGAGGGATTTGAATTTTTCCCGTTCAATAACCTCCAAGCCTTCGAGCAGCAGCTAAATCGCCTCGAAGCTCAGGGGCCCTCTGTTGCCGCCGTGCTAATCGAACCACTACAAGGTGAGGGTGGCGTCAATCCAGGCGAAGCAGGCTTCTTCAGGCGCCTTAGAGAACTCTGTAGCCAGCATCAGATCCTGCTGATCTTTGATGAAGTTCAGGTCGGGATGGGCCGTTGTGGCAACTGGTGGGGGTATCAGCAGCTTGGGATCGAACCAGATGCCTTCACCTTGGCCAAAGGACTCGGGGGAGGCCATGCCATCGGAGCGTTACTTGTTAAACAGCACGCTGATCTTTTCGAACCAGGTGACCACGCCAGTACTTTTGGCGGCAATCCCTTTGCTTGCAAGGCAGCTCTCACAGTTGCCAAGGAGATCGAACGACGGGGTTTGATCGCAAAGGTCCAGCAACGAGGCGCACAGCTGCGCGAAGGCCTCACTGACCTGGTGCAACGTTTCCCGAGGCAACTCAAAGGGGTACGAGGCTGGGGGCTACTGCAAGGATTGGTGCTCCAAGACGAGAGCACATTCACAGCACCAAATGTCGCCCAGGCCGCCCTTGAAGAAAAGCTACTGGTGATAGCAGCAGGTCCAAAGGTTGTGCGCATGGTGCCGCCGCTGATCATCAAACCAAGCGAAATCCGCCAACTGCTCCAACGTCTGGAGGCCACCCTGGCGCACTTCCGCTAAGTGTCCAAACCCACAAGTCCAAGCAAGGAAGATTTAAGCGATCTGATTCCTCGTTTTGATCAGCGGGGGATGGATCTTGATCTTGAGCGCATGCAACAAGCACTGCAGGCCATGGGAAACCCCTGTGCCTCTATTCCAGCCATTCAGGTCGTAGGGACCAATGGCAAAGGGTCTATCGCCAGCTTCATTGCCAGCAGCCTTAAGGCTGCTGGCATTCGCGTGGGGCTGACCACCTCTCCTCACCTCGTGAGCTGGTGTGAACGGATCAGCAGCGATGGTGAGCCGATCTCAATCGTTGAGCTACGCCAACGACTCACCGCCCTTCAACCCCTTGCCCAAACCCACCGACTCACCCCCTTCGAGCTGTTGATTGCCACGGCTTTTGATCACTTCAGATCCCGCGAGGTAGAGCTGCTTGTGCTTGAGGTAGGCCTCGGAGGACGCCTCGATGCCACCACAGCTCATCCATACAGACCAATCATTGCCATGGCCAACATCGGCCTCGACCACTGCGAACACCTTGGTTACAGCCTTAAAGAGATAACAGCAGAAAAAAGCGCCGTCATCAGTCCTGGGGCTGCTGTGATCAGTGCTCGTCAACAAACTGAAGTGGCAAGCATTCTTGAAGACAAGGCAAAACATCAACAGGCCCGCTTGCAATGGGTTTCACCCCTCCCAGAGAACTGGGACTTGGGACTGCCAGGAGTCTTGCAACGGCAGAACGCGGCGGTAGCCAAGGGTGCTCTTGAATCCCTGGCCCCACTTGGCTGGCGACTCAATCAAGACGTCATTCGCACAGGGCTGGCCCACGCCTACTGGCCTGCACGACTGCAGACCGTTCACTGGCAAAGCCAGCCAGTGCTAATTGATGGTGCCCATAACCCACCAGCAGCCGAACGGTTGGCCCACGAGCGGCAGCACTGGAGCAATCAAGAGTTTGGGGTTTGCTGGGTGCTTGGTCTACAGGCCCACAAGCAAGCACCAGCCATGCTTCGCCATTTACTCAAGCCAAGCGATCTGGCTTGGATCGTGCCGGTGCCGGAACACTGCAGCTGGACGCAGCACCAACTCGCAGCACACTGCCCCGACCTATCAAGCCAACTCCAATCTGCTGACAATGTTGAACAGGTCTTCTCCATCCTGCTCAAACAGAATCGATGGCCAAATCCACCTCCAGTTGTAGCTGGTTCCCTCTATTTATTAGGTGATCTTCTCGCAAAGCAAACCATCCAGGCAGAGTGAAAGGGTCCTGCCGTAAAGCCGATGCCGAGCTCGTTGTCGCAACGTCAAAACCTGATGAAATTTTTGGGCTGGATGCTTTGCCTGCTGATCGCTATCCCTGCGCAGGCTCTCGACACCAGTTCAGGGGTTGGGCTACAGGATCGGGCTCTATTCCAAGAACGACTGGACTACACCCTCACCAACCAAAACGGGAAAGACTTCCACGCACAAGACCTCTCCAACTCATCCTTCGCTGGTGCCGTTGCAAGAGCTGCCGACTTCAGCAACAGCAATCTGCATGGCGCGATCCTCACCCAAGGAACCTTTACCCAATCAAACTTCAGCGGCGCTGACCTCTCTGATGCACTGATGGATCGTGTCGACTTCGTCGATACGGATCTGCGCAATTGTGTCCTCAAAGGGGTGATTGCCTCAGGCAGCAGCTTCGCAGGAGCGCAGATTGATGGTGCCGACTTCAGCGATGCGCTACTCGATCTTGATGACCAGCGCCGCCTTTGCCTTGATGCGGACGGCATCAACCAGATCACCGGCATCGCAACCTTTGAGAGCTTGAATTGCTGAGCAAACGGCTGTTAAAAGCAGCCCCTGGGCTTTTCGACATCGCTAGCAATACATCACTCCCTAGCACCCCGACCAGCCTCTTTGCCTAAAACATTATTGCTCTGAAGACCACCCACCTCCAGTCAGCAGAACAAAGACAAGCAGAGATCGACCACTGCAAAAAGGTTGGCCTCCACAACTCCATCGAGGCGTGGAAAATGATTCTCAAAACAGCCTAGACAAGTTGTACTCTCAAGCGTTGAAAGTTTTTTTTGGGGAGATTCAAATCTCTCTTAATCAACATCACAGGCATCTGTGAAGCAAGTCACAAGCCGAGCAACCTAATTAAGCGATTGTTTGTGCATCGGAGAGAACCCTTCGATGCAAAAACCTTACCCATAGAAACCAATGGCTCGTTCAACATCTTCTAGGAGCACAACCAAAGTTGTTGCCACCCCATTAGCAACTGCTTCCACAAATCGCACAACCACAACTTTGATTTCGGAACAAGCTGTGGAATTAAACACTGCTGCAACTGTTGAATCACCTATCCAGCCCGAAGCATCTTCTTCAAGAGTGGATGCGCTGACTCCCTACTTCGAAAATTTTGGGCCTGACCCAATCCTTGGCAATCACATTGAAAACAACAATTTAGAATATTTGAATGACTTCATTAATGAGAACCAAATTGATCCAACATTGGGAATAGATATCCGCAATGAATTTGTTAATAACGTAATGAATTCAGTAGATGAATTGCAAGATCTCATCATGAGTCAAGCACTAGGACACACAACGGGCGACTATCATATGCATACAGAAGAAGGTGATGGATACACAAGAACGACAACGGTCCGACCTGACGGAAGCGTCCAAGGCACAGAAACCAAAAACGCCAATGGGACAAGCCACTATGAGAATGACGTCGTAGATCAGTACAAAGATAAAGATGGCAATATAATTACCAAGGAGGAATACGACAATCTAAACAAACAAGAGGAAAAAGAAGAAGAACCAGAGAAGGATGAGTCCAATGATGACAATCAATCAGAGACGGAAGGTAATGAATCTGAAGAGCCAGAGGGAGGTGAAGGAGATGACATTACACCCGAATCCGAAGCCAGAGGGCGCTGGTATATTAGCGAACAAATTGATGAGTTAACTGGCAACCTAAAAGAAGAGATGTTTGTTAATTCTCAATTCGAGATTATGGATGCTTCGATTGCATTTGAACTAGAACCCATGGTTCATGAGCAGATTGGAAATTCTCAAGCCAATCACTCGCCAACTCTCAACCAAGTAGAAGAGTTACCAATGCTAACAGGAATACGAACAGCAACGGAGGCTATTTTCTGATTTAGATCATGCACATATATCGCCCTTATTCTACAGGGCGATATATGTCCAGAACATGGCTTCTACGCTTACGCAAATCAACTAATAGATTTTCCATATATCAAATAGCTGGATTAAAACCCACCGCTATTTAACACCCCCCCCGAAGCCCTATGCGGTTTTTTCTGCTAAATACAGAAACTTCAAGAAAGTCCAAAAGCGTTTGCAAGCTGCGGCTTTACTTACTCAAGCCATTCAAAAGCCTGACAAAGAACTGTTCACTGATCTATTTATCCAAGCCTTTACCTAATCCTGTCCAAACAACCCACGAGAACAGCAGCAAAAGCTGAACGGAGGAAAGTACTAGAGGAATTCAACAACTGTCTTTACCTGGCTTCCACTGTTCTTTACTGAGGAAGCCAGGTAATGACTCCCTGCCTCTTTTCGGTCTCGAGCTATCCACAACGAGGCAATTGGAAATGCTCAATAGAGCACAACGCACCACTAAGAACAGGATTAATGCTCTTCTTATCCAAGTCTTTTCTAAACAGTGGATTGGTACCAGTAGCACAATTTGAGCTTGGATTCTCAACGTTTGGAACGAACTTCTACAAGCAGCCCCTCAGCTTGCCTGGATTGAGCACACCCTTGGGGTCATAACGACACTTAGCCGCCACCTGATCGGCATCAACAACCCCAAGCCCCCCATCTTCAACAGTGATCACATGGGGGTTGAACACAACAGCCCCAAGCTGCCTGCAATCGTTCATCAACTGCTCCAACGACTGTCGGCCGCGCCAGCGAACGATGGGTAACGCCGCCAAGCGTTGAACACCCTGTTGTCGCACCGCCTCCAGATGCCAAAGAAGATCATCGCCCCATTGCTGCTTGAGAACCTTCATGGCAGCTAACTCAGGCTGTGGCAAAAGCATCTGCAAGTAAGTCCAGTCGGGATCCACAGCACGCATATGCATCGTGGTGTGGTTCCAGGTGAGCTCACGCAACCCTGTGCCACCCCGATCAGCCTCTTGTCCCCATACCTTGCAATGAGCTCCTGCCTCTTCTGCCAGACGCTCCAGGGTGCTCACACCATCTGGAGCGACGAGTAGCAGCAGGCGATGCTGGCCATTAGAAGCACCACACCAGTGTGGTAGCTGATCGACAATTGGTCGCTCATGCAAGCTACAGAGATGAAGATCAACCGCTGCACGAGTACAGCGGAGCGCAAGAGCCACGGCCTCTGACCAATCCTCACAATCGATCATCACTTCCTGCCAGGCGACAGCCGGAGCAGTTGCCAAGCTCAAGGCCGTGATGATGCCATTGCTGCCATAAGCATGATTGAGGGCCTCTGATCCAGCCGCATCCAACTGCAACTGGCGGGGCGAATCCTCAGCAGTCACGACCTCCAAGGCCAACAGATGGCCCGGATCACGCAAGAAGCCCCAACGCACCGAACCAATCCCACCCGAGCCGCCAGCCACGAATCCACCCACCGAAGCACTTCGCCAACTGGATGGCAGCAGACGCAGCTGCCGACCAAGGCGAGAAAGATGTTGATCTAGATCGCGCAGCAAACAGCCCGACTCGACCGTCACCACTCCCGTGTCGGGATCGAGATGCCGAACCTTAGAAAGTGCACCCATCAGCATGACCACCCCCCCCTGGAGAGGAACGCACTGGCCGTAGTTCCCTGTTCCTGCACCTCTCAGTGTTAAGGGGATGCCATGCCTTGTACAAGCACCAGCCACAACCGCCACCGCCGCCACCGTGTGGGGGCGGACAACAACATCGGCGCAACAGCCCTCCAGCTGCTCACGCAATACAGGAGAGAAGTCATAGGCATCCCTTGAAAAGCGCTTCAACTCAACCGGCGCATCAATGAGCTCCAAATCAGCAACGGCCGTCAGCTCGGCACAACAATCGGCAAGGAGTCTGGTGCTGGTCATTGGCCAAACCGCTAAGACAAATTGATAGCGGCAATCCATCGACAGAGCAAACGTTAAGCAGCCAAGCGAGCCTCCAAAGCGGTTAGATCTCTAGACTTAGCAGCTCATTTAACTTTCAAAGTCGAAGCAAACCACCCCCTACATAGACCTATAAAGCCACTATTAGTAACTACATCTAAATAATATCTCTACCCATAGAACTATAGTTACATGTGCAAGTTCCACAATCAATACCAGTTTCTCCGTTAAAGTCCATCAGCCTTAATAGGCTCACAACTTTTAGAGCAAAATCTGATCTTTAAAAAAGGTTTAACACCTTGAATTCCGTCATTACCACGAAGCCATGATCCCCTCAGCGTTACAGATAAATATCTCTTAATTAATTCTTCCATCGCTCAAAACAAGGATCAAAAAAACAATAATGTTGAATAGCAACCCAAAAGACTTCGACATTCAAACAATAAAACACCTGCTCTTTCTTGATTGAGGAAAGACGCTTATTGGTCTAGGTCTTGCAGACAGTTTCCATCAACAATCACCTCCCGGCGGGGTGGAACAGCTAGGGCCTCAGCCCAGCTGCCAGCCTCCAAAAGCAGCAGGTTGGCTGGGCTGCCTGGCTGCAATGTTCCCTCCCAAGATAGGCTCATCACCCTGGCCGCCGCTGTTGTGAAAGGAGCAAGCCCTAAGCGCTGCCAAGGTGCCAGATGAGCCAAAGGCAACGAAAAAGCCATCAATGCCAAAGGGTCAAAGTTGCCAACCGGGAACCAGGGATCTTGAACGTTGTCGCCTCCCACAGCCACCGTTACGCCTGCCAGCTGGAGTTGATGGATGGGTGCCAGAGGTCGCTCCACAGGAGTGCGACGAGGTTGCTTTGACAACAACCAGCCATTGGTCAGCGGCAGAGAAACCACATTGAGTCGATGATGCGCCATCCGATCAGCCAAACGACTCACTGCTCCCGGCGGCAACAACCCCATGCTGCTGGCATGACTACAAGTGATCGGCACTGTGATTGACATGCGATCAAGCACTAAAAGCAGTTGCTTTAAGCCAGCCGCAGGATGGCTTTGCGACTCATCAATGTGAAGGTCAATGCCACAGCCCAAGCGATCGGCAAGTTGCAGCATCTGCCGCAATGAATCTCGCGTCTTCCCCGGATCAAAAGGGGGCACAACCACACCACCCAGCAGACCTCCTACCTCTGCGACCCGACCCGCTAGCTGATCGCCTTCGCGGGTGCTCCAGTGCTCAATCGGCACCAGAGCGACCCATTGCAACTCCATCCACTCCTGCCACTGACGCTGTAAATCCAGCAAAGCCTCCCAGCTGCTATCGGTAGCTGGACCAAGGCTGTCGACATGACTGCGCATGGCTCTCAAGCCATGCCTCAACGCAAGCTTGAGAGATCTCTCAGCACGCTGCCTCACCCCAATCAAAGTGCGGCTTTGACGCTCCTTAAAGTTCGCAACCATGGCACCGCCATAGGTGCCATGCAGGTTGGGAAAATCAAGCCAGGTGAATGCCTTGTCGAGGTGAGCATGGGGCTCTGCCAACCTCGGCAAAAGCAGCCGCTTCGGCGATAAAACATCAGCATCAATCAGCTCAAAAGAGCAAAGGCGCCCGTCCTGCCAACAAATGCGCAGAGGACATAGACCCTCAGCGGTGACCCGTGCTGATAAGACATCCACTTCCCGTGTCAACAAACCACGCGGCACCCAAGCCTCTAGGCATCCCTTGCGCTCCTGGCTCACTCCAATTTGCCCGGTTCCGTCCGAGTCTGAATAGTCAAGAAATGCCCAGCGCCCGCAATGGTTGTCACGGTATAGGAGGGCAGACGCATCTTAGGGAGCAAATTCCGACCATCCAACTTGGTCGTGTAAAGACTGACAAAACCAAAATTGAGTCTTGTGGTGAACTCTCCTGCAACGGATGCCAGCACCGGCTGTTGCGCTGCGATCAGCTCTGGACAATTTCTAATCCAAAGCCTCAACACCATCGGCAGCCCCTTCTGCTCACATAACTCATCAGTCGCAAGTTCCACCAACTGATCACCTGCATAATCGCTGTAATCCTCCATGGAAGGGTTGGTCCAAACCAACACCGCACCACAACCTGCAAGGACTAAAACACCAGCCAGCCATGGTCCGGATGGCCAGCAACGTTGATCAAATGGGTTCTGCAGGATGGCTTCAAGGCGAATTGGTAAATTCTTACCGACGCGGCGGGCGTCGCCAAGTGGTTAAGGCAGCGGCTTGTGGCGCCGCTATTCGGGGGTTCGAATCCCCTCGCTCGCCCTCAACTTTTCCATGGCTTCACAAGAGTCAAAACCTCCACAACTAGCAAGCCCCAACTGCAACGCCTAGAAGCTCTTCGAAGCCTGCTAAGCGGTGTGAACGCCGCCTTCACTGCTAGAAGAAAGCCAGCTGATCATCAAGGCCTCGGGGCAGCCAAATTAAGCTGTATACGAGTTGCAAAAAGCATCTACCAGCAATGTTGAAGACACTCCAACGGCTGAGCAACTGAAATAAATAAATAGCGTTCACGACCTCATCTCCAAATCAACACAATCCATCAGGGCTCGACACACTGAAGGAGTTGATGAGATTGTTTCGATCGTTCGCTTCGCCTCTTGCCTTGGTCGCCACCTCCGCCATCGCTAGTAATCCGGCAACAACCGCACAGCATCAAGGCAGTTTCTGGATTCAAACCTTCGGTTGCCAGATGAACAAGGCCGATTCAGAGCGCATGGCCGGAATTCTTGAGGCGATGGGATACCACGAGGCGCCAGCAGAACTAGAAGCTGATCTCGTGCTCTACAACACCTGCACAATTCGCGATAACGCCGAGCAGAAGGTTTACAGCTACCTAGGACGCCAGGCCCGCCGCAAACGAACACACCCCCATCTGAAGCTGGTCGTTGCCGGTTGCGTAGCACAACAGGAAGGAGAAGCGCTACTGCGACGAATCCCTGAACTCGACCTTGTGATGGGGCCCCAACACGCCAACCGCCTTGAAGCCCTACTCACACAGGTGGACAATGGTCAGCAGGTTGTCGCCACAGATGACAACCACATTCTCGAGGACCTCACCACAGCTCGACGGGACAGCACAATCTGCGCCTGGGTCAATGTGATTTACGGCTGTAACGAGCGTTGTACCTATTGCGTGGTGCCCTCCGTTCGGGGGAAGGAGCAATCAAGGTCGCCAGAGGCGATCCGACTGGAGATCGAGGGCCTGGCCGCCCGTGGATTTCGGGAGATCACACTGCTTGGCCAGAACATTGATGCTTATGGACGCGATCTGCCCGGGATCACCCCTGAAGGCCGGCGCCAAAACACACTCACCGATCTTCTCCATCACATTCATGACGTGGAAGGAATCGAGCGCATCCGCTTTGCGACAAGCCATCCGCGCTACTTCACGGAACGATTGATCGAAGCTTGCTTTGATCTACCCAAAGTGTGCGAACACTTCCACATCCCTTTCCAAAGCGGTGATAACGATGTGCTTAAGGCCATGGCTAGGGGTTACACAGTGGAGCGTTATCGACGCATCGTGAACCGAATCCGGGAGCTTATGCCCGATGCCGCTATCAGTACTGATGTGATCGTGGCCTTCCCAGGCGAAACCGACGCCCAGTTCCAAAACACCTTGAACCTCCTCGAGGAAGTGGGTTTCGACCAGGTAAACACCGCGGCTTACTCCCCCCGTCCAAATACGCCTGCAGCCACCTGGAGCAACCAACTCCCCGAAGCGGTGAAAGTGGAGCGACTCAAGCAACTCAATGCGCTGGTGGAACGCATAGCCCTGCAGCGCAATAGCCGCTACTCCGGCAAGGTAGAACAGGTGCTAGCCGAAGGGATCAATCCCAAAAAACCACAACAGCTGATGGGACGCACCCGCACCAACCGGCTCACATTCTTTGCGACCGAAGGACCCCAAGGTTGCCGCTATAGCCCAGGCGATCTCGTCGACATTCAGATCAATAGTGTGCGTGCTTTCTCCCTGAGCGGAACCCCTTGTGAGCAAACCAGAAGTCGGCACTGATAACTTTGGTCGCTAACACCCAAGGCCTTGCAGTATCTCCATGCCTTCCTCCCGCACCTGTGTAGGCGTGGTGTTCGGCGGCGCGTCCGAGGAACATGCTGTTTCAATCCGATCAGCCATCACGGTGGTCGGAGCCCTACGCAGCGAAGTGAACAACAATCGCTTCGAGGTCATTGCGATTTACATCGACCAACGAGGCCGCTGGTGGCCAGCTGGCGTTGCCGAAGCAGTGCTGAAGCAAGGTCATCCCGCCAAACCGGAACAACTGTCGACACCGCTTGCCCCGCAGGGCTTTACCAAACTGCCTGAGGGGAGCGAAAGGGTACAGGTCTGGTATCCAGTTCTGCATGGTCCCAATGGCGAAGACGGCACCGTGCAGGGCCTGTTCACCCTGATGGGACAACCTTTTGTGGGTTCAGGCGTACTCGGCTCTGCCCTCAGCATGGACAAGTTGGCCATGAAAGCCGCTTTCGCTGCAGCAGGGTTACCACAGGTGCCTTACGCCGCCGTTGATGCCGCAGATCTCCTTGAAACCGAATCGCGTCAAGGCGTCGCCAAACACTTGGAGGCCAAACTCAAATACCCATGTTTTGTCAAACCCGCCAACCTGGGTTCTTCAGTCGGTATCAGCAAAGCTCAAAACCGCAACGAGCTGCTTATCGGTCTCGATAAGGCTGCCAGCCTTGATCGGCGCATTGTGGTGGAGCAGGGAGTGAGCGCAAGAGAGCTTGAATGCGCTGTCCTAGGCAAGCGTGAACTGCAAACCTCTGTCGTAGGGGAGATTTGCTTTGATGCGGACTGGTACGACTACGACACCAAATACAGCGAAAATTGCAGCCATACGCTCATTCCAGCGCCTCTACCAGAGGGAGTTGAAGCACAAATCCGCACACTGGCGTTACAAGCCTGTCGCTGCGTAGCCGCCCATGGCATGGCCAGGGTCGACTTTTTTTACAACGCTGCACGCAATGAAATTTGGCTCAATGAGATCAACACCCTGCCAGGCTTCACATCTCAGAGCATGTATCCAATGCTCTGGGAGGCTTCTGGTGTAACGCTCGAAGAGCTCGTGAGCCAACTTGTGATCACAGCGAGAGAATAAACAAGTTCCAACTTGATGGCATTCCGGACTTCCATCTTTGACCTGCCAATGATTCACGGTCTGCTCTGGTTCCCCCTGCTCCTGGTTTTTGTGCTTCTCACTGCTCTCGGGTGGCTAGAGAGGCGGCGGCAAAACCTCTTCCGCGTCTGGGCTGAGGACTCTGAGCTATCCAAACTTGACGGCTCAGGAGCTGCTCGACTGAAACAAGGCATGCTCAGCTGGAGCAGCTTTGAAGCAGGCCGTTTCCAAGAGCAGGGCAACTTTGAAGTCACCAAGCTGGAGATGCTGGAACTGATGGCCCTGACCTCAGGGGAAGCTCCTCTCACCCAAGAATCTCAGGGCCGTTGTCGACTTCGGCTGATCGGCAATGGCCAAGAAATGGATGTGCCCTTTGCCGATGCAGAACAGGCTCGCCGTTGGGTGGATCAGCTGATGGCCCGGGCACGCTGTGACCTGTGAGCTCATCCACCCCTGATCGACGGCCTGCAAACGGCCCAGGGGTAGAAAGGCGGCGCCGGTTGCGCCAACAACGCCGCCGAGAGCAACTGATCTACCTCTGGCGAATGTTGACATTCATCTCTATTGCAGCAGGCCTGGGATGGGTACTACTCAGCCAAGGATGGAGCCTCAACAACGCCAAGCAAATCCATGTGCAAGGCAGCCGCAACATCCAAACAAACACCGTGATCAAGGCCGGTGCGCTCCACTTCCCCCAGCCACTTCTTGGTTTCAATCCCAAAGAACTAGAGCAGACCCTGCTGCGCAAACTGCCGCTCAACTCGGTCGTCGTGCAAAGGCGCCTACTCCCTCCAGGAATAGATGTGGCTCTTCAAGAACGAAAACCCGTTGCTTATGCACTACGAAAACGCGCCTATGGCCAAGAGCAGGGCATGGTCGACAGCACTGCGATGTGGATACCACTCAACGTGGCAAAACAAGGCGAGCGTCCCTCTACAAACTTGACTGTAGAAGGCTGGACGGCCAGCAAACGGCAAGCCATTTCCCAGGTACTGGAGCAACGAAATCAGCTTGGTAGCCCCCTAGAGCGAATCCTCGTGGCTCCTGATGGAGAGCTCAGCCTGCAAACCAAGACCCTTGGCCTGATTCAGCTAGGCAGCAATAGCACCCTGCTGAAGGAGCAACTAGAAACTGTGGCCCAATTGAGCAAAACCCTGCCGTCAAGTTTTCGCCATAAAACAGGCACAACAATCGACATGAGCGATCCCTCCAAACCGGAACTGCAAATGCCCCAACCTTCTAAGTGAGGTCAATCGTCCTGCAAGGCATGCCAAGCAAAAGCAATGACAGATGACCTGAAATCGCCAAATGTCCGTTACAGAGATGGCGCAAAAAATCAACTGTGTTGAAACTTTCAGCGAAAAGCTCCCACACAGACATAATGCATCAACACCTCAATGGTTCGACATCGACAATGGAGATGGCGATCAAAAACATGTCCATGTCCACCTCCATGGAGACCGCAGGGATCCTTCCCAGCCAATCAGCTCGCATTGAAGTAATTGGCGTCGGCGGAGGCGGCAGCAATGCCGTCAACCGCATGATTCTCAGTGACCTCGATGGTGTGAACTATCGGGTCATGAATACGGACGCTCAGGCCCTGCTTCAGTCTGCAGCCAGTAACCGCGTGCAGCTGGGTCAGACCCTTACGAGAGGGTTAGGAGCTGGCGGTAATCCCAGCATCGGCCAGAAGGCGGCGGAGGAATCTCGAGCAGAACTGCAACAAGCTCTGCAAGGAGTCGATCTCGTCTTCATCGCCGTTGGCATGGGTGGCGGAACCGGCACTGGTGCCGCTCCAGTGGTTGCCGAAGTTGCCAAGGAAAGCGGTGCGCTCACTGTGGGCATCGTCACCAAACCCTTTAGCTTTGAGGGACGTCGTCGCATGCGACAGGCCGCTGAAGGCATTGGCCGCCTGGCCGATCATGTGGATACCTTGATTGTGATCCCCAACGACCGCATTAAAGACGTCATCTCCGAAGCTCCGCTTCAAGAAGCCTTCCGAAGTGCAGATGACATCCTGCGTATGGGTGTTAAAGGTATCAGTGACATCATCACCTGCCCTGGCCTTGTCAATGTGGACTTCGCCGACGTGCGTTCGGTGATGACCGAAGCCGGCACGGCCCTGCTAGGGATTGGTGAAGGTTCAGGACGTTCCAGGGCGATAGAAGCAGCCCAGGCTGCCATCAGCAGTCCGCTACTGGAAGCGGCCCGCATCGACGGAGCCAAAGGTTGCGTCATCAACATCAGCGGCGGTCGCGACATGACCCTTGAGGACATGACCTCCGCATCGGAAGTGATCTACGACGTGGTCGATCCAGAAGCCAACATCATTGTTGGAGCTGTTGTAGACGAGAAACTCGAAGGTGAAGTTCACGTCACCGTGATCGCCACAGGCTTTGAAGGCAACCAGCCTTACCGGAGCGAACGCTCAATCAACAAGATTGCCTCTCAATCGATCTATAGCCAGCCTGAAGCCAACGAATCGGGCGCACGAATTCCAGAATTTCTGCGCAAGCGTCAACCTCGCAACGATAACGAGATCTAACCTTCATCCATGTGGGTGACCCGGAGTCCACGCCTGTCACGAGCATCCCGTGTGGCTGCTCCCTTCCGGTCCTGACCAGATTTAGGCGTCGCGGCCGCATGGGTCCGAGTCAACACGATGCTAGCAATGGACCCTCGAGGGCCTGGAGAAGCAGATGCGCCCCAGCGAATTAACTCAACTCAAGCAGGACGGGCGAGCGATCAGCATCCTCACAGCCTGGGATGGCATAAGTGCGGCCTTGGTTGAGGCCGCTGGAGCCGATGTGGTTCTAGTAGGAGACTCCCTAGCGATGGTGGCACTGTGCCATGCAACCACCCTGCCTGTGACAGTGGAGCAGATGCTCCACCACACCAAAGCGGTGGGGAGGGGTTTCACTCGCCCTCTGCCACAACAGCCCCTCGTCGTCTGCGACCTCCCATTCCTGAGCTACCAATGCGGAGAAGACAAGGCTGTAGCTGCAGCTGGAAGCCTGCTCAAGCACTCCTGTGCAGCCGCCGTGAAGCTAGAAGGAGCAGAGCCAGAGGTCCTAGCAGTCATTGAGCGTCTGGTGCGCATGGGGATCCCAGTCATGGGGCATTTGGGCCTCACTCCACAAGCAGTACATCAGCTCGGCTACCGCCGTCAGGCGGAGGACCCTCGCAGCCAAGCGCAAATGCTGCAACAAGCAAAACAACTTGAGCAAGCGGGCTGTTTCGCCCTGGTGGTCGAACATGTGCCGAGTTCCATCGCTCGTTGCCTGAGTCAACAACTCACCATCCCCGTGATCGGTATCGGCGCTGGCGAAGATTGCGATGGACAGGTAAGGGTCACCGCTGACCTGTTGGGACTGACTCCCAGCCAACCCCCCTTCAGTCAACCATTGATCCAAGGTCGCCAGCTGTGCGTAGAAGCCCTTCAAGGTTGGGTGAAGCAACTGCATCAGCAGGCAAAGACTGCCACCACAACAACATCTCCACCAGAACCTGATTGCTGATGGCCATCCCCTCGGGGTCACTGAGCTGCCAACGTCGTCCATGCAGCTCTAACCAGCCCCGATCCAACGCCGCCTGCCAGCGCACCTGCAACGACGGCAATAGAGCGTTGCACTGCTCATGAGTCCAGCCCCAAGCCCTACTGAGGGCCTCAAGATCAACTCCCTCACGGCAACGCAAACCCACCAACAACCGTTCATCCAGAGGTAAGGGTCTTGCCTGAGCCGCAACTAGAGAGGAATCCAGTCCTTCTGCCTCCTGAACCTCAATCCAGTTGCAGTAACCATCCCTTGTGCGCGGACGAGCCAGCCTCTCGCCCCAGGGCGCACTGGTCGCACCCTGACCAAACGCCCACCACCCTGCCCCACTCCAATACACGCGGTTGTGCCGTGAGGCGTGCCCTGGCAAGGCGTAATTGGAGATTTCATAGCGGCCAAATCCTTCCTGACGAAGCAAGACACTGGTGGTCTGCATCTGCTCAGCTGCTAAATCATTATCGGGCAAATCCAACTCACCCCGCCGCTGACGCCAAGCAAATACCGTGCCTGGTTCAACAGATAAATCGTAGATAGAAAGATGAGGTGAACCAGTATCAATAGCCTCAACAAGCTGTTGCTTCCAAGCCACCAGCTCCTGTCCTGGCAGGTTCTGGATGAGATCCAAACTCCAACTTTTCAGCTCTCCGCACTGATGAGCCTGATGCAACCATCCGCAAGCCTCCAGTAAATGGTGGCGACGATGACGGCGCCCAAGCGTCTCGAGCACTGCATCATCGAAACTCTGCCCACCCAAGCTCACCCTGTTGACACCAGCCGCTAACACGGCCTGTAGATAAGCCTGATCGAAACTAGCTGGATCCATTTCCAGTGTGATTTCTGCACCAAGCTGAACGCCAAACCGTTGCCGTAGCTGATCCAACAGGGCACCAATCTGAGCTGAGCTGAGCAGAGATGGTGTTCCCCCGCCGATGTAAACCGTGGCCAGCGTTGGCCCAGGCTTGACAAGCGCAATCTCCCGTTGCAATAGCTGCAGATAAGACTGAATCGAGGCGCTGCCAGAGCCCTTAGCCCCATTGGCATGATCGCCAAGGGGCACGACAGCGAAATCGCAATAAAAGCAACGCCGATGGCAGAAAGGAATGTGCAGATAGGCACTGCGAGGTGGCAACACAGCAAGACCTTCTCTCATCAATCAATCCGCAAAGGTGCGGACATCTGCCCGGGCCAAGCTCCAGAGGATGGTGCATGCTGCCTGCATCCGGAGCGAGCAGACACGATCTGACCCCATGGTTGACCTGCTCATCCTGGTGCTGTTTCTGATCTCTGGCGCGGCCACTGGCTGGCTTGGAGTTGAGCTGTTGCCCGAACGGCTTCTAGAGCAAACGATCAATATCGATCGACTGAGGTTGGTCCTGAGTGGGTTGAGCGCCTGCTTTGGACTTTTGGCTGGATTCTTCTTCCAGCGACTGCGGCAAAGGCTGATGCAGCAGGTTCGCACCATGCCCACCGACCTCTTGGTCAGTCGAGCCGTAGGCCTCATTCTTGGCCTACTGGTTGCCAATTTGCTCCTGGCACCAATCCTGCTTTTGCCCCTCCCATTTGAGGTGGTGTTGGTAAAGCCTCTGGCCGCAGTACTGAGCAATGTCTTCTTTGGAGTCCTTGGATACAACCTGGCGGAGGTCCACGGCCGCACACTGCTACGCCTGTTCAATCCCAACAGCACCGAGGCGTTACTGGTCGCCGATGGGGTTCTAACACCTGCCACTGCAAAGATTCTCGACACCAGCGTGATCATCGATGGCCGCATTAATGGACTACTGGCCTGCGGACTGCTGGAAGGTCAGGCAATCGTGGCCCAAACCGTTATTGATGAACTGCAACAGCTGGCCGATTCAAGCAATGCCGAAAAACGAGCCAAAGGTCGACGCGGTTTGAAGTTGCTCACTGAATTACGCGAAACCTATGGCAGACGGCTGGTTTTAAACAGCACCCGATACGAGGGATCGGGCACTGACGAGCGACTGCTCAAACTCACCGCCGATACAGGCGGGATGTTGGTCACTGCCGATTACAACCTCGCCCAAGTCGCCAAGGTCAAAGACCTCAAAGCCATCAACCTCAGCGAAATCGTGATCGCCCTGCGACCTGAAGTACAACCCGGCGACGAGCTCAAACTCAAGATCGTCAAACAGGGCAAGGAAGACAACCAGGGGGTGGGCTATCTAGAAGACGGCACGATGGTGGTGGTTGAGGGCGCCAGAGAGGCCATTGGAAAGCGGCTACCCGTTGTTGTCACTGGAGCGCTGCAAACCCCTACCGGCAGGATGGTCTTTGGTCGCTTCGAGAAAAATCAGCCAACCCGCAAATCAAGTAAGACCACCGAGCACCCACCGGCTAACCCTCGCTAGTCTCCAAATTCCGCCAAAGATCTGCTGCAGATGACGGTGTCCGCTCCCTACTACGGCGAATCAACCGTGATGCGTACACCGCCTCCGGATTTGCCATCGCTACTTCTCAAGGAACGCATTGTCTACCTAGGACTGCCCCTGTTCTCCGACGACGATGCCAAGCGGCAGCTGGGCATGGATGTGACCGAACTGATCATTGCCCAACTTCTCTATCTGGAGTTCGACAACCCAGAAAAACCCATCTACTTCTATATCAACTCCACTGGTACCAGCTGGTATACGGGTGATGCCGTCGGCTTTGAAACCGAAGCTTTTGCGATCTGTGACACCCTGCGTTACGTCAAACCCCCTGTCCACACCATCTGCATCGGCCAAGCAATGGGCACGGCAGCGGTGATTCTCTCGGCAGGAACCAAAGGCCACAGAGCTGCCCTTCCCCACGCCTCAATCGTGCTGCACCAACCTCGCAGTGGTGCCCAAGGTCAAGCCACCGACATTCAGATCCGTGCCAAGGAAGTGCTGCATAACAAGCAAGCCATGCTCAAAATTCTTGCCAGCAATACAGGCCGCAGCATTGAGCAGTTATCAAAGGATTCTGATCGGATGAGTTATCTCACCCCTGGGGACGCTGTCGAATACGGCATCATCGATCGAATTCTCAGCAGCCGTAAAGAGCTCCCCAGTTCAGAGTCACTGAACTGATCGATCCACTGCAACCCTGGACTAACCCTTCCAGGCATATCTCAGATCATTCCTAATCCAGTTCTGATTTCCTCCTTTCTTTTTTCACCATGCCGATCGGTACCCCAAGCGTTCCCTACCGTCTTCCCGGCAGCCAGATGGAGCGCTGGGTCGACATCTATACCCGCCTGGGGGTGGAAAGGATCCTGTTCCTTGGCCAAGAAGTCAGTGATGGTGTTGCCAACAGCTTGGTGGCCCAGATGCTCTACCTCGATTCTGAAGACAGCACAAAACCGATCTATCTGTACATCAACTCCCCAGGTGGATCAGTAACTGCTGGCCTGGCGATTTACGACACGATGAAATACGTCAAAAGTGATGTTGTAACAATCTGCGTTGGCTTGGCAGCATCGATGGGCGCCTTCCTTCTCACTGCAGGAACCAAAGGGAAAAGACTCGCCCTGCCCCACAGCCGAATCATGATCCACCAACCGCTGGGTGGAACCAACCAACGACAAGCCAGCGATATCGAAATCGAAGCGCGTGAAATCCTGCGCATCAAAGACATGCTCAACCACTCCATGGCAGAGCTGACAGGTCAAAGCTTTGAAAAAATCGAAAAAGACACCGACCGCGACTACTTCTTAAGTGCAGCCGAGGCCAAAGACTATGGCCTCATCGATCGTGTGATTGCCCACCCGAACGAAGCCTGATGCGTTGATTGCACTGACAACCGAAAAAAGGACTATTGGGCCTTCAGCCAAAGCCATGGGGCCCTTGCCTAAGCTCTGACCTTGCCCTGAACGCAATCCAGCCAGGATGGCCCAGCTCTTCTACGACTCCGATGCCGATCTCGGCCTACTCAATGGCAAGACCGTCGCCATCATTGGCTATGGCTCCCAGGGCCATGCCCATGCCCTCAACCTCAAGGACAGCGGCGTAGATGTGGTAGTGGGCCTATATGAAGGCAGCCGCTCCGCCGAGAAAGCCCGCGCCGATGGACTGGAAGTGCTCAGCGTCGCTGAAGCCGCCGCCAAAGCGGACTGGATCATGGTGCTACTACCGGATGAATTCCAAAAAGATGTTTATGCAAAAGAGATCGCCTCTCATCTGAGTTCAGGCAAAGTGTTGAGCTTCGCTCACGGCTTCAACATCCGCTTCGGGTTAATTCAGCCGCCAGCTGATGTCGACGTGGTGATGATTGCTCCCAAGGGGCCTGGCCATACCGTGCGCTGGGAATACCAAAACGGGCAAGGAGTACCAGCCCTATTCGCAATTGAACAAGATGCCTCCGGTCAAGCACGTGCACTGGCCATGGCCTACGCCAAGGGCATCGGCGGCACCCGAGCGGGCATCCTCGAAACCAACTTCAAGGAAGAAACCGAAACCGACTTGTTCGGCGAACAAGCCGTGCTCTGTGGCGGGCTCTCAGAGCTCGTCAAAGCAGGCTTTGAAACCCTTGTAGAAGCTGGCTACCAGCCTGAGCTGGCCTACTTCGAGTGCCTTCACGAGGTGAAGTTAATCGTTGATCTGATGGTGAAGGGCGGCCTCACTGCCATGCGTGATTCAATCTCCAACACTGCCGAATACGGCGACTACGTGAGTGGGCCAAGACTGATCAACGCTGATACCAAAGCTGAGATGAAACGCATCCTCGCTGACATCCAAGACGGCACCTTCGCTAAAAACTTTGTCGCCGAATGCGAATCAGGCAAACCTGAGATGAAGAAGATTCGCGATCGCGATGCCAACCATCCAATTGAGCAAGTCGGCAAAGGTCTCCGCGCCATGTTCAGCTGGTTGAAAACAGCCTGACCCTTGCCATTCTGCTAGTCATCACTGCAGCAGGTCTCGACCTGCTGATCGGTGATCCGCGCTGGTGTCCACATCCCGTTGAGTTGATGGGATCTGTGATCAAACATCTACGTCATCTTGCCGAAGCGATCGCCGGGAATCGCCCTGTGATGCTGCGTGTTGGCGGCGTTCTGATCACCGCTGTGCTGATCAGCGGCAGCGGTGCACTGGGTTGGGCAATCGAACGCCTCGCCCTGCAGGAAGGCATCGCCCCAGCCTGGCTCGGGATCCCCATGCTGGTGATCGCCCTGGCAAGTGCCCTCGCCGCCGGCAGCCTCCGCCACAGCATCTTGAAGGTGTTGAAGGCGCTGCCCACAGACGCGGGAGGAGACCTGTCTATCGCCCGTTTGCAGCTGAGCTGGATCGTGGGACGCGATGTAACCCAGTTGAATGAGCAGGAGATTCTGCGGGCTACCGCTGAAAGCGCAGCCGAAAACGCCGTGGATGGCGTGTTTGCACCGCTGTTTTGGATGCTGATCGGTGCTGGCCTATGGCATGTCTCCAATGCATGGCCAGGCCCTCTAGCCCTGGCCTGGAGCTTCAAGGCCTCCAGCACCCTTGATTCGATGCTGGGCTATCGGCAGGGAACGCTGCAATGGCTAGGCACTGCCGGAGCACGACTCGATGATCTCCTCACCTGGCTCCCCTGCCGCCTGGTGATGCTCACCCTTCCTCTAATCAGCAAGCCTTGGCGCCAACTACCGGCTCTGGTGATGGCAGCGGAACAGGACGGAGCCTTAGATCACTCCCCCAACGCCGGACGGTCCGAAGCGATCTATGCCCACTGTGCCGGGGTGCGAATGGGCGGACGCAACCGATACGGCAACCGATGGGTGGACAAACCCTTGCTGGCAATCGATCAACCGCCGGCAGACCCAGATGCTCTGCAGCGCATCCTGGCACTCACCAGTTGGCTTGAACTGGTCTGGATCATGATTGCTCTGGTTCTGCTCTAACCAAACCAATGCGAATGATCACCATCACCGCCACAGCTCTGCTGCTGTCGGTGCAGATCCCTGCTCAGGCAAAAACCACCAGAACCTTCAGCGGTTCCAATCCCGCCGAAGTGAAGAAGAACGCTCGTAAGGCTGGTTACAGCTATCCTGAAAGCGAGATGAAGTGTTCAGCTCGTTGCAACCAACGCTGGGCACGAGACTGACCCCTTCGCCTCAGTAGGCACCGCGATCCATAGGCAGCAACAGCACACCAAAGGTGCGCAGAATAATCGCTAAGTCCAACATGAATGAGCGCCCCCGGGCATAAGCAAGGTCAAGGCGAACCCGCTTGGCATAGCTGAGATTGTTGCGACCACTCACCTGCCACAGACCTGTGAGCCCAGGGCGTACAGATGCAACTTCATGCATAAACTCCCCATAGCGTTCAAGTTCTTTATCAACGATTGGTCTGGGACCAACCAAACTCATTTCACCCCGCAGCACATTCAAAAACTGAGGCAGTTCATCAAGACTGGAACGACGCAAAAATCGACCAATTGGTGTGATCCGAGGATCCTTACGAAGCTTAAAATCACGCTCAAACTCAGCCCTCATCGAAGCAGATTTAACAAGCAAATTTGCAAGGATGTCGTCGGCATCTGCCCTCATCGTGCGGAACTTGATACAGCCAAAGTGTCGATAATCACGACCTACCCGTCGCTGCACATAAAAAACAGGCCCAGGTGAGCTGAGTTTGACCAGCAACGCCAAAAGGAGAAAGACAGGAGAGCCGAGGCTGATCACAGCAAGGGAAAACACCACATCTCCAGATCGTTTAATCGATCTCCCCAAGCGACTCTGCTGATCAATCAAGGCATTCGCAGGCAACTTTGAGGCTGGAGCTGAACGCACCTCAAGATGACGACGAGAAGCCCCTCGGCGCAGGGCTCTACTACACCCATGAAACACAAAGCGCCTGGAGGCCAATCTCATGATCTCTCCTAGCTGCTCGCCTACTCAAGATCAGGATCGAAACTCTAAAAGCTCCACAGGGTCACTCGCAGCAACGGCACAGGCCTGCTGATGTTGTTGCCAGGCCTGACGTAGTGCAGTCTCAAAACGCGACGCAAAAGCTTCCGGACGGAATTGTTCTGCGCAAAGGCGTACGACTTCAGGGGTCAACTGCTGCCAAAGCTGACGTTCCTCAAACCAGGCAACCGCCTGCGCGACTGATGCGACTGTCTGTTCAGGGAACAAGACCCCTGTTGGGTAACGCCTTCCCGCCGCCGCACAACGCACGGTATCGAGTAAGCCACCCCTCCCCAAGCCAATCACTGGGGCCCCTGCTGCCATGGCTTCCACTGGTGCAATTCCAAAGTCCTCCAAAGCGGCATAAACGAAGGCTCGGCAACTTTCCATCAAGGCCTCAACCTGCGCCTGGGTTTGACGGCCTAGCAACTGCACTGTGGGACCTGCCAACTCTTCTAGGAATGCCCACTCCGGTCCATCGCCAACCACCAACAGTGGCAAGCGCAATTGATTGAAGGCCTCAATCACAAGATCCACTCGCTTGTAAGGAACAAGGCGACAAACACAGAGGTACACATCATTGCGAGGCTGATCCCAGCGGAAGCGATCCACCTTCACCGGTGGATGCACCACCTCCGCTTCACGCCCCCAGAAGCAAGCAATCCGCCGCGCTGTAAAGCGGGAATTGGCCAAAAGATGATTCACGCGCGCACCACTGAGCTGATCCCACTGCCTGAGAACATGCAATTGCCAACGGATCAACGGCCCTAAACCGCTTTGTGCCAAGGCCGAGCGACGCAAATAGGCATGCATCTGATCCCATGCATAACGAACGGGAGTGTGCACGTAACTCACATGGAGCTGATCAGGAGAGGTGAGTACCCCCTTAGCCACAAGATGGCTGCTGCTGATGACCAAGGGGTAATCACCCACATCTAACTGCTCAATCGCAAGGGGCAATAAGGGCAGGTATTGCTGCACATGGCTCACTCCCCACGGGAGATGTTGAATCGGACTGGTCTGAATGGCGCGACCTTCCAGCCAGCTTCCTGGCCTAAGGCTTTCTCCATCAACCAGAGCTGCCAAGTCTGATTGACAGCCCAATCTGAGCAACAGAGCATCGATAGATTGCACGACCTGCTCAGCACCCCCCACGGCACGGGGCGTGAACCACTCATGCACTAAAGCAATCCGTTTGGGCAAGTCTTCTGGGGCCTTGCCAGCCATAGCAGATTGATCCTCAGTTCATCACGAAGTCTCTCAGCCGATTGCAGCAAGAGTGCTGCGTTCCGAAGCTGGGTTAAGCCCACTTGAAGCATGCCGATCAATTCCCTCCTTGAAGATGCCCTCAATCAACCTGCGATTGGTGAAACTGGGCGCTTTCGCTGGCATGCCACTCCCGTGGGCATTGCAGCTTTATGTAGACAACAAAATGCCCCTCTCACCCCCCCCTTTGAAGATGCACTACAAGAAGCTCTTCAAGTCGGTTTGGACCTAAGTCGCGAAGAGAGAGAATTCCACCAAGTCAGCCAAGGCCTTGTGCTTCTGTTTCACTCCTGAACGCCAGGCCTAGTCAGCAACTCCCGCAAGGCTCGATAATGGAGGCACGATGCTCTGCCAAGCCACTGGCTCAATTGCATGCCTTGGCAGTTCTGGATCGATCGCGGCGGAACCTTCACAGATCTTGTCGGAATCAATCCCGCTGGAGAATGCATTGTCCGCAAGGTGCTCTCGCAACAGCCAGACCAGCCTGTTGATCCAGCCGTCCGAGCGATCCGGGAGGTGTTGGAGCTCAAAGCAGGACAACCAATTCCCATCGGCTTGATTGAAGAAGTGCGCCTCGGCACCACCGTGGCCACCAATGCTTTGCTTGAAAATGCAGGAGAAGCGGTTCTTCTCTTCTGCAATCGTGGTTTCAGAGATCTGCTCCGCATCGGCGATCAGCATCGGCCTGAATTATTTGCTCTACAGATCCGCCGCACGCCCTTCCTGGCACGAGCCGTGATCGAGGTGCCAGGCCGCCTCGATGCCAAGGGGCAAGAAATCGAACCGATCAGCTTCGATGCAGCCCTAGAAGATGAAGTGCGGCGGCATGCCAAGGCAGGCTTGAAAAGCTGCGCCATTGCTCTCCTACATGCCTACCGCAACCCCGAACACGAACTGCACTTGCAGGACTGGTTAAATCAGCTGGGATTTAACTCCGTGGTTTGCTCCCATCAGGTTTGCCCCCTGCCACGCCTGGTGCCCAGAGGACAAACCACCCTGGTGGAAGCAACTGTTTCACCAGTACTTTTCAAATATCTAAACCAAGTCCGCAAGGAGCTCGGGCCGTCAACACGTCTCCGCGTGATGGGCTCAAGCGGTGCATTGGTGACACCTAAATGGTTACTCGCTAAAGACACAATTCTCTCCGGACCGGCAGGGGGGATGGTTGGCGCTGTCGCCGCAGCACGAGCATCAGGACTCGCCCAACAACCTCTACTGGGCTTCGACATGGGCGGAACCTCCACCGATGTGTTCCATGTTCCTGCCGGGCAACAGGAGGAAGACTGGCAGCGCAGCCCTGAAACAGAGGTGGCGGGCCAGCGCTTAATGGCTCAGAGGTTACCAATCCACACCGTGGCAGCAGGGGGTGGATCAATCATCAGCAGTGAGGGCGAACGGCTACAGGTTGGGCCTCGCTCAGCGGGTGCTGACCCCGGACCAGCCTGTTACCGCCGTGGCGGTCCACTAACGATTACGGACGCCAATCTCTTGCTGGGTCGCCTACAGGTGAACGAATTTCCAGCGCTATTCGGCCCATCGGCAAACCAGCCCCCAGACTTATCAGTTGTGCAAAAGCGCTTTAGAAAACTAGCGGAGACGATCGGCAGCACACCAGAAGACAGCGCAGAAGGTGCCTTAGCAATCGCGATCGAACGCATGGCTGATGCAATCCGACAGGTCTCGTTACTACGCGGTCATGACATTCGTGGAGGCGTGCTTGTTGCCTTCGGAGGGGCCAGTGGGCAACATGCCTGCCGGCTAGCAGCTCAGCTAGGACTGAAGCGAGTGCTGTTTCACCCCTTAGCGGGCGTGCTCTCAGCCCATGGAATGGGCCATGCCCGTCAACGTCAATTACGAGAAAGGTCTGTGCGTGAACCCCTTGACGAAGACTTGTTGGACAAACTTCAGCAGCTCATCAAGCTGGAACAGACGCAAGCAGAACAACTCCTACAGGAATCAGGAGACCTTGCAAGTGCTGTTGATTCAGCTCCACCAAAGCGTTGGGCCCGCATCGAACTGCGCTATGCATCCAGCGAACAAGGCTTAATGCTCTCCCTGAAGCCAACAACTTGCATCACGGATATACAAAAAGCATTCGCGGTCGCCCACCAACAGCGCTTTAGCTATATCCCTCCTCACAATCAGCCTTTAGTGGTGGAAAGGCTCGAAGTCGCAGTAGTAGCCCCTGCATCCCCAAGCGATCAAGTCCCATCAAGACGAGGTGACGTCCAACTGCATACGCCTCCACCACGGTGTGAACATCAACATGCTGAGGTGCATTGGCCAGATCTTGGCTGGCAGAAGGTGCCCCTCCATCATCGCGATCGTCTGATCGCAGGGTCTGTACTAGAAGGGCCAGCACTGATTTTAGAAGCTACAGGTTGCATCGTGCTAGAGCCTGGTTGGCGAGCAATCGTGGATCAACAAGGAGCTCTTGTACTCGATGCCATCGCTGCAGATTCAGTGATTACAAGGCAACCGGTAGCACTGGCCAAGCAAACGCCCGATCCAGTGTTGCTGGAGTTATTCCATCATCGCTTCATGGCCATCGCCGAACAGATGGGGGAACGACTACGTCAAACCAGTCGTTCAGTGAACATCCGCGAACGGCTGGATTTCTCTTGCGCCTTATTCGATCACCAGGGTGCACTCGTCGCCAATGCCCCTCATATTCCGGTTCACCTTGGCTCGATGGGTGAATCAGTCGCCGATCTTCTGGCACAGATTAACGCTGGCGAACGCGGACCACTGCGCCCAGGCGAGACAGTACTCAGCAACGATCCCTTCCACGGCGGCACCCATCTTCCAGACATCACAGCGATCACACCTGTGTTCACCACAAGCGACAGACCAAGCTATTTCGTCGCCTGTCGTGCGCATCATGCCGATGTGGGTGGACTCACGCCCGGTTCGATGCCGCCCTTTAGTCGCAGCATCAAAGACGAAGGACTCCTCCTCCGTAACGTGTCTTTTGTGAGCGATGCTCACCACGACCGCAAGAGCTGGGAGCAAAGGCTTCACAGCGGCAACATGCCGCCACGAAACCCAGCCGAGTTGCTCGCCGATCTACAAGCGCAAGTCGCCGCCAACCAGTTAGGCGTTCAAGAGCTGACGGCTCTTGTCGCCAGCACAGGTGATCGACAAGTCAACAGATACATGGCCTATGTACAGGCCAATGCGGCCGAAGCGGTGCGCAAGGTGATCCAAACATTGAACAATCGCGCCTTCTCAGTAGAGCTCGACAATGGCGCAAAGCTTTGCCTGAAGATCTCAATTGATAAGCATCAGCGCACAGCAAAGGTTGATTTCACTGGCACCTCAGCCCAGGGCTCTGACAATTTCCAAGCTCCTCTGGCCGTAACAAAAGCAGCGGTGCTTTATGTCTTCCGCTGTTTAGTGAAGGAGACGATCCCACTCAACGCCGGTTGCTTTGAACCGCTTGAACTGATCGTTCCCAATGGCTGCTTACTCAACCCGCACCCACCTGCAGCAGTCGTAGCAGGAAATGTGGAGACCTCCCAAGCACTCTGCAATCTATTGTTCGCTGCCCTAGGGGTTATGGCAGCAAGCCAGGGCACGATGAATAATCTCAGCTTCGGCGACAGCGAGCATCAGTATTACGAAACGGTTGGCGGCGGCAGCGGTGCTGGCAAAGGGTTTGATGGTGCTGATGGAATACAGACGCATATGACCAATTCCCGCCTCACGGATCCAGAGATCCTTGAGCAGCGTTATCCAGTACGGCTGGAGCTCTTTGCGTTAAGGCATGGTAGTGGCGGCCTTGGGCGATGGCGTGGCGGTGATGGGCTGTTGCGACAATTTCGCTTCCTAGCGCCAATGACAGCGTCGATTCTCTCTGGATCGAGAAGAATTGCACCATTCGGGCTATTAGGCGGCCTGCCAGGGGCGTTAGGCGCAAACCAACTTGAACACGTCAATGGAAAAAGAGATCCGCTGAAAGGATGCGCAACGATCAATATCGAAGCCGGAGAGGCGTTACTGATCTGCACCCCAGGCGGTGGAGGCTATGGCACACCGCGTGACTAACCCTGATTAGCGATTCATCAACTCATACACCTCTCGCTGGTCTGTATGAACCAACGATTGAACCAATACAGATCAGAAGCAAACAATGAACGAAGAGATCACCAACCGGTCAGAACCAATCAGAATCAGAGGCATTGTCGGGATCATTCTGCTGAGATTTACGGCGACGTAAAAACTGTCCACGACCACTATCCAACCATCCAGAGCCAGAATCATTACTAAACCGCCTGGAGCGATCGGAACGACCATCCCCCTGAAGAGTCTCCGAGCCAATTCCAAAGCTGGGGTTATTTGAAATTGCACGCTGATACATCTGCTCGTGCATTCCGTCATCACCAAAATCAGCAACTTCAGCAACTGACGAAGTCAGAGAAAAAGGTTGGGAGGCGACGTTTTGCTCCTGGCGCAAAGAACTAGATGAGCTATCGGAACTCTGCTCAGAAGGATCGCTTTGCGGAACGTATACCGGTTCTGAGAAAGCTAGCGACAGCCAACCTCCCTTAGGAAGCTGATAGCCGAGCTCAAGAAGATAGTCGCGGCCGCCCATCGGCACAGGAAGGAACCACTCATTAGCCTCGCTATCGACAAGAATTTCTTTGATGGCATGCCTACTGATCAAGGCATCGGTGTGGCTATACAAATCGACCAGCCGCAGACATAGGGCTTTTGCCTTTGATTTTTTTGCCCGTTGCTGATCGGCTTTGCTGATGCTCCAGCTACAGCGGGCCCACTTTGAGTCTTTGGGATGCAGTGAAACATAGCTTGAATCCTGGACCCTATCCTCGTTGCTGCTGGGCTGCTTTTCAAAAGCCTCTGGCGAGGACTTCGAAGACCCCTTTGGCTTAGTGACAAAGGCTTGAAAGCGTTGCTGGATTCCCTGAACCAGGCTAGAGACCCCTTTATTAGTGGACTTTTCTTGGCCTGTCACAGGGAGGTCAGCAGAAATCAAGTCAAATCATTTAGGCCATTTTTGCCTTGATAAAAGCGTTTGCCAGAATCTCCTGACATACGCAGAACAAAGATCGGCCCGAACAAAAGCTCAGAACCGAGCAGCAATCCAAACCTTTTGGCAATGCTGATCTCTAGCAAACACTGCGTGAACGGCCAAAAAACCGAGGAAGCGTCCTCGCATGTAGGGAGACGAGAGAACCAAGGGGCATATATGGTAAGAATTGGCTCAAAGTGGTTCAAAAATCCATGCACACTGAACCATCTCTACCGAGCCTCTTGCACTAAAGACTGATTTCAGAAAAAATAGTGGAAACAAGACTATTTTAAATCCTATTGATTAGTATTAGAGACCTTCTTCTTAGTAAGACCAGCGACACTAGCGAGTACAAACATCCCAAGCAGAGCAGCTCCAAGCATCAATCCAGCCCCCTGACTTACTCCAGCACCGACAGCGACAATGATGGAATCACTAATCAAGAGACTTACAATTAATGCTGGAGTAAAAAGACGCCAACGTGTTCCACCTATTCCAATGGCGTAGCTCAGGAAATCGAAAAGTCCGGTCATTAAGAGTCCGGTCATCAGGAAAAAGTTTCCCTCCAGTTGATTTTGATTGAAGCCCTCGATTCTCTTCATTGCTTTCACTCCAACCAAGCGGCGAACAGGTTCTCTTCCATAGTTTCTAGCGATAAAAAATGCTGCTTGACAAAAGATAAGATCAGCCAAAACAATTGTTACGTATCCTGTTTTAAACCCCAATAGAGAACCTGCTAAAAGTGAATATGCAGAACTAGGCAAGGCAGGTAAAATGATACTAATCCCTCGGAGTAGCATTATCCCCAAAGGAGCCCAGATGCCCATACTTTCGACCGCATTACGAAGCGGCTCAATACCATATGTCTGTATAAGGTAAACCAGAACAACAAATGCTCCTGCCCAAAATGCAATCAGGAAAAACTTACGCAATTTATTCATTTTGAAATACCTCGAGCAATTTTCATATTTTGAACCAGAGACGAAGAATCAAGCAACGGAGAGGGTGTCCGTCGATCTGAATGGAATATACACTGCAGCAAACCAATCGGGACCACTTAGCAAGATCGATAAGCAATATCCACCAACATTTCCACCATACATTTATCTATAACCAAAGTTGCTAAATTTAGCAATATGTGATACAATAAGAAGGAGGAATAGGATATCTATCTAATGACTTATGAAGTAAAATTTCTGCGATTGAATCAAGTAAAAGAGATGACATCGCTCTCTAAGTCGACGATTTACAAGATGATCGCCGAAAAGAAATTCCCAAGGCAAATCCAGATTGGACCTCAACAGGTTGTTTGGACCAAGCATGACGTGCAGGACTGGATGAATCAGAAAATTCAGGAGGCAGCGCTTTGAGTTAACAAGGCGCCCTGCGCCCCTCTGAATCGTTCTTGGGCGATCTAAGCAACCTCAGGCGCCCATCCAACCTCCAGTTCCCTTCTCATGATCCATTGAGGGCATTTGCTGTTGAGGTGCTCTCCTTGAGGAATCAGGCGTTGATGGATAGGACAGGTCAATAGCGTCTGGCATTGCTTCCCAACGGCATAGCGGAAGTGATTACAGGTCATGCAAACCGCTCCTGATCGCGAGGGTTTGAGAGTGCCGTCATCCATGCACTGCCACTCCTCTGGGTCAGAAGATGGGATTGGCGATAGTTGCCTGCCTGAGAACCGTGCCATCGAATCCTTCACGTCAATACACCTGTACTAGTCCGAGAGGGTCGATTGGGTCAAGTGGTTTGCGGTGACTACTCGGATCTCTAGTGCTCAGAAGGGTCCGACAGTGCAATGGTGACTATTGGTTTGAAGCAAAAAGGATCGGTCCGCCGAGCAGGAATATCTTGGATTTAGATCTGGGCATACATGAGTCTTGAGCACCGCTATCGACAGTGGGCAGATGAACTGATCGATCTGTCAGGGCGGAATGACCTGATTAGTTTTCAGCAGACCAAGGGTGGAACACTGATCCCATCAGAAGAAGCAGTTAAACGCCTGCTGGACGGGGAATCACTGCTGATCTCCGACTTTATTGACATAGAAGTCGCAGAGAACAGAAGGGCAGCAACAGGCGTTATCAAGAAGGCAATTGAACTAGAAGAACAGTCAGGGATCGAATGTCTAAGACTGATCACTGGTTTTGCGACATGGAAAGGCGGAAGCACTGCCAACCCCAATGCACCGTTTTTGCTTTATTCACTAAAGATTGAAAATCCAGGAGTATCACTACAAAGAACGCGCCTGAAATTGATCAGTGCAGAACCTGAAGCAAACCCTGTCTTTCTGCTACATCTCAAACGTCGTTTAGATATTGATATCGATGAGGATGCAATAGAAGATGCTCAAACAGAGGGTGCAAAAGAACTAGAGCGTGTTGTGCGGGAACAATGCCCTGAGACTGTCGAACTAGCAATCAACCCTGGATTTGCAATCAAGAATCTTCGCTATCAGAAACTGCCGATGGTGAAAGATTTGTTATCTGCAGTGGAGTCACTCTCTGCAAATACTTTAATTGCTGCGCTGGCAGGTGATGAGGATTCAAAAGGTGAGTTAAAGAAAGATATTGCTAAGGTTGATCGCAGTGAACCAGATCGTGTACCTCCTGAAAATGAATTCTTGGTACTCGATGCAGACTCAAGTCAGGAATGGGCAATTAATTCTGCATTAAAAGGACAGAACCTTGTCATTGAAGGTCCTCCAGGGACAGGCAAGAGTCAAACGATTGCCAATTTGATAGCAAGTTATATGGCAGTTGGTAAGAGCGTGTTATTTGTCGCAGAAAAGAGAGCAGCAATTGATGCAGTTAAAAAGCGGGTGGACAATGTGGGACTTGGGAATTTCTTCCTTGATCTGCATTCTGCGGAAACAATTAGAAAACGACCAGCAGAACCATTTGTGAAAGCACTTGATGAAATCGCCAACATCCCAATAGTTGACTGCTCAGAGAATCAACAGCGCCTTATGAGATCCAGGAAGTTATTGGTGAATAGAACCAAAGAGATTCAAGAGAAGAGATCTCCATGGGGATGTTCCTACATCGACATCCTTCAGTATGGAATGGAATCTAGTGAGATCAAAGACAATCCATATTTAATATCAAATGATGAGGTAATCAATATCAAATCTGCTGATACAGACGACATAAAGCAATCCCTAGAAGAACTGGAGAATTTATCTGCAGGAGAACTACTATCTGACACATTTCCTCTTTCAAAAGGAATAAAGGCAGGTGAAATCAAATCAACTAGTGATGTACAAGATGTATTCAATGCATTGGACAATGCAAGACCAGCACTGGGTTCTGTCGAAGCATGGGTCAATACACATAACGAGCAAGTCAGAATCATCCTGAACTCATGCGAACAAGTCAAGGAAGCAATCAATAATATTGAGGAATTCAGAAGTAACCAGACTTTGGACACCTCAAAGGCAATAAGACTGCAAGAAGAGGCAATAAGGCATTTAAAGAAAGTGCTAAACAGGAATCTATTACTGAGAATACTTTCGTTCCTGACAGACGCAGATTACCGTCAAGCACTTAAAAGTTTAAAGAATGCACTTATCAATCAAGTCAAACCAAGCATTGACAACCTAAGAAATGCAAGTCAGGTATATTCAAATCAACAGTATCTCCAATCGATAGGACTAAATCCCTCTACAGCATCATGCCCTAGTGAATTGAATGGATGTATCGATAGTCTCCTGGAATCAATTTCTACTCTTAATAGATACATCAATGACTTACTTGGCGAACAATCGAACCTTGGCGAACTAAAGGCAACACTAAATGGAATCGAAAGATATCGACGCTCAATTCCAAATGCTCCAAGAGTCAAAGCATCTCTATTGAAACTGAAAGAGTTAGGTCTCTCGGAAATAGGTTTGATAGATAAAGTAATTAAAGACTTTGTATCTGGAGAAGCATCAGAAGTTGTTTACAAAAAAATCATTTCTGCATGGGCACAGAAAGTTGAGGAAGTCATTCGAATCAATGCACCTTCACTTGCTTCTTCTACAAGAGATTATCTAGATAGGACCATAGGTACGTTCCGCGAAACCGATTCTGAGCACATAGCAACCACTGGGCAGCGAATCAGACGCATCACTGCTGAACGTGCACATAAGTTGCGTCAACAGCATCCAGACCAGGAAGACTTGCTTCGTCAGCAGAGCACAAGAAGAAAAAACCGGTTGTCGGCAAGGAAATTATTTGCCTGTGCCCCAGAAATACTCAAATCTGTAAAACCTTGCTGGGCAATGAGTCCACTGGTCGTATCAGAACTCCTACCTGCCAATAAAGAACCCTTCTTTGATGTCGTGATCTTTGATGAGGCAAGTCAGATTGTCCCTTTTGAGGCAATTACATCGATACTGCGAGGCAAGCAAACCATCGTTGCTGGCGACTCAAAACAACTGTCGCCGACAACCACTTCCTTTTTCTCAAAATCCTCAGATGATGACCACAGAGGCGATGACTTAGACGATGAGGATTCATTCGATGCAGTAGATGAGACCGAATCACTGCTCGATGCCGTCAAGTCGGTCTTGCCACCTGTTGTGGGAGTACGAACCCTTCAGTGGCACTACAGGTCGGAGGATGAGCGCCTGATTGCCTTCTCCAACAAGCACCCTGATCTGTACGGTTCTCGCCTAGTCACTGCACCATCGACTTCTCAAGAAGCACCCTTTGACTACCACCACATCGAAGGTGAACTCAAGGAGGTCACAGGATCCTCTCCTAAAGCAGAGGTGAAGAAGACAGTAGAACTTGTCATCAATCACCTAAAAATAAATCCTCATCTGAGTCTTGCCGTCATTGCCTTTGGCAGTGAGCACGCAAGAAAGATCGAAAATGAGTTTCACAAGCAGGTTGGTGCTACCCCCTCTCTGCCGTTATTCCCAGAGGGTAAACCTGAGGAAAAACTAGTCATCAGGCACCTAGAGGCAATTCAGGGGGATGAACGCGATGTGGTCTTTATTGCCACAGGGTATGGACCAAAGGAATTAGGAAAAGTCCAGAACAGTTTTGGTCCTATCAATATTGATAAGAACTTTTTTGGATTACGACGACTGAATGTGGCAGTAACCCGTGCCAGAAAGCGGGTTGAAGTGATCACAACGATCAACCCCTATCAATACGACGACAATCGCATCAACAGTGTTGGCGTGAAGGGTCTTATTAAGTATCTGCGCTTTGTCAAGAGTGGCGGGATGGATCTTGGCGACTTATCTAGCGAGACCGTACCAATGAATCCATTTGAGCAGGATATTCATGACGCTCTTGTTGCCAGGGGAGTTGGTCTTGTCCCTCAATATGGAGTCTCAGGATATCGCCTCGATTTTGCGGTTCAGCACCCAGAGGAGAAAGGCAGATTTGTTATGGCAATAGAAGCAGATGGCGCGTCATATCACTCAAGTGATACTGCCAGAGATAGAGATCGTATTCGTCAGAATCATCTGGAAAGATTGGGGTGGCAATTCCATAGGATTTGGTCTACCGAATGGTTCACCAATAAAGAAAGCGAGGTCGAAATCGCTATAGATGCTGTTAATAAGGCAATTAGATCTCGCCCACTCACCCAGTCTGAGCAATCACCTCAGACAACTCAAGAGACAGTCCCCATCAGGACGCGAAACGGTCCTAAACCCAACTTGCCTGGGTATCCATCCATTGATGACTATGGCAAGGAGATTGCTGAATATATCTGCTGGATCTGCTCTGATGGATCCTTGCTTTCTGATCAACAGATTTTTGAGGAGGTATTTGCTGAACTTCCTTACAATCGCAGGGGATCCAAAATCGTAGAGAGAGTCTTTCAGGAGATATCAGATCTGCGTGCTTCAGGGAAGATACCTTGAGAGCAATTTAAATCTTTTCAGGAACCATTGGTGAATTCGGTCTTGACCAAAATTATTTATCAATAGGATTCTCCAATCCTTAGCAATTATCTTAAAGTTTATACTTATCCTTTGCATGTTTCCAAGCGGCATTGAATTTGTGTATTGCGCCAAAAAGTTCCTCTGTTGAAGCAACACTGGAGTACTGACGGGCACCCTTTCGAAAATTTTTATAAGCATTAGGCAGATTATCTGCTTCTTCCCTAAACTCTGAAATGAACTCACGGATAACTTTGTCCGTTTTTGCTGCTTCAGCAGATTTGCTTGTAGACCTGAATTTATAGGACAGTACTACTGCTGATGAACCTAAAGCAGCAGAAGATGCAATAGTCATTGTTCTTTGTGCTCCAATTGCAGAAACACCAATAGCAGTGATCGCAGCAACACCAATTCCTATCCCTACAGATGGTCCATACGTACGAATAGGTGAAACAGACGTGTTTTCCTCAACAGTACTATTTTTGAATTGATCCTCTTTCTTTAATTGAGATCTATATGCACTATTGAACTTTTCGATGACTAGTTTATTGGCATCATAAAGATCATCCTCACTATATTTTATTGCTTTTTCTTTGAGTTTATCTTCCACAATGCACATAACTTCTTCCTCACCCTGATCAATCGAAATATTCATTTTGTCTAGATTTCTCCTGATTTCGCCCAGGGAAACAAGATCGGCAATCTCACTTGGAGTCATTTTCGACCTCTTCCAGGGCAATAGTCACTTTCTCATAATCCTTAGATGCGCGTGATCAGCACTGGATTAACGGGTCTTGATATCCCTTGAGATGCTGTCAGGGAGAGACTTCTTGCCTGTTACAGACCGATCTGAAAGCACTGAGAGGTCACTGACAGTGCTCCTCCAGCAACAAGGCAGCATCTTCACTTCCTAGTTCTTCTAAGGTTTTAAGGATTAGAAGAGGAGAAAAAAAGAAAAAGAGTTTTTAAATGATATAATTGTTACGCAAGAGAACTTGGAATGCCTTTTTAACTATTATAATTTTCTAGTTAGATTCTATTGCTCAAAATGACAACTACTCCTGACGATTCTAGTTTATTTGAGTTTATACGTCAGGATATTCCGGATTTGACTGATGAATTATTCGAAAAGATTTTAGATCTAGGTATAAATGATATGTACTGGGGAGACGCTTACGTGTCTACTCTACCTACAGATATTCGCGTTGAGGCAACATTTTCCAGGAATTTATGCCGCGAATTAGGTTATCTAGATGATTCAGTTATTCCCGAATTTATTACCTGTCAGATTGATTGGCAGGCAGTGTGGGATGAAACATTAATCCATGATTATTTCACTATTGAATCGCAAGGCAGCACTCATTTCTTTTCTAATGATTACTGATCTCTATATTTCCAAGGTATTACCATTTATTGGCAGTCAGGTTCCATTTCAAGATCCAATCGAGTTTATTTGATCCTTTATATTAGTAGATTCATTCTAAAAGAGACTTCTATACATTGGGTCAAACCTCTGAAGCAACGCCTAGGAAACTGACAGTGCTCCTCCAAGCACTTGGCAGCATCTTCATTTCCTAGTTCTGCTGATTTATTCCAGTCCTCACAGGTACTTTTGAGGTCTTTTAGTTCTTTTTTTGCATCTCCGCGGTTTTTATAGGCATTGGCATACTGTGGATCAATCTCTATTGCCTTGTTGTAATCATAATTTACGCCTTCATAATTTTCTTATTCACCCTTGGTATTCCCTACATCGTTGTAATCTTCAGCACTTAGACTCGTCCTGCTTTTGGATGGTTGGCAAAGCATATAAAAGACATAGAGTACAGTTGCTATTTTTAGAAAACTAAAAACTATCGAATTTGGAAGAAGTATTAACACGAGTGTCCATAACCACCAAGTCCCATTACCTCCATCTCCAAGGCGCCTCAGAGTAAGAGTTCCTGGAGGAATGAATAAAATAGAGAAGATAACTGTATTGATAATAATGTATGCTAATGGACTGAGCGATTTCAACTTCTGTGTGGCATGATTGACTATTGAGAGATAAATTAGTCCATTTATTATCAACCCTAAAATAGACCACACATATTCCTCCCGCGAACAGAGTCCATCAATATCAAGACATCTTTCCCACATTAGAAAATAATGTCTAAGTATTTTCTTAGGCAATTTGATTAGAGGATTTTTCACTGACAGTGCTCCTCCACCAATTTGGCAGCATCTTCGTATCCTAGTTCTGCCGCTTTCTTCCAATCCTCACAGGCACCTTTGAGGTCTCCTATTTCTTTTTTTGCCTCTCCACGGTTGTAGTAAGCAATGGCAAGTTGGGGATTAATCTCTATCGCCTTTGTGTAATCAGCAATTGCTCCTTGATAGTCATGTAATGCAACCCTTAGGTCGCCACGTTTAGCATAGAGAAACGGATCATCAGGATCAACCTCTAGCGCCAGATTATAATCATCAATCGCGCCTTTATGGTCATCTAACACATACTTTATATCGCCACGATTGAAGTAAGGGGCAGCAGAACTAGGGTTGATCTCTATTGATTTATTGTAATCCTCAATAGCACTCTGATAGTCTTCCAACTTACGCTTAGCATTACCGCGGTTGTTATAGATAACTGCATCATTAGGACTCAGTTCAAGCGCTTTGTCGTAAGCATTAATTTCACCTTCAAAATCGCCAGATTCACATCTATCACTTCCAAGGTTTAAATAATAACTCAGACTGGCAAGTACACCCTGTGAGGCACATTCCTGATCTAAAAGTAGGTCAGCAGTTTTATTTTCCAATTCCGATGCTTTCTTCCAGTAAGCACAGGCACCTTTTACATCAGAACTATGAAACTTTATGCTTCCTATATTGAGATAAGCATTACTATATTTTGGATTTAAATCAACTGCCTTCAAAAAATCACAAATTGCTCTTTCCTGATGCCCTGAGTCCCTTAAAGTAACACCACGTTCATAGTATGCATCTGCAAAATCCGGATTAATTTCTATTGCCTTGCAATAATCACTAATTGCGGATTCAGGGTCCCCTGACATATCCCTATAAATCCCTCTATTTACATACAAATGACAGTCTCTAGGTTCTAGTTCTATTGCCTTGCTGAAATCATCAATTGCGCCTGGGAAGTTCTTTAAATCTGCTTTTCTGATACCTCTCAAATTATACTCTAATGAATCACTAGGTGTAATTTTAGGTTCACGCACCAATATTACCCCTATCAAGTCGCCTGCGTCTTGATAGGGTTCAGATTTCCCATCTAATAGATAGTTTACAAAGTTACGAAGTTCAAAATACTCCTTGAGAAGGAGATTTCCTGCTTCGATATCTAATGCTCTTCTGCAATCTTCAATTGCTTGTTTGGGATATCCTGCTTTATTCTTGACTAAAGCAAGATAGAAGTAAACATCGACACGCTCAGAATCAATTTCTAATATTTTTGAATAATCCGCTATTGCTCCATTCGGGTCAAACTTTTCTTTAAGGAGAGCACGTCTTATGTAATGTTCAAAATTAGAAGCATCCTTCTCAATTTTCTTTGTTTCTAAATCAATTAAATTCTGTACATTTGGATAAAAACACTTCTTGAGCATCTCCATAGCATGTTTGTCGCCCAACTCGGATGCCTTGTACAAATCATTACGCGCTAATTCCTTTTCATCACTAATAATCCTCGCAAGACCACGAATGTGGTAGGCACTCGAGTCCTTTGGATCAATTTCTATTGCCTTGCTGCAATCAGAGATCGCACCTCGATAATTTTTCAATAGGAACTTTTCCTTAGCACGTTTTATATATTCCTCAGCGGTGTTTCGTTCATGCATCAGCAGAAAGCATCTTCCTATGACCTCACACTAGGCAGGGAGAGACTTCTTGCCCTCCTAGGGGGTCTTGGAGGCGTTCCTCTCAGCAATGATCGCCAACCACTCAAAAACGCTCTTAGATGGTCCTATAGGCAGAAGGTCAGAGCACGACCATGAACCTCCCGGCACTGGTTGGATCACTCCTACTCGTGACTGGAACTCAAGTGCCCCTACAGGTAAGGCAAGACCATGTACTTCCTGTCTTTGGATGTGGGACAGGTTGCAGTGTTGAGACAGAGCAACTGACCTATCCAGAAACCATGGATGACGGGTGGATCAGGATCAAAGTCATCCAAAGAACTTGGATAAATTCCAAAGACGAGAATGGGGTCTATAGGACAAGACTATGTAGAGGTGATGAAGACGGATGTGGTCCTGCCGAATCTGAAATTTGGTTATTCGCAGATTGTGCTGGAGAGAAGTTTGCTACCAGTTCCAATGCCGACCGTTCCGACAGTTGGGAACAAGATGTCTTCTACAGAGAAGGGGACTGGAAAGGTCAACCAAAGTTTCAAACGGTTCATGGCAACCCCTTTATGAGATGGGCAAAGTTGTGTCCTGCAGAATCAGCAGAAGGCAGGGAGTACATACGCCAGTGGTATCAGAAGTTATTTGACTCCTTTAAGTCGATCAAAAACACCCCATGAGATTTCTGCCTGCTCTTTTGCCACTTGCATGTCTCCTCCAACTACCAAAAGTGATAGGGCAAGACCTCCAGTGCCCTGGTCAAAACACTCTTGAGATGAGGTACTGCGCTTCTCTTGATCTGGAGGACTCCAATAAGAACTTGAGATCTCAATTACCTGCTGGAACCTTTGAGCGATGGCAACAGACAACTAAAGAGGTTTGTGCCAAGGCATATGCCCCCTATAAAAAAGGCACTATTTACCCGCAGGTGATCATTCGCTGCGATGACAACCTCAACCGTGCCCTACTCAAGGAACTAAAAGGACTGGGCGAGAACTGATGGAGCACTTGCACTGGAGTTATCGCGAAGTTGGTTTGCTGGTTGTTTTCTACGGGGTTTTGATGATGTGGTGGATCAGGGGATCTAAGAGAAAGCAAGACCTTGCCAAACCGTTGACGGAGAAGGAGTTTGCCAATTGCTTGGATCGGATATGGGCAAGGGATTTCTAGTTCTGCTTCTTGCTCTTTGGGCAGTCCCTTCCAATGCAGCAGAAGTACTTTCGATCGGTGATGGCGACACTCTCACCGTCATAGAAGGCAATCAAAGAACCAAAGTGCGACTTGCCTGCATTGATGCTCCAGAGACTTCCCAATCGCCCTATGGCAAAGCAGCACGGCAAGCACTGAAGAGTCTTCTGCCGGTTGGTTCTGATGTGACTCTCCGCTCCAAGGCAACTGACCGCTATGGAAGAACCGTTGCTGAAGTCATTCTCAATGGCAGCAACATCAACCACTCATTAGTGAAGTCGGGGAATGCCTTTGTCTATTGGCAGTACATCAAAGGGTGTGATCGGCAGACCTACTCCCAACTAGAGACCTATGCCAGACGGGGAGGTATTGGGGTCTGGGTCTGTTCCTGGAGGAATACACCGACCTTGGGAATACAGGAAAAACAAGCAGACCAACAGCAGGAGAAAGCGTTATCGGTGCAAAGAGATCAGATCATGGAATGCAGCACAGGAACTGCTCAGGGAAGGGCACTCCTATCTGGATCGGGATAAAGACGGGGAGGCATGCGAGTCACTTAAATGAGGACTTCACTGACAGTGCTCCTCCACCAACAAGGCAGCATCTTCATTTCCTAGTTCTGCTGCTTTCTTCCAGTCCTCACAGGCACCTTTGAGGACTCCTAGTTCTTTTTTGGCATTACCACGATTTTTATAGGCATTGGCATACTGTGGATCAATCTCTATTGCCTTGTTGTAATCAGCAATTGTTCCTTGATAATCCTTTGAATCATACTTGGCAAGACCACGATTGTTGTAGGCAAGGGCAAGTTGCGGATTAATCTCTATTGCTTTGCTGTAATCAGCAATTGCTTCTTGATAATCTTTTAATTCACTCTTGGCATTACCACGGTTGTAGTAGGCAGGAGCATCCTTTGGATCAATCTCTATTGCCTTTGTGTAATCAGCAATTGCTTCTTGATAATCTTTTAATTCACTCTTGGCATTACCACGGTTGTAGTAGGCATTGGAATACTGCGGATTAATCTCTATTGCTTTTGTGTAATCAGCAATTGCTCCTTGATGGTCTCCTAGTTCTTCATCCTTTACAAGACCGCGGTTGGAGTAGGCATCGGCATCCTTTGGATCAATCTCTATTGCCTTGGTGTAATCAGCAATTGCTCCTTGAGTATCTCCTAAATGACTCTTGGCATAACCACGGTTGGAGTAGGCATCGGAATCCTTTGGATCAATCTCTATTGCCTTGGTGTAATCAGTAATTGCTCCTTGAGTATCTCCTAAATGACTCTTGGCATAACCACGGTTGTAGTAGGTAGGAGCATCCTTTGGATCAATCTCTATTGCCTTGGTGTAATCAGCAATTGCTCCTTGAGTATCTCCTAAATGACTCTTGGCATAACCACGGTTGGAGTAGGCATCGGCATCCTTTGGATCAATCTCTATTGCCTTGGTGTAATCAGCAATTGCTCCTTGATAATCCTTTGAATCATACTTGGCAAGACCACGATTGTTGTAAGCAAGGGCAAAGTGCGGATTAATCTCTATTGCTTTACTGCAATCAGCAATTGCTCCTTGATTATCTCCTAATTTTCTCTTGGCATTACCGCGGTTGTAGTAGGCAGCGGCATACTGCGGATTAATCTCTATTGACTTGCTGTAAACAGCGATTGCTCCTTGAGTATCTCCTAAATCACTCTTGGCATTACCACGGTTGAAGTAGGCATTGGCATACTGAGGTTTAATTTCTATTGCCTTGTTGTAATCTGCAATTGCTCCTTGATGATTACCTAATTCATCCTTGGCAAGACCGCGATTGTTGTAAGCAAGGGCAAAGTGCGGATTAATATCTAATGACTTGTTGTAATCAGCAATTGCTCCTTGATAATCCTTTGAATCATACTTGGCAAGACCACGATTGTTGTAGGCATCGGCAAGTTGAGGATTAATATCTAATGACTTGTTGTAATCTGCAATTGCCCCTTGATGATCACCTAATTCATCCTTGACTAGACCGCGATTGTTGTAGGCATCGGCAAGTTGCGGATCAATTTCTATTGCCTTGTTGTAATCTGCAATTGCTCCTTGATAATCCTTTGAATCGTACTTTGCAAGACCACGATTAGTGAATGCATCTGCATCTTTAGGATCAATTTCTATTGCTTTACTGTAATCAGAGATTGCTCCTTCAGTATCTCCTATTTCACCTTTCACATTACCGCGCATAAAATAAGTCTCAGCATCATTAGGATTAATTTCTAACGCATAATCGAAGTCTTCAAGTGCTCCTTGGTAATCATCTAATTGAAACTTAGCGACACCACGAAGACTGTATGCATCGGCATAATTAGGGTTCAGTTCTATTACCTTTGTTAATTCCTTGATTTTGCCATTAGTGTCACCTGTATCTGAAAGGTCTAGACCATCGGACTCATTAGAACTTTGCTTACCAATAGTTACTTGAAACATCTGATCAATCAATGAACCAGTCTTGAGTCTTTCCTCTTTCAGCAATTCTGCAGCGCCTTGATCTCCTAATTCTGCTGCTTTCTTCCAGTCCTCAGAGGCACCTATTAGGTCTCCTAATTCTTTTTTAGAATGTCCTCGGTTCCGATAGGCAAACGCATATTTTGAATCAATCTCTATCGCCTTTGTGCAATCAGAAATAGATCCTTGAAAATCATTTGATTTACTCTTTGCAACACCACGGTTGTTGTAAGCAAGGGCGTCCTGAGGATCAATCTCTATTGCCTTTGTGTAATCAGCAATTGCTCCTTGATGATTTCCTAATTCGTCCTTGGCAACGCCGCGTTTCAAATATATGTTATCAACCTGTGGATCAATATTTAAGGCATGATTGAAATCAGCAATTGCCCCATCAAAATCTCTCTGATTTAATTTTGTATGCCCCCGGTTGAGATATGCATCGGCATTGCTCGGGTTGATATCTATCGCCTTGTCGTAATCTGCAATTGCTAGTTGATAATAGAAATCATCAAGTTTACGCTGCCCTAAATCATCCTCGATGATCCCACGATTATTATAAGCGCTATCATTTTTAGGATCAATTTCAATTGCCTTTGAGTAATCAGCAATTGCTCCAGAAATATTTCCACTACTATGTTTTGCCTTACCACGGTGGAAATAGGCACTACACTCATCTCGATATTTATACAGTTGGTCAGGATCAATCTCAATCACCTTTGAGTAATCAGCAATTGCTCCATCAAAATTTCCGATTTGGTCTTTTGCCATGCCACGGAAGAAGTAGACATCCTTAAAGAGTGGATAAATTGCTAAAGCGTGATTGTAATCAGCAATTGCTCCTTGAATATCGCCTAATTGCCACTTAGAAAAACCACGATTGTAATATGGGTGGGCATGGTTAGGATCAATCTCTATTGCCTTTGTAAAATCATCAATTGCCCCTTTATGGTCACCTAATTTCTCTTTTAGATTCGCACGTTTACTATAAGCAGCGACATCCTGAGAATTGATCTCTATTTCTTTATTTAAGTCTTCAATCGCTCCATAAAAATCCTTTTTCTCTAACTTTGACTTTCCGCTTTCAAGATATTCATCAGCATTCTTCCCACCTCCCTTACGACCAGCAACAACCCCACCAGCAACACCTAAGGCAGCAGCACTCCCAATAACTACTGGTGTCTTTGCGCCTACTAGAGACAAAACAACAGCAGTAGCAGCACCAACCCCTATTGCAATGGCACCAGTACGACGGCGAGACATCAAGAGGTGGCGTACTCCGATGCCTTCAGACTAGGTGGGGAAAGACTTCTTGCCCGTTAGCGACCCCTCTGAAGCAACGCCTAGGTCACTGACAGTGCTCCGTCACAAACTTGGTTACTTCTTTATTGTTTTCCAACCGCACCTTCATATATGGATATTGATTGCCAAGTTCTGCTGCTTTCTTCCAGTCCTCACATGCTCCATTGAGGTCTCCTAGTTCTTTTTTAACTAATATTCGATTTATATAGGCATATATGTTCTCTGGGTCGATTTCAATAGATTCAGTAAAATCCTCTAATGCTCCTTCTCTATCATTAATCCTTGCTTTTGCTTCTCCACGGCGATTATATGCACCTACGATGAAACGTATTTCATCTTCATAAGGGTCAATTTCTAATACTTTCGTATAATCAGAAATTGCCCCTTGGTAATCACCAAGATCTGATTTAAGAGAGGCACGATTCATGTAACTACGTATATCAGGAGAGATGTCTATTGCCTTGGTAAAATCATCAATTGCCCCAGGATAATCTCCTAAATCTTCTTTGCTAATTCCACGATAGAAATATGCATCGTGACAGTATGGATTAATTTCCAATGCCTTCTCATAATCATACATTGCTCCTTCAAGATCTTCTAATTCAACTTTTGCAGCAGCACGCATAAGATAAATCTCAACATTGGGGTTAATTTCCAATGCCTTACTGTAAGCATCTATTGCAGAAGCATAATCATCATCAAAATTTTCATCTCCTAGTTTGGCAAATTGATATGAAGTGGTTTGCAATTCACAAGAGTCACAATGCTCTTCTAATAACCCTTTTGCTATTTCATCTCCTAAGTCTGACGCTTCATTCCAATCGCAACAAGCACTTTTTAATTCTGAATGTCTAAAGTGGAGATTCCCTCGATTCCTATATGCTAATGCATTCCATCTGTCTAATTTAATAGTTAGGGTAAAATCTGAAAGTGCACCTATATCATCACCGGAGTCCCTTAATGTAACTCCACGGGTGTAATAGATATCTGCATTAGAGGGATTCAGTTCTATGGATTCTGAATAATCATCAAGCGCTGCTTTTGAATCTCCACTTAAATCATGGCAAGCACCTCTGAACATATATGCCAAAGAGTTCTTACTGTCTAATTCTAGTGCTTTAGTATAATCTTCTATAGCGCCTTGATAATCACCTTCACTACATTTACTCGCAGCACGATAAGTATAGTTAAGCGAATCCTTTGGATTGATATCTGTATTTTGCCTTAAAAGATCACCCAGTAATCTCTTGATAAAAGTTTGATAACGCTTCTCAAGCACTTTCTCTCTTTTAACACATAAGCAATGATTATAGTCATTAATTGCTCCCATATAGTCTTCCATTATGCTCTTTACAAGACCACGCTCTCCATAAGCAGTAGAACTCTTCGGGTCAAGTTCAATCGCCGTGCTTAAATCAATCAACGCCCCTTCATTGTCTCCTATTCTCCTTTTTAACTTGCCGATAGAGATATAGTGTTCGGCATTAGAAGGTTCGATACTTAGTAGTGTTAAGTATCCATCAATTGCCTCCAGAGGATCAAAATCCTCTAGGAGAAGGCACCGCCTTGAGTGCCTTTCAACTTCTGTTAGGTCATCAGATTGAGCATCTATCATACTTTGAGAGTGACTATAAAATAAATCTCTCAAACAAATACTTGCATGCTTATCTCCTAATGCTGCTGCTTTAAACCAGTCCGATTTGGTCCCTTCTTGATCTTCCAACTTCAACTTTGGGAATCCTCGATTAAAGAAGAATTCAGCATTATTGTCATCTATTTCAATTGCTTTGCTGCAGTCAATAAGTGCTCCTTGATGATCCTTTAAGTCAAACTTAGCATTACCTCTTTTTGTATACGCAATAGCATGTAAAGGATTTATTTCAATTGCTTTGCTGTAATCTTCAATTGCTCCTTGATTATTGCCTAATTTTGCTTTAGCAAGTCCACGATTATAATATGAATCAGCATTGTAAGGGTGACTATCTAATAACTTATTGAAATCATCAATCGCCCCATGAAAATCCTTATTTTCTAACTTTGATTTTCCGCTTTCCATCAATTCATCAGCACTCTTTCCAATCCCCTTACGACCAGCAACAACCCCACCAGCGACTCCTAAGGCAGCAGCACTCCCAATAACCACTGGTGTCTTTGCTCCTACTAGAGACAACACAACAGCAGTAAGAGCACCAACCCCTATCGCAATGGCACCAGTACGACGACGGGACATCAAGTGGTGGCGTACTCCGATGTCTTCAGACTAGGTAGAGCAAACAGTCTCACCATTAGGGCAGCAACTGCATGACATGAAGAAGGGCACCCGCATCGGATGCCCTCAAGTCCAGGACAGGTTTTCAGGGTCTCTACGTCCTCGGACTCCTAATACAGGTCTAAGCACGGAGATTGAGTAGGGGTATGAGCAGTAGTGCCTATTTCTTATGTTCCAATAAGCGATCGGTTAACGATCAATCTGGTTAAGAAGCGTTCATCCCTCAAAATCCAGTGAAGTCAATCTCAGATGTGTTCCATTAAGGCGTTCTGGTTGCTAAAGTAGAAATACAGGTGAAACACCCCTCTTTTTGGAACACGCATGGGCAAATTCCAAAAGCGCAAGTTCGAGAGACCATCATTCATGGATAAACCCAACTACAAATCGATTGGTTATGCCCGCGTCAGTACCTCAGGGCAGACCACTGAAGGTCAGGTTGTTGATCTGAAAAAAGAAGGGTGCTGTGTTGTTTTCCAGGAAACGATCAGCACAACAGTCAAAGAGAAAGAACGACCTCAACTGATGGCAGCACTCAGTGCTCTTGATGAAGGTGATGAGTTGGTGGTCTCGAAGATGGATCGATTAGGTAGGACCCAGGTCGAGGTGGTTAATCGCATCCATGACCTGCAGCAGCAAGGCATCCATATCAGGACCTTGGATGGACTGATCAATACAAGAGGACTTGGGAAATTCGCTCCTGTGCTCATTGGTCTGCTCTCTGGTCTTGCAGAAGTAGAGCGCTCACTGACCAGAGAGAGAACGATTGAAAGCATCCAACACCGCAAAGACACTGGCGGGAACTTGGGAGGTAGACCCAAGACCAGTCGCATCAAAGAAGGTCTTGTCCTACGCCTAAGAAAGGAAGGGTGCTCTTACAGGTCCATAAGAGAGCAAACGGGTCTTGCTCTATCGACGATTAGAAGGATCATCGTGGAGCAAGAGGTCGTGACGGCATGATCAAAACTCTTCTACTTGCTGTCATCGTTGCCCTTCTGTGGTCTACACCTCAAGCAAGAGAGACAACAGCAAATGCACTACGAATTGCGGCAAACTGGTTAGACCCAAAGGAAGAACCAATAAAGATCCCCAAGCACCTACAAATTCAAATCCCTCCAAAGGAGTGAAATGGCGTAAAATAAAAGAGACAAACTAAGGTAATGGTTGCAAACCCTAATGGAAGAAGGTAGTTGGAGTGAAAAGGATGGAGAAAAAATCTTCACCTATGAAGGTGCTGATTATGTGCTTGACCCAGAGCACTCAGGAACACTACTTATTACACAAAAATGTATTGATGACAATAAGTTAGAGATACAAGAATATAAGTTGACTAAATTATCTGATTACCCAGAAACTTATGAAGAAGATATAGAGGATGGATATGACTACGTACTCAGCATAGAACACCTCTGTGCTGTGGATGACGATGGGGACGACGATGATGAAGAAGCAACACTTGCTGTTAATAACTTACCTACCAACCTACTGGAGTTAGACGGATGTGAAGAAAAGTATTGGCGTTATGGGTAAGAAACTCTTGGGCAGTAGATCAAGTAACTGATTATAAACTTTGTTGTTTAACCTAAAAGTTATTAATATTGATTGGAGCATCAACGGCATGAGTGTTACTTGTATTCTTGTTTATCTTGGTGGTCAAACCTTTAAGGAGACCTATATGGTGAAAGACCTGCAATCAGCAAAGAAGACAGCGGAGAATGAAACCCCACCGCCAAGTTTGTTGCTAAACCAGTTTTTTAGTTCCCCTTATGCCACTTACACGACTAAGAAGAGTGCATGACTCGACGATTGATCGCTATAGAAGGTTGGGTCTGAACAACTCCACGATTGCCTGGTTGCTTTTTGCAGAAGGACTATTTGTGCTTCTGGTAGGCAAAGCGCTTGTGGGGTTTATTGCTTTATAGATTTTCTGGCATTTGAGTAGTAAGTGAGAAGTAGAAGAGTGAGGAAAAAGCACCACCGAGTAATCGATGGTGCTGTAATGGTCATAAAGCAGATTAAAGAGTACTGATTTATATCCTTGCCTTACTATTCACCAGTAGCATCAAGATGAATCTTGACACACATATTTGCAGTGAACGTTACATCATTCATGATAAACTTTTCTGCAATTGAATAAATGTCAGAAGAAGTCCACAGATGAGTACGCTTATAACGACCAGAAGGAGCAGGAACCTTGTTAGTTCTCAATAGATCTTGAAAAGTGCTTTCGCTATTGATCCTCAAAATTGCTTTTACCTGTACACGATTAAGTAGTGGAGCAGGAGAAACAACTGAACACATAGAAAAAGTAAATCAAAGGACTCGTAACGCAATTTCCCTGATAGTTCCAGGGGTTAATTAGGCGGTTTGCGTTCGCCCTTGCCGTTTGCTTTGGCATGAACCAGGGTGGGAATGTCTGGTTAACTAAAGGATCCCTTTCGGGCGAAGAAGATATTAGATTTGTATCGCAGAGAGGGTTGCTTGCATCACCCCGTATCGATACCCTTATTCTAACCTAATAGAACCCGACCCGCAACTACTGGCACACACACTGAAATAGTGATGCCAACTGTTCTGCTCCTTTTTATTATGATAACTAGACAACCATTTTGCTATTCATATGCGACCTTGATAGACCATTTTTTTTACCCCAGAAAAATTTTAATCCGAAGTGTATTCAAAGGTCGATCTGGTCCGCATATAGATTAGATTTATGGAACCTTATAAACCCACTATTGGATTACTCATCTACTTTCTATTGAAAACCTCTTGTATTAACTCTTCTAGGTAATCAAGTGGTTTAATGTGCTTCTTCTTTGATAGTTCTAATAGCATCTGATAATGGACTGCTGATAGTTTGATTGTGTTCATTATTGTTCCTCTTTAAATCATTCTGATCTTTGCAAATGCATCCCTTACAAGAGTCTTATGTAATCCACTGTAGTCATATCCATAATAATCTTGTAGTTCTTTTTCCATCTTTAATACCTTCTGTTCTGTTCTCTTATAGGAAACTGATTTGATTAGTTGCTTTGGTTCTTGAATTGCTTGCATAGTTCTTGTAAATAAAGTAAGGATGGTCCTGATTCTCAATTGATGCTTTATCGCTAGAAAGTAGTCTTAGGTAGTAAACGTACTTATATTTATAAATACTTTTAAAATCACCTTTGATCCTTAAGATGACTTTGAGAACACTTAAGTGAACTTAGTTAACTCAAGAAGTCCAAAATTTCATACCCACTCTATCTATACAAGTTGTTGACTAATTGTTGATATTGTGTTAAGTTATGATAACAAGTAGAGAGATAATCTTATGGGTTATGAGTTTAAAACTGATCTCAAAATTGAATATCCATTCTTCATTGAAATGGCATCAAGATTAGGTGGAATCAAAAGAAGAGATAATTTCAACGGCAAAGAGACCTTCCAGGTTCAATGCCCTAACTGCAAGAAGCACAAGGCAGTGATGGGTTATGCACGCTCTAAGGACACCTATGTGCTGGCATGTCCTGTTGATGGATGCACTCTCAATGGTGTTGTTCTCCATGACCTGATCAAGCGTTATGGAGGCACGCAGATGTTTGATGAGTGGCGTAAGGCGAGATGGACCAGTACCTACTCAGAAGACTGGTTGCCAATTAAGAGCAGGTGCAAGAAGGGTTCCTCGACCAATGGAACTGCTTGATGCCCCTTCTCAAACCTCAAGTCCTTGATCCAGGAGAGCATCACACCAGGCACGCATGAACTTCCACCTCTCATCAAGAAGTTGGGACTTGTCGTATGCCTGACGAACCTTGTCCCCAACTGCATGGTCCATCTGCCGTTGAATGACCTCAGCAGAGAACTTGAGGACTTCCTGCCCTGCTGTTAGTGGCAAAGAACGAAGTCCATGAGCGGTTTGCCTTCCTCCATAACCAAGGCGCACTTTGAGGTGTTGGTTCAGTGCTGACTCATCGATATGGGGTTTGCTTCTACCCCTTGGACTCCAGAACACATAATCCTGGTCACCATTGATTTTCCTCAGATGTGCCAGCAGATCCTTAATTGGATCAGTCAGAGGAACCCAATGATTCTTGCCACTCTTCATCCTGGATCCAGGCACAGTCCATAGGTTTGCTGCGTAATCCACTTCATCCCAACGCATTGGAACCAATGACCCAACACGCAAGAAAGTCATTAAATCCAACTTGATCGCAGCAAGAACCACCTGTGACCCATTCCCCTTATTGCGGTTTAGGTCATCCAATAACTGCGGCAACTCATCCCACGACAAACAAGGGTTGTGTTGGACCTCATGCCCTGCACCAACACTCCTTGCTTGCACTGCAGGGTTTTGACCTCTCTCCATCCATCCCCGTTCTATGGCGTAGTCAAAGAGGTGCCTCATCACACCAAGCACCTTCCTTGCCTGATTTAGAGACCCCCTCTTCTCTATGGAGTCAGTGATCTCAAAGACCGCTTCTCTGCCAGTCCTACCTTTTGATTTCTCATCCCATCCCAAACGACTAACAGGAGTACTTCCACCTAATGCAGGGATAATTTCATTGGACAACTTATTTTTCTTGTCCTTAATGGTGGTCTCTGATTGTTTGTATTTCGTCTTACATGCAATCAAATAAGAATCAACCAACTCATTAAGTGTTTGATCAGAGGATTGTTTTGCTAATTGCCTTTTCTCATCCTTTTGCAATTCTCTTGGATCTCTGCCTGTCTCTCTATACCAACTCCGCAAACGAAACCATTCATCTCTTGCTGCTTTGAGAGTCCACTGCCCTGGACCTTTGCCAAAAACGCCGATACGAACATCAATTTGCTTGCCATTAGAACGCATTTTCCCTACAAAACTCTTGCCACCACTACCTTTTACAGGTTCTACTAATACATATAGGGAGTCTCCCACGGACCTGCTGTACCTCTTTGACTTGACTGATAGTGACCTGACTTCCCTTTCTGTCAGACCCATCTAACGAAATCCACCAACATACATTTTATCCACCAACACAACCACAATATCCACCAACATATCCACCAACAAATCAAGCGCTTCGGAGGGGTTTTCCGAGGACCTCTCAGGACAGCGTCACGTCCCAGACACATTGCTATGAAAGCACTCTGAGACCTGTCAGGTCCCGGCAGCACAAACTAAAAACGGAGAGGGTGGGATTCGAACCCACGGACGGTTGCCCGTCAAACGATTTCGAGTCGTTCGCTTTCGACCACTCAGCCACCTCTCCAGACGCCCGTAAAGACGCAAGGAAACTTTAAAACGCTAGACCACCATGCTGAAGGAGCCGCTGGCTCTACCACTGACCCAAAGCCGCCCTGCAGTGTGTTGTAGCAACCATCGCCGCTCAAGAGAGGTTGAGACAAAGCCAAGCCATACCCCTGTCAAACCCTCTGATTTGACTAAAGGTTGACGCTCCACGCCATCCAAACCCTGGCGATCACGCCAACTCCAATAGGCCTGACGCGTTGGCGCAGATGCCAACGCAAACAACAAGCTCGCAACTGCAAACTCTTCTCTGCCGCAGCAATTGGTCTCACCTCCAGGCCAGGACTAACTAACAGCTGTCCAACATGCAAAGGCATCACACCCTGATGCTCAGCCAGCACGGTATGGGCCAGATTCCGCCAACAAGACGCCGCCTCACTGGCAACCAGATCCAAGACCATCGCCCAATCAAGACGGGCATGGCCAAACGCTTCACTCAGCCGACGAGCCTGCCAACAGCTACGACCATCTCCATGCGTACTAACCAAAACCGCCCGCCCACGATGCCTAGCTAGCAACCATTGATGACTGCGCTGATGCACCACCACGAGTCCATCGCCCATCTGTACAACAGCCTGCGATAACGAACAAACCAACAACGCAACCACTCCCCAGTGACGCCAGTGACGCCAGTGACGCAATCCCGTTACCAACCAAAGCAGCAATCCCAACACCAACAACAGCACCAACCAAGGCTGGGGATGACCGGTGAACAACTGCGCCATTGGCCAAGTGCAGATCCAAAATGAACAATCTGTAGTGGCAGCGTCCAGACGATTGCGGACAAAGGAACAGCCAGCGCTGGTGCCAACCCTCGAAGCCATGTAGGTAGACGCTTGGATAGAGCCTGCTCTAGAGGCCCTGCTGTGATGACCAATCCTGCAGTAGCTGCCGCACTCAATTGAAAACCAATCGATCGCGCCCAGGCGGGATTCACCAACAGCATCAGCACCAACGTCGCTAGCAACACACCTAGAGGACGACTGCGGCCTCCGCCTTTGTTGATCAACAACACCGTGCTACCCATCAACACAGCTCTCACAACCGACGGTTGTGGTCCGGCCAGCATCAAAAAGCTGATCAGTGCCGTTGAAGCAAACGTCAAACGGAGGGGCCTTGGCAGCAACCGAGCAATCCCCAGCGACGCTCCCAACAGCACAGAAAGGTGAAAACCCGAGGCCTCCAAGGCATGGAAAAGGCCAGCAACGCGGAACGCCTTCACCAAATCAAGCGGCAGATCAACTTGGGCACGACCCAGCACCAAAGCCGCCAGCAATCCTCCCGAACGGGTCCTGCCAGTTGCTTTAAGCGCATGGCGAGCATCAGCGATGGGCGTCCAGGGACGTTGCAACACCTCAACCTGATCTCCCCAGAATTGGCTCCAACTTCCCTGCTGTTGAAGCCGCTCCGCTGGCCCAGGCAATAGCGGATGAGGCCCTAGAGCCGGAGCGCGCAACTGACCATGCACACGGATTCGCCAACCCTGCTGCAAAAGCTGAGGGCAAGGTCGTAGCTGAACTTCACTACGACCATGGCGCGACAAGCCATTAATCCGGTGCACCGCCAACAAGGCACGACAACTATCAGCCACAAACCTGCTATCACGAAGCAATCGGCCATCACTCAGCAGCCGGCCTTCGAGGCTGCTTCAAAGCGGTAGGCGCGATGAACCATCAAAAAGAACCGGCACTCGCCAACAAACGCACAGGGTCCAAAGGTCCAGGCCTCGGCTGCCCCCACCAGCAAGCCCATGCCAACAACAATGGCAACATCAACGCCAATGCTGTAGCCCTGCTTTGGGTCATGCCGAGACGAATCAAGCAGAAACGAGCCGTGATCAGCAACCCCACAGCAACGACAACCATTGCTTGAGAAGGAAAGGGCTGGGCACCAAGCACTAGTGCTGTAAGGGCCAAGCCTGCAACAAGCAAATGCGAAGAAAACCCTCTCAAACAAACTCAAACGACTATCTCGAGAATTCCCCTCTCTGCGCTTCGCAGTATGCAGGGTTCAAGGAAGAACCTGGCAAAGGATCTCCCTAAGAAGGGCTCTAGCCCTGAACCCACAAGCCTAAAACCCTATTTCCAACCTGATTGAGCCATCAACTGAATCGCCTTGGAATTATTCGCTCCGAGCTGGCTAATCGTGACCCGATCGGGGCGGAAAGTGCCGAACTTTTTGAGTTCTAACGACGTGCCATAGCCATTCAACGGATGTTCATAGGTGGGGCCAGCCATGCCTTGACTGCCATCGGGTGAAGCAAGAAATTCAAGCAACTCAATCGCCTCCTTCTTATTCTTTGCATACCTAGCCAACCCACCAGCACTGACATTGACGTGAGCGGGATCAGGTGTGATTACCGTGAGCTTATTAGCAAGAGCCTTGTCTTTCGATCCGCTCACACCAGCACGCATCCGCGCAACATAGTAGTGATTAACGATGCCAACGCCGCAGATGCCTTGTGACACAGCACGAGCCAGGGAGACATCTCCTCCAAAGTAAGGCTGGGAAACGTTAGAGATCATTCCCTGTAACCAACTCTTGGTTGCCGCCTCACCGCGCAACACAAGCTGATCAGCGACTAACGATTGGTTGTAGACGTTGTTGCGCTTGCGTAGACACACCTTCCCTTGAAGTGAGGGACTAGCCAAATCGGCATAAGTGCGAATACTGCCGACGTTCACCTTCGATGGATTGGCAACAATCACCCGCACGCGACGGGTCAGGCCATACCAACGACCTCGCGGATCGCGATAGGCACTGGGGACTTCGCTATCCAATTTTGCTGAGCGCGAAGGTTGCAAAAGACCCTCTTTTGCTGCATTACTAATCCGTGCAGCATCAACAAGGATGATCACATCGGCCTGAGAGTTTGCCCCCTCTCGTTTAAGACGCTCTAACAATGAAATCCCAGAAGATTCGATCAGCCGAACCTTGATCCCTGTTTGCTCGGAAAATTTCTTATAAATTTGACGATCAGTGTTGTAGTGCCGACCTGAATAAACACGTACTTCTCGAGCATTCGCAACACCGTTTTGGCTGAATCCAGTGCCAAGGGCGAGAACGGCCGCCAAGCCTGAATACGTAAGACGCGCCTTCAAACCCATTGCCAACAAACCATTAACGTTGCAAGCCTCACCCTATTGAGAGCACTCAAAGCCTCCTTGCGCATTCCATACCAGCTGCTGTAACAAATGATGCGCTCACGACCCAAGAGGCTCAACGCTCTGATGATGGAATTTCCTCAGCAATCTCTATGGAGCCCCTGACCCATCCATTGCTTGATGAGGCAACTGTGAGCCAATTGCGTGCAACTCTCTTGGCTGACGAAACCTCATGGCAGGACGGACGTAAAACAGCGGGCTATCAAGCAGCCGAAGTCAAGAACAACCTCCAGCTGGATCGCAACTCAAAAACCGCCAAAGAAAACAGCCAGCTGGTGATTAAGCAGCTCGAATCGGATCCGCTTGTGAAGAGCTTTGCCTTGCCAAGGCACATCCACGGGGTGATGTTCAGTCGGTCCGGCATTGGCCAGGGCTATGGAATGCATGTCGACAATGCCTACATGAGCTCAGGGCGTAGCGACCTCTCCTTCACGCTGTTTCTAAACGAGCCAGAAAGTTACGAGGGGGGGGCTCTGTGCATTCAAACCTTGCAAGACAGCAAACAAGTGAAGCTGCCAGCTGGCCAGGTGATCATTTATCCCAGCACAAGCCTGCATGCCGTGGAAACAGTCACTGCTGGTGAACGGCTGGTTTGTGTTGGCTGGATCCAGAGCTACATCAGCAGCAATGAAGACCGCACTATTCTGTTTGGCCTCAATGCTGGTGCCCGCGCCCTTCTTGCCGAGCATGGCCGTTCACCAGAACTGGACTTGATCTTTCAGGCCTACACCAACCTGCTCAGGCGCCTCGGCAGCTGAAGCCAGAGTCATTTGATACCAAGCCAAGTAACGAATCGCCAAACAATGGTGGCGTGGAGGAGCCAAAATGTATGTAGATTCACTTATCTGCAAAGCATGAGTAAAAAGTCTCCTGTAGCAATATTTCTTGCAGCTTCTGCACTGCTGGCGGCAAACGCACTTCAGCCAAATCTCAGTCACGCTGGCGAAGGCGGTGAAGGTGATATGGGTGGACTGAAAGAGTGGACCACTGATCAAGACATCGATGCTGAAAGCAAACCTGATGAAGATGCGAAGAAAGCTGCCAAAAAAGCAAAGAAATCTAATATTTGCGTCCCGATCGGCGAAGGAGAAAACTGCTGGTGAACCTATTCTGAAATAGTTTTCAAAAACACCGCTCTAAACGAAGACAATCAAGCTCATTCACAAGGCTTCTTCTGATCAGGAAGGAGCCTTTTTTATTAAGGCTAATAAAACTAATCTACTCAGAAAAGAGGCAATACTAATCCTGAAGAAATAGGGGAGCCATAGTTTCCCATCACTGTGATCGTGGATTGATTGATAAAAGAACAAGAGCTTGTTTGCGTGATGAAGTCTTCTGCTTTGCTCTCTTCAGCTTTAAATGACTTGCAAAGACAAAAAAAGGCGCCCGCTCTAGGGGCGCCTTGATGTTCTGACGAACCAGGGGGGGGGGTGATCCCCTCCCTCGCTCAGATCAGAACTTAAATGTCGTTTGAACGAGGCCACCGAAGGTACCGAAAGTATCAGCTCCTTTGCCACCGTACTTTGTAGCTGTTCCTGTTTTCTCTCCAAACGGACGGCTCAGATAGAAAACAGCTGGTGTCACAGAGATGTTATCTGTGACCTGGAACTTGTACCACAGCTCGAACGCCATGTTGCCGTCATCAGGAGTGTCATCACCCTTCTGTTGGGTCACCCACTGAAGCTCAGAGACTGCAGCGCCAAGGGTATTGCCCTCAATGAAGGCATCCTTCCACATCATGCCTGCGAACCAAGCCATGCTTTGCTCGCGGGTGCCATCTGCTGCCTCATCTGGCAGGTTGTAATCAGTGAAGTCGTAACCAACACTGAAGGAAGGAATCAAGCCTGGCTCATCTGGCTGCCAAAAAGCTCTAAACGCGACTCCATTGGAATCAGCACCACAAGAACTTGTGCCTCTGCACTTGCTATAGACGCTGGCACCACCATCTGACGTACCAAAGCCTTGAGTCATGCCTTGTTGGGTGTAGGCATAAGCCGCAGAAACTTGCCACTGAGGATTGCCGTAATCGACCTTGGCGAGAAACTTACCTTTGGAATTACCGTTGCCTACACCACCATCAGAAGGATCACCATTGTCGCCTTCTTTGGCCACATAATTGGCACTAATGCCAAACCTGGCATCCATCGGATCGTCGACTGGCGACTTCCAGGCCAAACCTAAGCCTTGCCCTGTACTTGCACCGTAAACACCATAGTTACCACCCAACTTGAAGGCTTTCAAGATTGGCTGGTAAAGTGATGGTGCACTACCAAGCATGTAGTAGTTTTCAATCTTGGCACCAATCCAAGCAGTGAAGTCGTCACCAATGGGGAAGGTATACCAAAGCTTGTCGACTTTAACGACATCTTGATTGTTATTGGCAACATTCAAGTAGGCGGGCTTCACATAACCCTTGCCACCAAATGCACTATCTGCAAAGTTACCTGTCTTCAGACGAGTATAGAGAAGATCCTTACCCGTGAAACTGGTGTTCAGATCTAACTGCAGAGTGTAGTTGAAAGTAAGTGCGTCAGTTCCCAGATAGTCCCCATCATCCGTAAGGTCATCGGTCTCGTCACCGGTATAGCTGGTTCCGCCAAGAACCATATGGGCCTTACCGTTCAGCTTGGTAGTGGTGGAGAACTGAGTGGCCTCGAGTTCACCAACGCGGGCTTCTAGCCCATCAACACGGCCCTTGAGGATGGCGAGCTCCTGCTCGAATTCCTGCATCAAGCGACGCAGTTCGTCAGTTACCTCAGTGATGCGATCGAGGCAGGCATTCAATAGAGCAGCCGCTTCAAAGCGGGTCATTGCTCTGTTGCCCAAGTAGCTACCGCTTGGATAGCCAGCTACACAGCCGTAGCGCTCAATCAGGTTGCTCAGCGCCTGATAAGCCCAGTCGGTTGGGTAAACATCTTGGAATTGGGAGATGCTGGTGACCTGCTCGCTGGAGGCCGAATAATCGGACACACCTTTGATGTCTAGGTCTGCGGCATTAGCAGCCATGGGGGCCATCAGGCCCAAGGCAGCAGGTGCCACCAGCAATTGCTGGAAGAGTTTCATTTAGTTCCTCACACAAAGAGCCCAAAACATGGGCCAGCAAAAGATAGTGAAAAGATCAGTGTTCACAACGGACACAATTAACAGCCCTAAGTATCAATTGATACAGGCAAGGTCAGGTGCGTGAAAACAGGCCCTTGAATTTTATTGAGTCATTTAAGATTGCAATGGCTGGTCTAAAGGAAGTGCCTTGTTATTAAGCAATGGGAATCCCATTGCCTCCCTTTCTGTTAACCAAGCCTCTGCCACCCCGCGAGCCAAACTGCGAATTCTGCCAATCGTGGCTGTTCGCTCCGTGACCGAAATCACGCCACGAGCCTCCAGGAGGTTGAAAGTATGGCTACATTTAAGAACGAAATCAAGTGCGGGTGCTGGAAGCTGCTTTGCGATCAGGTCTGACGCTTCCGCTTCATAAAGATCGAACAACTGTTTAAGGCGACTTGGATCCGATGATTCAAAATTAAAGTCGCACTGACCCTTTTCTAGAGAAAGCCAGATATCGCCATAGCTTCGTTTGTTATTCCAGCTGAGATCCCAAATATTCTCAACATTCTGTAAATACATGGCCAGTCTCTCAATGCCATAAGTGATCTCGATCGGCACAGGGCTGCAATCAAGACCACCACATTGCTGAAAATAAGTGAACTGTGTAACCTCCATACCATCAAGCCACACTTCCCAACCAACCCCCCAGGCTCCAAGAGTGGGTGATTCCCAGTTGTCTTCTACAAAGCGAATGTCATGTTCCGCCGTACAAACTCCTAAAGCTTCAAGCGATGCAAGATACGTCTCCTGAATACCAACTGGAGAGGGCTTGATCAATACCTGATATTGAAAATAGTGTTGAGCGCGATTGGGGTTGTCGCCGTAGCGACCATCGGTCGGCCGACGACAGGGCTCTGGATAAGCCACAGCCCAGGGCTCTGGTCCAATAGCGCGCAGAACGGTATGGGGACTCATCGTGCCGGCACCCTTTTCCGTGTCATAAGGCTGCAACAGCACACAGCCCTGATCAGCCCAAAAGGAATTCAGGGTCGTGATGATGTCCTGGAAGTGCACTAGCGTTGTTCTGAGGGGCTTTGATCGTAATTATATTGTATTCCTACTTATCCATTACCTAAGCAAAAGCTTGTTTAATTCGGATAGACTCGAAAACATGCAAATGCTATAGTCAGTTAGTTAAATCCACTAAAAAGTGATCAGAATACAGCTCAATCGGACGAAATACTCTTATTTAATAATCAGCATACTCATAGTAGCTCTAATGATTTATATTGCTCAATTTCTTGATGTATCAACGATAGGAAGTTGGCTAAAAGCTATCGATGGCGGAGTTGAATCGTTAGGGCTATGGGCAATTGGGATTATTTTCGCCCTACGGTCAATAAGTATCATCATTCCAATACTTCCTGGCACATAATGCTCTGTTCTCTCTGGTTATTTCTTTGGATTCCAACAAGGCTTGTTGGTTATTTTCGTAGCAGATCTGGTCGCTTGTTGTTCTTGCTTCACCCTTTCCAGGAAATTTGGCAGAGCTTTAATTGAGAAACTCGTAGGTAAGAATCTGATGAATCGTGTTGAAAATTTTAGCAAAAAACATTTAGAGCAAAACTTTTTCTTGATGACAAGTTTTTTAATGTCGAATTTATTTGATTTTGTTTGTTATGGATTAGGACTTACAAAAGTTACATGGAAAAAGTTTCTGCCTGCATTATTCTTTAGCATCATAATATCAGACGCCCCATTTGTTGCAAGTGGATATGCACTAAAACGCCTTGGAGGCATTGAAATCCAAGAAATTATTAATGGGAATATAAAGGCACTCCAGGGACAACCTCTAACAATATTCATTGCCTCTATCACAATAATATTTTCTCTGGCAATAATCAATATAGTCCTACAAAGAAGGCAAGATAATACCAAAAGAACAGCCAGTCAATGATTATCTCTTAAAGAGAAAGTCTTTGCAATTGTTTCTTTCAGCATCTCATTTCTAGATCATCAAATCAGAACAAGGTTAAGGCTCATTTATAGCCTTTTGATGTCATAGTCCGATTAGATTAGAAGAATGCGAATCGCAGAAAGTCATTATTCTATTCTCCAAAGTATATCTGCTTGTAGCAACTCAATAAAAGAATGGTAAACACCTAAAGGAATTAGAGCTATAAACCTATAGAATTTTCAAGATATAAAACAGTAAAAAATTCAAGGAAGTTCTAGTGAGCAGTATTTACACTACCTGATTCAAGCAGTCTTGGTGAATACATTAACAGCGAGCGAACAAACAATACGCTTTGAAAGCAAACAGCAAGATTAAGACAAGACTATTTATTTAGCATGTATGTAAAGTATCCAATAATTGCAATATTAACACCAATTAATCCAAAGAAGATCAACAACGGGTTCTGCATTCCCGCTGGTGCAGATAATTGTAGGCCTAACACATTAAGCACCTCTTTTTTAGGCATATCTTTTTCTTCTTTATCAGTTGCGAGCAAATATGGTATTCCAAATCTATTTTTTGGCGGCTCGAAGGCTTCCGTTTGGTCGTTACTCGAACTTGCATTGCTCTCAGGATCTTCCATGATCATTGTATTGATTATGAGCCAACATTATACCATTGGACTGGTTGCCAGGCAATCCACCCATATAAGCATGGTGTTCAACACCAAAATGATCATTATTTATGCAGAATATTTAGGCATAAGCCATTATCTTTGATTCGTCCAAAATTGGTACATTTGTCGAAAGGTGTTGGGATTGACTTGTTCATACTGTTGCCAATAGCCGAGGTCAGTCTGCATTGAATCAGATGGATAAGCTCTGCCATAATCCTTTTTAACAAAACTGGGTAACACAAAGCCTAAGAATCTAAGTTCAAATTGGTCAAGCAGAGATGCTATCATCTCTAGTGAATAACGATGTTCCATAATATGAAAACAAAGATCTCTACACATAGAAGTTGTGTAAAAGTCTGGCCAGTTTGAGATTGAACTAATGTTCGGATATTCACCATTAATTATTTTGTTCCTAAATAGACGAATACCTTCATTACTAGCCTCAAAAGATTCAGATTTAATAATTTTCCTAGCCTCGACAATATCTTGACGTGCTAACTCACTATAAAATCCTAATTTGAGCATTCCATCCGCTGCGAGTATTTTAAGTAGAGATTGCAGACCTTCAGATGGATCCTTCATATGATGAAGAACACCCGTACATTCTATGAGATCAAACTCTTCATTTAGTTTCGGAAGATCAAGAATATCCATCTCAATAAATCTTATATGCTCAATTCCATATTCATGAGCCTTACGCTTTGCATAAGCGATACTAGAAGAGCTGAGATCGATAGCAGTTAATTCAGAGTTAGAATAAGAGAGGGCATCGAATATTTGCTGTCCTGTTCCACAGCCAGCTATTAAAACTCGAGATCTCTGATTGGGCAAAATAATTGAGACCCGATTAGGGTTTATTTCGTTGTTAATCGCTGAAGATATAGTTTGAACATTTTCACATGAATAAGAAGCATATCTCCAACGCGGATAAGGGTTCTCTTCATACTGCTTTTTAACCTGAATAGAAGTACCATCATCTATAGATCCATATTTAGGAATAGATGCTGCAAGCTCATGTTCGCGTTCTGGTTCAACGAGTTGCATTATTTTTAAATTATTTAATTTCTCATTTGCATCGATGAATCCTCTTAATGAAGGGAACTGTTCACAAAGATGAGTAATGGGTATATAACAAGCTAAGATGGAAAGAGTTTTCAGATCAAAGTCACTTCTCAAGCAAGAAAGTTTAAACTGTTCGATTGCATCCAATTCTTGCTTGGTGCATGTAAAAATATATTCATTAAGGAAACACTGCTCCGCAAGAGCAATAGTCAAGTCAATAATCCTTTTATTAAAAACATTATTTTGGATTGAAATGCATATTTGCTTGCGTATATTAGTCAACGCCTTCTCCCAGGCTATTGTGGTGAATAACATCAAACCAAGAGCACTGATGATCTCATCATCAGCAAGAATTTTTTGAAAAGATGGGTGGTCAAATAAATTATGATTAATGCCTGAAATGTTGTCTAGTGTTTTTTCAGAGATCAAGAGATTAATTGCTGAAAATAGATTTTTATGTGCAATATCATTTCTCTTTAATAGGCCACGAAGCAAAACTCTAGACTGTCGTTCAGGCAAGAATGAAAGATCAGATTCCTCAAGTAGAGAGTTAAGAAGCAAATATGATGATTGCTTTTGTGGGTAAAGCTCAATTTCTCTTGTTACATGAAATACAGCCTCCTCAATTCTACCAAGGTCCTTTAGAATTATAGAAAGGTTTAAATTGACATCAGGCAGATCGGCCTGTAGATGCATTGCCTTTCTTGTATTCGCTTCTGCATCAGTTAAATCACCTTGGTCTTGCAGGATACCACCTAGATTCAGATAAATACTTGCTGAATCATCTTGCAATTCAATTGCCTGGCGTGTTGTATGTTCTGCTTCATCTAGTTTGCCTTGATTCTGTAGGATCTGACCAAGATTAACGTATGCATCAACCAAATCTGGCTGAAGTTCAATGGCCTTTCGGGTTATATCTTCTGCATCAGTTAGTCTTCCTTTTTCTCGTAAGACTAAACCCAAGTATGAATAAGCATTGGCAAGGTTAGGCTGTATAACAATTGCCTGGCGGATCGCTGCTTCAGCATCATCTAACATTCCTATCTGAAAGAAAAGATATCCCAAGTTTGCATGTGAAAAAGCATGGCGTGGAAATAGTTTGATGCTTCTCTTATAGATGTTTATTGCCTTGTCAATCTCTCCTTGGGATTGACAGATCAATGCGAAATTAGAGAATACATCTGGATCACTTAAACCACTATTAATAAATTCCTGATAGGCTTTTTGTGCCTCATTTATATTGCCTTGTTGGTGATGTTTAAAAGCGATAGCCTTGAGTTGATCAGGCGGTATTCGGGCAAACTTCTTGGAGGGCTGTTTATTTTTTATTTCTTTCTTTTCTCCAAATCCTTTCATGTTCGCAACGAGATATTCTTCTTTAATCTAATCGCCAAAGAAATTCTTGAACCTTGAAGGTAATAGCATGAAATGATGGACTTTTTTGATAGGCAAGAGCTCGACAAAAGAAAGGGAAAGAATCCTTGGACCTCAGAAGAACCGAGAATGTCATATTGAGGTTTCTTCAAGGAGATCATCGACAATTAAAGTCTGCCAATTCATTGACATTAATGCGTCAATGGCATGACATAATTCCCAAAAGCAACAGTCAAGGCATTGAAGCAAGTATTCCCCTTACTCCCCTTATTGATATGGACAGTACTTGTCCCATCCAAGGCAAATGAGTTCAAGTGCCCAGGAGACAACAACTATGAGCTTAGCTATTGCGCCTCCCAAGCCCTTAAACGATCAAATAGCCGTTTAGAGTCTCAACTAAAAGCTTCGACCTTTGAGGTCTGGAAGAGTGCGATCGGGGAGGTTTGCGCCGAAGCATATGCTGCATACAGTCAAGGTACGATCTATCCATTAATGATCATGAGATGTGATGATAACTTAAACCAAACTCTTCTTGAAGAAATGAAGGAACTCGGTGAACGTCAATAGAGAAAAGTAAAGCATAAAATTTTGCAGGGTATATATCACCCTCTTTGAGGTAGGATATAAAGCTCTATTCAACGATATTAGGGAGGTAGGAGGAGGACTATAAGCTGCCTAAATCCGTGAGCTAGCTTCTAACATAAATGATAAGTTCAAAACCATTTGATATTTCTAATGAAAAGCACTTGATAGGCTTGAAATGATTTCTCTACTCATCACACCAGCTTTTGGTGATCAGCTCTACTTCTACGAGTAGGATGATTGATGGAATTTGATGACCCTCATGCCAAAACCAATAGAGTTCAAAGAATTCTACGAGCTTCTCAAGGCAGCAAAGAATGGTAACAAAAAGGAGAGAGAGAAATTAGAGTGGATCTTGGCAGAATATGAACATGCAGAAGGCTCTGAAAGTGCTTACGATGAATTAGGGCAGGTTTTTTGCCATATAGGGGTGATGGGTCTATATGACTACGCTGGTAGTGATGATATTCAATTTATTAGTCGCTTAGAAAAATCTGTATGGGATTACCTTGAAATCAGAGTAGGAATGAGCTTAACTCAACACATGGTAGAAACAATGATAGAACATGCTAAGCAACATGAATTATCAACAAAAATGTGTGAAAAATGGGATATATCTAGAGAAGAGCTGGCAGAGAACATCGAGGATTTAGCGGTTTATGTTGCCGAGGGCATCATAGAAGTTATCGATTAGGGCAAGTTATTGCTATCATTGAAATCCTTTCTCTTCATCATTCGATCAGCTCATAAGTGCAACAGAACCTTTTGTTCTGAGCAAGAGTTAACTTGAAAACAACTAAAGATCTCTTCTCAACATTGACCATACTTTGGAATCGTTGATCCTATATTTATCACTCAGAATTCCCAGTAATCATAGCATATTTTGCAAATTAAATGATGATGGCAATAGCATTAGGGCCATGCAGGTTAATTTGGCCTATGCCGCCAACAATTTCAAGATCAGAGCATGACCAAAACACCTTTCTGGCAAGGCATGATTCTTCAATAATGAGCTAAGGCTGTTTTTAGCACAATTCATTCACTACAATAAGCTTTTTTATTGTCTAACGAAAAGCCAATAAAACATCTTGTTTTGCTACTCACAAGCATTTTATTCACACCAACACCAATTGACGCGAATCAAGATAAATGGGGCAGCAAGGTAACTCCAGGAGCTTGTTATTACCATCACATGCACCAATTAATTTGCCCTTCTCAATGGCCAAATCCTGCAAGCAGAAGTGATTGCCATCTTTCATGATGGTTATTTTTAGTGATTTCAAATGATCTTGTAGATATCAACAGGCGTGAAAATGGAAGTCTTGTTATCTTTACTGCAATCAGCCTATTTATGCCAAATTAAAGTTTGCTTCTGCTCCTCGAAACAAGAAGATTTTGCTAATTTAGTTTGGACGTTTACTTTGGGGAAGCGGTAATTTTAAGTTGCGAAGATATTCCGTTTTTCAACCTGGCAGAAGTTTTCTTAGCATGGTTTAAGAATGTAAAGCACCGGAGGGTGAAAGCTGATTTGAAACGAGACAAAAAGCCTGATCTCTCTGCCAACAAGTCAACTACTAGTTAAGCAAAGTAGCAGACATGCTCATGCTCAGAAGAGTTATTCCCTTATCAAGGCCTTCCTTGATGGCGTGAATAACTCAACTGCTAAGAGCAAAACAGCGATCGAGGTGTGCAACAGCACCATCAAGGTTCGAGTGACTGCCGTTCAGACCCATCATTCCCAGCCAAAACCTGTCATCACCTTGAAATACCAGCACAGGCTTCGCTCCCCCACCATCATGGTCATCAAGGAGTGCCATGCACAACCGTTCAACCACAATCTGACCATTGGGGCGTGCCCGCACCATGCGCAACAAAGAATCCACCTGCGAAAAGGGCACAAAGGTGGCCTGCTGAGAATCAGTCACCAAGATCAAGCCATCAAGCCACTGCACCTCCAAAAGCAAGTCCTTAATTGAGGAGAGAAGAGAAGGAAGAGGGAAGGCCACAGCGAACTGCGTCTTAATATTTTCTTCATAAGTCATCGATCCGTCTTTTCGCAAGAGTCTTTTTGCTCTATCGGCTCATCAAGCGGTAAGCAGCAAGGCCCCCATCTGTCCCGCAGCCAGAGGTCGATGGCTCGCTGCGGCAAATCCCGCGTCCCGAGCCAGTCGCTCCTGAACCTCTCCCTTTGGGAACTGCTGCAAACTGGCCTCCAAATAGGCGTAATGCTCGCGCAGACCCACCTGGGCAGCTACCGTCACCACCAACCTTCGCAGATAAAACCGCTGAAAACGTGCTGCCAAGGAACCCTCGCCCATGCGATTGAAATCAAGGACGCCTGCCCGAGCACCAGGTCGCAAAAGGCGTCGAAGCTCTATTAACCCAGCGCCTGGATCCGCCAAATTGCGCAGGCCGTAAGCCATCACAGCACCGTCAAAACGATGGGAAGGCAAGCCAGTATCCAGAGCATCTCCCTGCAACCAGGAGAGGGGCAACCAGGGCTCAACCGCGGCGCGGCGCCTTGCCACGGCTAGAGGTGCCGCAGCCGCATCTAGCCCCCAACACAGACCCTCCAGGTCGCAACCTGCGGGCCAATGCCAGTGTCAGATCACCAGTACCGCAGCAAAGGTCAAGCCAATGTTCACCTGGAAGCGGAGACAACCAGGCCAACAACTGGCGTTTCCAGATGCGGTGCAAGCCAAGACTCAACAAGTCGTTAAGCCGGTCGTAATTAGGAGCAACCGCATCAAACAACTGCTCCACCGCCTGGGGGTCACCAGGCCTCATCAGAAGATCCCATCCAGGGGCGTGAACAATGCTTGGAGCAACTGCTGCGCCCAAGGGTGATCGATGAGCAACACATCCAAAAGCAGTCTTGCCAACAAAACTTCTGCCAAATTTAGGAGTGTGTTGCTGAACACAAAGACAAAGCCTCAGAACTCAAGAGGCCGAATCGACAAACCTCGCATCAGCAGATCAGTCTTAATTTGCTCCACACTCAGCACGCCATCGTGAAGTAGAGAGGCCAACAATGCAGCTGAGGCCTTGCCAATCGTGAAGGCTTCTGCGATGTGATCTAGACAACCTGCACCTCCCGAAGCGATCACAGGCACCGGCACCGCTTCCACGACTGCTTGCGTGAGCTCCAAGTCATAACCAGCCTGAGTTCCATCTCCATCCATTGAGGTCAACAGGATTTCGCCAGCACCAAGTTCCGCTGCCTGCCGAGCCCAGCTCACAGCATCCAAACCGGTGTTTTGGCGTCCACCCTTAACAAAAACATCCCACCCCGAGCACTCAGGACGACGCCGAGCATCGATGGCCACCACAATGCACTGACAGCCAAAACGGTCGGCTCCCTGCGCTACGAGATCTGGATCCCGCACCGCAGATGAATTAAGACTCACCTTGTCGGCTCCAGCCCGAAGCAGCTCTGTGATGCCATCCAAAGAGCTGATACCCCCTCCAACTGTGAATGGAATGGTCACAGCCTCAGCAGTACGTCGAACTAACGCCACCAGCGTGGCCCGACCTTCATGGCTGGCGGCGATATCAAGAAACACCAACTCATCAGCTCCAGCCTGGCTATAGCGGCAGGCGAGCTCCACGGGATCACCCGCATCACGAAGGCCCACAAAGTTCACGCCCTTCACAACGCGACCATCAGCCACGTCAAGGCAAGGAATCAAACGAAGCGCGACCATTGGAATAAAGCAGTGACGACTGTTAAGGTTGCGCCACCTTCTAAGCCTTGCAGGCCATGTCCCAGGCTGCCACTTCCTACAGAATCGGCTCCAAGGTCCGAGTCTCTCGCGTTCGTGATCGCATTCCAGCCAAACTGGTAGAACTGCTCAAGAAATCTGACGTTGGCAGGGTCACCGGCTACAAAATGACTGACGGCATGGGCATTGGCTTGGTCGTAGAACTTAGCGATGGCACTGTCAGCTGGTTCTTTGACGACGAAGTTACCTCCGCCTGAGACGCCTGCCGTGAGCGACGCTCGCCAACTCCTTGGCATCAAAGGTGCCACTGGCACAACCAACATCTGGAAGCTGCGTCTGCAGCTCATGAAGCCTGTCACATGGATCCCACTGCTCTGGGGTGTGATTTGTGGAGCCGCTGCCAGTGGTCAATACCAATGGCGCGTACCAGATGTGCTTGCAGCCGCGGCCTGCATGGTCATGAGTGGCCCGCTTCTAACCGGTTACACCCAAACCATCAACGACTACTACGATCGCGAGATCGACGCAATCAATGAGCCCTATAGGCCGATTCCCTCCGGGGCCATCCCGCTGACACAAGTCAAGCTTCAGATCTGGATGCTGCTTCTCGGTGGTCTTGCAGTTGCCTATGGCTTAGATCGTTGGGCTGAACACACCACTCCCGTTGTGCTGTTTCTTGCCCTAGGCGGCTCATTTGTGAGCTTCATTTATTCAGCCCCACCTCTCAAGCTGAAACAGAACGGTTGGATAGGAAACTACGCGCTTGGGGCCAGCTACATCGCCCTGCCATGGTGGGCTGGTCAGGCGCTGTTCGGACAACTGACTTGGACCACAGCACTGCTGACACTTGCATATAGCTTGGCTGGTCTTGGTATTGCCGTCATCAACGATTTCAAGAGTGTAGAGGGAGATCGAGCCCTCGGTCTTCAATCCCTGCCAGTTGTCTTTGGAATCAAAAAGGCCAGCTGGATCAGTGCAGGAATGATCGACATCTTCCAACTCGCAATGGTTGTTGTTCTGATCGCCATTGGCCAGCATTTTGCCTCAGTCGTTTTGATCTTATTGATCATTCCCCAGATCACATTCCAAGACATCTGGTTACTGCGTGATCCCCTGGCCTTTGATGTTAGATATCAGACCAGTGCTCAACCGTTTCTAATCCTTGGCATGCTGGTTACTGCTCTAGCCATAGGCCATAGCCCATTAACACAGGGGATGTGACTCGCAAGCGCCGTCACTGGATTGTTATTTCAGTTAGTGCTGTCGCCATCGGGTGTGTCGCAGCCTTGGCTGAAAGGACTCTCACTCATGGCTTGGATTCGGTTCTGCCCGATGCCCGGCGGATAGCCAACTTCAACCGGCCAGGCACCATCACGCTGCTCTCCACTGATGGGCAGGTGATCCAAAAGCTTGGTCCCGCGACCCGCGAGAAGGTTGCGCAAGACAAGATGCCTCTGCTTGTGGAGCAAGCCTTCGTCGCGGCAGAAGACCGACGCTTTTACTACCACAATGGCTTGGATATCTGGGGTATCAGCCGAGCCCTGGTGACAAACCTCCGCCAGGGTTCCGTGAGGGAAGGTGCCAGCACCATCACTCAGCAACTTGCTCGAACCGTATTCCTGAGTCAGGAACGAACCCTGCCGCGCAAACTCAAAGAAGCTGCTCTGGCCTACAAGCTGGAGCGACAGCTCAGCAAACAGCAAATCCTTGAGCAGTATCTGAATTATGTCTACTTGGGCTCAGGTGCTTACGGCGTAGCCGATGCAGCCTGGGTGTACTTCTCTAAATCCCCCAATCAACTCACACTGCCGGAAGCCGCTCTAATCGCTGGCATGCCCCCTGCTCCCTCAGTTTATTCACCACTGGTCAACCAGAAAATTGCCCTAGAACGCCGCGCAATTGTCCTTAAACGAATGCAGCAGGCCGGATTTATCTCTGCCAGAGAAGCCGATGCAGCTCGCGACAGCCCCCTCACTCTCAAGCCAGCGATACCGAAGTACTTCAACAGCAGCGCACCATTTTTCACCAGCTGGGTAGCCCAGCAACTCCCCAATCTGCTCACCCCAGAGCAACTAGAAGTGGGTGGACTCAAGATTCACACCAGCCTCAATCTGGCTTGGCAAAAGCAAGCCCAAGATGTGATCAGCAAATACGCCCCCGGGAACACAGAGGGTTCCATGGTGTCTATCGAACCAAGCACCGGTGAAGTGCGGGTGATGGTAGGAGGCAAAAACTTTAATACCAGCCAATTCAATAGAGCAACACAGGCTCTGCGTTCACCTGGCTCCACCTTCAAGCTTTTTCCCTATGCAGCAGCCATCAACGCCGGCATCAAGCCAGAGGACAAGGTTGTGGACGCGAAACGCTGCTGGAGAGGATATTGCCCAAAGAACTTCGGCAACAAATACCTGGGATCAGTGGCACTCGCTGATGCCCTGAGATACTCCCTAAACACTGTTGCAGTCCAACTACTAGACAAAGTGGGCTTTGATGCCGTGATCAGCATGGCCAATAATCTTGGCATCGGCACCACTCGCCCATTAGGCAAGTACTATCCGCTCGCTATTGGGGCCTACGAGCAAACAGTACTCGACATGACGGCAGCCTATGCCGCAGTAGCCAACCGGGGCATTTACATGAAGCCCACGCCATTTGAAGAGATCCGAGGCCCAGACGACGAGGTGATCTGGAACCACCAGTTAGAAGGCTACAAAGGTCGTCGAGCCCTCGATAGCGACGTAGCAGACACCATGAACTGGATGCTCCAGCGCGTTGTCAGCGGTGGCACTGGAGCTGCGGCATCCCTCGGTGACCGGCCAGTAGCGGGCAAAACCGGCACATCGGAAGGTGCCCGTGACCTCTGGTTCATTGGCTCAATACCACAACTAACAACCGCCGTATGGTTTGGCTACGACAACAACCGAAAGACATCTGGCGGCAGTGGTGATGCTGCATGGGCCTGGAAGCAGTTCATGACCAAGATCCAAGACAATTTTGAGGTACAACCCTTCCCACCAAAACCAGTTATGAACCGCACCTTTAGGCCACCAGGCAAAACGAGGAGCAAACCAAAGAACGGCAGCGAGGATGCTGCCAAAGACCAAGATCAAACCCAGGGCCCTCCACCCAGATACATCGCACCTCCAGGGGGACCGCCGCTCAATGAAAACTTCGAGCCAATGCCTATTCCCTGATCAGGCTCAGCTGAGATCCAACACGGCTGAATAAAAACCATCACCACCATGCTCAGGATCAGGCCATAGTTGCTGTTCCTGAGACAAGCTCAATTCAGGATGCCGACCCAGGAAGGCCTCGATCTGATCAAAGTTCTCGGCCGGATGGATGGTGCAAGTGGCATAAACCAACCGGCCTCCAGAGCTAAGCAGAGGCAGAAGGCCTTCCAGCAGCTTGGACTGCAAGATCACCAACCCCTCAACCTGCAACGGAGTGACTCGCCAACGTGCGTCCGCATGACGGGCCAAAGTACCTAACCCAGAACATGGGGCATCCACAAGAATGCGCTGGAAGGATCCTCGCCAGCTTGGCTTCACCGCCAACAGATTCGAGGCATCTGCGACTAGAGCATTGAGGCAGTCACCCCCCAAGCGAGCAGCATTATCCGCCAAGCGCTTGAGTCGACCAGCGGAACGATCCACAGCCCACACCTCTCCCGAACCACCCATCAGCTCAACAAGATGAGTGGCCTTACCCCCTGGTGCTGCGCAAGCATCAAGAATCCGATCCCCAGGCTGTGGCCGCAAAAGCGGTGCGACCAACTGTGAAGAGCGATCCTGCACACACCAATGTCCTTGCTGATAGCCAGGCCACTGGCTTAGGTCACCAGCACTACCAGTCACCATCAAACCATCAGGGCAGCTCTCGATCGGAGTGCTCTCTACTCCAATAGCCTCAAGCGCCAGCCTTACTTTCTCACGGCTTGTACGACGTCGATTGATCCGCAAATCAAGTGTTGGTACCTGGTTGCTGGCACGAGCAAACAGCTCAGCTCCCACCTCGCCTCGCCAAACAAGTAACTGCTCCACCAACCACAACGGTAGAGATTCCGCTTGCGCCAACCGAGCAGCAGAGTCCTCCGGCTCGAGGAGCACCATACCGGCATCGCGTGCACGCAATGCCGCCCGCAAAATGCCATTCACCACTGGAGCTAATCGGGCAAGCTTGCCGGTCTTAGCAAGTTCAACGCTGGTGTTCACTGCCGCTGCAGCTGGAATCCGCTGCATACGCAGAATCTGATAGAGCCCCAAATGCAGCAACCAGCGCAGCACTGGTGGCTGTTTGCAAGCAGGCACCTTGCCAAGACGATCCAACCAAGCATCGAGCCATTGCCGCTGACGGATTGCGCCATAAGCCAATTCCATCACCAGGCCACGGTCGGCACCGCTCATGGGGTTCTGACGAAGAGCTCGTTCGAGAGCGACATCTGCATAGGCCCCTGCCGCCACTGCCTGTAACAGCTCCCATGCCACCCGCCGCGGCAGCAGTCCCGGTACAGGTACAGATCCATCAGAGGCAGCAACGGAAGAAGAAGACAACATCAATGGTTGTCCTGGACTGAGATGAACCTTCCAGAGCTAACGCCTTCCTGAGCCATTCCCGGCAAAAGGCCCTCATCACTCAACTGCGGCCGCCAAAGATGCCGTCGTAAGGGCAAATGACCCTCGGCATCCACAAGGATTCCTTCAGCGATCAACATCTGCCGCTGCATCCAGTCAGATCCTTCACGGCTCAAACTCATCGAAATCATCCCTTTCGCATTCACCACTCGATGCCAAGGAACCTTGGATGGCAAAGGTAATCGACGCATAGCCCAACCCACCTGACGGGCACATCCATAGGCACCGATCATCTCGGCAATCTGACCATAGGTCGCTAACTGGCCGAAAGGGATGAGGGACACGGCATCCCATACCCTCAAGTCAAAAGACGCTTGGCCCATGCCTCTGCTGCCTCGCCGATTTGATCGTCTCAAGGCTGTTCTGGATTGCCGAATGGCAGATCTGACGGTTCTGCTTGAGCACGTAGAAAAACCCCACAACCTCTCAGCCATTCTGCGCAGCTGCGATGCGGTGGGTGTCCTGGAAGCCCATGCAGTGAACTATTCAGGACGCCTGCCCACCTTCAACAGTACCGCTCAGGGAAGCCAAAAGTGGATACCGCTCAAAGAGCACAGCAGCATCGAAGTTGCCGTCAAGGCCATCAAGGACAGTGGCTTTCGCCTTTATGGAACCCATCTAGGTGGAAACGCACGCGACTACCGAGACTGCGACTTCTGCGAACCTACAGCCTTCGTCCTGGGAGCTGAGAAATGGGGCCTTAGTAAGCTGGCGACGCCGTTGATGGATGAAGGGATCTTCATCCCTATGAGCGGCATGGTGCAGTCGTTGAATGTTTCGGTAGCAGCAGCAACCTTGCTCTTTGAGGCCCTACGTCAACGACGGCTGGCTGGTATCGCACCTCAAGCAGGCGAAGGCCTAGAACCAGCGCTTTATCAACAGCGCCTATTTGAGTGGGCCTATCCAGAAGTTGCAGCATGGTGCCAGCAGGAAGGCAAGTCATATCCTGCCCTTAACGATCAAGGCGAAATCCAAGGAAGCCTCCCCCGCAACGTGAGATTGCGCTGTTAAGCAACCAGCCAACACTCAAAATGGCATCTGCACATCTTTGCTTGCATGCGATCAATTGATCCCAAGTTGTTTTTGACGTGCCGCGGGAAGACGCAAGCCAATCAGCAAGACAATGCTTTCCAGCAAAATGTTTTGGCCTATAAACAGCACAACCATGGCCAAGCCGATCGCTAGCATCTTCTCAAGCAGACCGATCACATCATCAGAATTTCGGCGCCCGGAGACCCAAAGGAAGATCATCATCGCCAGCAAGATCAATGTGATCCACCAGGGCATGGCTTGAAGCAAAGACTTCCCCCAGTGTGGCCCTCCAAAGGATGCAATGGGAGTGATCTGAAATCAGGCAGTCGACTCATCGAGACCACTCACCCATGCCTCCAGCCCCTCACCAAGGAATGAGAGTCCCAGCACCAATACGAACATGGCCAAGCCTGGATAGAGAGCAGTCCACCAAATCCCAGTTGGCACTGCTGCCAGAGCCATATTCAGATCACTCCCCCATTCAGGCACAGTTTCCGGCAATCCCAGGCCGAGAAAACCAAGGCCACCAAGCACCAAAACAGCATCAGCAGCATTCATGGTCAGCAGGACTGGCACGGATGTGATCACATTGCGAAGCAGGTATTTGCGCAAGATCCAAATGGGGCCAGCACCGAGGGAACGGGCAGCCTCCACGAACAGTTCTGCTTTCACCTGGGCTGTTTGGTTACGAACCACGCGGAAGTACTGGGGCACATAAACAACACAAAGGGCTGCGGCCGCATTGGGAATACCCCGTCCAAGCAAAAAAGCCAAGACCACAGAAAGCAAGAGCACCGGCAATGTGTAGAGGGTGTCCATCACCAACACCAACATGCGATCAAAAGCACCTCCGAGGTAGCCACTCATCATCCCTAGGGGCACCCCCACCAACACAGCCAAGGTCACCGCAAGAAGAACCACCTGCAAAGCCACACCACTGCCCTCCATGGTGCGAACACATACGTCCCGTCCGAGACGATCAGTTCCGCACCAATGCCCCCATGAAGGAGGCGCATAAATGGGATTATCAAGACCAGCGTTGGCCTCAGGCAAAACACCCACCATCACCAACAAGGGGGTGATTAAGGCCATCAACAGATAGATGGCAACAATCACCATCCCCCAGCGCGCCATGCGAGTCGACAAGGTCACTCGTGACAGACGCAAAGACGAAAGATCAAAGCTCACTGCTGAGGAAGCAGACAGAACAGTCTCTGCATTGTTGCTAAGCCGGCTGAAAACGTTGCAACTCAATCACAAAGATCGCTCCACCATCAGCAGCATTCTCAACCCAAACGCGGCCTCCCATCCGCTTCACCAACGAGTACACAAGAGCTAGACCAACGCCACTGCCAGGTTGTTGTGCCGTGTTACTACCGCGCTGAAACTGCTGAAAAATCAGCTCCTGATCTGCCTCTGGCACACCAGGGCCATGATCTCGAACTTGCAATCTCACATGTTCATGCGTGCTAACGCAGCTCAATTCAACTCGCTTTTCTTCTGGGCTGTACTTGAAAGCGTTCTCAATCAAATTGCTAAGACACTGCACGACCCTATCGTGATCACCAAGAGCCCAGATCTGATCAAAACCGTGTGAACTCGATTGGATTTTCAAGCGAGTCTCATGATCACCTTGGTTTAGTAAAAGCACCTGCTCTAACGTCTCAAATGCGGAAAAAGGCTCGGACGTAATCACCAGAGCGCCAGATTCCTCACGCGCAATATCTAATAGATCAGTGATTAACCTTCCGAGACGACGAGTCTCATCATCAATGATCGTCAATTGATGCCGCTGATCTTCACTAAGGTTTCCTGATCGGCGCAAAACCCTAGAGGTATAGCCAATAATTAAAGTAATCGGTGTGCGCAGCTCATGACTGAGAGCATTAGCAAACTTCCTCTGACGATTCCAAGAATCAGCCAAATGATCTAAAAGAGCATTAAACGAACCGGCAAGCGGCTTAAGTTCCAGAGGTTCATATTTCGGATCACAGCGATGATCGTCGAGAGATCCAGACGAGACTGATTCGATCACGCCGCCAAAGCGCTGCAAAGGCTCCAAACCTCGTCGAATGCCTGTACGCGTTAGGGATAAGGTCACCATCGAAGCAAGTAAAGCAGCTAAAAAAAGAATGATGGTTAGAATATTTTGCTGGCGAATCTGACGACTAACATCCTGCACCAGATAAATATTCCAATCATTTCCATGCAGGTCAACTTGATCTTTAATGATTGAATAATAAGCTGAATCAATATCAATAAGAACAGGTCCATATCTGGAATCACCTTGATATTTCTGCAAACCGTAAGAAGCTAGAACCTTGCCAAGACCGATACCTCCTCTCACATCAGGGATCACAAAACCAGCCTCAAACCCCTTGGGGTGCATCGAAATCAAAAGATCAAAAGATGAAAAATCACTCAGCAATCTCTTCAGCAAAAGTGTATCAATACTGTTTTCAGATGCCGATACTGAATCGGCGCGAAGGATCAAATCCTTCGACTGACGAAGAATAGCCTTGGCATCGTTAAGATCTTCCCGCTGAGCCTGCCTACGCTGTTCAGCCGGTAGCTGCAGGTTAAACAACAACAACAAGCCATATCCCAACCCCACAGCCATCAAGCTGGTGCGCTCTATAACGCGGCGAATCGAATAAGGCGGACGCCTAAAATTGATCCAGCCCCCTCTTGCGTTCAATGACTTACCAAGACGGTTAATGTCCAACCAAGAGCTCCTTGCTTAGCATTACATACTTTTGCCGTTCTCAACGACTACACCTGTGACCGGAATCATTGATCCCTGTGATCGAGCTCACAATCCCAATGAGGGAAGGGATCTAAGTTAAAAAGATTTGTTAAATTGTTTTTCCTAATAAGTTGATTATTCAACCCTAAATTCCGGTCTCCCTTGATGCAACCCTTCCAATGAAGGGTATTGGTGGCATCTGCTGTTCTGCAGTCAAAATAAGCAGGCGTGGAACTCCATCACAAAACAGTTGCGTACTGACATCCTAAATTCCGCAAAAAAAGCATTACACCAAAGCCATATTGCGAGCAAGCTATGCATCATTAGTGTCGAACATTTCGTCTAAAAAATTTGTACCTTATCCGAATACAGCATCGATAAAAGTAAAGTTGATTGAGCCTGACATGCTTTTTGCATACGCCAATCAATTGTCAACGCGCAGGGCATCAAGCAGAGGCAGCTGAACGGATGCGCTGCATCTTCCCGTTAGGAGCCTTAAAATTCTCCTCCAGTTCAAGGCGCAACACCGGCAGAAGAGGATCCGGGCGAGCCACAAAACCAGGTTCCCCATGACTGAGCGAGGCAGGCAAGCCATAGATCAGCACACGGTTCTGGAAGCCGCCTGCGAGGTTAGGCTCGCCGTTGATGTCAAACGCCGGGCCACAGCGCATCAACACCTGGCTGCACCAGATCGGCGATGGAGCCGAGCCAACCGAGTAGATGATGGCCCTTCGACGGGCTTCGCGATCATCTTGTGCTGTAGCGATTGCCAACACAGGCTGACGACCGGCCAAGGAACAAGGCCAAAGGTTGGAGATTGGCGGATCAGCCAGCCAGCCATAGCCGCGCACCAAGTCAGCCTTGATCAACATCAGCGCATTGAGAGCCCAAATCATTCCAACGACTGGAAGGCCAAGTGAGAAGGCAGGCATGGGAATCTGTAGCCAGCTGTGCGAAGTGCTGCGCAGCGGAGCGAAGCTGATCAGCGCGCATCCGCTCGGCCATGCTGATGCGCGTGCGACTACGGCTCAGGAGCGCTAGCGAAAATAGCGAAGTGCTGCCAAGCAAAACCACAAACGCAGCCGCAAGCGCCAGGGGCAACACCAAGCCAGCGGTGGTGCTTTGAGAACAGCCCCGCTGGCGATAGGAAGTCATCTCAAAACAACAACTACGACAAGGGTTCCCCGCCGGCGTAGGCAAGCAGCACTCGCAGAAGATGAAGACCTTGATCAGTAAGAAGCCAGCAGATCAATCCTGCAAAAGCCTGCTCAACAAGGCGTTGAAATCAATCAACAGCGATAGCAATCGGCAACTAGCCTTCGGATTGGTAAAAGCCTGAAAGGCCAGAGGCCAGAGCGGATCAGCTGAGGGGCAAAAGCATGAAAGCAAGCATCTTGGGCCAACAGTTAACGAGCCTCTAAGCCGGTTCAAAGGGAACTCTCAGAGAAGCCTTAGACGATCCTTCACCACAAAATCGCCATATCAAGGCAATATGATCAGGCAAGTATTGATATTGCATATCATCATGAGCATCCTCAACCAACAGCTAAAGCTTGCGCTGTTGAGACGCCAGAAGGGAGCTAGTGCTTTACAGCAAGGCTTCACCCTGGTGGAGCTGATGATCGTGATTGTGATCGTTGGCATCCTGAGTGCGGTTGCCCTGCCGCAATTCACCGGGATTAAAGAAAAAGCTGAGCTCAACACACAACTCGGCGAAGGAGCTGGGCTTGCCAAAGAATGCGCCGCAGCAATCATTACCGACGGCCCATATCCCGATAATTACGCATCACTAACTCCAAGTACAGGCCTAACCATCTCAGGCAATTGCAATGATGGCTCTGGTGGAGCACCCTCGGCAAACGTCACCTACACCACACAAGCAGATGCCAATGGAGGCAGGGCTAACTGCAATGGAAGCGCTCTCGCGAAAGGGAAAAAATGCCGAATTAGCGTAGACAAAGACAATGGACAAGTAAGCCAATCAGCAGTCTGACCTTCAACGACAGAACGAGACGGATATAACATTAATAAACATAAGCACTAATTACAAATAGGCCATCAATAAGAGCAATTGGTCCAATCAACACGGCTATATATTTCGCGAATGGCTCATTCTGTACAAAAAGATTCTCCGCCAAAAATTCTGGCAAAAGTAACCATGGCCATGAGCTAATCTATCAAGCCTTTTTTGAAATCATCTTCTGCATAAGACTCTCAACCACTTCTCAGATTATTCTCAGTATTTACAGAAAGAAGCCTAATAGGATAGCAACGAAAGAGAGAAGAATTCAGATGAAACTTCTTCCACTGCAAGCAAATAGCGAAATAACTGGGGGCTTTACGCTGATAGAAGTTCTGCTTACGGTCGTAATAATAGGGATCCTTAGTGCCGTTGCGATGCCAAATTACTTTAATCAAGTGCAGAGAGCCAAACAAAGTGAGGCTGTAGCGACTCTGGCTCAGATACAAAACACCCTGGCAGCCTATATCGATGAGTTCAACCTAGCGCCTACTGGATGGAAAGACCTCAATGAAATTGCTGCAATCATGACAACTAAAGGGCCTGCAAATCAGACAACATTCAATCAGATTATTTTGCCAGGTGGCAACTATGCACTGAGCCGGAGTGATAATGGCGAGAATGAAAACTATTTTGAATTCACAGCAAGTTCTACTAACACTAATAGCGAAACTGCCAAGTTTAATGTGATGGCATGCATTGATCTTGAAGGAGGAGCTAGTGACATAAAAAGAGGAGTAATCGATAGCAAAAAGAATGATGCCGTTAGCGATACAGATCTAGTATGTATACCCAAATAATAATGTCTAAAATTAATCGGTATAAATTTCATCATCTACGAAGCCAATTAGAACGGAACAAACCTCCAAAAGGAGAAGAAGGCTTAGCAATGTTATTGGCATTGTTAACAGGATTAACCTTGCTTGCCGGTACGACTGGTTTACTCATCCGTCAACTGATGGCAAGAAAAATTGGAGCCGCCCAAAGCTATCAACAGATGGCTGAAGCAGCCGCATTAAATGGGTTCAACCGTATTCTCAACACACTTAATAGTAACGATCCTGAGAATTACAAAGGCTATCTTTTTACGATTAACAATGGTGAATCGACATCAACGAACAATTGGATTCGCATCAACACAACAGATGAAGCAATGCTTGAAGAGCTTTGTACAGACATCACAGCTCTTCCAAATCATCCATCCAATCAAGAAGCTGTATGGCCAACAGGCCTTGTGGCTAAAGACAATAATGAAACAAAGGTCTCGTTGCCATTTATAGAAGATCAATCGAGAACCCAAAGGAATGATGGCAAAGGGAGCATTCAGACTTTTTACCGGCTTCGTCAATACAAACCACCTGCCAAAGACATACAAGGGGGCTACGAAGGTAGAAAGGGGGCTGCAAGGTTCCAAGTAGAAGGCTTCACCAAAAGGGTGGGATCTGAAGATAACTATTTGGCCAGAGCACTTTTAAGTCGTTCTCTCTTTGTTCGTTCTGTTGTCAGCAAGCCGGAAGATTGGGGAGTAATGGGAGCTAATAATTATGATCTAGGCACTACAACAATTAATGGTCCAGGCCTGATTCTTTTGAATGTAAGCAACAAGAATGAAATTCTAAAAGATGATGGTAGTTGCAGGAATGATCTTGCAACTTCAGTCTTAAATAATAGCTCCAATGCACTAAGAGATCGAATATGGCCTGTAATGAATAGAGGGTTACCAGCAACTGAGCTTTTTGCTAATACAAAAAACTCAAAAGAAGGTAAAGAAATCTTCGATGAAGATAGCCAACGCAAAGACACTCCTCGCGTATGGAGTTTTGACGACTCAAGTAAAACCAATGATTTTGACTGTGGTGAGGATCAGATTGTTTGCACAAGAGCAATCAATAGCACGAAAATGTCCGCCCCAAAAGGTATTGATATTGACTCCAAAGTTATCGACAAAGAAACTAGTCCCACTCTTAAAGAATACCGTTCGAAAGTCCTATATAGCAATAGCATTGCAATTCGTGCATGTTATCGGTGGACATGCATTGACGGCAAACCAAGAATCAGAGATGGCTGGAAATTTGGTCAAAACCCAGGCAATATAGACTATGGAAATCAATGGACTTTTTGGATTCCAGAAGAAACAGAAAAAGATCGCAAAAAGTGGACCGTGCGAATCAAAAAGCAAGATATTTGCGCAAATACTGACGAAGCATGCCATCTCTATATAGAACACATCAATCTAGAAAATACAACCGTATTGATCGAGAATGATCAACGGCCCGTAGTTTTACACCTTGGGTCCCCAGACGAGACGAAGCTCAGTAACCGCATCGATTTATCAGAGAAGAGCTTGCTTTGTGGCGTGAATCGTCAAGGTACAAAATGCAATGAAGCGCCAGAGAAATTGATATTGGTCTCAAAAAATAGTCTCAAAGCCTCAAAACAATGCAATTCAAATGATCTTAAAAATGACGAAAAATATGTTTTGAGCATAGCAGGCAAAAGCTTACCTGCAGCATTTGTCTTACTGAAAGGAGGAACATTCACCCTCAGCAATGATGCAGAGATGCGCGGAGTCGTCTGGGCTGATAACTTCTGCTCACAATCTAAGAAATTCTCTCTAACAACAAAAAATCAAAATAGCCTTAAAGGATCTGTCATTGAAGCTGGCGATGAACTCTGGAATTTAGTTGATGGGGAGGAATACACCGGTTACGGACGGACCATCACGCGTGGTGTTCGTGGTACAGGTTTAGATATCTTCCAGCGATGGTGAAATACATAATACCTAGAAGAAAGACGAAAGAGGTGACTTGGATTCATTCAATCAGAGAGTACTGGAATGGGCATTTAGCTCAAGCAAGTGAAAAATCCTTTAATCAAGCAAAGGTTGAACAGCAAGAAATTTATTCCGATATTTTCATATTTAAATGCAAAAAGCTTATAACCACTAAGCTAAAATCTATAGCCGCCTTCAATGCCAAAAGGATTCCAGCAATAAATCATCAAAGAGGTTCTGGATTTACCTTGGTCGAAGTACTCATCGCTGGTACCATACTTAGCATGGTGATGGCTGCTGTCAGCAGGATATCCCTTGCCGCACTAACAAATAGCATGCATCAACATGAACGGACTACGGTTGAGGCAGATATCAATAACAATATCCAACTTCTACAACACGCAGACTCCCAATTAACTGACAAGAAAATCCTCGCTGATAATGAGCTAGAGGCTGCCTGTGAAGACCCTGCTAAATACTTAAACAGCCAGATTATTAATAGTGGTGGTGATTTCTATGTAGAGCCCCCATCCAGCAATGGACGCAAAAGGGCAAACCGAGGAATGATCAAAAGAAGCACTATTACCAATGACAAAAGTGGCAATCTGATTATTGTCTACAGCTTTGAAGGGCCAGGTGTTAAAAAAGAGCTCAAAAATGGTTCAACTAAGCTGCTACATGACACTGAGCTTCAAAACGCAACAGAGCAAAGAATTTTTGAACTTAGTCCTCAATTCCAAGCCGAGTTGTGTGGGCTAGGAAACATGACACATGAGCAATAGTATGTTAATGAATAAAGCAACATCCTTAAAACAGACCAAAACTGGCTTCAGCTTGCTTGAAGTTTTGGTTACGATCACAATTGTAAGCATTATTTCTGCATATGCCATCCCAACATATAGACGAAACCTCTCCCAAGGCCATGTTGATCGCTACACACAATTTTTAAAGACTGGATTATTTAGCCTTCGATCAAGGTTGGCAAAAACAAAACAAATCTGCCGCTTCAATCTCAATCAAGATTTAGCAACAAAGGAGTTTGGATCTCCATCGAAATTGGTTGAGTTCATGCAAGCTGATGGCAGCCGCAGCGATTCACAACGCTTGAAATGTTGCTCAAACAAAGATCCATCCACGTTAGACGATTCATTAACGAAAGATGATTTTTATCTATGTACAAAAACCGACCTTCAAGGAAAAGAACCTTATCGTTTTCTAGCCCTTGAGGGTACAAGAGAATCAAAGGAAGTTGAAGTGGCTGCTCTACAAGCCGAATATGAATTAATCCCTTCAGGAATCAGTGCTCAGCAATATAATCAACTAACAATCCTGGTGAAATCCCGTCATAGCGATAATGAGCCTCGCTTAAGAACCCGATGCATCGAGCTCGAAGGAAGCGCTCAAATTCACAGCGGAACCTGGAATGACGACACTGGCTTCTGTGACACCAGTTAATACTGGTTATCAGACAATACTCAGGGAATTTTCACTATAAATCGAGCAATTTAAGCAGCATCCCTGAGATAATTAAATCATTAGAGGCACGCTTTAACGATGACATCAGATCCATGAAATCACTTAAGGCCCTTTCAAAACAAAAAGGCTTTGGCCTCAGACGCAATGGTTTTGGTTTGTCTGAGACCGTTGTTGCCGCAGGGGCCAGCATTCTTCTCATTGGAGCTTCTTCTCTAGCATTACGCTCTACCCAAACATTGGTTGACAGATCTGAAAGTAAAGCCAGCTTGCGCCAAAATACTACAAATGGTCTTAGGCTATTGAGATCAGAAGTCGAACGAAGTCTACATATCCTGGTCAATAATAGTGAAGCTATTTCAAATGAACAAACCCGCACAGACTTGGGTCATAAACAATACGCAGCCACTCTCAAACAATGTGAGAGCTTGGCGGAAAATCAAACAAAAGCATTTAAACCAGTCTTTGGCATCAAAATGGCTGAGATCGATACACCAGTCATTTATGGATTTAGCGTTAGTTCAAGTAATAACGGCTATGCCTTAATGAGATGTGGTGCTCCACTTGATCTTGATGGACGTTATAATGATGCCAATGGAATCAGCTCGCTGTTTCTAGCTAAAGCAATTGAAGATATTGGTACCATGGGGTGCTATAAACCTGAAGGAAATTGCAAGCACCCCACAACCCCTGAAGGGGATATAAAAGGCCTCAAAGAAATCGTAGAGGATCTTGATGTTGATTTTGAAAAAGATCAAACACCAATACGAAGTTTCATGGAGCCAGCTTTGCGCATGGAGACTGATCCCACTCGTAAATTGGTCAAATTTATAGATCCAGATCCCAACAATGATCCTAAGAAATTTGAAGAGGATAGTTACCTGGAAACCAAAAGCGGGTCACGTACAATTGCAAAATACCCCCTTTTCCTTGCTGCCTTCGCTAGAGCCGATAAACGCCTTGAGAACTATGGAAGTGATAGCTTCTACAATGGAACCTATTTTCGTAATGTTCGAAGCAAACGAGTACGTTTCCTAGTCGATGGTTCAGGCTCAATGAGCGCATGCATTCTTTGGGGTAGTAAAGATTATCCTAGTCAGGCTAGAATATATTGGGCTGAAGTTCTCAACTATAGAGGCAGAACATATAAAAATGTATGGTATAGGTCTAGCCAATATTGTGCATTAACCCGAATGGAATCGCTGCAAACGGAACTCAAACGCCTGATTACATCACTGCCCGAAGACACTAAGATTAGTCTCCAATCCTTTAGTTCGGCAGGGAGTAATAATCACAGAACATGGGAAAAATCAAGCAATGGCTTAGTCAAGATTGGACAGGATGGATTCCGCGAATCAGCAATTTCATTCGTGAATTCAATGGATAATGGTGATCCCAGGTCTTGGGGGGGTACTTACCCATGGGAGGGTTTAGACAGCTCTTTTGATGACAATGAAACGGACACCCTATATTTCCTCACTGATGGAAAGCCCAACAAAAGGCGGGATGGGAGCAGCTGGCAAGACTATAATTATGACTCTACAGTGAATCACTATCTAGATCATAATAAAAGAAGAAAGCAAACACTAAAGACGAACACCATTGCCATTGGCCTTGCATCACCATGGATGGAAGACTTATCAACTAAAACCAGCGGTAATTATCTACAGGTTGACAAACATACCGCTGCAAAGACATTAAGTAATGGTCAATAGTAAAAGATAAATCAGCTCGTTTGATTCAGCTTCAATACAGCCATAAATGCTTCCTGAGGCACATCCACTTTGCCCATGGCCTTCATCCGCTTTTTACCCTTGGCCTGCTTCTTCAGCAACTTTTTTTTCCTTGAGATGTCTCCTCCATAACACTTAGCAAGCACATCCTTGCGCATGGCACTGATACTCTCACTGGCAATAATGCGACTACCAATGGAAGCCTGTAAGGGAATTTTAAACTGTTGTCTTGGGATCAGCTCCTTGAGCTTCTCCACCAAACCCTTACCAATGCTATAAGCCTTATCACGGTGCGCAATTGTGGTAAGTGGATCAGCCTTTTCTGCATTGATCAAGACATCCAAGCGCACCAGATCATTGCGGCGATAGCCAATCAAGTGATATTCCATTGAGGCATAACCCTTTGTGCGACTCTTCATCTGATCAAAGAAATCCGTCACCACTTCAGCCAAGGGAAGCTCATAAATTAAGGTCACTCTCTCAGTGGTGATGTACTTCATATCAATGTATTCACCACGTCGTTCCTGGCACAAACCCATCAGAGTGCCGTTGTACTCATTGGGTGCATAGATCTCCATCCGCACATAAGGCTCCTCTATTGATTCCCGCCTCTGCGGATCTGGCAATGTTGCAGGGTTATCCACCATCAACATCTGCCCATCAATCATGTTCACCTTGTAAATCACTGAAGGAGCAGTAACAATCAAATCCAAGTCATATTCACGTTCAAGCCGCTCCTGCACAATTTCCATATGCAGGAGTCCTAGAAAGCCACAACGAAAGCCAAAACCCATCGCACTGCTGGTTTCAGGTTCATACTTCAGTGCTGCATCTGAAAGCTGCAGCTTGTCAAGCGCTTCCCTTAGATCTGGATATTGATCTGAATCCGTAGGGAACAAGCCACAAAACACCATCGGCTTTGCCTCGGTGTAACCAGGTAGCGGCTCATCTGCTGGGGCATTGAGGAGAGTAATCGTGTCTCCAACCCGTGCATCAGCAACCGCCTTGATCGAAGCCGCCAGATAACCCACCTCCCCTGCATGAAGTTCATTGACCTCACACTGGTCTGGTGACATCACACCAATCTCATCAAGCTCATAGCTCTTCTTGCTGGCCATCAGCAACACTTTGTCCTTCGTGCTGATCCGGCCACTGATCACCCGGAAATACACAATCACGCCTCGGTAGGAGTCGTAGTAGGAATCGAAGATCAATGCCTTCGTTGGCTTATCGATGGTATCTGCAGGGGGCGGAATGCGATCCACCACCGCCTGCATAATCTCTGGTACGCCTAAGCCTGTTTTGGCAGAACAGGCAATTGCTGTTGAGGTGTCAAGACCAATGATCGCCTCGATCTCCTCTTTAATCCGTTCTGGATCAGAGCCCGGCAGATCAATCTTATTGAGCACAGGAATAATCTCTAGATCGTTTTCCAGCGCTAGATAGACATTTGCCAGGGTCTGGGCCTCAACACCCTGACTGGCATCCACCACCAACAGGGCCCCTTCGCAGGCCTGCAAGGAGCGGCTCACCTCATAGGAGAAATCCACATGGCCAGGGGTATCAATCAGGTTGAGCACATAGCTTTCGCCATCGGCAGCCGTGTAGTTCATCCGGGCAGCCTGGAGCTTGATCGTGATGCCCCGCTCTCTTTCCAAATCCATGTTGTCGAGAAACTGCTCCTGCATATCCCGACCGGCAACTGTGCCAGTGTCCTGCAACAGCCTGTCAGCCAAAGTCGACTTGCCGTGATCGATATGGGCAATGATGCAGAAGTTCCTCAAGCGAGAAACGGGAACGTCGGTCATGCGTTGGCGAATTCCCCTCTCGGGCGCTTTGGAGTCAGAATCTAGATTCTAAGGATCCTGCTGATCTGACCAGCCATGAAGAATGCTGGCAGCCATCTCATCAGGCCCATTGCTGCATGAGTGTATGGAGGGATTTTGCAACATCTACAACCTAAATTTACTCAAAAGCATCAAATATTCCTCGCCGGGATACTGATGCTTAAAGCTTGTGCATCCATATCACAGATGATCTCGATAGTATCAAAAGCTAATAAAGCAAGAAACTCTCTCTAAAGAACTAAAGCAAAACTAGCAAAATAGCGACTAAGATTCAAATTAAGATCTTAATGACAAGATTCACAGCGACAGATATCAATACGGCCAAATAAGAACGGCCTTGCACTCATTATGTAAGAAAGAGATGCTCAGAGAACAGGAATCATACCGATCAAGTGTTCCAGGTAATAGCCAGGTATCAAACTGAGCCTGAAGAATCGAGGCCTCAAATTGGTGAGCAAAGCCAGGCACAGGTGATCTGTGCTGCTCAACTCTCTTCATGCAATCTGAAGGTAGAAATAACTGATTGATCACCCAATCCTCACTCATTTCTCAGCCTTGCAACCCTGCTTGCATGGGATTCTCGTCGAGAAGACACACCCATACAGGCCATCTAGCGAACCATGCTCTATTCGCACAAGACCCATTACGAGACAAGCGTGAAAGCTGGACGTCAAGAACTGCTCCTGGCTCTCTCAGTGTCTAGCCCCCTGACCACGTTCCACAACAACCAAGCCACACCGTTTGAACTAGGAAAGATCACCTAGAGATTCCAGTTAGCACCTTGATAAAGACCTCTCATGAAATTCTCAGAGCAAGAAGCATCCCATTCTTCCTGGCCTCCTTTCCACTCTGGTCAAAAGCATTCATAGGTGAAATCAGTGGCAATAAGTAGTTCCCTGTTCTACCCAAATCATTAACCGATGGCTTCAATCACCAACTTCACAGCAAATGCATCTGATCGATGGGGTTGGTGGAGATGGAACCGGTGGTCGCCTCGGGGAACAACTGCCACAGCGATTGAAAATCAAAGCCTGCGTATCGATAGCGACGAACTGCGCATCTCAGCCACAGCCAACTCTGGCTGGCGTACAGCACGTGCAACGGGTCTGCTGAATAGCGAAGTTGAATACACCGGCAAAGCTGTAAGCATCAACACCTACGCGCAAGGGAGAGAGGCCTACTCCATTGGTATCGATGGCTCCCGGCTTTCTCTTGTTGGTAATGACAACAAGCTGGTTGATATCAACGCCACTTCAAGGGTCTTTGGATATGACCCAGCCTGGGGCCTTCGTCATTCCTCGCTAAGCACCCAGGGTGGTGATGACATCATCAGCATCAAAGCTGATGCTGGAATCCTTGGTGGCAGATTCGTCAACGCTGCGATCTTGGCAACAGGCCTTGAAAGCAGCTCGGTCAATACTGGCGCGGGCAATGATTTCGTTAGCCTTCAATCAATCGCAAGCGGTAGAACAACTGCCACTGCCTACGGCTCTACAGACAGTTCGATTGATCTCGGTTCAGGTAACGATTCCCTATTCATCAATGCTTCAGCTAGCGGTTCAGGCGGATGGTGGGGTGGCGGCAAAGTTGCAGCCTATGGAGCTCTTAACAGCGATATTCAAACTGGAAGCGGAGATGATTTCATTGTCATCAATGCCTCTGCTAGCAACCGTGGTGGTTGGTGGCGAGGTGGTGGTTATGCAGAGGCTGTAGGTCTTGGCAATGGCTCATCAATCAATACAGGTGATGGCAATGATGCCATTCACATCACCGCTCGAGCTGATGGACGCACAACCAATGCTTGGGCGATGCGCGACAGCAACATCAATACAGGCTCAGGCGATGATTCCGTCACTCTCAATGCATTTACCAATTCCAGGTTTATTGATCCGGCCTACGGCGCAAGCAACAGCTCAATCAACCTTGGATCTGGCAACGACTCGCTGCTGATTAATGCCTCTGCAAATGGGCGAACGTGGGGTTCGATTGCTGCCTATGGAGCATTAAATACCAAGATCAATACAAGTGGCCAAGAGCTTCAGGGATTACCTCCATTAGATGGTTTTGATGTTGGTAGTGAACAATCACCTCTCATCATCGGCATTGGCGAAGACCCCGTCATTGCTAATGACAACGACTCCATTAGCATCAATGCCTTTGCAACCAATTGGGGTGGTTATGCAGAAGCGATCGGACTAGGAAATAACTCTTCCATCAAAACAGGAGCTGGTGATGATTCGATTGACATCACAGCAAGAGCTGTAGGTCGCAATACCAATGCCTGGGCGATGCGTGATAGCGAAATCCATACGGGCTCTGGTGATGATTCCGTCATTCTCAACGCCTTCACTCAATCTAGAATTTGGGATCCGGCCTACGGCGCAAGCAACAGCTCCATCGAACTCGGCATTGGCAGTGATCAGCTAACAATCAATGCCAATGCACGTGGCAATGGCAGAGAAATCAAAGCTTATGGCCTAGAGGATAGTTTTGTAGAAAGTGGAGAGGGCAATGACGACATTAAAATCAATGTTTCAGCAGAAGGTGGCAATAGCAGAATCAACAAACACTCTTGGGAGCATATATATTCATACGAGTCCTCAGGCGATAGAAATTATAACAATCAAAGAGTTTATTCATATACAAATGAATACGATTATAACTCTGGCAGAAAATATAGTAACAGCTATGAATACGCGTCTTCCGGCTCCTACGATTACAGCCACGCTTCACAAAGAAGCGGTAGTCGAGACTATCAATCGACTTACAAAAATTCCTATAGCTACGGCAACAGCTGGTACAACAACAGCCGTGACTACGAACGCTCACACCTCAACAGCTACGACTACGACTACAGCAACAGTTCAAGTAGTTCCAGCAACCACAGCAATTCCTACTCGCGCTCTTACAACTACGACAACACCCGCAGCAGCAGCCATTCCAGCGATTACCTCAACAGCTACAGCAACTCCCATCAATCCTCCTACGACAACAACCGCTTCAATCAATCCTCCTACGACTACGACCACTCACGCATTCACTCCTACGGAGAAGCCACTGGTGCTGATGGGTCCAACATCTCTACAGGCTCTGGCAGTGATTCCGTCAACCTACAAATCAACGCCGGCTCTTCTGCCATAGGCCTTAACGATTCAATTCTCTCCACCAGCGATGGTAATGATGACATCACCATTGATATCACCGCTATAGGTGAAAACAGCTTCTACAACAAATCATCGAGCTCACGCTCCTCCTTCGATGATTCCACTGGCAGCAACAGCAGCGACTACAGCAGAATCGATTCTCGCTCTTCCAGTTACAGCAACGACTACACCAACAGCTACAGCAACTCCTACGAACGCTCTGACGCCAGCTCCAGCTCTTTCAACCGCGACTCAACAAATAGCCGCAGCGGCATCAATCAATCGACTTACAAAAATTCCTATAGCTACGGCAACAGCTGGTACAACAACAGTAGTGACTACGAACGCTCACACCTCAACAGCTACGACTACGACTACAGCAACAGTTCAAGTAGTTCCAGCAACCACAGCAATTCCTACTCGCGCTCTTACAACTACGACAACACCCGCAGTTACAGCAATTCCAGCGATTACCTCAACAGCTACAGCAACTCCCATCAATCCTCCTACGACAACAACCGCTTCAATCAATCCTCTTACGACTACGACCACTCACGCATTCACTCCTACGGAGAAGCCACTGGTGCTGATGGGTCCAACATCTCTACAGGCTCTGGCAGTGATTCCGTCAACCTACAAATCAACGCCGGCTCTTCTGCCATAGGCCTTAACGATTCAATTCTCTCCACCAGCGATGGTAATGATGACATCACCATTGATGTCAACGCTTTTGGCGAAAACAGCTTCTACAACAAATCATCGAGCTCACGCTCCTCCTTCGATGATTCCACTGGCAGCAACAGCAGCGACTACAGCAGCATCTATTCTCGCTCTTCCAGTTACAGCAACGACTACACCAACAGCTACAGCAACTCCTACGATCACAGCTCTTCCGGCTCCTACGATTACAGCCACGCTTCACAAGGCAGCGGTAGCAGCATCAATCAATCGACTTACAAAAATTCCTACAATTACAGAAGCAGCTGGTACAACAACAGCCGTGACTACGAACGCTCACACCTCAACAGCTACGACTACGACTACAACAACAGCTACAGCAGATCTGGAAACTACGATCACTCCTCCTCAGGCTCTTATAACTACGACTACAACAGGAGTTATAATTATGGCTACGACTATAATAACAACTACAACGGCTCTCATCAATCTAATTACGACAACAACCGCTTCAATCAATCCTCCTACGACTACGACCACTCACGCATTGAGACCCTTGGTGTTGCTATTGGGGCGGAGGATTCCACCATCTCCACAGGCTCTGGCAATGATTCCGTCAACTTGCAAATCAATGCTGGTTCCTCTGCCATAGGCCTTAAGAATTCTGTTCTCGAAACTGGCGAGGGACAAGATCAAGTCAACATCAGTGTTAATGCCCTAGGGCATTCCTTCTACCACGGCAAATCAACGGAGAAAGGTGATGCCAAAACTCTGTTGAATTCCACTATCTCAACAGGAGGTGGAGACGACCAGATCTTTGTGAACGCCATCGGCAGCCATTCTGGAGCGGCACTCACCAACAGCACAATCAAAACAGGAACAGGTGATGACTCTGTCTTGTTGAGTGGTGACCTAGTCAACAGCAGCATCCACGGCGGAGATGGTGACGACCAGATCCTGCATTCAGGCGGAGGCAACGCCGAGATCTACGGTGATGATGGTAATGACACAATTATCGGTGGATCAGGAGCAGATAAAATCAGTGGTGGGAAGGGTGATGATGACATCTTTGCTGGCGATGGAGGTGACACAATTGATGCTGGAGATGGCAAGGACAACATCACCATTACCGGCGGTAAAGGTATAAGTGTTACGACGGGTTTCGGCTCAGACACAATCGTTTTCACTGCCGATTACTACAGAAGTTTGCTAGAAGGAGCAAGTTCCGGAACAAACATCTTCGCAGACGACATAAATAACATATCTTCACCTCTGATGATCAAGGATTTCACTGTTGAAATATCCGAGAAAAAAGCAATCTTCAATCATAATGTAGCAATAAGAGGTGACAGTGCTTACACAATCGTCGAAGGGCCTACCTGGGAAGAAGCAGAGGCCAATGCTCAGAAGCTAGGCGGAAACTTAGTAACAATTAACGATGCAGAAGAGAATAAAGAAATGGGGATTTCTTTCGGCGATAATCTAGAGCTTTCACTAGAAGATGATCTTGTAATTGCTATTGGCGGTGATCCAGAGCCTGCTCTAGAGGATGATCTTGTAATTGCTATTGGCGGTGATCCAGAGCCTGCTCTAGAGGATGATCTTGTAATTGCTATTGGCGGTGATCCAGAGCCTGCTCTAGAGGATGATCTTGTAATTGCTATTGGCGATGATCCAGAACCTGCTCTAGAGGATGATCTTGTAATTGCTATTGGCGGTGATCCAGAGCCTGCTCTAGAGGATGATCTTGTAATTGCTATTGGCGGTGATCCAGAGCCTGCCTTCGAGCAAGATTCGATCATTGCGTTTGGCGAAGATTCCGAGCCCCTCCTAGAGGAAACTCCAATTGCTCAGCCATCAAGCAATCATGACATGATGAACTTTGATGACCTCCTTAATAATGTTGCAATCAACTACGACGGATCCAACGCCTTCGCTACAGGCCACATCAACTTGTCACAAGATGGAGACGATACATTGGTCAGCTTTGACGCAGATGGTATTGCTGGAGACAAAAATATTGGTATTGTCATAGCAACACTCCAAAACGTGAATACTTCAGACTTGAGTACGGGCAATATTGATTCGGATTATTCACTAGAGGGAGGATTGGATCCAATCACAGGAGCCGCAGAAACACAAATCGAAGAAGATTTAACAACAATCACTGCTGAAACAACTGATGCAATCATCAATCCAAGCAATGACTCACTTGTAAAATCAACAACATCAGAGGAGACTGATTCTATGGCAATTTCAGAAGCCATCAACGCCCTAACAACATCAGAGGATGTCGCCTCTGCGACATCCCTTACATCAACAACATCAGAAGCAACAAGTTCAACCGATATCGTCACAGCAGCGATAACCGCTGCTGTTGATCAAAGCACCATTTAACCAAAATAAGGCTTTCAAGGTCAATATCTACAGTCTCATCAAAAGCTAATTATCAAACATCAAAATCAGACCATCTTTTGATCAAGTAAAATTGAGTAATTTATTGCTGCGTATGCGCATCTGCGTCAGCAGTAAGGGCTCAGAATTTGGATCATGGCCATAACTCGGCAACAATTTTCGCAATCTTTGTTGCCAAGACTCACTTGCCATACGCTCGCTCCAGCAACGCTGCAACACTTCCAGCATGACCGTCACCGCTGTACTAGCCCCAGGCGAAGCTCCTAATAAGGCAGCTAGGGAGCCATCTTGAGCGGATACCACCTCTGTACCCATCTGCAACCGCCCCCCCTCGGCTGTGCGTTTGATGATTTGTACTCTCTGTCCAGCAACTGAGAGCTTCCAATCATTCAACTGCGCATTGGGAAGAAATTGCTTTAAGGTTTCAAAGCGATCTTTCTCACTCTGCTGTAGCTCTGAGAGGAGATAAGTGACTAAATCAAAGTTTTTAAAACCCACCTCCAACATGGAGCGAAAATTGCTGCGCCGTACCGAACGCAAGAGATCCAAGCGGGAGCCTTGCTTGAGGAATTTGCTACTGAAACCCGCATAAGGCCCGAAAAGCAACGAGCGGCATCCATCAATCCAACGGCTATCAAGATGTGGCACAGACATTGGCGGAGCACCCACCTTCGCCTTGCCATACACCTTGGCGTGATGCCTTGCCGTTAAACCTGGCTCAGAGCAGACTAACCACTGTCCGCTCACTGGAAAGCCTGCATAGGCAGCTGCCTCTGGAATGCCAGATCGCTGCAACAAAGGCAATGCCCCCCCCCCTGCACCGAGAAACACAAAAGGTGTCTGCACAGAGCGACTTCCAGAAGAATGCTTGAGATCAAGATTCCACTGGTGCTTGCCGAGCCGGTGCAAATGAACGACTTCGCAGCCGCAACTCAATTCCAAAGCTCCGCTGGCTTGCAATGACTTCACATAGGCCCCTGTCAGCAATCCGAAATCCACATCCGTCCCCCGCTTAATGCAGGTTGCAGCAACAGACTCTGCATTGGCTCGCCCTTCCATCACCAATGGCATCCATTCGGCAAGCTCAGCGACATCAGTACTCCATTGCATGGAGGCAAAGGCAGGCAGCGCACTCAATTGCTGAAAGCGCTGATGCAAGAAAGCCAAATCAGCATCGCCAAAAACCACACTGATATGAGGGACCAGATGTAGAAATTGCTGCGGTAGCAACTTGCCCTTTTCCGTCAACGAAGCCCAGAACTCCAAAGAGCGCTCAAAGGCGGTATTAATGGCCAAAGCCTTAGCAGTAGCCACGCTGCCATCAGGCTGAAGCGGTGTGTAATTCAGTTCGCAATTAGCCGCATGACCAGTGCCTGCATTGTTTTCTGCCGCACTGCTCTCAAGACCCGGCGCCTGCAAACGCTCGACCATCAACAAACTCAGTTCAGGATCGAGCTCATGCAGCAGGGCCGCCAAAGTGGCACTCATAATTCCAGCCCCGACAAGCACCGCGTCGTAGCGAGATTGGGATCCAGCAACATCAGAGACGACCACAACTTGAAAGCACCCCTGCTGGCAAGGTTATGAGCGAACCCCCTAGGCTGGATAGATCCAAACGTGCAGAGCATCCATGAGTACAGAAGCCATGGCCCTCACCAACGAGAACGTGGAAACCGTTCTCGATGAACTAAGGCCCTTTCTTATGGCAGACGGCGGCAATGTAGAAATCGTCGAAATTGATGGTCCTGTGGTGAAAGTGCGTCTTCAAGGAGCCTGTGGCAGCTGCCCTAGTAGCACCATGACCCTAAAAATGGGTATCGAACGCAAGTTGCGCGAAATGATCCCCGAAGTCAGTGAAGTGGTGCAGGTGCTTTAAAGGCTGTAACCAGAACAACTCTTCCGCATGAGAATTTTTAGCATTTAAAAATTCATGGCTTCGTCCAAACACGACGGTTGAGATTGAGCTCTTCAACCACACCTATCGCCATCGCCATGTCGTCCACATAGCTCTTGATCAGTGTCTTGCTCCAAAGGGTGCGAAAAACTCTGGCCTCGAACATGTCATGGTCGCTCGGGATGGCCACATAAACGTTCTCTCCACAAAAAGAAAGACGAAGTTTTTGTCCGGTTCGCTGCCGAAATGAAACAATCCGCTCCATAAGGTTCGGGGTAAGGATATATCTCGCTTCATTTTGATCATCCCCGTAAACAACAAAGTACTTCTCGAAAACAGGATCTTCCAGAGTGATCAGTTCGGGATGTCGGCCAATCTTTTGAATGTTTTGAAAAAATTTTCCAACACCCCCAAAAAGACGTTCGGCTACATCTGGAAGCACAACAGTGGTGCCTTTAATTTGCTTATTGAAGTCTGCGACGAAAAACAAACCCTTGAAAATCGTGTGCCATGAGGTGTGCGTGGCTCCATCAGAATCGGTGCTCTGAGACTGATATTCCGCATGAACCTCGCTAAACTCGATACGGGTCTTTCCCAAAGTACCAAAAACCCGATCCTCGCCACGGTAACGATCAGGAGATGTATTAAATAACCCACTTTGCACAAACTGAGACTTAGACACCCGACCGTGTGGATCATATTGAAGAGTTGAATCAAAGAAGTTGACGATCGCTGTAATAATCTGCAGCTTGAACTGCATCTTATATTGCTTGGTTAGTTGCCTGTAGACGATGCCAAAGACAACCGCCACTACGGGAAGCAAAATAAAAGCTGCGATCTGCGAGATTAACTGAAAAGCTAGCAGAATGACAACAGCAATTATCAACAAGGCGATTAAGAATATAATCTTCAATATTTTCTGCAGAATGAGCTTTCGTTTGCCTTCAAATATCCGTAAAACTGGCATAATCTCCTGGCGGAAATAAGAAGGATGACCAGCAAAAAAGGATCGTTGATTCACCATTAGCCAGCAAATAGTTTAGCCGCGTTAGGGTTCTCTCTTTCGATAGCAGGCATTTCAAAAAGAGGGCGGAGTCGATAGCCGATCAGCCCAGCCAAAAGATTACTAGGAAACATTTCAATGGCATCATTGTAGTCAGTGGTTACGGCATTAAAGGTACGCCGGGCGGCAGAAAGCTGCTCCTCGATCTCATTCAAGGATCCCTGAAGAGCAAGAAAATTTTGGCTAGCCTTAAGATCTGGATAATTCTCAACTGAAACCATGATTGACTCCATGGCCTGGGAGAATTGATTCTCCAACTCAACCCTGCCACGCGTGCCTAGCCTGCCACTCTGAGCCATCCCTCGAAGCTCGGTTAGCTTGGCGAGGGTTCCTTGCTCATGCTGCATATACTGATTAACCGTCGCAATCAGGTTTGGCACGAGGTCATAACGCTTCTTGAGCTGAACATCAACTGATGCAAAAGCATTTTCAACTCGGTTCTTTTTTGCAACTAACGAATTAAACACCACTACAAATGAAACAAATATTAGGAGGATTGCGGTCAGGAAGAAGACAGAGCCAGGTAAAGACAAAAGGAAAAGACAACTTTTTTTGTATTAACATACTTAGTCCAGGAGGGCAAGAAAAAGAAGTGAGAAGTTAGAAGAATTGTAAGAAGTCATCGAGCTCATGCTTGGATTGGCTAAGATAAATGATTAACTGTCAGAGACAAACATTCCATGCCCAGCGAAGAAGAGGATCCCCGTGATCAAATGCCCAACCTCTCTCCTCTACCTACCTCGAAAGAGCTGCTGCAGCTTCCTCTGCAAATCGTAGTTTCTTTTATAATTTTGGCCGCATTATCCTATCTAATTGGCATGGGAGGAATAGTGCCCAAATTCGGTTTATAAAGCAACCGGAGAAGATTTCTGTCTAAATAAAAATTGTTGCTATTCAGCTTTTGACAAGTATATCTATTGTCAGAAGACCTGCTAAAGGTTAAATGGACACTTCTAAACAAGATGCTTGCCTTCAAGCATTTTTCTATTTTTCTCAGGAGATACGTGCGAAGCACTAGAATATCTTCGAAGTACAAGCACCTATGAGCAAGGATCAATCAAGAAGCAAGGTCATTTCCTTGGATTGTGAATCTTGGGTAAAAGTGAAATGTGATGGTGGTTATGAATATCTAAAAGGTGATGAGCTACATCATCTGAGAGATGAACTTAAATTACCCCCACAATCAACACAACATAATTTAATGAACAAAAACCCTCAAGGGTCAGGTTCTGGTTTAACGAAAGAGGATTATGAAAAGTGCTGTGAGGTCAACTAGGATCTATATCCCTGGATGGAAGCATGTAGCCCGATCAGGCTAGCTTTCGATTAGCTTTAGACTGATAACTAACTATAAAGAAACTAACGAAAAGCAATGTATCGAAGATGGCGGGTTGGAGACTATTGCTAGTGGTGACAACCACCCCACCCCTAAGACGAATCACACTCAGCTACACTTGGGTGAATCATTAACTGATGATCTCCTAGAAGGTGTTGGTTATGATGGTCAAAAGGTTGACATCCTGAGAAGCTCCTTAAAACAACCGTTTTTATTCTCCCGCTTAGAGAGTCATGACTAAGGACAAAACTGACTTAGCAATCCTTTTGTCTAAGAATGAAGACATTAAACCTCCTGATGAGGATAATGGTAGCTGGAGATTTGACTATATGGATGATGAGGTTATCGAAGAATTAATGAGGGTTGGTATAACCAAAAACACCTATGAGATTTTTCTGATCGACGTCTTCGAAGACAAACAGACCTTCATAGAGGAACACCTAAATGGTGACACTTCAATCGTAGATATTTATTCAGATCATAACGAAATGTTTAGGAATAACTATCAGATAGGTTGTTACTGGGTGAACAAACACTTGAACGACACTCATTATAAGTTCAATTTTCCCTTTGTTGTTTTCTACCATCAACAACATAGAAAGGAGGAATGGACACGTTACGTTTCTGTAGACGATTGATTACCGCTACATCTGAATACAATCAAATCTTTATGCTGGGAACTACTAATATTTCATCCAGCCATACTCATTACTTGGACTACTGAACCAATCCATAGTCTTAATGTGATGCTTAGAAATCTCTTTCCAGCACTCGCTAACAAGACCTATTTCAACTAGAAAGATGAGATGCGCCGCTCTAATGAAGAGCTTGGCAGCTCTTGGGTTTGTAGATAGGCAACCGAAGGTTCGCTGAAGGGGTATAACAACAACAATGCCAACACTTGCAGGCAGACAAGACATTACAATCCCTTACGAACAAATGCTGAAATAAGCCAGTAAGAATCAGAAATCACACATAGTCTTGTTTTTTCAGGCACTTTCCAGCTTTTCATTCACACCCTTTAGTCTTATCAAAGATATGGCTAGATGTTAGCAAAATACTCAAAAAAGTTTTCTCAAATTTGCGCTAGCTTTTAAAGCAACTCCTTAATCAAGGGCAATGAAAAATGAATCATTGGTTGCTCGTAGTCTTGCCACCTGCTTTAACGAGAGTAAAGCCTTGGACTGAAAACATTATTCTGATTCCCAATTCACTGTTTAATGTGACCATAGTTTTGATTCACAACCATCAATGGGAGCTGCCGAGCCTTTGGAAAGTCCATCATCTTGGAAAACCAGTTGGTTAGCAGCTATTGCTCCCGATGAGCCCCACAAATTCGATCGACGCCTTGAATGGGATGAGCTATCGGAGGAAAACTTCTTTGCTGCACTGAACAGTGAGCCAGCTTCCCTCGAGGAGGATGACCCTTGTTTTGAAGAGGCTCTACAAGATGCTCTTGAAGCTTTAAAGGCCGCCTGGGACTTACCCCTGTTACCAGTCGACAACAATCTTAATAGACCTTTTGTTGATGTTTGGTGGCCGATTCGTTGCCACTCAGCAGAGAGTCTTAGACAAAGCTTCGTTTCTGATAGCGCTGGCCTTGCTGATGAGATTTTTGATCAATTGGCAGACAGTCTGCTTGATCGGCTCTGTGCGCTTGGCGATCAAGTGTTATGGGAAGCCTTCAATAAGGAACGCACACCCGGCACGATGCTGCTTGCACATCTGGGTGCTGCTGGAGATGGATCAGGGCCACCAGTGCGTGAACACTACGAGCGATTCATCCAATCCCATCGCCGCAATGGATTAGCACCATTGCTTAAAGAATTTCCTGTGCTTGGGCGCCTAATCGGCACCGTTCTTTCACTTTGGTTTCAAGGCAGTGTGGAGATGTTGCAACGCATCTGTGCCGATCGCACAGTCCTTCAGCAATGCTTTGCGATTCCCTGCGGCCATCATCTCAAAACCGTCAAGCAGGGCTTGAGTGATCCCCACCGCGGTGGCCGTGCAGTCGCTGTTTTGGAATTTGCTGATCCCAATTCGACTGCCAACTCCTCCATGCATGTGGTCTACAAGCCCAAAGACATGGCTGTAGACGCGGCTTATCAGGCCACCTTGGCTGATCTCAATACCCACAGTGATCTCTCACCGTTGCGCACTCTTGCCATCCACAACGGCAACGGCTATGGCTATATGGAGCATGTCGTCCATCACCTATGCGCTAATGACAAAGAACTAACCAATTTCTATTTCAATGCCGGTCGACTAACAGCCTTATTGCATCTACTCGGTTGCACTGACTGCCATCACGAAAATCTAATTGCCTGCGGTGATCAGTTACTTCTGATCGATACCGAAACATTATTGGAAGCTGATCTTCCTGATCACATCAGCGACGCTTCCTCTACGACAGCTCAACCCAAACCTTCCAGTCTGCAAAAACAGTTTCAGCGTTCTGTTTTGCGTTCCGGTTTACTCCCGCAATGGATGTTTCTTGGAGAATCCAAACTGGCAATTGACATCAGCGCTCTTGGCATGTCGCCACCGAATAAACCCGAAAGAATTGCTCTTGGCTGGCTTGGATTTAACAGTGATGGAATGATGCCAGGTCGTGTTAGCCAGCCTGTTGAAATTCCAACCAGTTTGCCAGTTGGAATTGGTGAGGTTAATCCTTTTGATCGTTTTCTTGAAGACTTCTGCGATGGCTTCTCAATGCAAAGTGAAGCGCTCATCAAGCTCCGCAATCGCTGGTTGGATGTAAATGGAGTATTGGCTCACTTTGCAGGATTGCCACGCCGGATTGTGTTGCGAGCCACGCGTGTGTATTTCACCATTCAACGTCAGCAGTTAGAGCCAACTGCTTTGCGTTCTCCGCTAGCGCAGGCGCTCAAACTCGAGCAGCTAACACGTAGTTTTCTGCTCGCCGAATCCAAACCTCTTCACTGGCCAATTTTTGCAGCAGAAGTCAAGCAGATGCAGCACTTGGATATTCCTTTCTTCACTCATCTCATTGATGCTGATGCCCTCCAGCTCGGCGGATTGGAGCAAGAATTACCAGGCTTTATCCAAACCAGCGGTTTAGCGGCGGCTTATGAGCGATTGCGAAATCTAGATACCGATGAGATTGCTTTTCAACTGCGCCTAATTCGTGGAGCCGTAGAAGCGCGTGAGCTGCACACAACCCCTGAGAGTTCACCAACCCTTCCCCCCCCCGCGACACCAGAAGCGCTGATGTCATCATCGGCTGAGACGAGTCTGGAGGCAGCAAAGCGGATCGCCCATCGCCTTTTGGAATTGGCGATTCGCGACTCGCAGGGGCAGGTGGAGTGGCTGGGTATGGACCTGGGCGCTGATGGCGAGAGCTTTTCCTTTGGGCCCGTTGGTCTATCGCTTTATGGTGGATCCATAGGAATTGCCCACTTGCTGCAGCGCTTGCAAGCACAGCAGGTTTCATTGATGGATGCTGATGCCATTCAGACTGCAATCCTGCAACCCCTGGTTGGTCTTGTTGATCAACCCAGCGACGATGGCCGTCGGCGCTGGTGGCGTGATCAGCCACTGGGATTAAGTGGCTGTGGTGGAACCTTGTTGGCTCTTACTCTGCAAGGCGAGCAGGCGATGGCCAATAGTCTGCTCGCGGCGGCTCTACCGCGTTTCATCGAGGCTGATCAGCAATTGGATTTGATTGGTGGTTGCGCAGGCTTGATCGGATCGCTGGTGCAGCTGGGAACGGAATCAGCTCTGCAGTTGGCTTTGCGTGCTGGTGACCATCTCATTGCTCAACAAAATGAAGAAGGTGCCTGGAGCTCATCATCAAGCCAGCCAGGACTTTTGGGCTTCTCCCATGGAACAGCTGGTTATGCGGCAGCTCTTGCTCACCTACATGCTTTCTCCGCTGACGAGCGCTACCGCACAGCTGCCGCAGCTGCACTGGCTTATGAGCGGGCTCGATTCAATAAAGACGCGGGCAATTGGCCTGATTACCGCAGCATTGGTAGAGACTCAGATTCTGATGAGCCAAGCTTCATGGCTAGCTGGTGCCATGGTGCCCCGGGTATTGCCCTTGGCCGAGCCTGTCTGTGGGGTACGGCTCTTTGGGATGAAGAATGCACCAAGGAGATAGGGATTGGCTTGCAAACCACAGCAGCTGTCAGTTCTGTTTCGACGGATCATCTTTGCTGCGGATCACTGGGTTTGATGGTCTTGCTTGAGATGCTTTCTGCAGGCCCTTGGCCGATTGACAACCAGCTCAGATCTCATTGCCAAGACGTGGCTTTTCAGTACCGCCTGCAAGCTTTACAACGCTGCTCAGCTGAACCGATCAAGCTGCGATGCTTCGGCACAAAAGAAGGATTACTTGTACTGCCTGGCTTCTTCACAGGCTTAAGCGGGATGGGATTAGCGCTGCTCGAGGATGATCCATCAAGAGCTGTCGTATCTCAACTGATCAGCGCTGGTCTCTGGCCTACTGAATAAATCACCAGATTGTGCCCAATTAGCGATGCACTCCAAGTGACTAGCACCCAGCCTTTTTCAAACCATCGACAATACTTAGTGGATGTACCAAGCACTATTCGGACAAAAGCAGAACCGCTACGAAATCACAATGGCTTAACCACATTCTCAAAAGGCTGGTGAAAAGTTCAAAGGCATAAGCAAGAAAAAACAAGATGTCACCATGCCAATAACAACTACTTTGAAATTGGCATGCTCGACTTAACCAAATCCCAGAAGACTAGTATCAAATTGATGCAATATTTAAAAAAGCTAATGGCATTCAAGATGGTTGCATTCTGTTCAGCCTGTACTCAAGGTAGCTCATCTATTATTATATCCAATGAGCCCTTGCCAAGCATAGTCATTGAAAGATCATTCAGAAAGCCATGAAAAAACATTTTTTAGACAAAACCCTGCCAAAGGCATCATCATGTCTGGCCTCAATGGAAAGGCGCTCAAGGTTTCCAAAGCGGATATCCCTGATCTAGCTGCAATCAAGGCTATTTTGCCTCATCAATGCTTGAATTGCAGCACCAACACTTCCCTTGCTTATCTAGCGCAATCTCTGACGATACAGGCCATTGTAATTTCCATAGGGATGCACATCCCTCTAAATCTGGAAATATTACCTGTTTGGGTTTTCTACTGGCTTGTATCTGGCACAACAGCAATGGGCTTATGGGTTATCGCACATGAATGCGGACACGGTGCTTTTTCGAAAAACAGGAAACTAGAAACATTCGTTGGCTATGTATTGCATTCGATGCTTCTTGTTCCATATTTCTCATGGCAGCGTTCACATTTAGTTCACCATACTTATACAAACCATATCGCCAATGGTGAGACTCACGTGCCTTTAGTCATTCGTGGCAACGGAATTGATGAGCAGGCTGGTGGAGAAAAAGATATTGCCATAGCAGGCAGATTAGGAAAAGTTCAATATGGTGTATTTCAGCTTGTGCTTCATCTGGTTTTTGGCTGGCCAGCCTATTTGCTGACTGGGAAGACGGGAGGCCCAAAATATGGCCTATCGAATCACTTCTGGCCGATAGCACCTTTCTCTAAAAAATTGTGGACAGAAAAATGGATAAATAAAGTCTGGCTTTCCGATTGGGGGATATGTCTGGCTCTGTTTGGATTGATTGCCTGGAGCCTACATGATGGCTTTATTACTGTTTTTACAATTTACATAGCCCCTCTGTTAGTAGTCAATATCTGGCTAGTGACCTATACGTGGCTGCATCATACTGATACCGATGTTCCCCACCTTAGCAGTTCAGACTTCTCCCAATTGCGAGGTGCGTTCTTATCGATTGATAGGCCATATGGAAAAGTAATTGATTTCCTCCATCACAAGATAGGCTCTACTCATGCCATTCATCACATAGCACCTTGGATGCCTCATTACCATGCGGGCGAAGCAACTATTGCTCTAAAGAATGCTTTCCCAAAGGTATATCTTTACAGTCAAACACCAATTCTTCAGGCTCTCTGGCTTATTTCTACTAACTGCATAGCTGTCACTCGGGAAGAGAACAGTGGGCGCTATGTCTGGAAAAATCCTTGGTGAGATGACGACTATCGAGGAAGCTATATTAACTGGCTCAATATCTATCTAGTCAATTATTTAATCATCATTTACAACCAATACCTATATTCACTCCATTAAATGCTCTTGGGTTTAAAGCGATCTAAAATAATTTACGCTCTCTACACAAGCCCTTTTACCCACTACAAAAGTCCCCCTATGACGCAAATGTATCAACGGTCAGCTTGGGGAAAAGTTGTGACAGCGATGAATTGGTTGTTTTGACCAGAGTCGTAAGGTTTACCGGCACCAGCATGAAATACATCGAGGATCAGTATTTCCAATACCGAGCTGATCAAGCAACACAAGTTCTAAGTAAAAGTAGGGAAACAATCAAAGCAGCAAAAGATCATCTTTATAAGGCCTATACATTCCTGATCGAGATTTACACGCCACCCTCAATCTGTTGTAGTGGAAGTTTCATACAATTCAATCGATGCTTGAACTCATCAGCATTAGACTAGGCTATACATATGAAAAAGCGACTCAACAATCAATCAATGTCAGAAGAACAACTCAAGGCATTCATTGCCAAAGTTCAAGCCGATACCTCATTGCAGGAACAGCTAAAAGCAGAAGGAGCTGATGTTGTTGCTATTGCCAAAGCTGCTGGGTTCTCGATTACCACAGAAGACTTAGAAAAAGAGCATCGCCAAACCCTGTCTGATGATGATCTGGAAGGTGTGGCTGGGGGTTTTTTCTGTGTGCAGGGTACTGCTAACCGTTTTACTATCAATGTGTGCTGATCCAATTTTAACCTGTGACTGGAAAGGCTGTATTTACACACTCAAAGCCCATAATGGTGCTTTTTATTTCTTCAACGACCTCCCTATTCGCTTAAAACGGCATCCGATACCTGGCACGACCTTAAAGAGTAGAAGCTAGGTAATCTCAGGTAGGTTCCTAAAATATTCTAGTTCTAGTAATTCCTCTCAGGACCTGTGACCAAGATCACAACTAGCAATGATTCGGATCAATGACGTAGTAGAGGAATTGGCAGATGATGTGTTCATTCGACAATCCAAATCAATGTCTAACAACGAACTATCAATTGAACAGCTACAGGCCATCAACGGTGGTGTCACTTCTGGTGGTAACGGGGTCTTGTGTTTCACAGGCACAGAAGAAATCGATGCTATTACTGATGGTAGAAAAAAGACTGATTTTATGAAAGCAAAAAGAATAAGCTTGACTGACGGTAGTTTCTATTATTGGCGATGAAGGGTAAATAGCCCTAGCTAATCCTCACATTATTCAACCAATCCAAACCAATGGCTAACAACGAACTCACTATTGATCAACTCAAAACAATTACTGGTAGCGGGCCCTTGCGTGGTCTTGGAGGTGTTGTTGCAGAAGGCTCGAGAGATAGGTACATGAGGGACACTGTAGACAGCTGCAATGCGGGAAGGGCTTCGTGGAATAATATCTCTAACCCATGGAATCATCGTCGTTACAACATTCGAGGCAGGCTCGATTTCGACGGCCTTTGGATTTAGGAACCATATGCATCTAGGTAAACTCTGGCAAGTTTCTCAAATCATCTATTTCTGGTAATTCCTTCAAAGTTAGCTATACTAACTATTAGAGTATTTATGCCTAATGGCTGACCCAAAAGAAAACGAAGAAATCAACGAGGAACTATCAACTGACGAGTTGAAAAGTGTTAGTGGTGGAACTATGGCTAATCCAGCTTATGAGGGACTTGGGGTCGTCATTCGTGATAACGACACGATGTTGAAAGGAAATGGTCCAGAAGGTTCTGGTTCTGGCAAGACACTCAAAGACTGGAAGAGAGAGAATCTAAACTATGATGGAAATGTAGGCATGAAAGACTGAACTTGGTTTTTCCATAATTCTATTTGTAGTGAGTGACTAACTACTATGGTTATAGTTCTCGTTATGGATTTTAGTAGTTTTGAGATTAGTCATGCCAAGGGTTCTCAAGACCTCAGGATGAGTAATTTAGTGGATATGGTGTAATCTAACTAAATCAGAAACCTTAGCCCGATCTTAAATTATTTTTTCTGGGATTTTCTTCCAGGGATAGCTATACTTAACGAAGAGTATTTACACCAATGTCAGAAGAACAACTGAAGGCATTCATTGCCAAGGTTCAAGCCGATCCTTCACTGCAGGAACAACTCAAAGCAGAAGGAGCTGATGTTGTTTCTATTGCCAAAGCTGCAGGCTTCTCCATCACCACAGAAGACCTGAACTCTCATATTACCACAAAACTCAACCTGTCTGAAGAGGAGCTGGAAGGTGTGGCTGGTGCGATGGACTGTGTATCGAGCACGGCGCAACAAACTGAATGCCGGCCAGGAGGGCCAAGAGCCAGCTATTGCTGGGATGACTTACGGTGACTTACAAAGGACATGCGGGCCGTGCTGCTAGTGCAGCCTAAACACTCAAAGCCCTCAGGGGGCTTTTTATTTCTTCAATGACTTCCCTATTCACTTAAAACGCCATCCGATACCTGGCACCATTGACTTGCAAAAAGTTACCTTGATGTCTTATTCAGCAGGCAACAATCACCAATAGTTTTTCGTATTCATCACAAATTTACCTTCGAACCCTTTTGCACTAAAACTACTTATATTCCTAACTTAATTACCACAGCAACAGACGTGAATCGCCATCACGGATGCCATTGGCTCGTCTAAATCTCACCGCAACTTGATGCCAATCCTCTGGGATTTGATTGAGGCGAATATCAAACGCAAATGGGAGTTGCTGTTGCCCTGGTGAGATCCTCTTCTTCTTGCTTCTAGTTCTTGAATGAATGACTAGCCGTTTAAGCATGCGACTACCCCAGTGGCATTTAGGAGCGCCTTTACTCTTATGGCGATAGTGCTGGCAGAAACGCTCATAGCGCTTGGCACCCATCAAGTGTTGCCGAGAGCTTTAAAAAGGCTGGGCTCCATTCACTGATGCCGTCTGATTGCACCCTGCGGTAGTGGAAGTTTCAAACAATTGAATCGATGCTTGCACTCTTCAAGCTTGGATTGGCTATACATGAAGCATTGACAACTATCTCTCGTGTCAGAAGAACAACTCAAGGGATTCCTCTCCAAGGTTCAATCAGACGCCTCATTGCAGGAACAGCTCAAAGTAGAAGGAGCTGATGTTGTAGCCATTGCCAAAGCTGCTGGGTTCTCGATTACCACAGAAGACCTAAACTCTCATCGCCAAAATCTGTCTGAAGATGAGCTGGAAGGTGTGGCTGGGGGGGGATTATGTACGCTGACGAGCAACCTGGCTGCTGTTTGCTGTGGGGGGTGCCGAAGAGCAACCTCAGAGTAAACCCTGTCTGGTGGATCAACCCAACCTGGAACCTGGTCAAGATCGAAGATCCATAACAACTAACGCTGCAGAGTAAACCCTGAAGGATAACTAAACGGCCACAGCCTACACACTCAAAGCCCTCAGGGGGCTTTTTATTTCATCAACGACTTCAATATTCACTTAAAACGGTATCCAATACCTGGCACCTTAAACTTATAAACAAGAACTAATTTCTAATCCAATGTCAGAAGAACAACTGAAGGCATTCCTCACCAAAGTTCAAGCCGATACTTCACTGCAGGAACAGTTAAAAGCAGAAGGCGCTGACCCTGTTGCTATTGCAAAGGCTGCTGGGTTCGCAATTACCACAGAAGACCTAAACTCTCATCGCCAAAACCTGTCTGATGATGAGCTTGAAGGTGTGGCTGGGGGGGGAAGCTCGTACAGAAACGGCAAATGTACCTTCGGTCCTGCCTGTCCGAGCTAGAGGTAGCTCTGACCTGCCCGATTGGCTGCGGAAAACCAAACCTAAAAACTTGACTTGGACAATCTGCATGAACTAAACACTGAAAGCCCTTTTTATTGCAGAGGCTTTTTATTTCTTCAACGACCTCCCTATTCGCTTAAAACGGCATCCGATACCTGGCACCTTAAACTTATAAACAACACCCAATTTCTAATCCAATGTCAGAAGAACAACTCAAGGCATTCATCGCCAAAGTTCAAGCAGACACTTCACTGCAGGAACAGCTCAAAGTAGAAGGAGCTGATGTTGTTGCTATTGCCAAAGCTGCTGGGTTCTCGATTACCACAGAAGACCTAAACACTCATCGCCAAAATCTGTCTGATGATGAGCTGGAAGGCCTTCATGGTGCGGGCCCTGGGTGTACGGGGGGATGGTGGGCGTTTACGGACTGTACGGCTGGAGGTGGAAGCTGTGAGGGATGATAAGCCAAATACACACTCAAAGCCCTTGCATTAGCAGGGGCTTTTTACTTCTTAGGCCACTCGTCTAATTACGCCTAAATGCCATCCGATACCTGGCACCATTGACTTGCAGAAAGTTACCTTGATGTCTTATTCAGTAGGTGACAATCAGCAATAGTTCTTCGCATTTATGACAAATCTAACGTCAACTTTATCTGCCAGAAAACTACTTATATTGCCCAACTAATCACCACAGTCTGAGAGTTTGATCTCCATCTCTGATTCCATTTGTTTTTCTAAATCTCACCGCAACCTGATGCCAATCCTCAGGGATTTGATTGAGGCGAACATCCCAATCCCATGGCAGTCGTTGTTGACCTGGAGAAACCCTCTTCTTCTTACTTCTAGTTCTTGCACTGCTCACCAGCCGTTTAAGTATGCGACTACCCCAGTGGTATTGGGAGCCGCTTTACTCTTATGGCGGTAGTGCTTACAAAAACGCTCATAGCGCATGGCACAACAATCCGGTGTTGCCGAGAGCTTTAAAAAGGCTTGCGGCCATTCACTGATGCCGTCTGCTTGCACCCTGCTGTAGTGGAAGTTTCATACAATTACATCGATGTTTGCAGTCTTCAAGCTTGGGTTGGGCTACAAATAAGAAAAAGCGACCCTGCAATTAATGTCAGAAGAACAACTCAAGGCATTCATCGCCAAGGTTCAAGCAGACACTTCGCTGCAGGAACAGCTCAAAGTAGAAGGAGCTGATGTTGTAGCCATTGCCAAAGCTGCTGGGTTCTCGATTACCACAGACGATTTCGAGCGAAACACTCATCGCCAAACCCTGTCTGATGATGAGCTGGAAGGTGTAGCTGGCGGTAAATCTACTAATGGATGTGGCTGCAAACCTGGACATACACTCTCCAGTTTTTTGTGTACACTAGAGTGTTGGCTGTGATTGATGAGCTGTGAGTGAAATGGAGGCCACCAGCCTACACACTCAACAACAGGGGCTTTTTCAATCACCTCACTATTCACTTAAAACGGTATCCGATACCTGGCACCATTGACTTGCAAAAGTTGCCTTGATGTCTTCATTGGCAGGTAAAAATCAGCAATAGTTTTTCGCATTCATGACAAATCTAACGTCAACTTTATCTGCTAGAAAACTACTTATATTGCCCAACTAATCACCACATCCTGAGAGATTGATCTCCATCTCTGATTCCATTTGCACGCCTAAATCTCACCGCAACTTGATGCCAATCCTCAGGGATTTGATTAAGCCTTACATCCCAGTCCCATGGCAATCGTTGTTGGCCTGATGAGATCCTCTTCTTCTTGCTTCTAGTTCTTGAATAACTGACTAGCCGTTTAAGCATGCGGCTGCCCCAGTGGCACTTAGGCGCCTCTTTGCTGTGATGGCGATACTTCTGGCAAAACCGCTCATAACGCCTGGCACAACCATCCAGCGTTGCCGAGAGCTTTAAAAAGGCAGGGCTCCATTCACTGATGCCGTCTGCTTGCAACCTGAGGTAGTAGAAATTTCATACAATTCAATCGATGCTTGAACTCAACATCCTTAGATTGGGCTATGCATGAAGCATAGACAACTAAATCTGATGTCAGAAGAACAACTCAAGGCATTCATTGCCAAGGTTCAAGCAGACACTTCACTGCAGGAACAGCTCAAAGTAGAAGGTGCTGATGTTGTTGCTATTGCTAAAGCCTCAGGGTTCGCGATTACCACAGAAGACTTAAAAGCACATCAAGCCAACTCACAAAAGAACCTGTCTGATGCTGAGCTGGAAGGTGTGGCTGGGGGAACCATTGGGGGAACCATTGTGTCGATAACCTGTGAGACTTGCGATCTGCTTGTGGGGAAAATGTGCTGATAACCACGGCCACAGCCTACACACTCAAAGCCCTTGCATTAGCAGGGGCTTTTTATTTCTTCAACGACTGCCCTATTTGCTTAAAACGCCATCCGATACCTGGCACGACCTTAAGGAGTAGAAGCTAGGTAATCTCCGGCAGGTTCTTCCAATATTCCAGTCCTGGCAATTCCCCTGAGGTTAGCTATACTTAGCAAAGAGTATTTACGCCTAATGACTGACCCAAAAGAAAACGAAGAAATCAACGAGGAACTATCAACTGACGAGTTAAAGAGGGTTAGTGGTGGTTTCGGCGAAAATGATCCAGGTGTGGCGGTTGAGCAAACGACTTTCACTAATAATAGAAATAGCAATACGCTGCCAGAAGGCTCTGGTTATGCGGCGGGAGCGAGTAACCCTTACTTGTCACAAGGTTCTGGTTCAGGACTGACAAAAGCTGATTTTGAGAGAGCTAATAAGAGACACGGTGTTGTCGCGGACGAAAACGGCAAGCCCTGCACCGGGTTGGTAACTTAGGCATATGGCTAACCAATCCTCACGTTATTCAACCAGTTCAACATCTCCTGCTTTTGCTTTTTAAGTTCAGCTGGTGATGGCTTACCAGGTTTAGTTGGATTAGCTTTGGCATACGGAGCTTCCAATCGGTTAGCTCCTTTTTTATGTGTTGGTTTAGGACTTGGCTTTACAGTCTTCTTTGATGTCTGTTTGATTGGTTTACTAATGCTAAGTGGTTTTTGGGTATTTAGTTCTTGTTGCTGTAGCTGTTCTATTCCAGGTATGAGTAGTTGATGAACTTTGAGTTGTTGTTTTGCGTTGGGTTGGGCTTGCTTGGGGCGTAATGATTGAGTAGGCATGTATTGATCAGTTTAAGCAGTGAAGGAAGTTGTATTAAAGATGGAGGTTCACTCGCTCGCTTTGCTCGCTCGTTCACCGCACGATCAGCAATAGGGAGCTAAAGAGCGGTTGTTTCTTGCGTAAATAGTGTGTGGTCCTTATGAGCAGAGCAACCTCTCAAGCCTGTTCATTAGATGAGTGTGATGTAGGTAGAGGTGCTTGATTGTCTCTGTGTCTTTCTCTTCTTGTGCTTCTAACAGCATCTTCTCGTAGATGCCGACTTTGCTGAGCATGGAGCGGCAAAGCTTTTCTTTGGCTGTCGTGAGTGTGGTCATGGTGTTGGTATGTCTATGTTTTCTTTCCTCTTAGAGTAGGGGGGTAGGTGTCTTTTTCTAGTGCTTGCAAGGGTTTTCAGTCAAGAGCATCAAAGAAGCGCCTGATGATTAGCTCTTCTGGTGTGAGGCTCTCTCGAGGTTGTTGAGGAATCAGCTGTACGGGAGTAGTCGTTGGTTGATCCTCTCTACCTGCTTTTAATCCCCTTGAGCCATTCATCGAGCATCTCATCTGTCATTTCAGGTTCTAAGGCTTCTGCTTGTTTTCGTTGTTGCTCTTGTTGCCAGATCTCAGTTGCGAGCTGCTCATCCCAAATCTGGTAAGAGATCATGATGCGGAAGATCTCCTCTTCTTTTTGATTGAGAGCTTCTGTGTCTTTGAAGTCATTGATGATCTGATCGATAAGATCGTCTGCGTCTAGCTGCAGCATGGCGTCGATAGTCGTTAGCTGTGCTTGATCGCCAAGCTGCTGCATCATCAAGCCTCGTTGCTCGTAGAGCTGCTTGTCTTTGTCTTGGCCCAATGCTTCTGCTTTTTGGTAAGCAGCTTTGGCTGATGCTTTGAGCCTTGTGAGTTTGGATGGCTCGCCTTTGTGGGTTTGGCTCCATTGCTTAGCCAATGAATCTTGAGAGAGCTTGGGAGTGTCTTGCAGCTTGGTGATGGTTTCATCTTTGATGGCTTTAGCTAGCCAGATGATTGCAAGCCTGATGATTTCTTTGTCTGTAAGTTCGAGTTGATCGGCCAAGCAGATTGCCTGATGCTTTTCTGCTTTAGGAAGACTCACCCAGAGAGGCCTAGAGCGTCCCGCATGGCCCTTGCTTGTTGTTGACGCTCTTGCGATCTAGAGGTGCTTTGTAAAGCCTTAAGACCGCTTCTGGAAGCCTCGTACAAGGCGATGCGAATGGCTTCCCTTTGATTGCATTGAAGAGAATTAGTAAGACCTTCTAGCATTTGCTCTTCTTGCGCAGATAGCATCGTTGTCATGCGTGCTGCACACTTTTGAGTGGATTGAATGATTGGATGCTTTGAAGAGTCAAAGCGATGCTGCTTGATGGGAAAGAAGGACTTGGACTTTGATGTTGTATTGAACTTGTTTCGGTTATTGTTGCCCATAGTTAATCTTTAAATATTTTTAGTAAATCGACTGTCTCTTTTCAAGACAACGAATGAACTGCCTCAACAACCTTTTTCCATACCGAACCTCCATACATTTGTGTCGTAGATCGAGGGCTATGGCCTAGAAGCAAACCTATGACCTTTTCTGAATAGTCCAGCTCAACGAGCTGGGCAGTTACTCGATCTCTGAAATCCTTGGGTGATAGACCTGTTATTTGTTTGCATGGCTTTGAAAGATTATGCCCCCAACGAATTTCATTTGTTTTGCGATCAATCGTTTTTAGACTTGGCCATATCAGACCAGTAATTCTACGCAGTTCCTGCATTAATTCATAGATCTCTGGATGCAAAGGGATTTGACGTTGTGAATAATGGGTCTTTAAACTTCTCTCATCAGACCAAGTCACATTGAAGCGATCATCATTGATATCTTCTCCTTTTAAACCACATACTTCAGAAAGACGGCAACCACTGTAATAAAGGATTTGAAAGATCGGGAGATATTGACTGTTGCTTTGACCCCACTCATTAATGGGCCGACAAATAAACGAGCCTTTCTTTTGCAACTGCCTAGCAACCTCTCCAGGAGTCAATCGCACTGAAGCTGGCAAACCCTTAAAAATATGCGCTACACCTCGTGCTTCACTCAAGCTGGTCCATAGGCCTGAGAGATAAGCCAGCTGCACTTTTACAGTGTTCTTACTTAATCCCCTACCTAACAACTTTTGCTTGTAGGCCTCAGCCATTTCGCGCGTACACGAAAGAGGGCTCGCTACTTTGCAAAAACTCATGAACGCTTCTAGAACCTTGACCCACTGCACGTAGGTTCTTGAGGCAGGTTCTTTTTGTTGACGTCGTAACTCAAGCAAGTCTTCTGGCATCAACAAGCTTTCAGACTTTTCGATGCCTTGGAGCAGATCAAAACCTCTTTTGGCCTGTTCACTAGTTAAGAGGCCTTGAACTCTCAACATCTCAAGGCCGACTGCCATATCACCCTTCTCAACATGAGGAGTCAGCCCAGGCAGAGCCTCTAACAGCTCATCAGTAGTCAGGGCAGCTTGACCCCGTGCCTCCGCAATCAGCGTATCAGTTCTATGCAAGAAAGCCTTCTGGCGGGCTCTTGCCTCATGCAGAGTCTTCCCACCTGGCTCTTTAAACACTGCTTTGCCGATCACGCTCCTCAAATCCATAGGAACTGCCCGTTGCAGCACGTAGCTTTGACGAGCCTTAGTGATGTAGTTCGGGACCTTTCTGAACGGCACCTATACCAACAGCTATACCAACGCTATTCTAGTGATGCTTAGAGATCTCTGCCCAGCACTCGCTAACAAGACCTACTTCAACTACGGCGGCCAAGGCCCCCTGCCAACGCCATCACTAGAAGCAATCACCTGCAGCTGGAAACGTATTCAGGAACTAGGGCCGTTTACCAACGATGTGTGGCCCTATGTGGCCAAAGAAATCCAGGCCACTCGTTCACAATTAGCCAAGCTCTGCGGCGTTACCCCCCATCGCATCGCCCTCACTGAAAATGTCACTACTGGCTGTGTCTTGCCGCTCTGGGGCCTGCCTTTCTCAGAAGGCGATCGCTTGCTCATTAGCGACTGTGAACATCCAGGAGTTGTTGCTGCATGCATTGAACTGACCCGCCGACAACACCTAGCAATAGACACGCTGCCTGTAAAAAACTTGCGTCATGGTGCTAACGATCAAGCGACTAGCGACAGCCTTGTGCTGGAAAGACTTGAGCAACACCTCAAACCAAGCACAAGGCTGGTGGTGCTCTCCCACCTGCTTTGGAATACAGGCCAATTGATGCCGATCTCAGCTGTTGCTAAAGCCCTCAGCCATCATCCACAACAGCCTTTCTTGCTCGTCGATGCGGCACAAAGCTTCGCCCAAGTTCCGGTACAGGAAGCCGCTGTCGCTTCAGATATCTATGCCTTTACGGGGCACAAATGGGCCTGCGGGCCTGAAGGTCTTGGTGGAGTCGCCCTCTCAGAACGGGTGCTAGTCGAAGCGAATCCCACCCTGATTGGCTGGCGCAGCTTGCAGAACGAAGGCCATCTTCAAAACAACCAGGCCGAACTCTTCCATCACGACAGTCGCCGCTTTGAGGTAGCAACCTCCTGCGTGCCACTGATGGCAGGCCTGCGCTGTTCGTTGGAGCTGCTCGAAACCGCAGGCTCGCAACAGGAACGACTGAGCCAGATTCGCCAAGGCAGCCAAAAACTATGGAATCAACTACAACAGCTCACAGGCGTTGAAACTCTGCTCAACAGTGCCCCAGCCGCTGGTCTTGTCAGCTTTGAGTTACCCCAAGGCCCCCCAGCTCCTGATGTGGTTCAACAATTAGGCAACGATCAGCTCTGGATTCGGCATCTCGAAGATCCAATCTGCCTACGTGCCTGCGTGCACATCACCACTGAAGAGCAAGAACTCAACACACTCACAACCGCACTCAAGCAGCTAGCTTGCAAAGGAGAGCCAAGCAATTAACCGTTAGCTGAGTTATCTTATTTGCCAAAAGCAGATATATAATCGATCTCAAAAGTTCCATTATCGACAACAAAGCAAGTCTACGAATCAAAAGCAAAGTCACATCCAGCCTCTAAGAGCATGCCTGATGTGCACCAAATCATAAAGCCCTTAATTAAATAGATTTAAAAGGAAAAACAGCCGATACTTAGACATAAGAGGTGAATTTATTCAGCAATTAATTAGCACTTAGCCAAGCCGGCAAAGTGCTACATCGGCGATGATCTCACAAAATAGCTATGATTGAATCCATCAATCGGTTTCAGCAGGGATCAGCTGCTGAAGGAAACGGGGAAAGTTCGGCGAAAATCCGGCACTGTCCCGCAGCTGTAAAGCGCAACCACCCTTCTTAGAGCACTTGCGCGAGTCAGAATACCCGCCGAATTTCCATCGACGAGGATCGAATCATTCCTACCAAGCTTGCCCATCGGCACCCTTCCACACTATTGCGCAGCTACAGCTGGCTCATTGCAGCCATCATGGCCACTCCAGCATTACTAGCGATGCTGGTGAGGCCAGCTTTCGCCCATCACCCCTTCGCAATGCAAGAGGCGGGAACTCTCAATGCCCTGCAGGGTTTAATCAGTGGGGTTGGCCATCCACTACTGGGGCCAGACCACCTCTTGTTTCTGTTGGCGATTGGTTTCGTGGGCTTGAACAGACCACGCCAATGGCTGGCACCATTACTCGCAGCTGGTCTTCTCGGTAGTGCGATCTCCCAGCTCATCCCCCTGCCAGAAACCCTCTCTGTTTATGCAGAAGCACTCCTCTCACTGAGCCTTGTTGTTACTGGCCTTGTGGCTTTAGGCAAAGCATCTCCCTTGCTTTTACTCCCTTTCATTTCCCTACATGGATATCTATTAGGTGGAGTAATCATAGGAGCAGAGCCAACGCCACTAACAGCTTATTTCCTAGGCTTGATCATTAGTCAAGGAAGTATGCTTTTGATTGTCACAACCTATTCAAAACGTCTTCTTGATAGCATCGGCAACGGCGGGCAACGCATTGCCGCAGGCATTTGGATCGGCATTGGAGCCGCTTTTAGCTGGTCACTATTAATCCCTTAAACAGCAAAATAAACCCGGAGACGATCATTAATATACTGTTAGCTCTTAATTGCAATCATTGACTATTTTAGCCTGCCGCAGAATGAAGCAAGCTTTAAATTAAGACAACCGTAAAAGCCATGAAAAGCATGCTGCAAAAAAGTAATAATTTTATCTTCATCTTGCTTGCCGTTCCATGCTTTTGCTCAAGTTAATTTCACGGAAATCGATGGATCCATTTTACATTCCCAATATTACCCAATCCCTAATGCAAAATTCAAAGGCACTATTATTTTTCAAAATGGGGCAACAACGTCTCTAGAAGAATGGACTGAAAATAAAACCTTCTTTGAGTGTATTAAGCAACACGGCAATTTATTTATGTACGACAGAAGTGGTTTAGGGGAAAGCTCACCAGATTTCAGCATCTCATTGAGAAGGCCCATAACAGCGCAGCTCGTTAATTCAAAATTAATTAGGTTGTTAAAAAGAAACCACATAAAATCGCCATATATTCTAGTTTCACACTCCTATGGTGGAATGCATGCAGGATATTTTGCACGCAAATACCCTGATTTAGTTGTTAGCATACTAATGGTCGATCCTGTGCCTAGCAATTATCAGTACTCAGATAAGTTTCGGAAGCAATTTGAATTCAATATTGCAAAAATGGAAAGAATGTCTAGCCGGGAAGCATATAAGTTATACAGTTTCTCAAGATCAAGCAAAGACAATAAGATGACAGCTGATTCATTTTATCAATTAAAGGGATTTGAAAAAACTATAGAGCAAGTCGCCAAACAGCCCAGCATGAGTAGCAAATTTCCAATCATAATAGCTTCTTCTACTTACATGGATAAAAAAGCTCCAATCAAAGGGAGTTGGTGTAATTTGCAAAAACATTGGTTAAATCAGAATCCTAATAGCATTATTTTTAGAGTTAATAGTGGTCACTTCATGCAGATCGATCGCCCCAAGCTGATTTGTGAACAACTTAATAAACTTGCAAAAATATCAACACAGTCTTCATAACCAAAACTGTAGATTTTTAAAAAAGACTTGAGGATTAAAACTGCTCAACACAGCCATAGCCATGCTGGCAACTGCTAAACAACCAGCCTGATCAAAACCAGCTCTTACCAACACAACTTGTCAGCCATCTAAGCGTTGCTTAAGCGCCCGCTCAGCTTCCTCGCGATCATCAAAATGCACCTTGCTGGTTCCGAGGATCTGGTAATCCTCATGGCCCTTGCCTGCCACCAACACCACATCACCAGGGGCTGCCTCGGCAATCGCAAGCGCAATCGCCACCGCCCTGTCAACCTCCACAGTGCAGGTTGTTCCTTCTGGAATTCCAGCCACCACATCAGCCAGTATTTGCTGGGGATCTTCTGTGCGGGGATTGTCTGAAGTCACCACCACTCGATCGGCCAACCGCGCTGCAATCGCAGCCATCTGAGAGCGCTTGCCACGGTCTCGATCTCCTCCACAACCAAACACGCAACACAAGTTTTTACTAGTGAACGGCCTGGAAGCCTTCAAGGCATTCTCCAGACCATCAGGGGTGTGGGCGTAATCCACCAACACAGTGGGCACCTGAGTGGCATCAGCTGCAGGGATCAACACACGCTCCATCCGCCCAGGTACGCCGCGGAAGTCTGCGATCGCTTTCAACAACAACGGCAAGGGCAAGCCCTGTTGCAACAAGACCCCAACCGCCTGAAGCAGGTTCATCAAGTTGAAGCGGCCCATTAATGGAGAGTCAAACCAGCCCTCACCACAAGGGCTGATCAGGCGACCTTGAACCCCATCCGAGCTCATTGTCAGCTCGGTCATTTTCAGTTCAGCGTCAGCTTGCTGCAAAACACCCTCGGCAAGAGAGCTGCGCCAACAGGTATCGCCGAGACGCTGCGCCAATCTTGCGCCCCAGGGGCTATCAATATTCACCACCGCCTTGGCTGAGCCAGATTCCAGCAACGGTGGTGCAAACAGCTGCGCCTTGGCCTCGAAGTAAGCCTCCATCGAACAGTGATAGTCAAGATGATCTTGAGTGAGGTTGGTAAAAACGGCACCAGCAAAACGACATCCCGCCACCCGTTGTTGTTCAAGGGCATGAGAGCTCACCTCCATCACTCCCAACTCAGCACCGGCCTCAACCGCTTGCGCTAACTGAGCCTGAAGGCGATCAGCAAAGGCCGTGGTATGCGTTGCGGGAACGCTGTAGTTAGGCCAGCGATTCACGAGGGTGCCGAACAAGGCAGTTGATCTGCCCACAGCCACACTGAGATGCTCAATCAGATGGGTGGTGGTGGTTTTGCCATTCGTCCCCGTTACCCCGATCAGAGCAAATCTCGAGGAGGGCTGCTGCCAAAAGGCCGCTGCCAGCTGTCCAACCCATGCTGCAACCGGCTCCGGTACCACCACTACCGCATCTGTAGGCCCAGGCGGCTGCAAGGCTGCTGCTGCGGGTCCAATCACCGCCGCCTCTGCACCAGCGGCCAAAGCCTGACGCCAAAAACTGCCGCCATCAACTTGTTCACCAGGTAAGCCCAGGAATAAACAGCCTTGAGCAACCGAACGGGAATCACAGCTAACCATTGCAAGAGAGGGATTCGCCAATCCCTCCGGAACAGGGAGTCCTACAGCCCGCAACAATGAATGGAGCATCTGGGTCATTCCAGGCCCGCCCATGAATGGAGCCGTTCTAGTCCGATCCAAGCGCCTTGGTGCAGGCCTGTTGCAACCAGCGGAACAGTCCTTCCCCCCCAAGCCGCGGCGACACCCGCGGCAGCTCTAGCGAAAACTGTTGCTCCAGTTCAACCAACACCAAAACAGGAACCTGCAAGTCGTAATGGTCGCGGATAGTGGCGGGTGTCGCACCATCATCGATATCGATCACACGCAGCGTCAAAGGTGGTTGGAGTTGATCCAAAGCCAGCTCGCGCAGGCGTTGTTCAAGCCCCTCACAGAGACAACAACCATTGCGGCTGTAAAGCAATAACTTCAAGGCCTGCATTAATCAGGCACTGGGTCGCAACCACAGGGGGTAAAAGGATGGCAACGAGACAGGCGCCGCAGGGTGAGCCAACCACCGCGCCAGGGTCCATGACGCTGGATCGCTTCAAGCCCGTAAGCACTGCAACTTGGGATGAAGCGGCAATGGGGCCCAAGTAAAGGGGAAAGCCAGGTTCGATAAAAGCCAATCAAGGCCAGCAGCACTGAACCAATGGCTCGGTTAAGCAGTGCAAAGATGCCGCCAGATAGAGTATTTGATTCGCGCATGGCGAGCCGAAGGCTGGGCCTTGAGGTCCAGCATGACGTATCGGGAGCGCGAACTATTCTATCCAACCTGCCTTAACTCATGTCTCGATACCGCGGCCCTCGACTGAGGATCACGCGGCGCTTGGGAGATCTACCAGGTCTCACCCGGAAGGCCGCTAAGCGGTCCCATCCCCCCGGTCAGCACGGCCAAGCCCGTCGCAAGCGCTCCGAATACGCAATCCGCCTCGAAGAGAAACAGAAGCTCCGCTTCAACTACGGGATTTCCGAACGGCAGCTTGTGCGCTACGTGAAGAAAGCCCGTGCCCAAGATGGCTCTACAGGAACCAACCTGCTCAAGCTGTTGGAGAACAGACTCGATAACGTCTGCTTCCGCCTCGGTTTTGGGCCCACAGTTCCAGGTGCTCGTCAACTGGTGAACCATGGCCATGTGACCGTGAACGGCCGTGTTCTCGACATTGCTAGTTACCAATGCAAAGCCGGTGATGTGGTTGCCATTAGAGAGCGCAAAGGCAGCAAAAAGCTGGCCGAAGCGAACCTAGAGTTCCCCGGATTGGCAAATGTGCCGCCACACATTGAGCTCGATAAAGCAAAAATGAGCGCCAAGATCATTAGCAAGTGCGAACGCGAATGGGTCGCACTTGAGATCAACGAACTACTGGTGGTGGAGTACTACTCCAGAAAGGTTTGAATCAAAATCAGCCAAGCGTTCTTCAACAGGCCCCTGCTTTGCAGGGGTTTTTTGTTGCTGTTGCCTACCCTGCTCAAAGCCCTCTCTAGATCGTGGCCCCAGCTCAAAACGATCAACAGCAGGAGGTTGCAGGGATCAGTACCCGCGCCATCCACCACGGCGAAAGCTTTGCAGCAGAGACCGGTGCCGTGATGCCACCGATCTTTACCAGTTCAACCTTTGCCCACGGCAATCCTCAGGGCTTCGACTACACCCGTTCAGGCAATCCCAATTTCCGCATCCTCGAATCAGTGTTGGCAGCCGTAGAAAGCTGTCAATTCGCCACTGTCTTCGCTTCAGGGGTGAGCGCCATCACAGCCATCGCCTCAACACTGCAAGCCGGAGATCTGGTGCTCTGTGAGGAAAATCTTTACGGCTGCACCGTGCGCTTATTCGAGCAGGTTTTTAGTCGTTTTGGTGTACAAACAGCCTGGTTGGATTTCACCAATCCATCAGCGCTTGATGCCATTGCAGTTCAAAAACCCGCAATGATCTGGCTGGAGAGTCCAACCAATCCCCTGCTCAAAGTGATCGATCTAGCAGCCGTCTGTGATGCCGCTGCAGCAGAAAAAATCCCAGTTGTAGTCGACAACACGTTTGCCACAGCCCTACTGCAACAACCACTGCAGCTGGGCGCCACCCTCTCACTCACCAGCACCACCAAATACATCAACGGCCATTCCGATGCCCTTGGCGGTGTGGTCTGCAGCGACGACCCGCAATGGCAGCAAAAGATGGTGTTCGCACAAAAGGCCTTGGGATTACAACCCTCCCCATTTGACGCCTGGTTGATTACGCGCGGCATCAAAACCCTGCCACTCAGGCTGGAACGCCACATCGCTAATGCTGCCGCCATCGCTGATCAACTGGCCAGCCATCCACGCATGCACTGGGTGCGCTATCCATTGCGTTCAGACCATCCCCAGCAGGCTGTAGCCCGCAAGCAGATGAGTGGTGGTGGTGCCATTGTCACGGTCAGTCTCGACGCTGACCAAAGCCAGACTTACGCCTTCTGCAAGAGCCTGCGCTATTTCACCATGGCCGAAAGCCTGGGCGGTGTTGAAAGCCTCGTTTGTCATCCCGCCACCATGACCCATGCCTCAGTCGATCCAGATGTCAAGCGAAAACTTGGCATCGATGATGGTCTGGTGCGCTTCTCCGTGGGCTGCGAAGACCTCGCTGATCTCAGCAGAGATTTAGATCAAGCCCTCAAACAGCTGTAGTGAGCCCACGCGACCTACTGCAGGATCCCTGCTGGCACGCTGATGAGCTCGGCAAAGCTCTACCAGATAGTCCCCATGCCGTTTCGGTAGCCCTACCCCGCTGGCAAGACGTGGTCGCCTATGAGGAGAAAGACCCTGCTTGTCTTAAAGCCCTGCAGGCCATCTACCCCCGTTTCGGCTTCCATCCACTGGTAGCCGAGATCGCCCAAAAAGCACGAAAAGAGCATGGCTGTGCAGATGATGGCAGTGCCTGGCCCTATCCCACTGCTGCTGCCGCTGAGCGAGCCAGATTTCATTGCCAACGCAGTGAGCCGATGGCAAAAACAAGCATCAAAACCGTACTGGGCCTGCCATGTTTGCTCACCGACGCAAAAGGCTGCAGCGCTGCCAAGGCCTTCTGGCAACACAGCGGCCTTGGTGCATCCTCACGTCAGGCTGCTAGCGCACTTGGGCAGGAACCATTCCCCTCACTGCAAGCCAGTGCAGCCGCCCAGACGTTGCTAAAACAACGACTCGCAGAGATCTATGGCTGCGACCCAGAGCTCGTGCAGCTGCATCCCTCCGGGATGGCTGCTCTCACCAAAGCCCTGCAAGCGATTACGGCTCTACGCCCCGGCAAACCCTGCTTGCAGCTTGGCTTCCCCTATGTGGATGTGCTCAAGCTGCCTGAGGTGGTGTTTGGAGGTTGCGACCTTCTACTGACAACAGATCTGAACCGATTGGCCCTGGAACTTGATCGCAGACAACCAGCCGCTGTGATCGTTGAGCTCCCTAGCAACCCCATGCTGCAGTGCGTCGATCTGCCAGCGGTAGCCCGCCTAGCAAAGGCTCGAGGTATCCCCGTGATCGCTGATGACACCATCGGCTCACCACTCAATCTTGATGCGCTGCCCCATGCAGATCTGGTGTTTAGCTCCCTCACCAAAAGCTTCGCCGGCCGTGGTGACATCCTGGCGGGTTCTCTCGTCGTCAGCCCTAGCTCCCCCTGGCGAGAGGAACTCTCCAGAGAGCTCTCGACTGCCCTTGCTCCCCTGGGGGATGCTGATGCCATCGCCTTAGAACAAGCCAGCCGAGATGTGGCCCAGCGGCTGCCGCAGCTCAACAACGCCTGCCAAAGATTGGCAGACAAGCTGGCCTGTCATCCCTCTATTGCTCGAGTACACCACCCAGGCCAATGCACCAACTTCCAAGCCCTGATGCGCCCTGGCGCCGGCCACGGCTGCCTGCTCTCGTTTGAGCTATGGGGGGGGATAGAGCAAGCCAAGCGGGTGTATGACGCCCTGCAGGTCTGCAAAGGTCCAAGCCTCGGCACAAGCTTCACGCTGGTGTGCCCCTATGTACTGCTCGCCCATTACAACGAACTGAGCTGGGCAGAATCCTGTGGAGTACCCAGCCATCTGCTGCGCGTATCCGTAGGGCTTGAAGATCCCGATAATCTTTGGCGCCGCTTTGAGATGGCGTTGAAGGCCTAACCGTAAGCAACCCATCACATGGTCGTCACAACAGATCATCGTCCTCACCAATAGAGCCAAATTCCAGCTAATGATGTGGTCGATTCATATGCACGCATGTCCCGCATTTACGAAGACAACAGCCAGGCAATCGGCAACACTCCACTGGTCAAACTGCACGCCGTCAGCAAAAACGCCAAGGCAACTGTTCTCGCAAAGATTGAAGGCCGCAATCCCGCCTACAGCGTGAAATGCCGCATTGGCGCCAACATGATCTGGGATGCCGAAAAGCGCGGTTTACTGAGCAAAGAGCGCACGATCATTGAGCCCACCTCTGGTAACACCGGCATTGCACTGGCCTACACAGCAGCAGCCCGCGGCTACAAACTGATCCTCACCATGCCCGAATCAATGTCGCTAGAACGGCGGCGGGTGATGGCAGTGCTTGGTGCAGAACTCATTCTCACAGAAGCAGCCAAGGGAATGCCAGGCGCCATTGCCAAGGCAAAAGAGATCGCCGAAAGCGATCCCCAGAAATACTTCATGCCCGGTCAGTTTGAGAATCCGGCCAATCCCGACATCCACAGCAAAACAACCGGTCCAGAAATCTGGAACGACTGTGATGGCGCCATTGATGTGCTCGTGTCTGGCGTAGGCACCGGCGGCACGATCACAGGTGTCTCCCGTTACATCAAGCAGGAGAAAGGCAAAGCCATCATTTCTGTAGCCGTCGAACCAACCCATAGCCCGGTTATCAGCCAAACCCTCAACGGGGAAGAGGTCAAACCTGGTCCTCACAAAATCCAGGGCATTGGAGCCGGCTTCATTCCCAAAAACCTCGATCTTTCTTTAGTGGATCGTGTGGAGCAGGTCAGCAATGATGAATCCATCGCCATGGCCCTGCGCTTGGCAAATGAAGAAGGTCTACTGGTGGGCATCTCCAGTGGTGCGGCAGTTGCAGCGGCTATTCGTCTGGCAGAACAACCCGAATTTGCGGGCAAAACCATCGTGGTCGTGCTGCCAGACATGGCCGAGCGTTATCTCTCTTCAGTGATGTTTGAGAGTGTGCCCACAGGCATCATTCAGGCCCCTGTAGCTGCCTAAATCGCCTCCAGCTAGAAACTGATAACTGATCAACAGGGGCGGGCCGCTGGCAACACCGCCTCTGGATCAATCCACATCGCATCGCCATAAGAGAAAAAGCGATATTGGTGCTCAATGGCCTCGGCATAGAGCGCCAGCAGCCGTTCACGACCAACCATGGCACTCACCAACAGCAATAGAGAGCTTTTGGGCAAATGGAAGTTGGTGAGCAGTCCATCCACCACAGCAAAGCGATAACCCGGCTGAATCACCAAATCCACTGGTCCACAAAACGACTGCAGGAATCCGCCACCTGCCAAAGCAGCACCTTCAAGGGCCCTGACGCTGGTGGTTCCCACAGCAATCACCCGGCCTGCTCGTGCTCGACAAGCCATCACCGCCTCAACAACGTCGTCGCGCACCTCCACCCACTCGCTGTGAAGCTGCAAATGGCTCAGATCCTCAGTTTCAACAGGTCGAAACGTGCCTAAGCCCACATGCAAGGTGACACTGGTCAGCATCACTCCCCGCTGCTTGAGAGCCTCCAATAACTCATCACTGAGATGAAGCCCCGCCGTTGGCGCCGCAACGGCGCCGGGGCGAGATGCATAACGGGTCTGATAACGCTCGCTATCACTTGGATCATGACGTTGGATATAAGGCGGCAATGGCACTTCGCCGTAGCGCTCAAGCAGCAACTCAAGCTGCTCGGCATTGGCGTAATGGCTCGGGAACTGCACAACCCGTCCGCCACTAGCGCTGTCTTTGCTGATCACCTGCAAAGCAATGGGCTCCTCGCCTAGAGCCTCGAGCCAAAGCTGATCACCTGGACGCAAACGTTTAGCAGGCCGGCCCAAACACAGCCAGCAACCCTCACCACGCGGCTCAAGCACCAACAACTCAGCCAATCCACCACCTGATCGCCGCACCCGCAGCCGAGCCTTAAGAACGCGAGTGTCATTGATGACAAGCAGGTCACCAGCGCGCAATTCCTCCTGCCAATCCCAAACCTCGGCATGTCGAGCGATGGGAGGCTTCATCCCCAATGGCTGCACAATCAAAAGCCGCGCCGAATGTCTTGGCTCCACCGGCAGCTGAGCTATGCGCTCAGGATCAAGCGGATAGTCATAAGAACTGAGCAGAGAATCTCTTGGGTCTAGAACCATTCGTGAAGTCTTGCTTTATGAGTGACGTTCAAAAAACCGTTCAGAAAGTTCTGGGTTCACAAACCACCAATTTTTTGGTCCGCTGTTCATTCATATCCATTTTAATGCTCGAGCAGGGAAGAGCATCCACCAGAGCAAAGCGTCAGATCAGCAGCCCTTGCCAAAAGGGTGGGAGGAAACCAAAGCAAATCTCCAGGAAATCAGCATAGGTTTTCAATCTTCTCTGCTGAGAGCGTTCAGCATCATCCTCATCGCACATTGCGGCACCATGCACTTGATGCTGGCAGATTAAAGTGAATAGGGTGAAAACTATTGATTGAAAGCTCGAAGTTTTCTCTCGCAAAAATCATGCAAAAGCCTGCCTCTGTTGGGTTTAAGCAAAAACATGTGCGTCCCAAGACGCAATTCATGGGTGTATTCAACTATTTCTGGAGGACTACATCTGAATATCAATTCAAAATCATGATCTTGATGAAATTAATCTTTACCTATGACCCTGACAGGAAATGACATTTTGTCATTAATTGCATCAGATCGCTTGTAGAAACAAACCGTCAAGTTGAATATTGCACACTCAACTCTTTCCCATCTGCGCTCACTATTGATAGGCAATACAATTGTGGGCGGCAATACAGAGTTTAAAATTTTTGCATAGACATGGGCATTGACAGGATCAATTGCATCGCCTGACTAGTTACACCCTTTAATCTAGTATTTTTTAATAGCACACCATGAAAAATGACTAAAGGCATAAATCTCTTCACTGCTTGTTTTCTTTTCATTCTCGCTGCATCCTTGCCTCAATCAATTAAATCACAGCCCAGCAAAGGTATCACCAATAACTATGATTACTACTCTCCATGGAGTCCTGGGGATGCTGGGGTTTATGTTGACAAGGATGGCTATGCATTTGATCCCTGCATGTCAAGATTCCCTGAAGATTGCGAGAAGAAAACCTACATCAATCTTGGCAAGTGGCAACGGATTAGTGATGAAGTCATGCAAACACCAAAGGGGACTTAGGGGACTTTTTTCTGCAGGAATGAATCTCTCAAGAGAGAAACATCAACCAATGGCCTATTCAGTTGCACAAAAGAGGGATCGTTGAAGAAGAGTTGTATGCAAGGGAGATGTGTAATGGGTCGAATGAGAGATCTTTAATGCTTGCTTGAGTGTGTTGCTCTACGTCAACTCAATTCTGACATTTAGAACACCTCAGTCGCCCATCCAACTCTAGTTGCCTTCTCATGATCCATGGATGGCAAGTGCAATTGTGGTGCCCTCATTTGAGCCTCAGGCCTGCTACAGGAGCGAATAGATAGCAGCAATGTGATGATGTTTTGCCAAAAGAAAAGCCCCCTACGCCCTCTCTCAAGCTGAAACGTCAAAGTGTGTAGAGAAAGGTTGTCAACCCAAACGAAGTCGCTGATCGACTATCCCGCTAGGTAATACCGCACCACGCAAAAGACTCGGCTGTAGTCGCCAGACAGGGCCTTAAACAAATAGACAGCCCTCTGATTGAGAAGCGTCTGATCGAGCCAATCGCGAGTGATCACTAGCGCCATCACCACAGTGGTCGTGCGCTCCGGATGAAGCTCTTCCTGCTCTACGACATAATCACAAAAAGGATCAATCACCGAACTAAAGTGACTCTCCAAAAGGCGGAGCTCGAGTTCACCGGGATGATCGCCAACAAGTCTGTCCCAGGCGGTACGAATTGCGTCTGGATCATCATCATCGCCGAGCACAAAGACAGCCGTCACGGAATCAGCAATGGAACATCCATAACGCAACGCTTCCATGGAGGCACGCCACAAACCCGGAATCCAAACGATGCAGTGATTCCCCAAAGGAGGTTGGCGAGGCTCCACCTGCAATGGGCCAAAGTCAGGCTCCAAAGCGAGCGCTGCATAAGCCTTTCGATAGCGGCGTCGAATCTGCGCCAGACCCCATACCAATGCAGGGATGGCAATCACCACAGTCCAGGCACCCTCCTGGAATTTGCTCACCACGATCACCACAAGCACCACAAAAGTGGTGACTGCACCAAGAGCATTCATCAACAGTCGGCCCTGCCAACCATTCCCCCGCAAACGCCACCAACGACGGACCAATCCCAGCTGAGAAAGTGTGAAGGCAGTGAAGACCCCCAGGGCATAAAGGTTCACAGCAACAGTGGTATCGCCTTTGCAGATCACGATGATCAGCGCCGTGACCAGCAAAAGAACGCCAATACCGTTCTGGTAGACCAAGCGATCACCAATCCAGCTCAACTGCCGTGGCAGGCAATGATCTTCTGCCAACATCGCCGCTAAACGAGGGAAACCTGCAAAGGCGGTGTTGGCCGCCAAAACAAGGATCAAGAGAGTGGAAAGCTGCAGAGCCCAAAGCAGAACACTGCCCGAACCAAAAGCCCGCGAACCGATTTGAGCCAACACAGTGACCCGATCATTCGGAGCGATGCCATACATGTAACCCAGCCCACTAACCGCCAAAAACATGGCTGCGAGCAACACACCCATCACCAACAACGTGCGTCGGGCATTGACCACCGCAGGTTCCTGAAAAACCTTCACGCCATTGGCAATGGACTCAATACCAGTCATCGCTGAACAACCTGAGCTGAAGGCCCGCAGGATCAAAAACCACCCCAACGGCTGAACGGCTTGCACAGCTGGTGGCATATCCGGCACGAAGCCATGCTCAAAAATCAGATCCTTCAAGCCGGCAAGGATCAACAAAGCCACCATCACCACAAAGGCATAGGTGGGCAAAGAAAAAAGACGTCCAGTCTCTTTGAGGCCCCGCAGATTGGCCCAGCCAATCAAAGCCAACAAAAGCAAGGCGAGCGAAACCTCGTGATCGAGCATCGATGGCACTAGGGAGGAGAGAGCCTGAGTGCCAGCCATGAGACTCACCCCCGCGGTAAGGGTGTAATCGATCAGCAATGCCGCCGCGGCAATCAAACCAACGTTGCGGCCAAGGTTGTCGCGTGCCACGACGTAGGAGCCGCCCCCTTTCGGATAAGCCTCAATCGCCTGGCGGTAGGAGAGCACAACGATGGCAACCAGAGCAATAATCGCCAGGGTGATCGGCACAGAAAGGCCAAGGGCACCGCTGCCGCCAAGAATCAGAACACCAAGTGCAGCTTCAGTGGCATAAGCCACTGACGACAAGGCGTCCGAAGAAAGGATCGGCAAAGCCTGAACACTGGGCAGCCGCTCATCGTCAACCTTTTTGCGGAGGAGTGGATGCCCAAGAAGTTTCTGGAAAAAGCTCAAGTCGTCTTGGAATCGTTTTCTTCAGGATGCACGCAAGGAAGCAAACGGCACTTTCACAGGTCTATGACGTAACACCGAGAACTGAAGAGCTTGCACTACTTACGTACTACAACTAGAAGAACCAACAGAACGATCTGTAGCGATGAAACCCATTTCCTTTCCCATCCTTGGAGGTGCATTGCTGGGCTCGCTGTCGGTCTTGCTTGCCTCCTGCGATGTCTCCAGCATCACGGGTAATGCGTCAAGCTTCTCAGGGAGGGTTTCAGTATTAGGAAAGCCCGTCAGTGAAGCCAAGGTTTTGCTCTGGCAGTCTTCCGCCAAGGATGGAGCGAAGAAAATCGTTGAGACCAAAACTTCTAAAGATGGGGCGTTCAAATTGTCCATACCCAGCAATAAGGATAAGGTTAGTTATTTAATTTCCGAAGGAGGAAGTATCGATGGACAAGATACTGACAACTTGAAAATGCTCAGTGTTCTTGACTCCAATTCCAACAAGTCTGTCGTCATCAACGAACTGACATCCGTGGGATCAGTGTGGCCCAATGCTCAACTGATCAACGGAAATAAGATCAGTGGCAGCAAAACAGCTTTAGCCATTGGTTCGGGGCATGTAAGGCACCTAGTCAATACAAGCAATGGCAAATATGGCGAAACACTTCTGAATGGCTTAAACCTGCCCAACTCCGAGACGATGGTTCGTCTCAACGTTCTTTCCAACCTATTGGCCCTTTGTGGCAATAGCAATACAGCCGATGGCTGTAGTCAGTTACTCAATCTAACCAATTCAGATAACAGCCTCAACGCACTGATTTCTATCGCCAAAGAGCCGTGGGCAAAAGCCAGTGAGCTCTACAAACTGTTCACTCACCAATATCCACTCAACAAGGCAGAACAAATTCGAGAAGGCGCAACCCTTCCCTACCTGTTATTTGAACCGGAGAGTTTTTCACTCTCGATCCGTCTAGAGGGTGGCGGCGCCATGGCACTCGGGAAAATGATGTTTGACGACAACGCCAATATGTGGAGTGGTGCCAACTGGATGCCTGGTTCCCAATCTGGTGTCATCAACTCCATTGGAGGAGGGCTCACCAAGTTCAACTCCAGCGGAGAAGCGCTCTCCCCATCACCTCAGGGATATAACGGACAAGGGCTAAATGGCGTGGGCTGGGGAACAGGAGTCTCGAAAAATTATGCCTGGGTAGGCACTTTTAACAACAAGATCGGGGTCTTTGATCTTGAAGATGGCAAACCAGTTGGACCGGCGACTGTTGATGGCGAGATCGGCCAACTGCAAGCAGTAACAACCGCCGCGAATGGAGATGTATGGATTGCAGATAACACCAAGGATCACATGATTCGTTTCCCCGATGGTGACTATAAGAATGGCGAGCGATTAACAATCAAAGGATTACAAGCTCCTTTCGGCATTGCTGTTGACCAGCAAAATAGAGTCTGGGTAACCAGCAGCTACAACAATAAACTCACCATCTTCCCTGGAGAAAACCCTGAGGCAGTGAAAACAATTGATATCGCTTTAGGAGCAAGAGGTGTGGCAATCGATTCCAAAGGCAATGCTTGGGTCGCCCAGCAAACTGATTCAGCAACGCTAGTTTTACCTCCTGGGGTCAGCAAGGCACCTCCACGCCCAACAACAATCATGCAGGAATTCATGCAAGGGCTTGAATATGCAAAAGCAAATCCGCAGCAAACAAGCTCTGGAATGATTGCACTGATCTCACCTGATTTGAAGATGATCAAATCAGACATTGCAAAAGGAGATGTCTATATTCCCTGGGGTGTAAGCATCGATGGCAATGACAATGTATGGGTTGCAAATCTTTTTGGTAGCAGTTTGATGCATATCTGTGGAGCCAATACATCAAATTGCCCTGAAGGTAAAACGACAGGTGATGTGATTCATGATTATCAGAGTGGTGTTATTCAAATGAACACCGATGTAATTATCGATGATGCCGGCAATATCTGGAGTGCGAACAACTGGTACGACGAAAATGCCGTCATCAACAAGAGCTATTTAGGTCGAACATCGACCTTTGCTGGTGGTCAAGGATTCGTGGTGACCTACGGGGTCGCCGGTCCAGTCAAGAACCCTCTACTTGGTGTGGTTAGGCGTCCTGAATGAAATCAAGGCCGCTCGCTATCACTTTTTGGCGAGCGGCAAAAGATTGTCAAACCTGGATCTGAATCCTGTTTAGAGCGCCAAACTCTCTACCCGCGTCTCAATCAGCTCTGCCAGATCCTTGAGGAAGGCGGCCCCATCGGCGCCATAAATCACGCGATGGTCGGCAGTGAGGTTCACCTGCATCTGGCGCTTGACCGCAATCGAGCCATCCTTTCCAGCCACCACAGCAGGCCGCGATGCAGCTACCGCCAAAATTGCGCCAGTGCCAGGGGGCAAGATTGCATCAAAGCGGTCCACGCCAAACATGCCCAGATTGGAAAGGGTGAAAGTACCAGTGCTGTATTCCTCGGGTTGCAACTGCTTGCTGCGTGACCGCTTCACAAGATCTGCCCACTGCCGCGACATCTCATAGAGATCGGTGCGATCAGCATTCTGCAAAACCGGTGTAATCAGACCGCCATCGTCCATCGCCACTGCAACAGCAACATTCACCTGCTCTGGATACACCATCCCAGCGGTGCTGTAAGCAGCATTCACCTGGGGATGACGCACTAGCGTCAAGGCCACGGCTTTGGCCAGAAGGGCTGTCATCGTGACGCCCTTAGGCTTCACCTGCTTGTAAAAAGCATCCAACTGATCAGTCGTGATCGTGTAGCCAACCCTGAAGCAGGGGAAGGCCAAACTGGCCTCCATATTGCGGTTGACCGCTTGTTGGAGGTTGTTGAAGGCTGCGGTTTCTCCCGGGGCCCCAAAGCTCTGACCTACAGGAGATGACACTGCATGAGCAACGCCTGCAGAAGTTGCATGCGTCGTTGCGAAAGAAGCGTTTCCTTCAGCAAGCTGAGGCACACTGATCGGCTGACCTGCAGCCAGCTGCACGTCTTCAGCCTGGATACGGCCATGGGGTCCGCTACCCCTCAACTTGGCCAGATCAACACCCATCTGCGCAGCAAGTTTTTTAGCCCGCGGTGAAGCAACGATGCGTTTGTCAGTGTCTACTGCTTGGCTGGCAACAGGCGGCGGAGCAGCAACGGGGGGACTCTCCACGACGGGCGCTGGAGTAGATGCTGGGGCAGGGTCATCGACAACTTTTGCAGCAGTCTTGAGAGGGGCAGGATCAGACGCTGGCGCAGCAGGGGCATTGGCCTGAACAGCCGCGATTTCGGCCTCACTTTCAACGATCAAACCAATCGTTTCGCCCACTGGAGCCGAACAACCAGCAGGCATCAAGACCGCGGCCAAGTAGCCATCTTGAAATGACTCCACATCCATATCCGCTTTATCTGACTCCACCACAAGCACCGACTCACCACGCCCAACCTTGTCGCCAGGTTGCTTAAGCCACTCAACGATCTTGCCCTCCGTCATCGTTGAGCTCAGAGCAGGCATGAAAATGTCGTGAGTTGCGATAGTCCTGTCCTCGACTTGAATTTTGAGGGGTGCTCAAACCTCGTTGCAACGTTCCTAAGGCAAATATCAGGAGTTGGCTGAGGTTGATCAATCAAAATTTTAAAGCGAAGGATCCCTCGCGGCAGCCTCGCCTATACAAAAGAGCCGCTATGTATAGGCAAGCCTGTTAAATTTGCCCATACAGAGTAAGTCGATCGTGAGAGCAGGGCAATTCTCGGCAAACTTTCATCCCGATTTGCTGGATGCATTCAGATCACGCTGTAAGCAGAAGGGTGAAAAATACACAAAGGTTCTGGAACAATTGGCAACGTTATATCTGCAATCAGATGGATCGATCCTTTTCAATCATGCTGCCTTAGAGCCTGAAGCCAAAAGTCATGGCCTCACTGAAAGCATCAAGGCGCAAAACCCTCTGCTTGAACTAGAGAAAAAAATCAAGAAACTGGAAGAGCAGGGCGAGAAAACTGATTACGCTATCGGTGATGCATTCGACAGAATCATGGATTGCGAACGAGCATTAGGGATAGGCAAATACTCAAAAGCCATGCAAGAATGAACACATCATTCTCCAAAAGCTGATTGATTCAGAAAGGCTGCAGGGATTTCTAGTATTATATTAATGCAATGTTTCAGCGCCACCGCTGGGGGCGAAGTTTTTATTTGTCAACCTAATAGAATTATGCTCCTGGATCGCCGGAGATGTACTGCATAAGTTGACTGCTGGAGATAGCCAACAATCATCATCTCAAGCCAATCGCGCAAGAATCTATGCAATCAGATGTAAAATTAGTGGCCATATGAAAGCTGTCACAAATCTACCTTTTAATGCTACTAGCTATATTTTTAAAAGCTCTAGAACCTGTTTGCTCAGTTAGATTAGACACAAGAATAAGTCGTTAATGCACAGCATGATAGAAATGCTAGAGTGTAACGGCGAGGATCGCAAGAGTCTAGCTTGCTAAGCTCAAAAACAATTGGTCATTCTTGCCAAAGCTTAAATGCTGATAAGACTGATTCGCCACTTAACCAGAAGACACCCCTGGGCACTTAGCTTATGGGAGAAAAAATATAGCTGGAACTCAGTTCTCATCTCAGGCTTTCTGATTGCCGTAATATTAGTTACTTTATTTTTAAATTCAGAAGAACAAGTGATTGGGCAAAGATCAAAGGTGGGGGATCCATTCTAAGCAACTTATGGATATTGCTATTTGAAACTTCTCCGTTTAAGAGGCTATCTATCTCTGATGCACGGTCTTCTTTTAATTGATATTTTCTAGACAATCTCCAGCTGCGGCCTTCTTCGAGATTATTTGTTCTATTCATCACCCACGGAGCTGAAACAACTACGCAGCATAAAAATAGCAAGTAAAGAATAGTCGCCTTCCGATTTTTCAGGAGCATCAGTTTCCTGGCAAGACCAAGCATACTCAATATAAGCTCTCCTATTTAAGAAAAGAGGCTTGATTAAGACAAGCAAAAAAGAACCTATAAAGCCAATACTTAAGCGATAGCAACCTTACCTAAAAGGAAGCTTGGAATTTGATCATAAAGTACATTTAAAATACAGACTTTCAAAAAACACCCCTATCATGCATCTACTGAGCCCAAGGAGTACAAAATGCTTCATTGTGCAAACCAAATCACATAGCTGCATCGCAAATATGCCTGTTATTAGCTGTAGAGTTACAAACCTTCCCCAACTTGTTTATTTTCAACCTTGAAGACAAGTCTCTTCTTTATGAATCTCCTTTTATCGCCATCATAGTTGTTCGCTCAGCAGGGGAATTAGCGGGCTCTATATCCCCTAGAGAGAATAATCAAGCTGTCAATCTTTATAAGCCAAAACAAGCTTATTTTCACAATAAATCCAATGATCTTGCGAGCATTAAGCAAAGAGATAAGGTATTAAATGCTGGCAATGATGAAGTCATATGCAAGTAATTTATGCACATTCTTAGCATCATTGACCTGCGGAATCAACTAAATCCTGTTACTGAACTGTCTGCTCATTCTCAATTCTCTTCTTCCTGAATGATTCGCTAAAACCAGCAGCAAGAATTCCTACTGGTATCGCGATGACACCGATACCCATCAATGCTGTTGCAGACGCAATCACCTTGCCAAGCCCAGTCACAGGGATGGCATCTCCATAACCAACTGTTGTCACTGTCATTATCGCCCACCAGATGCATCGAGGTATTGATCCAAATAATTCAGGCTGTACCTTTGACTCAGTCAGATACATAAAGGTACTACTTAATAGCACCAACATGAGGGTATAGGTTGCTGATATCTGTAGTTCTTGAGTCTTTGACTTGATTGCCTGATTAAAATAATACAAACCTTCTTTAAACCTCCTAGACCTCCCTATCTTGCCAATTCTTACAAGTCGAAAAACTCTTAAGGTATAGAGCTCTGGACTGATTATTCCTAGGAAAGTAGGCAATATAGCGATCACATCAATCATTGCCAATGGCGACAACACATAATTAACAATTCCCCTAATTCCTTTCCCATACCTGCCATCTAGAGGCGAAACCCATAGCCTAATGCAATATTCAATACAGAATAGAATTGCGATTATCCAGTCTAATCGGATCAAATGGTCTCCATACTTTGCCTGAATAGCCTCCTCAGTAGCAACAATGGAAAAGAAGATTGATATTATAATTGCAGCAGCTATAATTCTATTAAACGCAGACGTCCTTTGCTTAGGGCCAGTGTCGACAACCTGTCTGTAAAGCCTCTGACGTATCCTTCTCATGGCATCAACAATCAACTGCTAGTTGCTAACAATAAACTACTCATGCATACATTGAGAACCTAGCCAAGCTGCCGAGCTTGTAAACCACATTGGCTAAGCATTAGCATGTTCTCCAGATCTCTATCTGAGAGTCCTCAGTATTTCCTGCAACATACTTGCACTGTACCCAGACGCCAAATGATATGAAATGTGTAGCCAGCACGGAGCAAAATTCGACGCATTTCCTAAAATATACTTCGCAAAAATAACATCCGCCCATCATCAGATATGCCCGAAGGCATCAATAATTTTATCAGACTTTTAATCCTTAGATTAATATATTGCCGATGCGCATTAGCAATTAATGAACGCCTCTCAATTATGAGGCGTTCATTGAAGTAGCTCTTAGGCATTAAATCATCAGAATTCAGACAAGACGTATCTAAAAAAAATCCAATCCAAAGACCTATGGCCTAAGGCAAAGGGGGCTTGCGTTAACTCCAAAGTTTGTATCTAACATTATTTTCAACACCTAAGCCCAATTTCAAAGGAGGTCAGGCCCCCTCTATCTCCTCCACAACACCGTCGCGTACAACCACAGACACCTGCATCTTCTTCACCAGGTTGTCACCCACGCTCAGGTCACAAAAGCTTTCAATCTGACCCTGCTCAACAATCTGCTCCATCTCTAGTTCGCGCACCTGCGCCTGCTGCTGAAGCAGGTTGCGCTTCTGTTCCTCCAACTCACTGCGCTTGCCAGCTACCTGTTGCTGCACCTGGGCCACCTGCTCCTGCACGCGTGAGTCGAGGGGATTAGCACTCTGGCGACGCACCTCATCAACCACCTGCTGACCTTCCTGCTCCAACTGGGCCAACTGCTGATCGGTGGTGGCAATGGCGTTGCTGAGCTCACGCTCAGCCTCCTCCTTCCAATTTGGTGTAACTACCGCGCGAACGGTAATCGAGCGCTTAATCGACAGGGTCGTGCCTTCGGACATGAAAGTGATGAGTAAGGGCTAAGGGTCTCAGCCTGTGACCATGAGGTCAACTGCCGGCTGAAAACAAAATCAACTGCGACCATAAAGGGCGGCAATCAATGCCCCATCTCGGAGCGTGATCCGATCGCGCCGCTGCTTGAGAGTCTGAGTCAGCAAACCGTTCTCGATCGTGAACGCCTCCACCAGGGCGACACCCGCCAAGCGTTCATCCGCCCGAGACCCTGAGCGCTGAGCCAGCAATCGATTGAGTTCGCCGCGCAGCAAGCGCCGCAACGCCTCATCCCCAGGAGATCCACTCAGGCCAGTCTGCATCAACAATCCCTGATCCTCTGCCCAAGCCAGCATTTCCTCCTCCCTGGGCACCACCAGTGCAGCAAGCTGCCGCTCGTCCTGGCCCACAAGCATCACCTGTTCCAACAGTGGACTCGCCACCAATGCCGCCTCCAACGGACCAGGCTCGATGTTCTCGCCACTACTGAGCACGATCGTGTCTTTAGCGCGACCAGTCAGCACCAAGGAGCCATCGGGCAACAGCATTCCCAAATCACCGGTATCGAACCAACCCTGCCCATCAAGCACCTTGGCTGTGGCCTCTGGTTTCCTCAAGTAACCCGCCATCACTTGAGGCCCCCGTACCAACACACGGCCACGTTGACGGAACATCAAGTCCACGCCGCTTTCAGGGTCCACGATCCGAAACTCAGTCTCAGGAAGAGGCGGTCCTGAACTGCCACGAATGTTGCGCCAAGGCCTTCGGCAACTGACGACTGGGCTTGTCTCAGTGAGGCCGTAGCCCACCAACAGCTCCAGCCCAACCGCCTCAAAGAAGGCATCCACATGGGGGGCAATCGCTCCACCACCATTAATGGGAAAACGTAGCCGCCCCCCACAGAGCTGATTCAGCACCTTGGGCCAGAGCAGAGCACCCGCCAGACCATGCAAAGGCCAGCGCAGCGTTGCCTCCAGCAAAGCCAGCGTACGGGTGGTCAAAGGCAGCGGCTCCAGCAGCAGATTTCGAGACCGACGCCAAGCCTTTCGTTGTGAGCCACTGTTGGCAAGGGCCATCCGCAGCAAGCGTTGCCGTCCTGTTGGCATACCCTTAACCGCTTCATCAAAGCCCGCCTGAATCGCCTCCCAAAGCCGCGGCACCGTCGCCATCACGATCGGTCTAACCCGCGGCAGATCCCGCTTCAATTGCTTGATCGTGGTGTAGCTCTGGGTACATGCACACGAAAAGAAGTAATACTCCGCGCTGCGTTCGTAGGCATGCCAAATCGGCAACACACTCAACACCGGCGCACCCGGAGAGGGGAAAGCGACACAAGCCAAGCACCTCATCTGATGGAGGAGGTTGGCGTGGCTAAGGGGCACACCCTTTGGCTGCCCTGTTGTTCCAGAGGTGTAGAGAATCGTGGCCGTCACTGTTGCCGCTGAGCCGGAATCGCGATCCTTCAACGGATCTGGTGCAGGCTGACCCGCTCCTGCAGCAAGCAGTTCCTGCCACCCCATCACGCCATCAGCGGGCTCACCTTCAAGCTGTAAAACCAAGCGCAAAGGCCTGCGCTGCTCATCGGTAAGGGCAAGCTTGTGCCACAACTCGGCGTTCTGTACAACCAAGGCAACAGCTCTTGAATCCGCGAGGATGTAGCGCAGCTCTTCCAATGGAGCAGTCGCTCCTCGTACCGCATTAGCAGCACCAGTGCGCATCAAACCTTGATCCGCAATCAACCAACGGGGGCTGTTTTCAGCAAAAAACGCCACCACATCTCCAGCGCCGATGCCGAGATGGCTGAACGCAGCAGCAGCCAAAGCGATCTGCTCAGCAAGCTCTCCATAGCGAAAGCGTTCAGGATGAGTCGCATGAGGAGCATCAACCGCCAGGATTTGGCCATGCTTCTGCGCCAACCAAAGCCAGATCTGATCCACGCGGCCCATCTGGGCGACATGACCCTGATGTGCTAATCCATCTTCTTCATGTGGAGAAGGGCGCCAAACCGCCTTAGCGAGAGAACCCTCATGGTTGTGGTCTTTCAACCTTCTACCTGCTGCTACCTCATCTGACATCTTCAATGCAAACAGGGCTAAGAGCGCTATGCATCGGACGCAAATGCCCCTGGCTTGGCTAGAGGCTCTGGGATCTGCCATACCAAACCGAAACGGTCACTCAGGCTCTGACGCATCAGAGGTTGCACCTCCGCCATCGTGAGCCCAGGGATCCATTGATTCAGCCGACCCACCGGGTGACCGACCAGGCCGCAGGGGACAACGGCGGAAAAGCTCTCAAGATCACAATCCACGTTGAGAGCCAATCCATGTTGAGTAATCCAGCGACGACACCCCACGCCAATCGCAGCCACCTTGCGACCTTCCAGCCATAGCCCGGTGAGACCCTGCAAGCGCTCACCTGCCAATCCCAAAACAGCCAAAACATCAATCAATACCTGCTCAAGCTGACGCAGATACCAATGCAGATCCGTTTGATAGCGCCGAAGATCCAACACGGGATAGACCACCAACTGCCCAGGTAAATGGTGAGTCACCTCACCACCCCGATCAATGCGATGCAACGCAGCAGGTGGATTGTTGACATCAAAAAGCAGATTGGCCTCGCTTGCACCGCGACCGAGGGTGTAGCAAGCCTGATGCTGCAACAGCCAAACCGCCTGCGGAGCAAGGGGGTTGGCAAACAACTGTTGCTGCCACTGCTGCTGCCAAAGCCAAGCCATCTCGAAGGGCACTGGCTCACTGCACTCAAACAGAAAAGTCGATTGGGATTGTGCCGATGTAGAGGTAGTACCTAACTTGCCGATATCAATCGGCACCGGAGGGATGCCATGAAGCTGCTGATCCATGGTCGCAATCTTGAACTAACGCCTGCCCTACGCGAATACACACAATCGAAACTGGAACGGGCGATTCAACATTTCGAAGACATGGTGAAGGAAGCTGATGTGCACCTTTCAGTCGCCCGAAACCCGAGCGTGCCTCAACAAACTGCCGAGGTCACCGTTTTTGCTAACGGCACGGTGATCCGCGCTCAAGAACGCAGTGAAAACCTTTACGCCAGCATTGATCTGGTAGCCAGCAAACTCTGCCGTCAACTACGCCGCTACAAGGAACGCCACAGCGATCACCACCACAGCCCCGGGCATCGAGCCTCGTCAACGCCAACCACTGAAGCGGTGATCGATGAAGCCCCGATCGACGGTTCACTACTCGATGGCAAGGAGGCCCACCTCCCCAGCCCAGGCGTTAGGCGCAAATACTTCGCCATGCCGCCAATGAGCGTCGAACAAGCCCGGTATCAACTAGACCTGATCGACCACGACTTCTACCTTTTCCGCGAACAAGAAAGTGGCCAATTGCAGGTGATCTACCGACGTAACCATGGCGGCTACGGGGTTATACAGGCTCGCGATTAAGCGTGGGCAATCTTGATGCCTGGACCCTCCCAGCAGCGTGAATTACCGGATCTAGCACCACTGATCAATCAGGCACTGCTCGATCCTCACCTTGATCAAGACGTCCTGCAGCAGACCTGTGATGCCGCACGCCACTTCGGCTTTGCAGGTGTATGCACCAACCTCAATCGCCTGCAGGCGGCGCGCGAACGACTCGGTCCACCAGGTCCAACGCGGCTGATTGCCGTAATCGCTTTTCCCTTCGGTGCCATACCAAGCACGCTCAAACAAGCCGAAGCGGAATGGGCCGCCGATCATGGAGCTGAAGAGCTCGATGTGGTTCCAGACTTCTGGACCCTCAGCCAAGGAAGAGCAGAACTCTTTGCCGAAGAACTCGCCGAGATCTGTGCACTAGGGCTGCCTGTCCACGTCATCCTCAACATGGCCCGCCTGCCGGCGGATCGCCTGAACTTGGCCGTCGACGCCGCCATCGATGCTGACGTCAGCGGTCTGCAAAGTGGGAATGGTTTCGGCCCAGCAGTAACGGCAGCTGATATTCGTCTGCTAACAAACCTGGCTCGTGGCCGTTGCGGAATCAAAGCAGCCGGGGGGTTACACACTCTCGATCAAGCCCTCGACATGGTGGAAGCAGGCGCAACCCGTCTTGGCACCAGCCAAGGCCCAGCTCTCATGCAGGCACTACGCCGTGGCCAAACGTGAGTGGAGAACGACGCCTCAACGGCCTCTCTTTGAAGGTGGGACCGCTCGGGGAACATGATCGACTTCTCACTCTGCTCAGCGATCAAGAAGGAGTGACCCGTCTTGCCGTACCTGGGGCGCGACGACCACGCAGCAGCCTTGCGGCAGCAGTGCCACTCAGCTTGCTGGAGCTGCAAGTCGCAGGACGCCGAGGTCTAGCAAGGGTGCGGCAACTCAAGGTATTGCGCAGCTTTAACAGTGTGGGGAAGCAGCTAGAGACACTGGCAGCTGCCCAGGCCCTTGCAGAACTCAGCCTGATGTTGGTAGCAGGCAACGATCCTCTACCTGGACTGCTCAACACACTGCTGATGCATCTCGAACGACTCGAGGCCCTCAGCCAAGCCCAGCCAGCGCAGCCAAACACAACCCTGGCCTGCAGCGTGCAGGCGTGCGTGCATTTGCTTGCTCTAGGCGGCTATGGCCTACCAGTACAGGAATGCTGTCGCAACGGCACAGCGCTGGAGCCACCCCTGGGCCAATGGGAATGGCGCTGCAGTTTGATGCCAGAAGAGGGTTTTGCAATCGGCGCCCTACCCGGCGCAGCACTGCAACTGAATCCCTCAGAGCTAGCCCTATTGCAGCGGCTGCTTCGCCCTGACCTGCCCATGCGACGCGATGGAGAGCTGATGGGTCCGCCAGAGGTGTGGCTGCGCTTGCTCGCGGTAGTGGAGTGCTGGACCCGCACCCATCTGCCACATCATATGCGAGCTCTAGGGATGTTGCGCAAGGCCATCATCAGCTCAGGCGATGGGCGAACATAACCGCGGCACCACAAGCATCTTGAGCGGTCCAACTCTAAACAGCCCCGAACCGGCCCTCCCAACCGGCTCGAATCCAGAAGGACGCCGCGGATTGGCAGCGGTGATCAAGCTGGATGGCTTTCGCCGGCTGTGGATCGGTCAGATCTTCTCCCAACTGGCCGACAAGTTCTACATCGTTTTGATGGTGTACCTGATTGCCCAGTACTGGGTGAGCAGTACCCCTCAAAGCAATGAAGCGCTTGCAGAGGTGGCGGCGGCGATTCGGATGGATTTCGAAACCCGCGCCCAAAAGATCACCCTGCTTGCTACAGGCATTTATGTCGCCAACACCATTCCAGCAATGTTGCTGGGAACCGTGGCGGGTGTCTGGGCTGATCGCTGGCCGAAACGTCGCGTGATGGTGGCCTCCAACGCGCTGCGTGCTCTGCTGGTGCTCTTGGCCCCAGTTTGTCTCTTGCCAGGTCCGCATTGGCTGGGTCTGAGCTGGGGGTACTGGGCACTGCTGGTGATGACCTTTCTGGAGTCAGTTCTCACCCAATTCTTCGCGCCAGCCGAGCAAGCAACAATCCCTCAACTGGTGCCAAAGGAACATCTCCTGGCTGCCAATTCCCTGTATCAAGCAACCAGCATGGGCGCCACGATTGTGGGCTTTGCCCTTGGAGATCCAATCCTGCGTCTACTCAAACAAGCCTTCTTCTCCCTAGGACTGAATGGAGGGGAATTTCTGCTCCTACCGTTCTGCTACGGGATGGCAGCGATCAGCCTCAGCACGATCCAGATGCAGGAGCAGCCCCGCGAAAGCTCTAGAGAAAGTGTCTGGCAGGAAATCGGCGATGGTCTGCAGGTGCTTCGTCAACAGGCTGCTGTACGAGGGGCCATGCTCCACCTTGTTGTGATCTATAGCCTGCTAGCCGCCATGTACGTGCTGGCGATCACCTTGGCAGGTTCGATCAAAGGTTTGGGGCCAACTGGTTTCGGCATGATCTTGGCGATGAGTGGGATTGGGATGGCCCTGGGGGCTGTGGTGATGGCCCAAACCGGCCACCGCTTCAACCGCCGCAACTTGTGCGCAACCGGCCTGGGCACAATCGCCTGCACCCTTGTGCTGCTTGGGGGAGTGCTTGGTTCTCTGGGACCAACTCTTTTGCTATGCGGCTTGCTGGGCGTGGGAGCAGCCCTTGTAGCGATTCCAGCCCAGACCACCATCCAGGAAGACACGCCAGAAGCACAGCGCGGCAAGGTGTTTGGTCTACAAAACAACCTCATCAACATCACCCTTAGTCTGCCTCTTGTGCTGGCTGGCGCTCTGGTGAGCAGCTATGGGCTCGTGCCAGTGCTGTGGTTGCTTGCTGCACTGGCCCTAGTAGCAGCTTTATTAGAGCGCCCTTGGCAGCGCTGCTAGCTTTCACATTCGGCAGGAGGATTGCAGCAGGTGGCTCACATTGCCTGGCTAGGCAAAAAAACACCGTTCTGCGGCAACGTCACCTACGGTCTCAATACGACTGAGGCCCTAAGACAACGCGGCCATCAGACCAGTTTTATTCACTTCGACACTCCAGGCGGCCTTAGCAACGGCGAGAGCGCACTGTTGGCCAATGACCCAGAAGTGAGCCTTCCATACCTAGTGAAGTCACAGGTTTACACCATTCCCTTCCCTGGAGCGCAGCGAGAACTCAGAGAATCATTAGAAAGGCTGCAACCCGATCTCGTCCACGCCAGCCTCACCCTTTCCCCCCTCGACTTCCGGCTGCCAGAACTCTGCGAGCAAATCGGTGTGCCATTAGTGGCAACTTTCCACCCACCATTTGATAGCGGCATGCGCCACCTCACGGCTGGCACACAACAGCTCACGTATCAGCTCTACGCCCCTGCCCTGGCTCGCTATGACAAGGTAATCGTCTTCTCCGAGCTGCAAGCTGAGGTTCTTACCAAACTTGGAGTACAGGAACAACGACTCGCCGTGATCCCCAACGGAGTCGATCCTGAATGTTGGGCACCAACAAGTCCCCAATGCAGCAACCCAATGCAGCAAGAGGTGCTTGGACGTGTGGGGAATGAACGAATTTTCCTCTACATGGGACGCATCGCAGCAGAAAAAAATGTGGAGGCACTGCTGCGCGCTTGGCGGCTGGTAGAGACCAAGGGCTGCCGACTGGTCATCGTTGGCGATGGCCCTCTGCGTTCGACCCTGCAAAACAACTCAACCCCAACAAAAGAAAACGACGTGCTCTGGTGGGGCTATGAGTCAGATCTCAATACCAAGGTGGCCCTACTGCAATGCGCTGAAGTCTTCATGCTGCCAAGCCTGGTCGAAGGTCTATCTCTGGCACTACTAGAGGCGATGGCAACAGGTACAGCCTGCGTGGCCACAGACGCCGGGGCTGATGGGGAAGTGTTGGATGGCGGTGCAGGCATCGTCTTAAGCACACAGGGTGTCACCAGCCAATTACGCACCCTGCTGCCGGTGCTCCGCGATCAGCCCGTACTAACAGCCGAACTGGGCCGCCGCGCCCGTATGCGCGTGCTGGAGCGATACACCATCACCCGCAACATCGATGACCTGGAAACGCTCTACCGCGGCTTATTAGGAGCGACAAAGATGGCGGCCTAACTCAAGCCAGTTCACGGCTACGTTGAGCAGCTGCAACAACCGCCTCAATCAAAGCAGAACGAACCCCTGCCCGCTCAAGCTTGCGCAGTGCGGCAATCGTGGTGCCACCCGGAGAGGTCACCATGTCTTTAAGCTCCGCAGGATGCAGTTTCTGCTGCTTAAGCAAGGCGGCTGTGCCAGCAAGGGTGCGATGGGCAAGATGATGGGCCAAGGATCTCGGCAGGCCTGCCGCTACTGCACCATCAGCCATCGCCTCAGCCACCAGTGCCACATAGGCAGGGCCGGATGACGTCAACGCCAAAAAAGCATCCAGCTGCGACTCCGGCAATTCCAGCACCTCGCTCACCGGCAAAAACAATCGCTCAACCGCTAGGCGTTGCTCTGGCGTGACGCCCTCTCCCCAAGACAATCCAGTAAGCCCAGCGCCAACCAAGGCAGGGGTATTTGGAACGGCACGCACACAGGCATGAGCGGGGAAAGCCTGCTGCAAACGCGCCAAGCTCACGCCAGCAAGCACAGAAATCAACAGGTGCGGCCCATCTGCAGTTTTCTTAAGACGAGCTGCTGAAGCCGCTATCTGGTCAAGCTGCTGCGGTTTCACCGCTAGCAATTGAATGGGCGCCATCCATGCCTCTGCCGCAGTGGGATCATCTGCAGCTTTCAAACGCAGACCGATTGGCAACTGATCTGCGAGACGTTCAACACTTGCGCCACAGCCCACAACCGCAACAAGCTGCTGCGGAGCAAGCTCTCCCTGCTTCAACAACGGCAAAACAAGAGCCTGGGCCATTCGACCCAGGCCGATTACCCCCAAAGAGCAGGGCATGGAGTGATTAGAGGCCACCAGCGCTGGTGGCCTCCCAGGCCGGAACAGGCGCCGCACCAGTTTGTTGAGACGATGACGGTACTGAATCGTGATCCTGGCTCACCATCGATGGCGCAGAAGCCTCGTCATAACTGGTATTGGAAACCGTGACACAACTAGGAGCAAAGAGAAAAATGCTCTCTCCTACCCGCTCTTGGTGACCATCAATAGCAAAGGTGCCACCAGCAACAAAATCCACCGCACGCTGCGCCTGATCAGGTTCCATCATCGTGAGATTGAGGATCACAGTCTTGCGTTCTCGCAGGGCCTGAATGGCACGAGGCATTTCATCAAAACTCCTTGGTTCCATCAGGTTCACCTCAGCAGAAGTCGAACCAACCCCTGGCATACCAATCACATTGGAACCGGAGAAACCCCCGCCGAGATCAAAAGGGCTGGAGTCTGATGGCGTCGCCAAAGCACCGCCACTGGCATGATCACTTCTGTGATCAGCATCCATATGGTCATCGGTGTCGTAATCGAGGTCGTCGTAATCGCTGTCGAGATAGTCATCACCAGCGACGACAGCACGAAGACGGGAAATAAGCGACACCGGTGGAATCCTCTCGCGATGATGTGAACGTAAATCGGCTTAAAACCGACTGAAGGCAAGTTCCCCTTAGAGGAAGACTGCTTAACCTGACACCTAAATAGCGCTCTAATCAGGCCGGGGCAAGGGTTTAGACAGCATTAATGTCATCTACGGAAGAAGACTTAGCCATTGAACGCGCGCCAAAGAGAAGTGACCCCAACCGTAACCAGGTAGCCCCTGCATGCATAGCTTCAAGCCAATCACCGCTCATTCCCATCGAGCAATCAGGCAAGCCAAGCTGATCAGCAAGTTCACGACACTGCCCAAAAAGCTCCTGACGTTGCTCGAGTGAAAGCCCTATAGGAGCCATTGTCATCAGACCAATCAACTGCAAATGAGACAACTGGATCAGATCGGGCCAGGCCTGCTTGAGCTGCTCTTGAGAGAAACCACCCTTAGAGGGATCATCGCGAAATTTGACCTGCAACATCACCTGCGGGCAGCACTGCTCTTCAACAGCAATTCTTGAAATGCGTTCTGCTAAAGCCAGAGAATCCACGGAATGGATCACGGCAAAGGATCTCACCACTCCCCGCACCTTGTTCGCCTGTAGACGTCCAATGAAATGCCAACGCAGACCTTTGAGATCAGCCAAGGCCTCCAACTTGGGCAAAGCCTCCTGCAAGCGACTCTCGCCAAAATCCTGCTGACCAAGCTCGGCAAGTTGACGGATCAAAGTTGCGGGATGCCCCTTACTCACAGCCAAAAGATGAACTCCATCAGCAAGCCGATCAACCAGATCGTGCCAACGAGCAGACAACGTCACATCAACCTCAGATAAAGGTCTGAGCAAACAACTGCTGCCAACTCTCGTACTCAGGGGAGCGATCACGCCGACAATGGGTCAGATGAAGTTCGGCGTAATGGCGCGCGTCTTGATAGGGAATCACCTCAAACTGTGCCCCTCGAGGTTGCAGGGTGACGAGAAAAAACATCCTCTGGGCATAGAGCGTGGCGTAAACGTCTCGACCATCGCCGGCGGGGGCCACGAGATAGAGCATTCCGAACGTGGGGTGATTGAGATAGCGCTCGGCGCTCACCTGCAACAGTTCATCATCTACAAAGCACCGTACTTCCCACGCAAGCCAAGCACAAATAGCAGCAACATTGCCGAAGCGATGTTGAGCCAAAGGGACGCTCCAGTCAATAACACCTGAGGGCGGAACTGATCGGGCGGCAACAAAAGACCTCCACGAGCAAGCAAAGCTTCTGCTCCTTGTTCAGCTCGCAAGAGGATGTTGGCTAAAAGGCGTTCGCCCACTGAGAGAATCAAAGCAAAGGAGGCCTTGAAACCCAACTGCCGCAAGTTCACGGCTCGGCTAGCGAGAGACCGTAAAAGGTTCTGTAACTCCTCCTGCACCAGGGGTAGAAAGCGCAAGGCAAGCAGTAACTGAAAGCTAAGCCGATCGACAGGTACACCAATCAAGGCCAGCGGTGCCAGGCACCAGCTCAGAGCCCAAACCAAATCTTCCGGCTGGGTGGTGAGCAACATCAAGTTGACGCTATGCACCACAGTGAAGATGAGAGTGGAGGTGTTTAATCCCAACTCAGCAGAACGACGACTAACCACAAAGGGCCCCAATGCCAAAGGACCAAGGCGCAGGGGGCCAAGCCGCAGCAACTCCCAAGACAGACTGGTCACACTCGCCCCCGGCAGTTCTTGCGGCGAGCGCACAGCAAGGGTGGCAGCGGTTTCCCCCGTCGGCAACATCATGGCGAACAAGCCCACAAGAGCGCCAAGAAACAGCAACAGCAGCAACGATCGCCACCAGATCCGCACCGGCAGACCACTGGCCAAGGTGATCAAGAGAAGCGCAACAACCAAACCAATCCGCCACAACGAGCCAGCCAGTACTGGCGTGAGCAGGAACATCAACACCCAGGCCAGCTTCAAACGGGGATCAAGACGACGCAACCAACCAGAGTTGCCAGCCACGTACTGCCCGATCGGAAGCTGACGCAACCAGTCCATGACCTATCCCAAACGGTTCTGCTGACGAGCTAGCTCGCGTTCGGCAGCCCGTTGCTGTTTACCGCGCCAAAACAGCTTCAAGGGAGTGCCATCAAAACCAAGCCCTTCTCGTAACTGCCGTTCCACATAGCGGCGGTACGTATCGCCAAACAACTTCGGGTCATTGACAAACAAGGTGAAACTAGGCGGCCTGCTCGCCACTTGAGTGCCGTAATAAAGGCGTCCCTGGCGACCCCCACGGGACGTGGGTGGACTACGCCAACTCAAGGCTTCCTTCAACACCTCATTCACCACCGAGGTGCTCACCCGACGACGGTGCTGCTCAACTGCCAAGGAGGCCAAAGCAAAGATACTTTCCACCCGCTGCCCAGTGAGTGCAGAAGTGAACAACATCGTGGCCCAATCGAGAAAGTAAAGCTTGGCGCGCAGCTCTTTTTCAACCATCGGCATGGTGTGACTATCTTTCTCAACCGCATCCCATTTGTTCACCACCAGCACGCATGCGCGGCCATCATCTTCAATCCTGCCGGCCAGGCGCTGATCCTGTTCTGTGACCCCATCAAGGGCATCAATCACCAACACACACACATCGCTGCGTTCAATCGCCTTAAAACTCCGGTTGATGCCAAAAAACTCAGGGCCGTAATTCACACTGCGCCGACGGCGTATGCCAGCTGTATCGATCAGTCTCCAAGGATGGCCTTCACGTTCAAGACGTGTATCGATGGTGTCGCGGGTGGTGCCACGAATCGGGCTAACAATCGCGCGTGGCTCACCACAAATGGCATTGAGCAGGCTTGATTTACCCACATTGGGCCTGCCAATGATGGCCATCTGAATCGGTTCATCCTCTTCTGGCTCCTCATGCTTTGGCGGCAGAAGAGAAAGCACACGATCGAGCAGATCACCTGTGCCAGCCCCATGGATTGCAGAAATCGGGAAAGGCTCTCCCAGGCCAAGACGCCAAAACTCGGCCGCCATCGCCAAACCCTGATCTGGTGATTCGCACTTATTTACTGCTACCAGCGTGGGGCATGGTTGCGTGCGTAACCATTCAGCGATCGACTCATCTGCAGCCGTAACACCCTGCTGGCCATCAACAATCACCAGTGCTACAGAGGCTTCCGCCAGAGCCAAGTTGGCCTGTTCGCGAATCTCGGGCAAAAACTCACTGTCGTCATCGAAGACCAAGCCACCGGTATCGACCACCTTGAACTCACGATCTCCCCAAAAACCATCCTGATAGGTGCGATCGCGGGTGACGCCAGGCTTGTCATCAACAATCGCCTCGCGACTGCGACAAAGTCGATTCACCAGCGTGGACTTACCGACGTTGGGGCGACCGATAATGGCGACAATCGGACGCGCCACTTGGCTGAATCCTTGCAATCATTCTCGACCCTACAGAGGCATCAAACCGAGACGGGGTGATGCAGCTCTGCAATCAGGGTTCACTCAACAATCGGATCGCCAGGATGCCCTTTAACGGGGTCAAGCGGAGGGTCAAGAGGTTGCGGCAAGGGGCCTTCGGCGAGAAGAGCGTCTCCCCGTTGCGCCAACCAGGCCAGCAACCAATTCACAGCCGTGGCACGACGGGTGCGACGAGGGTAGAGCTCATCAATGCGATAGCCAGCGAAATCAAGCTGCTGCTTTAACAGCTGTTTGTGTTCTTTTGCGATCGAGCGGGTGAGCTGTACAGCTGCCGGCCGCTGCGCAATCACAGCCGGGGCAGTGGGGAAAGCATCACGCCAGAGCTGCGGTGTTTGGGGCCCGGCAGACCAAGCAGTCGCTGAATCAGCGCAGGGTTGATAGCCAAGCCGCTCCCAGATCAATTCGGCAACAAACCGATCGCTCAGACGATCTTCGAGAATCTGGATTAATAAAGCCCGGCTAAGAGGCCAAGTCAGAGACGGATACTGCAAAGGAATTTCAGAGCAATTCAAGACTTAAATAAGAAGCAAAGCCAATTTCGCCGCTTACAGTCATTGTATGTGGAACCAGGCCAAGGTTTCTTCTATCAGATGTCGTCAATCACATCAGCAGCGAGGAACTCATCCTTATCCACATCAAGCAATGTGGTGTGAATGTCATCTGCTGTGAGCGATAAATCATCTCCGACTTGCGTCAAGGAAAGCTCAACTCCATCTGCTAAACAGATGCGATCGTATTCAGCGAATGAAAAGCCGATGGTCGCATCATCGCCTTAACAACATCAAAACCAAACAGCCAAGATCCTTATTGCCTCAAATCAAAGCTAGAGATGCTTGTTAAGGAGTGCGCTGGCGTATCTTAAGCAGGATGAAACCGCCATAAAGCAACATCAAGGTTGCCATCCCACCAACGACAAGCAGGGTAGAAGCGTTCAGAGGATCAAGCATAAATTTTATTTTAGGTTTACTGTCAAGAGTAATCGAGATTGAGAGGCAAGCCATCGGCAAAATCGGGAAAACCTACGCGAGAAATAAGGGCTCATTAACCCAATCAATCGCTCGCCACAGCCAACATCAGCAAAGCCAAACACTCCACGATTAGCACTTGATCAATTTAAATTCGTCGATACGATGATGTAGCTTAACTACCAAAAGACGGTATGTCTGAAGCACATCTCAAAGCATTCATGACCATGCTGCGTGCGTGCCCATCTTTAGAGCAGAAGCTAAAAACCGAAGGAACGGATGTATTGATGCTTGCCAAAGCTGCTGGTTATACGGTCACGATGGAAGATTTAGAAAAAGGCATCTTTGAATACTCAGGCACAGAGCTTTCACATGATGAGCGTAGATATTTCAGCAGTGGCTATAGAAAAGAAATGAACGGATGAATGCCAAATCAAGTTTTAGCAGCAGCAAAGAGAAAAGGGCAGTAATCACAACTACAGCGTTCAGGAACGAGTTTGCTTGGCTTTAAAGAAGATAAAAGCAATTAACAAAACCAAGCCCAGCAGCGTACCCGCCAATAGATAGTAAAAATAAGAAACGGGCAGATCGAAAAAGAAGGGAAGAGGCATTACAAAAAACGTTTAGACAGATTATAATGGCTCATTTCTCTAATTTGCTAATCGTGCATCCCTTCTGTTGATCATGAAACCGAAGGAATTTAATTCAACATCAGAACAAGTTCAATCCTTAATTTTAAAAAAGTCTAATGGGAAAGGGCCTAGGGTATCTGCCTCTTTTTCTTCATTGTTATGTTGGCAACTAAGCAAGACACCTTCACCTAAGCCATGCTCGATGCGTACATGGATATCACCGGTCTTTTGATTCGCCTTAAGAAAGACAGGCCCTTCGCCAGCAGGCTTATCAACGACATTCATGGCAGACCAATTAAAACGAGATTCCATCTCTCGTAAAACAAAAATTGCCAAGCTAGAGGAAGGGGCCATGATTCCCACTGTGAACCAATCAGCATCGTCCATAGAGGCACAAAGCTGATCAAGTAAATGCTTCGATTGTGTCGCATCAAGATCAGGAGCCGAACGGAGACCATCGAGATCCTTTAATGACTTAATAACCAGCTCAGACATGTCACAAAGGCTACATATTCTTGTAACAATTATAGCATAGCTCCGCCATCAAGGATGTGGAGACATGATGGTCTTTGACAAGCAAAAATGACTTTCCAGAAAGCCAAAGTTATACTTGCAATCCAATTTTTGTCCCACGATAACAAGCGAAAGCTTCTCCAACTAACTCATTCTCACACCTCATTTAGCCCACCATCAATGATACGAAAACCAAAAATTCTTATTTCTAGAGAACGCTCCCTTGAATGAAGAGAGGCCATTCTCTCTAGGATATTGATCCGATCACTCTGATCATCAACATTGTGCCTGAACTCAGCCTGCCCGGCAGGGGAACAACAAGGGCACTGCGCTGCAGAGTGCTGCAATCGCCCCTTGCAGGCGTGAGTGATCAGATCTTCCGAAGCCTGGTTCGGCGCTGGGCGCCAGATGCATTGTTATTCACGGAAATGGTCAATGCCACCAGCCTGGAGCTGGGCCACGGCCTACAGAAAATCAACGAACTCGCCAATGAAGCCGGGCCCATTGGCGTGCAATTGTTCGATCACCGCCCAGAAGCGATGGCCGATGCTGCACAACGAGCAGAGGCTGCTGGTGCCTTCCTGATCGACATCAACATGGGCTGTCCTGTGCGCAAGATTGCACGCAAGGGCGGCGGCTCTGGTCTGATCCGTGACCCACAACTGGCGGCAAAAATCGTGAGCACTGTTGCTGCAGCGGTCAAAATCCCAGTCACCGTGAAGACAAGGCTGGGCTGGTGTGGCAGCGATGCAAAACCAATTGAATGGTGCCAATCACTCGAGCAGGCCGGCGCCCAGATGTTGACATTGCATGCTCGAACTCGAGAGCAAGGCTTCAAAGGCTCAGCTGATTGGCACGCCATCGCTGCCGTCAAAAGCGCACTGCAAATCCCCGTGATTGCCAATGGCGATGTCAAGAGCGACATAGATGCCAAGCGCTGCCTAGCGATCACTGGAGCCGATGGCGTGATGGTGGGCAGAGGCTCGCTGGGAGCGCCATGGCTTGTGGGCCAAATCGATGCAGCACTATCCGGCCGCCCAGTGCCTGCAACGCCTGGAGCAGCAGAGCGACTCACCATTGCTCGTGAACAACTTGAAGCGCTGGTTCAAGCAAAGGGGGAACATGGCCTCTTGATTGCCCGTAAACACATGGGATGGACTTGTAGCGGCTTCCCCGGCGCATCAAAACTGCGCCATGCCCTGATGCGTGCACCAACGCCAATGGATGCCATATCACTGTTAGAGCAAGCCAGCGCAGAACTACTAACGGCATGGCCAGAAGCGACCAACGCCTAATCCAGCCTCAAGTTGCGATCAAGCCGCTACCAAAGCACATCCAATCACCCAGCCAATATCACGAATCAATCGCCATTATCAACTCAACGGCTCATCATCCAGTTGCGATCAATGGCCTGCTCAAGCTGCTAAGAGATTACGTGTGCCTGTAATCGCCTGAACTGCAAGCAATACAGCAACCAACACGTTGGCGTAAACATGCAGTCGTCGCATCGAGAGATGACGAGCAATCTCAGGTTTGGCTGCCACCGATGCGAGCAACAAACCGCTCAGCAACACACCGCTCCAGTAGTGGGAGCGCCAAAAATCTGCATCGAAAGGGTTGTCTGTGAGGCGATTGATCTCCGGTTGTGCTCCCAGCAGCAGCAATGCCAACCAGCAAGCGAGGCCCAACAGCGCACGCGCAGCAGGGCGCCTCACCTTGAGGAGACGGAGATAGATCACCACAGTGCCTAACTCTGCAAGGGCCAAGGCCACGAGTCGACCAACCCCAGCCAAGCCCCCAGGCGAAGCCTCGAACCAAGCGGCCAAATAGCTATGAAAAAAGGCGATTAACACTGCCACCAACACCCCTCCGGCAACCCAGCGGCCATGCTCGGCATGTTCAACAGGCACCGAGGCAGGCAGCGGATTGATCTGCAAGCGCCGCTCGCGAGCCAAAGTGCCAAGCCGAATCGTGGCACCCACCACTGGATAGACAAACAAAATGATCAGCACGGGGTGCAACAAGCCAAACCACTGCATGGCGGTTAAAGAGAGAGCACTCGACATCAGGGCATCACCTCCGGCCAGCCTTGGCGCACCAACAACAAGGAAAAATAGGGCTTAGCTGTTTCGGGCACCTCGCTGGCCTGCAACACCTGCTGATCGGGCCAGCCCAAATGCTGGGCAAACAGTGCTGATTGCAATAAATTCCGCTCTTCGAGCATGGGCCGCACCCAGGCCCAGCGGTGCGCCAACTTGAGCAACGCCAGCACACGCCCAGAACCAGCAGCATCCTCTAGTAGAACCTCGAGCTCGCTGGATTGATCTGGGGTCGGCAAAAGCAAAAGTTGTTCCTGCTGCATCGCCAAGGGCCAGTTACCTGCAGCAGCGGCGGCGGCAACGGCCGTAACCCCTGGGATCAGCCGAACCTGGCAATCAGGATGATGCTTCTTGAGAGCCAGCAAGATGTAAGAGCTTGTGGCAAACAGAGACACATCACCCTGACAAAGCACCACCACTCGCTCTCCTGCAGCAACGGCAGTTGCCAGTTGATCACTGGCTGCTCGCCAAGCCTGCTGGCGCGGTTCAGCGGCAGCCACCATGGGAAAAAGCAATTGCAGTTGGCGTTGCTCAACACGAATCCATCGCGAGGCAATGCTCGCCGCCATCCCTTTGCCCCCTTGCCGTGCCACGGGATAGGCCACAACAGTGGCCGCTTCAATCGCCTCAATGGCAGCCAGGGTCAACAGGGCAGGATCACCAGGGCCCACCCCGACCAAGGTGAGAGCTGTAGTTGAAACAGCAGGGCTCGACAAAGCCGAACGAAACATTCAGCCGTCGTTCTAAGACGCCACGATCAAGATGGCTGCAAAGACCCCTTCAACCTCTGGGAATGAGTCGCCTCAGCATCCACCCCGAAGGCAGCACCAACGCCACAAGCCCGGCGGAACCCTTATTGGAGAGCGATGATCCTGCAGTGATCAAAGTCGAGCTGGCCAAAAGGGGCATTGCATTCCAGCGTTGGCCAGCCAAAGTCAAGCTCGATCAGAACTCAAGCGAGTCAGACATCCTTGCGGCCTACGCCGTCGAGATCGCCCGAGTGCAGGCAGATGGCCGTTACCCCACGGTGGATGCAATCCGAATCACGCCAGACCACCCCGATCGTGAAGCGCTGCGCCAAAAATTCTTAGACGAACACACCCATGCCGAAGACGAAGTTCGCTTCTTTGTTGAAGGGTGTGGGTTGTTCTGCTTACACATCGGCGCGGAAGTGCTGCAAGTCCTCTGCGAACAAAACGACTGCATCAACGTGCCTGCCGGAACTCGCCATTGGTTCGATATGGGCAGCAAGCCACAGTTTTGTGCTGTGCGCTTCTTCGATAACCCAGAAGGCTGGATTGCAAACTTCACAGGGGATGCGATCGCCGAGAGATTCGCAAAGCTGCCATGAGGCTGAAGTTGGCTTCAGCTATGCATGCGCGGCTGAGGATGCAAGTTGGCGAGGATCCCTGCCTCCACCTCTGCTAACTCCTGCAAACGAGCAATGATCAGCTCACGCTGAAAACGCTGCTCACAGAGCCTCCAATAGAGGCCGAAATGACGCGCCTCACTCGCCAGCAGATCTGCATAGAGCTCACGCAACTCCAGATCAGCTAGGTGGGTGGCAAGCAACGACATGCGTTCATGGCTACGGGCTTCGATCAGCCCTGCCACCAGAAAACTATCGAGCATGCGCTGCGGTTCATCCCTACGGATCTGTTTGGCCAACACTGCGCCATAAGGGGGTGCAGCCAGAGGCTCCAGATACCGCCCTCTGGCCTTCAGCAACGTGAGCACACGCTCAAAATGCTCCAGCTCCTCTCTTGCCAAGGGGCTGAGAACTTCTGCGAGCCCAGGCTCACACAAGTAGCGAAACATCAATTGCACGACGGCACCCGCCGCCTTGCGCTCGCAATGAGCGTGATCAATCAGCAGCTCGAACGGATGAGCAATCGCCTGCTCCAACCAAGCATCACTGGTGGGAGCCGCCAGCCATTTGATCGTGGCCTTTGACGTCTTAGCAGCAGCAAGAGCACTCATAGAACCTGCTGCGGCTGACGCAAGTGAGCCAGCAAGCCTTCCAAAGCAAGGCGATAGCTCAATGCACCAAAACCGCTCACCACACCCACAGCGCGATCTGCAAGATAGGAATGATGCCGGAAGCCCTCACGGGCATGGGTATTGCTGAGATGCAACTCCACGTATGGAATCGCTGCTCCGAGCAGAGCATCCCGCAACGCAATCGAGGTATGGGTATAGGCCCCAGCATTGATCAGGATTCCTTGCACCTGGCCGATGGCTTGATGGATCTGATCCACCAAAGCACCTTCAAAGTTGCTCTGGAAACACTCAAGCTGAACCGCTTCTGCCTCCGCCTGAGCGAGCAGGTCTGCCTCAATCGCTTTCAACGTCATTGCACCATAAAAACCAGGCTCTCGTTGACCGAGAAGGTTGAGATTGGGGCCGTTGAGCAGCAGCAGTCGCATGGCCCTGAAGCATGAAGGGGTTGGATGGATCGTATCGATCCCCACAAGACCTTCCCAGACATTCAGCCACAAAGGTGCGATCTGCTGGTAATGTCTGCAGGTGTGGTTCGGGTCGGTGCCCGAGTGGTTAATGGGGGCGGACTGTAAATCCGCTGGCTCTGCCTACGTTGGTTCAAATCCAACCCGGCCCACCTTCCACATGCCCTTGTAGCTCAGTGGTAGAGCACTCCCTTGGTAAGGGAGAGGTCCCGGGTTCAAATCCCGGCGAGGGCATTGAACCCGGGACCTACGAAAATCCAAGGGCCGTCAAGAGACAGCAAAAGTTTCTTTTGGTGTGCCGATGAGGCGATTGAGAGAAATCAAACCCATCTCCTGTTTTCGGGATCTTTCAACCAAACAGCAGGTTTTTAGGACGAGATGTTCTGGTTTGTTGTTGGTGTGTCAAGGGTCTAAGCCAAGCCCCCATTGCGGCTCCACACGGTGCCATCCATCTGCCCTCAGCTTGTTCCAGATCTCAACGGCATCACGCTTCGGCAAGTGCCTCCTGCTTTTGAGCAAGGCAGGAGAGCCGTCAGGCATTGCTCGCCCTTTATCCATAAACACAAACAGATCGCTGCTCCAAGACTTTTGATCGCGATGAAAGCGAAGGGACCAGTGCTTGTTGGGATCAATCAACCAACCTTCTGGCTCACATGCTGAACTGCCACCCATAACGCCCCTCAGTAGTAAATATGTATTACTGCAGGGATAGGGAGTGCGTCAAGCCCTCTTCGCCAACTCCTTGTAAGCCCAATAGCCACCGGCGGCAATAATCGCCAAAGGCACCAGGGCTCTAAGAACCGAGAGAGCAACAAAGAGAAGCAGAGAGAACGCACCGAATTTCTTGACGATTGTCTTTGTTTCGTCGCTCATCGCATCCCAACGCTCGATCAAAGACATGGTGGCTGGACTGCATGCTGATCTGCTTTCTACCCAATACCTCTTGCGATGCAACCTCAAGAGCAGCAATCAACAGGCGAGCCCAGTCTTGCTAGTTCGCTCAAAAGGCTCTTGATACTCAACCAAGCCAAGTCAAAGCACTGTCTGGTTCACCCCAATGACATCCCAAAAACCTTGGGCTATGGCTAGGGAAAGCCACTAGATCTCTTCTTGCACAAATGGGATACGGGCACGATGGAGACCCGTTGTGGCTCAGGGGGCCTTTCCACAGGCCCCCGCAAAATCAAGTTGGCTGCACTTGATAAACCTTTGAGCGGCCATTGCACTTCCTCACGCCCCAGGAAATAGGAGCCTTCGACTTCGTAATTTCTTGTTCAACACAGATGTTTTGATTATTTGCCCAGTGAGCGACAGGAGCCAAACTGAAGGCAATAAAAGCAAGAGACAAAGCAGCGATTAGCAGAGCAGCTGCCGTAACCACAGGAAGCACAACGCTTTTCAGTGTCTCCATTTCATTGGCTCCTGGGAAGTCAATGCCAGCTTACGAAAGCTAGGAGGCCTTTTTAAGGCGCTTCCAACCCTATGGAAAGCGATCAATATGCAAGCGTTGTCACATTGTTTCATTGCTCAAACTCATCTGAGCGGACGGTCATAGAAGAAGCAAGCAAGACGAGAGGAGCCACCGATCACAACAGCTACCAGAGGACGCACCTAGCGAAGCCTTAAGTGACTTTCAAGAGCAAAGTTGGCGAAAGATGTCACATCTGCCAAACATTGAATCCATCAGCTACAAGCAACATTTCATGCGCAGCCATGACGCATTCACGTCTCTAGCGATAAGACCCTGATCGATCTCCGTCTCCTCAATAAACCTCGACATTCATTTAGATATCACAACCAAGCAAGTAGGCATTGATCATTTCTTTGAAAATTCAATCACACCACTACGCCGATCTAGAAAGACTTGAAGTAGCAACAACGTCTACTGCAATGCCACTAGACAGTCCTGCAACGACAACAACACCTTCAGCAGCAGCAGCAGCAGCAGCAGCAGCAGCAGCGTCTATCGCAGGACCTCTACAGAGTTAAGCCTTCCTGGCTCCAGCTCTGCTGACAAGTCGCTCTATTGAAAATAACTCTGCTGCAAGAAGTCTTGAGCAAGATTCAGACAGCAGCGACAGTTATGACTCCATTACCGGCACACGCTCCTTCGACATCGCCGCAACCGATAGCTGGAACAGTGTGTATCAACCGTCAAACACTGCTCTGTCCTTCAATAGGCATGAGAAAGGATCTAAGTCGATCTTAAAGCTGAAGCGACAAACAGAAAAAACCTGGGATGGACCACAACTAAATACTGTGATCACCACCACCCTCCAAAGCAAGACTAAAAGGACCAACCTTTAAACAAACAACGCTTTCTACTGCTGATGTAACAACCTCAAAGGCAGCCTGATACGAACATTGCCGTCAGCAGGAGCATCTGACAACATCTTTGAACGCCTTTGCAAAAATGGATGTGTTGCCAGCGTCGCTCTTGACGAATTTATCCTTACAACTCGGACAGTTCCCAAGCGGACTGGAAGACGCAGTCGAGGCCATCAATAATCCGATCAACGGCTTTGCCTGGGGTTGGCCCACAGTCATCCTGATTGCAGGCACCGGCATCTTGCTGATGGTTGGGCTGGGCTTTATGCCCTTACTGCGCATCCCCTATGGAGTGCGCATGCTGCTTCGCAATCCAACCTCCTCTAGCGAGGGCGAAATCAGTCCATTCCAGGCACTGATGACCTCGATGGCGGCCACGATCGGCACGGGCAACATCGCCGGTGTCGCTGTTGCGATCGCCATGGGCGGCCCTGGGGCGGTGTTCTGGATGTGGCTAATTGCCATTTTTGGTATTGCCACCAAGTACGCCGAAGCCTTACTTGCAGTTCACTTCCGCGAAGTGGACCCCCTCGGCAATCATGTCGGTGGTCCGATGTACTACATCCGCAATGGCCTAGGTCCAAACTGGGCCTGGCTGGGCGGATTCTTTGCCCTGTTTGGAATGCTGGCGGGCTTTGGCATTGGCAATGGCGTGCAATCGTTTGAGGTCTCCAGTGCCTTAGCCACGATCGGCATCCCTCGGCTTTTAACGGGTGTCGTGCTTGGAGTGCTTGTCTTTGGAGTCATCATTGGCGGCATCAAACGCATCGCCCAGGCTGCATCCGCCATCGTTCCTTTGATGTCGTTGTTTTATGTGATTGCTTGCCTGGTCATCATTCTCAGCAACATCAGCGAAGTGCCAGAAGCGTTCTCAACGATCTTCTCCAATGCCTTCACAGGCGAAGCCGCTGCCAGCGGCACGTTGACCCAAGTGATCCTGATGGGCTTCAAGCGCGGCATCTTCTCCAATGAAGCTGGTCTTGGTAGTGCGCCTATCGCTCACGCTGCCGCCAACACCAATGACCCAGTCCGTCAGGGCACTATCGCCATGCTTGGAACCTTCATCGATACTTTGGTCATCTGCACAATGACGGCTCTGGTGATCATCACCACCGGCGCCTATCAGAGTGGTGAGTCAGGCTCTGATCTATCAATCGCTGCCTTCAACAGTGGCCTTGCAGGCTCAGGTTGGGTCGTGACAGCTGGCCTCGTGGTGTTTGCCCTAACAACAGTTCTTGGCTGGGGCTTTTACAGCGAACGCTGCACTGAATATCTCTTTGGGGTGCAAGCCATTCTTCCCTTCCGCCTGGTGTGGGTCGCTGTGGTTGTCATTGGTGCTGTTGCAGGCAATCGCGGTGTGGTGTGGGACGTAGCTGACACACTTAATGGTCTGATGGCGATTCCTAACTTGATCGCACTGGTGCTGCTCTCAGGCACTGTCTTCCGCCTCTCCAAAAACTACCAATTTGAAGAGGGCTAAACGTAGAGGTGATCTTGATCAGTGAAACAACACTGCTGATTGAGGGCCTAATCCCCGGCCATTGCATTCCAATGCTCCTTCCAGCCAAAGAGGGTCTGTCGATGAGCCTTTCATCCGCAACCATGACCTGCGACTGCGATTGACCCACACCTGAATCGGCGTCTCCTTTTGTGTTGTGCCTGGCTCGGGCTGCATCAGCCAAGCATGAAGTGCATCAGCTCCAATCGGTTGCCATTGCAAACCGCCATCACTCAACGCTGGGCAACGTTGGCGCAGATCACTCAACGACTGAATGAAATCGCGCAGGTCTGCAGGCCAAGGCGTATGCCAAGGGAACCCTTCTCGGCAACCTGGTTCAGGGCCACCCTGCAAACCCGCCTCTGTGCCGTAGTAGATGCAAGGCGCCCCTGGTTGCAAAAACAACAACAGCAAGGCCAACTTCAACGCCGCAAGATCCCCCTGAAGTGTGTGCAAAGCTCTCGGCACATCGTGGCTATCAAGCAAGTTCAACTGGCTGCGGTTCACCTCAGGTCGATACCAACCCAGCGTTGTTGCCAATAGCTCAACAAAAGCCTCCCCACTCAGAGGGTCAAGGGGATAGGCAGGATTGCGATACCGACGGCGTAATCGCTTACCAGCAACCCAGCAAAGGCTGCTCCAACCCATCCGATAATTCATCACCCCATCAAAGTGCTGCCCCTGTAGCCACGGTCTCGCATCACCCCAGATCTCAGCCAAGATCCAAGCGTCTGGATTCACTGCCTTAACCATGTGCCGAAACTCCAGCCAAAACTCAGCAGGCACCTCATCAGCAACGTCAAGTCGCCAACCATCGATTCCCTGCTCGAGCCAATAGCGGGCTACGGCAATCAAATACTCACGCACAGGGGCATGGGCATGATTGAACTTTGGCAAGGCTGGATCGTTCCACCAGCAGCTGTAACCACAATCCTGCCCACGCCGTGGATAGGGATGAAGCGGCCATTGCCGCACCTCAAACCAATCGCGATAGGGCGAAGCCTCACCATTTTCCAAAAGATGATGAAAAGCCCAGAACCCGCGACCACAGTGATTAAACACGCCATCCAAAATGATGCGCATCCCGCGGCGATGCACCGCCTCAATCAAAGCCTCTAGCGCTGCATTGCCACCGAGAAGCGGATCCACCTGCAAGTAGTCATAAGCGTGATAGCGATGATTAGCGGCAGAACTAAAGACGGGTGTCAAGTAAAGGCAGCTGATACCAAGCGCCTGGAGATGATCAAGGGCCTCGATCACCCCGTAGAGATCTCCCCCCTGAAAACCCTGCTCAGAAGGGTCACTGCCCCAGCAGCGCAAAGCCAAATGCTGATGAGCTAAGACACGGCCACTACAACGAAAACGATCAGGGAAGATCTGATACACCACCGCCTGGGCAACCCAGCGGGGAGTGTTGGTCAGCCCATCGATCTGCTGCATGCCCCATTGCATACCAAGATCCCACCGCTAGCACTTGAACAAGAGAACAGCCATGGATGATCAGCTCCTAAGCCTGGCTCTCGCTCAGGGCACCAGTAGCTCCAGGGCCGCCGTCTTCAACCCCGCAGGTCAACTGATCGCCAACGCTTGTGTCCATCCGCCAACAGCGCCGGCACCACTGCTAGACACCTAGACACGAGTAACAATGGTGTCAGACCTTGCTTCCTGAGAACTTTCTGCTGAGTGAACTGCGCAAGCCAGTCATTTCGGGCCTCACAAGACCAGAAGCCTGGCGCAGAAAGCAACTCAAGCAAATTGAGGTCCTCATCGAAAAGCACCAAGACGAGGTGCTTGATGCACTGGCAACGGATCTAGGCAAACCACCAACCGAGGCATTGTTTGAGCTAATCGCTCTGCGTGGGGAGCTCAAACTGGCTCAACGGCAGCTCAGCCGCTGGATGCAACCCAGGCACGTACAAGTGCCTTTAGCCCATCAGCCAGGTCAAGCCGAGGTGATCCTCGACCCCCTGGGTTGTGTTCTGATCATCGGCCCCTGGAATTACCCCTTCTCTCTAACCCTCCAACCACTGATTAGTGCTCTGGCAGCAGGCAATACAGCAGTGCTCAAACCTTCCGAGCATGCCCCTGCCACCTCTCGACTGATCGCCCATGTGATCCCTCAACATTTCTCCAGCGAGGTCATACAGGTGATCGAGGGGGATGGGGCCATTGCAGCGGCACTGATCAAGCAACCCTTTGATCACATCTTCTTTACCGGCAGCGGCGCCATCGGCCAGAAGGTCATGGCTGCTGCCGCCGAACATCTCACTCCGGTGACCCTGGAGCTAGGAGGGAAAAGCCCAGCCATCGTGATTGATGGCGCCGATCTCTCCGTCACGGCTAGGCGATTGGTATGGGGGAAGGGTCTCAATGCTGGTCAAACCTGCATCGCCCCAGACCATCTACTTATCCAAGAACAACTCAAACAGCCTCTATTGCAGGCGATGAAAGGAGCCATTACTGAGCTCTATGGAGGCGATCCGCTGCGATCACCCCACCTCGCCAAGATCATCAACGATCGTCATTTCCAGCGACTACAACACTTGCTTGATCAAGCAAAGCAGCGCGGCAAGGTGCTCTCAGGCGGACAAATTGACCCCGATCAAAGACGCATCGCTCCCACTCTGATTGACGTAGACAAGCGCGACGATCCGCTCATGGAGGAAGAGCTCTTCGGCCCACTGCTGCCTGTCATCAGCGTGCAAAGCCTTCATGAGGCTCTCGCTGAGGTCCGACAACAACCAAAGCCCCTGGCCCTCTATCTCTTTGGCGGAACACATGCCGACCAACAACAGCTCCTCAACACAACCAGTTCAGGCGGAGTGTGTTTCAACGATGTGGTGATGCATGTAGGCATTCCTGAGCTGCCCTTTGGTGGAGTCGGGGCCAGTGGCATGGGGCGTTATCACGGCCTGGCTGGTTTCGAAACCTTTTCCCATCAAAAGTCTGTCTTACGTCGCCCCTTCTGGCTAGATCTCAAATTGCGCTACCCCCCCTACAAGGCCAATCTGGCGTTGCTCAAAAAGGTGCTGGGATAATCAAGCCGCTTTTTGCAAGGGCATCATTTCGGGATGCTTGAAAAGGGCTAGCGCATCTGTGGAGGCAGCTTATCTTTCACCAAACTGTAGAGAGAGATTGATGCGCCGGATCATTGTTAGCGCTCTAGCCCTGACAACACTTCTACCGCTGCCATCCTGGGGTGCCAGCGTCACAGTGAGACCCGGTGACACCCTTTCGGAAATCGCAGCGCGATATCAGGTATCCCTTCGGGCCTTGATGCGGCTGAACGGCCTAGCCAATGCAGACAACCTCTTCATCGGCCAGACCCTCAAACTGCCAGGTAGCGCATCAGGCACAGGCCCGGCTGGAGCAAGCCGTCACACGGTACGAAGTGGCGAGACCCTCAGCACCATTGCTGTTCGCTACCGAGTGCGCCAGCAGGATCTCATCACCCTCAATGGTCTGAGCAATGCCGACAATTTATATATCGGCCAAACGTTGAAATTACCGGGAGGTGCTTCCGGGGCAATCAGAGCTGGCGCCAGTCGTCACACAGTACGCAGTGGCGAAACCCTCAGCATCATTGCTGCCCGCTACCGAGTTCGCCAACAGGATCTCGTCGCCCTCAATGGCCTTGCCAATGCAGACAACCTCTTCATTGGCCAGACCCTCAAACTGCCAGGCAGCGCATCAGGCACAGTCAGAGCTAGCGCCACTCGTCACACAGTTCGCAGTGGCGAAACCCTCAGCACCATTGCTGTTCGCTACCGAGTGCGCCAGCAGGATCTCATCACCCTCAATGGCCTTGCCAATGCCAACCATGTCGAACGTGGCCAAACCCTGAAACTGCCCCAAGGGGCTGTTGTTCCCAAACCCAAAGCAGCAGCAAAGCCCAAACCTGTAGCCATTCAGGCAAATCCAAATGCCACCTCCCATACCGTGGCTCGAGGGCAAACATTGAACCAAATCGCTGGGGCTTATCAAATCCCTGTAGCAACCCTGATCAAGATCAATGGGATCAACAACCCCAACAAGTTATTAGTCGGCAGCAAACTGTCTCTACGGGTCAAACCATCAACAACAACCCAGCCAAAATCCACCACGACAGTTGCCATCAAACCGACTGCAAAAACCACCGTTAAACCAACTGTTAAATCCACCACCAAGCCTGCTGCAAAACCACAACCCAAGCCCAAGTCCACCACGACAGTTGCCATCAAACCGACTGCAAAAACCACCGTTAAACCAACTGTTAAACCAACCGTTAAGTCCACGAGCAAGCCAGCTGCAAAACCACAACCCAAGCCCAAATCCACCCAGCAAGTTGCTGCCAAGCCTTCGCAAACGCAATGGCGCACTTACGGTTCACTGCAAGTGGACTGGGCCAATTGGAAGTTCATGGGAGGAAGCTACGTGGCCCCAACCCTCAACAAAGATGGCAAAGCCCTTTATCTGGCTGTGAACTGCCCAGCGCGCAAGATCAATACCACCGGCACGAATGGATCTTGGAAAACTTGGGGCGCTCCACAGCAGCGCTTTGAGCATGATCTCGTCAAGGATCTCTGCAAAGCCAAAGGCGGCTAAATGCATCGAGGGCTGCACTCAGGCCGCATAGTGCAGCGGCCAGGGTTGGCGTAAAAAGCGCCGACCGCTCTCACGTAAATAGAGCCGCTGTACACCATCATTGCTCTCCGTAATCAGCTCTTCCTGCACCAACCTGCGAGCCAACCAACCCCAACGCTCTTGCTTGCGGCCTGTAGTGGACGAAAGGCTTTCACTGAGACTGCGAAGATTCATGCCCTTGCGATCTTCGAGCACCTCAAGCACAGCAAAGGCTTGCTCAGACCAATCACGGCGGCGGGCAGTCTGCTGACAGCGATCGCAGCGACCACAAGGCGGCACCAATTCACCAACGGCAAGCAAAAGCCCTTGCTCCAGGCAAAACTCCCCTTCTGCTACCGCCTCGATACGCCGCAACTGTTGCTGCGCCAGCTCCAACCGCATCTGAATCTCCTGCGTAGCGTTCTCATCAGCACAACGGCGAGCGGAAGCATGCATCGCCCAACCAAGGCTGGTGCGATCACCAGGAGAAAACAACACCAAGCAATCGGCCGGCAGTCCATCACGCCCGGCCCGGCCAGACTCCTGCAAATAGCCCTCCGGCGTTGCAGGCAGATTCAAATGCAGAACCAATCCCACATCGCTGCGATCTACACCCATGCCAAAGGCCACGGTGGCCACCAGCACAGGCTTCTCTTGATCTAGGAAATCAGCCAGCGCCTGCTGGCGCACCTCCGGGTCAAGCCCGGCGTGATAAGCAGTAGCCGCAACATCCGCCGCCTGCAACCGCTCTGCCCATTGCTCCACAGAGCGACGCGTTCTGGCATAGATCAGCGTGGCACCGCGTGATCCCTTTAAAGCCTCGAGCACATCGGGCAAAGGATCTTTCGAACGCCGCCGCATGGCGTAGTGGAGATTATTGCGCCGGGCCGAGCAAACCTGCACCTGCGGCCGGCGAAGAGCCAAGAGGCGGATGATGTCGGCACGCACCCTTGGAGCCGCAGTAGCACTGAGAGCAACCACAGGCACACCTGGGCAGAGGCGGCGCACCTGCCCCAGGCGACGGTAATCAGGCCGGAAATCATGGCCCCAAGCACTGATGCAATGGGCCTCATCAACAGCTAGTGCCACCAACTTTCCCTGCGCAGCTGTGTCCTCGATCAATTGCCGCGTGGCCTCACCTTGCAAGCGCTCGGGAGCCAGATAAAGCAAACGCAAGCGCTCATCTCGCAAGCGAACCAGTGCATCGCGACGGCGCTCCGGATCCAGGCCAGCATGCAAACAAGCGGCGGCAATCCCCCGCCGTTGCAGCTGCATGACCTGATCCTCCATCAAAGCCACCAAGGGAGAGATCACCACCACCAGACCATCACGCAACAGCGCTGGCAGCTGATAACAAAGCGATTTACCACCACCGGTGGGAAGCACCGCCAGAACATCCTGACCCGCAAGAATCGCTTCCACCACAGGACGTTGACCAGGCCTGAAACCATCCCAGCCATAGTGATGGTGCAGGGCCTCGATCATTGGATCCACTTCACACCACCAATAGCGCCCTCAAGATAACGAGCGCCAAGCCTGATGGCACGATCTCGAACTCAAGGCAGCGGCGGCGGCTCGAGCTGGTCAGGAGCCTCCTCCACCAGCTGCAAGCGAACCCGTTTCCCTCCCGCTAACTCCCCAAGCGACACCCTCAAGGTTGCCCCGCTAAGGCTCTGCAAAGCACCCAAAACATCACGGAGATAAGGGGTACTGCTGCCACTTTCCACCCAAAGGCGTTCCTGCAAGCCACCCAATCGTCGCCAGGCCGTATGCAGCTTCAGAACGGAGGCTTCTAAAGACTGAGCCTGAGAGACAGCATCAGCCAGCAAACCCAAAGCATCGAGACGCTGAGCCTCATGCATGGCCTTCTCCAGGTTGAGTTCACCTTGCTGGAAAGCCCTCACCGCCTCGCTGGCCTCTGTGGTCTTACTGATCCAGCGTGCTGTGCTGGTTACATCCTTAATGCAATCCAGTTCTGGCTCCTCCCGCAAAGCTCGCCTGAGATCTTCCTGCTGAAGCTCCGGCAGTTTTGCCAGCTCTCTTACCAGAGGAGCCACAACCTTGGGAGGCAAAAGATTCTCCTGCGTGCGCTGGCGGATCTCCTCCGGCAACAGGGGGCTTGTGGCAGACGTGAACTCATCTGTCAATCGGCGAACCTGCTTGCGAGTGATCTCTTGACCTTCATTGGCTGCCTCGGAAATCATCATCTGCACTTCTGGAACAGCCTGCGTCGTTTCCATGAAGGCCCTTTTAGAGAATTGATTCACGCTGCTCTCCTCCAGCATTCCTTCTGCCAGCAAGTTCTCAGCCGAATCAGCCAGCTGAATCAGGGCATAAGCACGGGTCTTACTGATCTCCCGTTCACGCAACCACTGCAAAAAGCCAGCACCACGCCCCTCACCACCGCGCTTCTCACGATCCCGAACTGCCCTAAGGATTCGCCCCCGCCAAATCTCAGTTTGCAAATCAAAGCGATCGCACAAGGCCCAGGCTTGCTCGAGTCGAGCAAGAAACTCCATGGTGCTGATGTCGTCCTGCTCCGGATCGGGCAGATCCAACTCAATAGCAGGAGGATCAAGAGCAACGGACGAACTCACCAAAACACACCTGGCTTAAGGCTGGATGCTGCCATGGCCTACACCCCAAGGGGCGACATTCTGTGACGCATGAGTCAACTCACACACTCACGGCGATAGTCTTATGGGTGAATTCAATACCTGCGCAGCGATGGCGATCTCAAAAGGCGACAAAGTTCGCATCAGGCGCGAGGAGAGTTACTGGCACAATGAAGTAGGCACAGTGGCCTCTGTCGACACCACCGGCAAATATGGGGTACTGGTTCGCTTCGAGAAAACGAACTACTTCGGCATGCAAGGTACCGATAACGGCAACCTCACCAACAGCTTTGCTGAATCAGAGCTCGATCGCGCCTAAGGCGCTTGCCGGAATTACCTGAAGTTGAGACGGTCCGCCGCGGATTGGCAGACCGTCTTGTTGATTTTCAGATCGGCCAGGTTGAGGTTTGCCGAGAACGAGCCATAGCAAGCCCTGGCGGTTCTGCCCTATTTATCAAGATGCTCTGCGGCATGCACGTGGGCTCATGGTTAAGACGCGGCAAGTACTTAATGGCGTCTTTACATCATGAAATTGCCCAGTCATCAGCTGATTCAGAACCTGATCCTGATGGTGGATGGTGGGGCGTTCACCTGCGCATGACAGGACAATTTCAATGGCATGAGGCCATCAGTTCACCCTGCCCGCATACACGCGTACGCATCTGGAACAAAAAAAATGAGGAACTGCGCTTCGTTGACACGCGCAGCTTCGGACAAATGTGGTGGGTTCCACCTGGCAACGCCCCGGAAACAATCATCACAGGACTGCAAAAACTTGGGCCAGAACCATTCAGCAGCGCCTTCAATTCCTCATACCTAAGCAAACGCTTGAAGGGTTCGAAACGACCAATCAAGTCAGCACTTTTGGATCAATCCATCGTGGCAGGGGCAGGAAACATCTATACCGATGAAAGCCTTTTTGCAGCCAGAATCCGTCCCCACACTCCATCAGGTCAATTAAAAAAGGTCGAGCTTGAACGCTTATGCAACTGCCTCACGGAGGTCCTCAGAGTGAGCATCGGTGCTGGAGGAACAACCTTCAGCGACTTCAGAGATCTTGAAGGCATTAACGGCAACTACGGTGGTCAAGCCTGGGTGTATCGCAGAGGAGGCCAAGCCTGCCGGATATGCAGCACGCCCATCCGCCGTGAAAGCCTTTGCGGTCGTGGCACCCACTGGTGCCCCAATTGCCAACGATGAATCCTGGCAAAAATGTTCGATTCACAGCAACAGCGGCAAGCTCTAAGCGACACCATTCGCGATCTCCATCAACGTGGTTGGTGTGATGGAACTGGCGGTAATTTCAGCCTTGTTCTACAAAAAATGCCATTGAGATTATTGATGGCACCTAGCGGCATTGAGAAAAGAAAGATCGAGGCAGACGAACTGATTGAAGTCGACAGCTCGGGGAAGGTGATTCAAGGAGAAGGTAGGGCTAGTGCTGAAACAGATATGCATTTAAAAATCATTGAGCAGACCAACGCCAAGGCCGTACTACACACACACTCGATTACAGCAACATGGCTATCCAACCACTATAAAAATACGGGGAAAATAACAATTGAGGGCTGGGAAATGCTCAAAGGGCTGCAAGGGATTAATAGCCATTCCACATCAATCTCTCTGCCAATCCTATTGAACAACCAAAACCTTGCCCAATTGAGCCAAGCAGCAGGCGAGTTGGTCAATGATGCACCCTATGGACTACTGGTTGCAGGGCACGGTTTATACGCTTGGGGGGAGAGCCTCAACGAAGCAAGGCGTCATGTAGAGATCTTGGAGTTCCTACTAGAGCTCTGCTGGCGTGAACAACTTATAGGCAGCCAAAAATCGTGATCACTCACATCTTGCTTGATATTGAAGGCACCACATGCCCTACAAGCTTTGTTAGCGATACCCTCTTTCCTTACGCTGATACCCATCTAGAAGGATTCCTAAATGAACACATCGAAAACAATGAGGTTCAATCTCTCATAGATGAAGCTTGGCATGAATGGCAAGCTGATGAGGATCCGAGCAGTAAAGATCTCCTAAGCAAAGCATTTAGGGAGAACAGCAGCGAAATCGAGAACATCTGCAGTTACCTTCACCATCTCATAACAATTGATCGCAAGTCTAGTGCTTTAAAAGATCTGCAAGGCAGAATCTGGCGAGAGGGTTATGAGAAAGGTGACATCTCCTCTTCACTCTACCCAGAAACGATCGAGGTGCTAAACAAACTAAAACAACAAGATTACATCCTTGCAGTATATTCATCTGGCAGCATATCAGCTCAAAAACTCCTCTACAGACACACGACTAATGGAGATCAAACAGCGCTCTTTAGCCACTGGTTTGATACTCGTACTGGCAACAAGAAAGAAAGCAAAAGCTATAGCGATATCTCCATAGCTATGAACATTCCCGTAGAAAAGGTGATGTTTGTTAGTGATAGCTGCGCAGAATGTAATGCCGCAAAAAAAGCAGGCATGAGTGTTTTATTCAGTCTTAGGGAAGGCAATCCAGAACAAGACCCACATGATCACCAGCCAATCAAAGACCTCAGGTGTCTATTTGATTATCTTCTTTAAAAATCACACTGACTTAGCCATCAAAAAAGCCACCCCTGCGGGTGGCTTTTTCTTGGTAAATCAACAACTCTTTCGCAAGATTGATGATCTACATGTGGAAATGTTTTACCTGGCATTGAGCTATTTTCTCAGAGGGCTACCCCTAAAATATCGTCGCCGCTGATGCGTTTCACAACCGAGTTCGAGATGGATCGGAGTGGTTCCACATCGCCATGAACACCAGGATAAAATCATTCCCAAGGAGTGAACCTTGAGAACTGCATAGGTCATCATCCTTGCGAATGATGCTCTGAATTGAATAAAACTTGTTTCTCGGGCAAGAACCAAATGGATGGTCAAGCCCTCGGTCTATTAGTACTCCTCCGCTGCATCCATTACTGGACTTCCACGTAGAGCCTATCAACGGGTGTTCTTCCCGTGACCTTACTGGCTTATGCCATGGGAACACTCATCTTGAGGTGGGCTTCCCACTTAGATGCTTTCAGCGGTTATCCACTCCGCACATGGCTACCCAGCGTTTACCGTTGGCACGATAACTGGTACACCAGAGGTGCGTTCCTCCCGGTCCTCTCGTACTAGGGAGAAATCCTCTCAATGTTCCTGCGCGTACACCGGATATGGACCGAACTGTCTCACGACGTTCTGAACCCAGCTCGCGTACCGCTTTAATGGGCGAACAGCCCAACCCTTGGGACCGACTTCAGCCCCAGGTTGCGATGAGCCGACATCGAGGTGCCAAACCTCCCCGTCGATGTGAACTCTTGGGGGAGATCAGCCTGTTATCCCTAGAGTAACTTTTATCCGTTGAGCGACGGCCCTTCCACTCAGAACCGTCGGATCACTAAGGCCGACTTTCGTCCCTGTTCGACTTGTAGGTCTCACAGTCAAGCTCCCTTCTGCCTTTGCACTCGTCGACTGATTTCCAACCAGCCTGAGGGAACCTTTGCGCGCCTCCGTTACCTTTTAGGAGGCGACCGCCCCAGTCAAACTGCCCACCTGATACTGTCCGCTCCCCGGATAACGGGTGAACGTTAGAACCCTAGCTCTGAAAGAGTGGTATCTCACCATTGACTCAGTAGCACCCACGAGCACTACTTCAACGTCTCCCACCTATCCTGCGCATTCAGAGCCCGGGCACAATACCAAGCTACAGTAAAGCTTCATAGGGTCTTTCTGTCCGGGTGTACGTAGTCCGCATCTTCACAGACAATTCTATTTCGCCGAGCCTCTCTCCGAGACAGCGCCCAGATCGTTACGCCTTTCGTGCGGGTCGGAACTTACCCGACAAGGAATTTCGCTACCTTAGGACCGTTATAGTTACGGCCGCCGTTCACCGGGGCTTCAGTCGCCAGCTTCGCTTACGCTGACCGGCTTCCTTAACCTTCCGGCACTGGGCAGGCGTCAGCCCCCATACATCGTCTTGCGACTTAGCGGAGACCTGTGTTTTTGGTAAACAGTCGCCTGGGCCTCTTCACTGCGACCAGCTCTCGCTGGCACCCCTTCTCCCGAAGTTACGGGGCCATTTTGCCGAGTTCCTTAGAGAGAGTTATCTCGCGCCCCTCGGTATTCTCTACCACCCTACCTGTGTCGGTTTCGGGTACTGGCAGTTATGCCTTAACGGGTATAGGGCTTTTCTTGGAAGCATGACATCACCAACTTCGCTGCCGTAGCAGCTCGTATTCACGCCTTAGCTCAGAACGTTTTCGCCGCTCCTCAACGCCTCGAACGCTTAAACCAGTAACCAACATCTGGCTTGGCTAGCCTTCTCCGTCCCCCTTCCCAAAACATAACCGGTACAGGAATGTTGACCTGTTATCCATCGACTACGCCTTTCGGCCTCGCCTTAGGTCCAGACTAACCCTCCGCGGACGAGCCTGCCGGAGGAACCCTTAGGGTTTCGGGGCATGGGATTCTCACCCATGTTTTCGCTACTCAAGCCGACATTCTCACTTCTATGCAGTCCACGCCCGCTTACGCTAACGCTTCGCCCCACATAGAACGCTCCCCTACCATTTAACAAGTTAAATCCGCAGCTTCGGTACAACACTTAGCCCCGTTCATTTTCGGCGCAGGATCGCTCGACCAGTGAGCTATTACGCACTCCTTTGAGGATGGCTGCTTCTAGGCAAACCTCCTGGTTGTCTGGGCAATCCCACCTCCTTTATCACTTAGTGTTGATTTGGGGACCTTAGCTGGCGGTCTGGGCTGTTTCCCTTTCGACTATGGAGCTTATCCCCCACAGTCTGACTGCCTAGTTACACACAGGGTATTCAGAGTTCATCTCGATTAGGTACCGCTCTCGCAGCCCGCACCGAAATGGTGGCTTTACCCCCCTGCTGGAGCACTAGACGCTACGCCTCAACGTATTTCGGGGAGAACCAGCTAGCTCCGGGTTCGATTGGCATTTCACCCCTAACCACAGCTCATCCGCTGATTTTTCAACATCAGTCGGTTCGGACCTCCACTTGGTATCACCCAAGCTTCATCCTGGCCATGGTTAGATCACCCGGGTTCGGGTCTATAAACACTGACGATCGCCCTATTCAGACTCGCTTTCGCTATGGCTCCACCATTTCCGGTTTAACCTGCCAGTGCCTATAAGTCGCCGGCTCATTCTTCAACAGGCACACGGTCACCCGATTTAGTCGGGCTCCCATTGCTTGTAGGCTCATGGTTTCATGTTCTATTTCACTCCCCTCCCGGGGTTCTTTTCACCTTTCCCTCGCGGTACTGTTGCGCTATCGGTCACACAGTAGTACTTAGCCTTACGAGGTGGTCCTCGCGGATTCACACGGAATTTCACGTGCTCCGTGCTACTCGGGATACAGCTAGTTCAGTTCAGTTTTCGGTTACGGGACTTTCACCCTCTGTGGTGTGCCATTCAAACACTTCTCCTAACATCCCTGATACACATTGCTGTCCCACAACCCCGATGGTCGAAACCATCGGTTTAGGCTCTTCCCCGTTCGCTCGCCGCTACTTAGGGAGTCGTTTTTACTTTCCTTTCCTCCAGCTACTAAGATGTTTCAGTTCGCTGGGTTGGCTCGCACCAGCCTATGGATTCAGCTGGCCGTACTAGGGGTTGCCCCATTCGGAAATTCCCGGATCAAAGCGTGTGTCCAGCTCCCCGAGACTTATCGCAGGTAACTACGTCCTTCATCGCCTCTGTGTGCCAAGGTATCCACCATGAGCCCTTTGTAGCTTGACCAATTAATCTCTATAACGCTTCACGTAGTTGAATACGTATTCTTAGCAATTTACCTGGCTTCAATCTCAAACTTCTCCAGTTAAACTGAATTGTTTGTCATTGAAGATGGTTTGAATCACCAATCAAACTCTCGATGCCTCGATGACATCGAAAGAACGCTATAGAGTCTCGGCTCTTGACTCAAGAATCAAACATCATTCTCGTTGATCAACCTCAGCTCTCTGCTCGCGCAGATTGCATCAGCTGATTCCCAAGAATCATGCATCCATGAGATGCTTTATTCTTTCCAGACTTACCTATGCAGTTGTCAAGGTTCTGCTGAACATCTCTGCAATTCTTGCGAATTACAGTGAGCCCAGCGTCCTATCAACCTCATCTCAATTGATTGAGTCCTGGAATGATAAGAAGCTAGGGTCTGCCAGCAAACTTAAATTCTAAATCACATCACACAACGGTTCTCACCATTGGCTCGTTGTCAGAAGATTCGTCAGTGGAGGTTAGCGGACTCGAACCGCTGACATCCTGCTTGCAAAGCAGGCGCTCTACCAACTGAGCTAAACCCCCAACACCGAATGGGCCATCCTGGACTTGAACCAGGGACCTCACCCTTATCAGGGGTGCGCTCTAACCACCTGAGCTAATGGCCCAGGAGTAACCCTTGCGGGGTGTGACCTAGACAAGTTTAGGAACTAAAATCAATCATCAATCTCCAAGCTGATTACTCAGCTTTTCTTTGATTCTCAACTTGAGGTACCGATCGACCTAAGGTGACAGGATCATGGCCTAAGTATCAATAACTCAGACATCACGATCAGTTGTTGTCTCCCTGTTAGGAGGTGATCCAGCCGCACCTTCCGGTACGGCTACCTTGTTACGACTTCACCCCAGTCATCAGCCCCACCTTCGGCGTCCTCCTCCACAAGGGTTGGAGTAACGACTTCGGGCGTGGCCAACTTCCATGGTGTGACGGGCGGTGTGTACAAGGCCCGGGAACGTATTCACCGCAGTATGCTGACCTGCGATTACTAGCGATTCCTTCTTCACGTAGGCGAGTTGCAGCCTACGATCTGAACTGAGCCACGGTTTATGGGATTTGCTTGCCCTCGCGAGTTCGCTGCCCTTTGTCCGTAGCATTGTAGTACGTGTGTAGCCCAGGATGTAAGGGGCATGATGACTTGACGTCATCCACACCTTCCTCCGGTTTATCACCGGCGGTCTCTCTAGAGTGCCCAACTGAATGCTGGCAACTAAAAACGTGGGTTGCGCTCGTTGCGGGACTTAACCCAACATCTCACGACACGAGCTGACGACAGCCATGCACCACCTGTCACTGCGTTCCCAAAGGCACCCTCTAATTTCTTAGAGGTTCGCAGGATGTCAAACCCTGGTAAGGTTCTTCGCGTTGCATCGAATTAAACCACATACTCCACCGCTTGTGCGGGCCCCCGTCAATTCCTTTGAGTTTCACACTTGCGTGCGTACTCCCCAGGCGGAACACTTAACGCGTTGGCTACGACACCGAGGGGGTCGATTCCCCCGACACCTAGTGTTCATCGTTTACGGCCAGGACTACAGGGGTATCTAATCCCTTTCGCTCCCCTGGCTTTCGTCCATGAGCGTCAGTTATGGCCCAGCAGAGCGCCTTCGCCACTGGTGTTCTTCCCGATATCTACGCATTTCACCGCTACACCGGGAATTCCCTCTGCCCCTACCACACTCAAGCCAATCAGTTTCCACTGCCTTGATGGAGTTAAGCTCCACGCTTTAACAGCAGACTTGAAAAGCCGCCTGCGGACGCTTTACGCCCAATAATTCCGGATAACGCTTGCCACTCCCGTATTACCGCGGCTGCTGGCACGGAATTAGCCGTGGCTTATTCCTCAAGTACCGTCAGATCTTCTTCCTTGAGAAAAGAGGTTTACAGCCCAGAGGCCTTCATCCCTCACGCGGCGTTGCTCCGTCAGGCTTGCGCCCATTGCGGAAAATTCCCCACTGCTGCCTCCCGTAGGAGTCTGGGCCGTGTCTCAGTCCCAGTGTGGCTGATCATCCTCTCAGACCAGCTACTGATCGATGCCTTGGTGAGCCATTACCTCACCAACTAGCTAATCAGACGCGGGCTCATCCTCAGGCGAAATTCATTTCACCTCTCGGCATATGGGGTATTAGCGGCCGTTTCCAACCGTTATCCCCCTCCTGAGGGCAGATTCCCACGCGTTACTCACCCGTCCGCCACTAACCCGAAGGTTCGTTCGACTTGCATGTGTTAAGCACGCCGCCAGCGTTCATCCTGAGCCAGGATCAAACTCTCCGTAGTAGATCAAACCCTCTCGCAATCAACCCTTACAGGCTCATCACTCAGTCTGATTTGCTTCACCCACTCATTCGCACTGGCGTACGACAAGCAGTTGTTGCCCCCTTCCTCTGACAGAAGGATTACAAGAGTGCACTTCAGAATCTCTTCCTTCTGTGACTTTCCAGGATCTCAGATCCGGTCGTTGCTTTCACCTGTCACACCTTTGACATCAATCCTCGCCCGTGAAAACAAAAATTGATGCTGTAACAGGTTTCTGCAACTCATTTCTTTTGACGGGACCTCACACTCTCGTCGCATATCTGCTCAAACCCTTTGATCAGCTTTTGATCGCTGCTCATCGGGCCTAAACGCGACAAAAGCGTCAGTTCCTAAACTCTTAAGTTGTCCAGGTTCTGCTCCTCCACTCCCTTGTAAGGAGTGTCAGGCGCTGCGATCTTGCGATCGCTTCTAAAACCTACAACACCAGCGGATCGCTCCTCTGGATCTTGTAAGCGCCCGCTGAAACCTCAAGCTTTCGCCATCAGCATCGCGTGGCCTGCGCTACAGGGCTCAGCCCTTCGCGCAGTCCAAAAACATAGCCCATTTCATACCCCTCTAGCAATCTTTTCTCAATCCTGACCTGACTCAGCCATGCAGCAAAGCCTCTCCCCAAGAGCGCAAACGCTGCATTTCTGCATGGGAGCCAGTCGCTAAAACAGGAAAGTCAGCCGCAGTCAAGTCTTGCCCGGGATGCAGCTGAGCAGGATCTGCAGCCAACCATTGAATGGGGCAATTGAGCTCATTGAGGACTAACCAAGCCGCAGCAAGGTCCCAGATCTTCGGCGTGGCTTCCAAAGCAGCAACAGTTTGCCCCATGGCCACACTCACCAGATTAAGACTGGCCACACCAAGGAGTCGAATTTTACCGGGGAACGGTTGATCAGCCCTGCGCTGCAGAACCCGAATGGAACGACTACAAAGTGAGACACAGGCACTCCCAGTCGAACGCGTTTCATTCGTCAGCCGCTTGCCATTACGCCAAACCCCCTCACCTCGAATCGCCACAATTCTCTGGTTCAGGGAAGGAACATCCAGAAAAGCCTCCACTGGTCTTCCTCCCACAAAGCGAGCCATGGAAATAGCCCAATAAGGGATACCGGCTGCAAAATTCGTAGTGCCGTCCAAAGGGTCAACAACCCAATACGCCGGTGAATCAGGCACGCATTTGGAACCTTCCTCACTCAACACACCCTCCTGTTCGGCAATCTGAGCAAGACCAGCGACGATGGCTGCATCACTCCAACGATCACAAGAAGTAATCAATGAACCGTCAGGCTTGAAATCGGAAACGATATTGCCAAAATCTTGACGTTGACGATCTGCAACTCGATCAAGGAGTTGATGAACTGCGCTCAGTTGCAAAGAACCAAGAGATTCAGGCAAAGGCCCACTGCTCATCACTCAGCTTGCAGGATGGAAGCCTTGCAGGCTGGATTGAGCGGAGAAGGTTTAATAGGCACTTCGGCCGAGTCAAAGAGATCATCTTTCGGCTTCTTATTGGAAAGCTCTAAGGAATCACAAGCCGCAATCTGATCCAGACCTGTACGGCGACGAAGCTGGATCATGCTTTGATTGTATTTCAGCATTGCATCTGCATAGAGAGTCTGGGCCTGTTTAAGATCACGCTGATTATTTACAACCTCTCTTTGCGTTGTCACTCCTGCCTGGAATCTCAAACGCGCCAATCGAAGTGATTCTCTTGAAGATAAGACTCCAATACTAGTTGTTTTGATATCTTGGTTAGAGGCACGAAGATTAAAAAAACTTTGCTCAACTTCTAAGCGAACCTGATCACGCTTTGCTGCGAATTCAAACTCACTTTGCTGAGCCTTCTGTTTGTTCTGGCGATATTGAGCCCATGCTCTCCCTCCATCAAAAATATTCCAGGTGAAGCCCAAAGAAACTGTGTTATCAGAGGTCCATGAATGTTGCTTCCAGTCGACAGAGTTATCAATCGTTACGCCAACCTCACCCTCTCTTCGATTGGCTTGAAAAGTGTTAGAGAGATTAATGACTGGCTGCACTGCAGCAAGTGCGGCATTGGCATTACTATTATTAATAGAAATGTCAAGAATTAAACTGTCAAGTTCCTCACGAAAAGCATAAGCTGCAACAATACTCTCCTCTAGTGATGGCTGCCAGATACCAATAATTTGAACTGGATCAGCTGCTGTAGGAGTTATATCTTGGGGTAAGTCTAAGAGTTGAGCAAGCGATCGGCGTGCCGTATTCTGCTGAGCTACAGCAAGAGTTAAAGACTGAGTGTCGCGAGCAAGCTGAGTTTCTGCTTCGAGCACTTCAAGCTTAGTCGCGACACCTGCCTGAAGGCGTGACTGAGCATCCCGCAAACTTACGAGAGAGGAGCGAACGGCACTTTGGCCAATACCCACACCTTCATCAGCTCGCTGCAATGTGAAATAAAGATTTGCAGCATTTAAACGCAAATCACGCAGCGCAATCAGGTAAGCATCTCGCTGCTGTTCAAAGCTATCTCTAGCAGATGCAATTTGAGGAACTCTTGCAGGGTCAATGAGATCCCAGTTCAAAGTGGCTCCAAAATTTGTAATCCATTCTTCCCCAAAAGTATATTCTTCAGTAGTCAACTGATGATTAGCAGGGTTTTGACGACTCTCAGAGCCTTGAAATCTGACAGAAGAAGAAAGATTTAAAGTTGGATACCAGGCTGAAAGAGCAGCTAAAAGATTTGACTTTGCTTGCTCGACCTGGCTAGCTGCAGCTTTAAGTGTGGGACTATTGACTTCAGCTAATTGCTCTACTTCAGACAAGCTGAGAGGACGAAGCTCCCTAATCCTCACCTCTGAAGTTTTATTTGGCAGCGCAAGACTTGGCGTGGCCCCAAGCGAAGAAAGCGGCTCAGGCAAACTAGTTGCTGCAGGCTTCACTGCTGAAGGGTCAACCCTGGGGCGAGATCCCTTGAGCTCAATGGCGCTAGGAAGCGTCGACTGATCGATTAAAGCTGAACCATCACCATCAGCCTCAGCTTCTAGCGAGGCAGGCGCTTGATCAGTTCTGCTGCCATGCTGTTGAACATCAAGCGACTGTTGAGCTCGAACACCAATGCACCCTTGAGCCAATACGCCTGCAAGGAGACACAGTCTTGCGGTAATCAGACGCACAGCAATTTGAAAACTGCGGGGAGCTTAATGAATTTCCTGTCCATCTCCCATCGCAGCGGCCACGATGTCAGCCGCCCCATGCACGATACGTATCGAGATCTGTAGCGCCTCACTTAGCTGTTCCAGAGTCATGTCATCTAGAAACACAAGCTCACCCTGACGCAGCATCACTGAAGGAAGGAGTAACTGATCGCCAAGATCAAGAGCCTTCAATCCCTCAAGCAAGTCATGACCAGTGAGCAAACCGGTTACAACCTGATCCTGCCCCCAATAAGGACTCGGCAGCCCATGTAACTCCACTGCCAAGCCTTCAACCGCATTGAGTCGTTCACAAGCAGGACCCAGAGCCTGTTCGACCAACCGACCTACCACCCAACTGCAGCGCCTGGGCTGCCTTAACCGCTTGGGAAGAATGACCGTGGCCTGGTCAAGAGCTTCCAAAAAGGAGCGGATACTGCCAACGCCATTTTCTTGTTGTGGGAGATCCTCGTAGGTACTACGAGGTGGAAGAGGCGCACCTGCAATCAGATACCACTCATCCGAAAGCCACGCGAAACGGGTTCCCATAACAGCCTGAAACTGATCCTGAAGAAGCTCCACCTGGCTAATTACACGCCTTGCACAAGCAGAGCCAACAGGCAACAATCCATCTTCTTCTGGACGGAAACGGGTCAATCCCACCGGCACCACCGCCACTGAAAGCACAGCAGGCCAATCACCCGTTCCAAAATCAGCAAGCTCACGCAGGGTGCGATCTAGAGCCAAACCATCATTCAAGCCAGGGCAAACCACCACCTGCGCATGGACCTGAAGATCGCGCTCACTGAACCACTTCAACTGCTCAAGCAGAAGTCCCGCGCGGGGATTTTTCAGCAACTGAGCCCTCAAGGATGGCTCAGTTGCATGGACAGAAACAAAAAGAGGTGAAAGGCGCTGTGCCTCGATCCTTTGCCAATCTGCCTCTTTCAGATTGGTAAGAGTCAGATAAGACCCATAGAGAAAACTGAGGCGATAATCATCGTCCTTGAGATAGAGGCTATTGCGTCGGCCAAGTGGCTGCTGATCAATGAAACAGAAAGGACAGCGGTTGTTGCACTGGCGAAGCCCATCAAATAAGGCTTCTGTAAAAGCCAAACCCAAACCATCATCAGAGTCTTTCTCAAGATCCACTTGATGGAATGCCCCGGTTGCATCCCTGACTTCGAGATGAAGCTCCTCCTCAACTATCAGGTAGCGATAATCAATCAGATCCCTTGGTCGCACCCCATTAACACTTAAAAGTTGATCGCCGGGTTCAAAGCCCAATTGCTCTCCGATCGATCCCTGCTCAACCGATGCCACTACGGCAGGTCGTGGTTGGGGCGCCGCAGATTCAGGATCCAATGCTGACACCGCAACACCAGCGGAGGGCTCATTCCACACAAATGAGGAGGGCGGTTTGTTTTAGTTTGATCTGCCGCTCAACCACCAGGCGAGCACTAACACCCCAAACAACAAGCGATAGACCACAAAGATCCAAGTGCTGTGGCTTTGAAGGTATTTGAGCAACCAATCAATCGCCAACCATGACACGAACGCCGCAGAAACGATTCCAACAAGCAGCGGCAAAACTCCTCCTAAGGAGAGCTCAGCAAAGGCATCTTTGAGTTCAACCAGACCGGCCAGAGTGATCGCCGGGATACCAAGTAGAAAACAAAAGCGAGCAGCATCTTGACGCTGCCAGCCATCAAATAGCGAGGCCGTCAGAGTGCTACCTGAGCGCGACACACCCGGAATTAAGGCCAGCGCCTGAGCTAAGCCCACTACAAAGCCATCACGCCCCTTGACTAGATGCATTTGCTTCAGCCGCGGGCCGAAGCTCTCAGCCAATGCCAGCAGCAAAGCCATCACAATCGAAACCACTGCGATTGAAGGCAGACTGCGAATTGAAGAGGCCTCGTAACCAGGCCAGAAAAGCTTGATCGCCATACCCGCCAACAGAATCGGCATCGTCCCAATAGCAATCGCAAGACCGAGACGGGCGTTCGGTTCACGCCACTGACCATGCTTAAACGCTAAAGCGATGCCCTTAAGGACCTCAGCAAGATCCCTCTTGAAATAAGCGATCACCGCCAAGATGCTGCCTAGTTGGATCACGGCTGTCGCAGAGACGCCGGGGTCACCCCAACCAACCAGCATGGGAACGACCTTCAAATGAGCTGTGCTGCTAATCGGCAAAAACTCCGTAAGGCCTTGCACCACTCCCAGCACCAAGTTCCTCCAACAGGCGGCCAGCAGTTCAGAGGTCGCAGCCAGGAGAATCATCAACGAAAACAGGGGACCCATGGAGGCTATTGCCCCCATGGATCCAATGCCAAAGCAGCGTAATTCCAGAGAGTCTTATAAGGTTCAATGTCTTGACTGCATAGTGAGGGGGTGCTTTGTCCAGCGGCTTAATCAAAAAAAAACAGCCCGACAGCAGCACATTTGTACGGAATCAACCCCTGAGCAATCCTGTCGAATCGCAAACATCTGAAAAAGATTTCGACGCCAATTTTTCAGACCTTCAGCAATTGCAACTTTGGGCAGGTGCCCTAGTCGTGCTGCCTGTTTTTGTGCAGGCCCCCTGGGTACGCCTGAATCCATTATCAGCCTGCTTATTCACGCTGTTCCTGCTCGCTCTTGGCATTCCCCTTGCCCTCATCGGCCAACGGGGATGGGCGGTGGCTGGCGAACTTTTGGTCGGGGTTAGCGGCAGCTGGCTCGCGGGATGCCTCTACTGGGGATGGCTGAGAACACAGCCCTTGTGGCACTTACCCGTTGAATCTGTAGTGCTGCCTATTGCCCTGTTGGGGCTTTCAAGCCGCTGGAGATTGAGTTCAAGTTTCTATTTGGCCTCCCTGCTTGGAACAGCTTGCACTGATCTGATGATGGTCATGACCGGCGTCATGAATCAATGGCCTGTTGTGGTGATGGCTCCACTACAGCAAGCACCAAGATTGCTTCACGAAACTGCTCAGCAGCTTCTTCATCCCCTACCCCTTATCGCTCTGGTCTGTGCAGCAACGCTGATCGTGCTGCTGGCGCAAGCTATGCAGCAAAAAACCCGTCTGGCTTCAGAATTTCGCAACACATGGGCTGTAGCCAGTGCAGTACTAGTGACAACGGTAATAATCGATGGACTTTTCCTGATTGCAGCCCTAATCAACCCAGGGTTGAGCGGCTTGATCTGAAACGAACTGCAAAAGCTGATCACAGTCCTGGGTTAAGTTCCTGTTCAAACTTGTAAAGTTGGTAGACCGGCATAGCCGGAAGACCTGTTCCGATCCACTGCGGAGTATTTGATGAAGCGGCTGTTGTCCTTGCTTACTGGGGTTCTGGTGATGACAGGCCTGCTAATGGCCCTGATATTTCCCCAGTCCGCCTACGCCAATGTCTCTGACGACAAACTCGGAGATAGAGGCGAAAAGGTGGACCTAAACAACTCATCAGTACGAGCCTTTAGACAGTTCCCCGGCATGTTCCCAACCATCGCTGGAAAAATTGTTGTAGGCGGTCCTTATGCCAGCGTGAGTGATGCCTCATCAGTTCTTGATGCCTCACAAAAATCTGTTTTCGACAAGTACAAAGACAACTTCACTGTCACAGACCAAGAAATTGCTGTGAATGAAGGTTTCGATCGGATCAACGACGGTCAATACAGATAAACGATTCCTCACTCAAAAATCAGCTCAACCGCAAGCCGTCGGTTCACCCGGCGGCTTTTTTGTAGGTTTCATGAGTATCTCTAACCCATCCACGCCCATTCCTAACGGTCCCTGGGATGTCGTGGTGATCGGCGCAGGGGCAGCAGGGCTGATGACCTGCCTTGAGCTGCCTGCTCAGCTGAAGGTGCTTTTGCTGAACCGCAACACCAGCCGCCACTCCTCCAGCCGCTGGGCTCAAGGTGGCATCGCCGCAGTAACAAGACCTAAAGACAGCGCCGAGAGCCATGCAGAAGACACTCTCAAAGCAGGCGCAGGACTCTGTGATGCTGATGCTGTCAGACAACTTGTAGAAGAAGCTCCCCACTGCGTTCAACGTCTCCAGAAGCTTGGGATGGCCTTTGACCGCGAAGGTGATGCGCTAGCCACCACCTTGGAGGCAGCCCATAGCCATCGAAGAGTGCTGCATGTGCAGGACCAAACTGGCCGCGCCTTGGTTGAAGCACTGCAAGAGCAAGTGGAACGGCGCCCCAACCTCTTGCACCGGCGAGGGGTACGCGCCACCCAGCTTTGGATTGAGCACAATCGCTGCTACGGGGTACAAGTGCTCGACGGAACGCTGCTCCATTGGCTTTCGGCCAGAGCGGTAGTCCTGGCAACTGGTGGCGGTGGTCATTTGTTCGCAAACACCACCAATCCGGCTCAGGCCTGCGGAGAAGGCTTAGCCCTTGCCTGGCAAGCAGGCGCCACGATCGAGGATCTTGAATTCGTGCAGTTTCATCCCACAGCTCTGAAACTGGAAGGAGCTCCATGCTTTCTGATTTCAGAAGCAGTCAGAGGCGAAGGTGCCGTACTGGTTGATGGCCAAGGGCAAAGTCCTGTAAAGGAATTGAGCGCTGGTGATCTTGCTCCCCGCGACCAAGTAAGCCGGTCCCTCATCCAAACCATGCATCACCAAGGGGTCCAGCATCTTGGCCTAGATCTCACACCCATCCCTTCAGGGCAGGCCGAGGTCCGTTTCCCAACCATCCTGGAACGCTGTCGGGAATTAGGTTTAGATCCACTCAACCAACCGATCCCGGTAGCCCCAGCAGCTCACTACTGGATGGGAGGAATCGCCACCAACCTTCAAGCCGCAACCAATCTTCCAGGGCTCTATGCGATTGGGGAAGTGGCCTGCACCGGAGTGCATGGAGCCAACCGACTCGCTGGCAACTCGCTGATGGAATGCATGGTATTTGCCAGACAAATGGCCACAATCGACCTGGGCTCTTTGCCTCGTCTGGGTGTTCATCAAAGAGATTCTTCCCCCGAGCCTTGCTGCCAGCAACTCCATGGCACTGCAACTGCCGAGTCTCTAACTCGCGCCATCGCAGATCTGCGAGAACTTTGCTGGCGAACGGCCGGTGTAGATCGCTCTGCCAAGGGAATGAAACAAAGCCTCGCGAGCATCCGTAAGGATCTACAGCACATTGGTGAACAGCCTTTGCTCAAGCTGGTAAGCCATCAGCCTCAAGACATTTGCCATCACCTCGATGACACAGCCAGAAGGGACCTCAACTTGCTTCTGGACCTCAACCATCGCCAGTTGACCAGCTCCTTAATGCTGGAAGCCTGTTTGTTCCGCCGCGAAAGTCGCGGCGGACATTTCAGAACTGATGCCCCTGCAGAAATGCCTCAATGGCAACGCCACTCACGGCAAAAGCGAGGAGAAGACCTCTCCACACGGCCAGTGAGGTCCTAACTGGGCTGCTTCAGAACTGCCTCGCGCCCTGATAGCCACTCAGATCAGCCAGCTTATTGAGCGGTTTCACTCCGGATTCGAGCTCCCCGTTAATTTCCCAGGTAGGGAAAGCATCAATCCCTTTGCGTTCACAAAGATCTCTTTGACTGTTCTGACCATCTAACGCACACTCAACGACCTGCAGTTGCGCGGCGCCCTCTTCACCAAACATCTCCTTCTGCTCGTGGCAATGAGGACACCAATAAGCGCTATAGAACACTGCACCAGTCTCTTTGAGATGTTCAGCCAAAGCCAGCGCAGATGGAGTACTCGTCGTCTTCACAACTGGAGGGACACCTGCCCCCCCTACACCAACGCCAGGACGGCTCGGATCAACAACCGAAGACCAAATCAAACCTCCGAGCAACACTGCCAAGGCAAGCAGAACACCCCGAAAAACCACCTTTCCAGGATCATCCCAACCGCCTCCAATTAACGACAAGACCAACAGGCAGATTGATAGGGCAGCAGAAAGAACGCAGAAGAAACAAAACGCATCGATCTTGAACACCATCAACCCGATCAAAATCAGGCTGAACACAGCCATACCGCAAGAGATGGCAAACAACCCCCACCATGTGCGGCGGGACAGGTCTGCTCGGTTCTCTGAAAGCCCTGGCAGCAAGGGCAGCACAGCCATCACCAAAATGACGAAATAGGCCAAAAAGCCCAGCAATGAAAGTGGAATCGATACGCCATCTCCCTGAAACAGCGTTCCCCAGGCGCTGTTGAGAACTTTGTCGCAACCTTCATTCCCCCCAGGACAAGAGAGAGATCCAATCCATCCCCAGCGATGCAGAGTGATTGACCCTGTATCGATCAACCCAACGGTGGCAAGCACCGCCATCGCAATCCGAGGCCACTTCAACCCCTGATCCTGACGGCGGCGGCTGGTGAGGCGAGACGAACCCATTTCGGCTACACAGATCTAAGAATTGTGGCAGCTCTGGAAGAAGCCAGCCTCTCTTTAGGGTGGCGCCTAGCGGGAACTGCCTAGGCAGCCCAGAAATCAACCCTTTCAATGACCAAGCCTGCGTTGCGATCCGACATACCAATGAAGCCCACAGTCCACAAACAAGAAAAACCATCGGTGGCCTTTGCCCATTTGGGCTGTGAGAAAAATCGCGTTGACACCGAACACATGCTGGGACTGCTTACAGAAGCGGGCTATAGCGTCAGCAGCGATGAAAACGATGCCGCCGTCGTGGTGGTCAACACCTGCAGCTTCATCCAGGACGCGCGGGAGGAATCGGTGCGGACGTTGATTGGTCTAGCAGAACAGGGCAAGGAACTGATCATCGCCGGATGCCTTGCCCAGCATTTTCAAGAGGAACTGCTCGAGTCAATCCCGGAGGCAAAAGCAATCGTCGGCACCGGTGACTATCAGCACATCGTCGATGTGCTGAAGCGAGTAGAAGCGGGTGAACGGGTGAACCATGTCAGCGAATTCCCCACGTTTGTGGGCGATGAGACTCTCCCCCGGCAGCGCACCACTGACCAGGCTGTGGCTTATCTGAAAGTTGCTGAGGGATGTGATTACCGCTGTGCCTTCTGCATCATCCCAAAGCTGCGTGGCGACCAGCGCAGCCGACCGGTGGAGTCGATTGTGACAGAGGCGCACCAACTGGCTGAGCAGGGGGTGCAGGAACTAATCCTGATCAGCCAAATCACCACCAACTATGGCCTTGACCTCTATGGCAAGCCCAAATTTGCAGAGCTGCTACAGGCGCTGGGGGAGGTAGACATCCCCTGGGTGAGGGTGCATTACGCCTACCCCACTGGCCTCACTCCAGAGGTGCTGGCGGCCTATCGGGAGGTGCCAAATGTGCTTCGCTATCTCGACCTTCCACTGCAACACAGCCATCCAGAGGTGCTACGGGCTATGAACCGTCCCTGGCAAACGGATGTGAACGAACGGCTCTTGGATCGGATTCGTGAGCAGCTACCAGACGCAGTCCTGCGTACCACGCTCATCGTCGGCTTCCCAGGGGAAACTGAAGATCACTTCAATCACCTCGCCGCCTTCATCGAACGGCAGCGTTTTGATCACGTTGGCGTGTTCACCTTTTCTCCAGAAGATGGAACCGCCGCAGCCGATCTACCTGACAGGGTAGACCCGTCAATCGCCGCAGCCCGCAAGGATCGATTGATGGCGCTTCAGCAACCCATCTCAGCGGAAAGGAACCAAAGATGGGTTGGACGCACCATCGATGTGCTGATCGAGCAGCACAACCCCGAAACCGGAGCGATGATTGGCCGCTGCGATCGTTTCGCTCCGGAGGTCGATGGCGAGGTGTTGGTACTGCCTAGTGAGAAAGGTCTGCAGGCCAGTCCAGGAACGATGGTTCCTGTCTTCATTACCGGCTCTGATGTCTATGACCTCACCGGCCAGCTGGTAGACACCAACGCCATGGCGGTCACAGCCCAGACGTCTCAGTGAGTCCATTCCCCTGTTTGCGAGCCCATCAACGCAACATCTTTCTGACAGCCTCTGGCATCAGTACTGCAGGCTCGTTCGCTGGAATGACTGCAAAAGGCTGGATCCTCATGGACGGCACCAACAGTCCAATGTTGCTTGCCGCCCACTTCGCCGCCCTTTCCCTGCCAACTCTGCTGGTCAGTGGAGCAGCAGGTACCTGCACAGACCGATTCGGCTGTGAACGGGTTCTAGTGCAAGCCCAGTGGGGCCTTTTAGCAGCTGCGTTACTGGGAGCACTGGCCATTCCTCTGATGACAGGAACCGCGCTCGTGACAATGCTATTAACCAGCACGTTGCTTGTCGGGATCGCGAGTGCTTACGAACTCACTGCCCGCAATAAATACTGCGCCCTATTGATAGACGAGCCCAATCAACTGGCCCCCTATCTCTCTAGTTTTGCGGTTGTGTTCAACGTAGGCAAACTCCTTGGGCCTCCCATAGGAGGATGGTTACTGGTCATCACAGGACCTGCGGCTGCTCTCAGCATTGATGCCGCAAGTTACTTACTACCGATCGCCAGTCTCCTCTGGTTACTCGATCCAAACCGAAGCCAAGAACAACGCAGCGTTCCGGGTAAGCAATCAACAATGCTCTATGCATGGCACAACAGCAGCTCTTCGCTTCGACATGTGCTGGGCTTCACCGCAACACTCTGCTTGGTAGGTTTTTTCCACCCTGGTCTAGCCCCTCTAATCGCCGACCAGGTATTGGGTTCAGATCCAAGAGATCTTGGCGTGTTCACCAGCGTGCTTGCAGCAGGGAGCATTGCTGGGGGGGTGGTCCTACAACGCAATAGCCAACAATTCTGTAGACGCCCATTTCTCACGCTGAGTGGGTTCGCTCTCATCACTGCCATCGCCCAATTGGGAATGGCTCAAACTGAAAACACGCCACTAGCATTCAGCCTCACAATGACCCTGCTGATTGGAGCTGGTACTGCAGGCCTATTGAGCAGCTGCAACATGATCACCCAAGTGGGGTCCCCTCAGGTCTTGCGTGGGCGCATGGCAGGGCTAAGTCAAATCGCCTTCCTTGGGGGAGGAGGGCTAAGTGGCCTTCTTGCCGCTCAGATGGTGATTTCAACGGGCATATCCACGACCTTCGCCACCGCAGGTGGAATCGGACTTGGCCTAGCCCTCTGGGGGTTCTGGCAAAAAGGCAGAACCGTACTAGAGGAGGTCAGATCAGCTTGATGCCTTTAAGAACCTTGGTTAGTGCGAATGCCGCCACCAGGCCAACTGCGACGAACACCAAATAAAAAACGACGCCCATGTGCAACAAATCAGGTGAACACCATTAGATCAGAAATCGGGCCGGCACTTCCTCAAAGCGCCTAAGGTTTCAGCAATTCCCTATCCAACACTCGGAGAGGTTTCAGCCCCGAGTCGACCTTCCACATCTCTTCTCTGTCGCATAGATCTGCATGCGCACTCTCTTTATCTACCCTAAGTTCCCCAAAACATTCTGGAGCTACGAGAAGATCCTCGAGCTGGTGAACCGCAAGGTGCTGCTTCCACCTCTCGGACTAGTCACCGTGGCAGCCCTGCTGCCTCAAGAATGGGAAATGAAGCTCGTTGATCGCAACGTCCGAGAACTCAGCGAAGCCGAGTGGCAATGGGCCGAGCTTGTTGTGATCTCGGGGATGATCGTTCAAAAAGACGACATGCAGCGGCAAATCGCTGAGGCCAAAAGACGTGGGCTAACGGTTGCTGTTGGAGGTCCATTCGCCAGCTCTACGCCAGAAGCTCCCGAAATCGATCTAGCAGATTTCAAGGTACTGGATGAAGGAGAGATCACCCTGCCAATGTTTGTAGAGGCCATTCAACGCGGTGACACCAGCGGCCGATTCAGTGCTGAAGGGGACAAGCCGGATGTGACCTCAACTCCCATCCCTCGCTTCGACCTTCTCGAGCTGGATGCGTACGACTCCATGTCCGTTCAGTTTTCAAGGGGTTGTCCATTCAATTGCGAGTTCTGCGACATCATCGTGCTATATGGGCGCAAACCACGTACGAAAACACCAGAGCAATTAATTGCCGAGCTTCAGTCGATTTACGACTTGGGCTGGCGACGCTCGATCTTTCTTGTGGATGACAACTTCATCGGCAATAAACGCAATGCCAAGTTGTTGCTACCAGCCATTCGACAATGGCAGGAAGAAAAAGGCTATCCCTTTAGTTTCGCTACTGAAGCTTCTGTAGATCTCGCCGATGACGATGAGATGATGCGAATGATGCACGAAGCGCGTTTCGAAAGTGTTTTCTTGGGGATTGAAACACCTGATGAGGCCAGTCTAGAAACAGCTAGAAAGATTCAAAACACACGCCATCCTCTCGATGAAGCTGTCGACAAAATCACCGCAAATGGGATCCGAGTGATGGCAGGCTTCATCATCGGATTTGATGGTGAAAAAGATGGGGCAGGAGCTCGGATTGTTGATTTCGTAACCCGCACTGGCATCCCCGCCGCAATGATGGGAATGCTCCAGGCCTTGCCAAACACAGCCCTATGGAATCGATTAGAGAAAGAGGGTCGCCTGATTGAGGACAAGGATGCTGCCAAAGGAGTCAATCAAACCAATCTGCTGAACTTCCAGCCCACCAGACCCATCCGAGATATCGCCAACGAATACGTCGAGGCCTTCTGTGCTCTTTATGAGCCCAACGCCTATATGGATCGCGTCTACTCCTACTACCTAAAAATGGGAGCTCCTCGTTGGCAAGGAACGGCAACATTACCCAGCTGGATCGATCTTCGCGCTCTAGCCATTGTCGTCTGGAGACAAGGCATCAAACGCAACACCCGCAGCCGTTTCTGGCGCTACATGCTGGGCATGGCACGAAACAATCCAGCCATGCTTGAACAGTTCTTAGTTGTATTGGCCCACAACGAACATTTCATGGAATACCGATCCGTTGTGCAGCGAGAGATTCGCGAACAACTTGAATCACTTCCACCAGAGGAGCCCTGCCCAAAAAAAACTTTGCAACCTGTCTGAATTGAACCTCAAAGCTCAATCTTGAACATATGGCGTCCCGCTGAGAAGACAGCTCTCAGCGCGCTGAAGTTCCCTGCCCAGATAAAGAGCATGGTCAAGCTTGCTCAAGGGATATGGCCCCTGCCCTTCTGTGAGCTGAATCCCTAGCTGTTTGGCAGTTCTTCCCCTGTAGACAGTTGCAGGGGATCGTATGCCTCCCCGACAAGCAAGAACCTCACCAGTCACAGGATCGGTAGCTCGGCCCAGTTCATCAACATCGTTCAGATAATGCTCCACGACCAGTTCTGCAGCTGAAGCATCCACCTGAATCAAGAAATAGCCACTTGGATCAAGCGCAATAAAACGCTGCGAAAGCTGATCATCTATGGAACTGAGGGCATCAGACATCACAGGGAGGTCAATGGTTCTCTGGACTATTTCTTAAGCCTACAAATCAGAGCCTTGGATTACAAGCTAGAAGCATGGAATCTGCTCCTGACAATCCTTAAGTAGCTAAAGGTAACAATCAATCCACGCTCCTCTTCACCATTGGCCTCCTCATGCGCAAATCGAAATGCAAGCCTTCGAAGATCAGTTAAAATTTCACCGCATAGGTTCATTACTTAACAGCTCCGAAGCAGAGGGAAACTCATCAGGGTCTTAACTTTGTCGGCAAGCTCAAGATCATAATCTTGAAAAATGCAAAAAAAGACATCATCACTCTTCCCAAAATGCAGCACTAGCTATATTTGCGTGAGCATAAAGGCAAACAAACAATCATAAGCCTGGAAGCCCAGGTTTACAGCTTGGATATCTGTTTGCAGTTCGCTCAATAACCCATGCATACATATCAGCTCCATGCTCTTTTTCGATTTCTTCTGTAATAACCGAAATACTTGTCTTCGTATTCTCAAGACTAAGATGCCCCCATCCAAACCAGGAGCAAGTTGCATCTATCCAACCAATATCTCGTCCTAGATTAATCATCTCAGTATCTCTCCTGATCTCAGTTGAGTTTTCTTTATTCTCTTCGACTCGAAGCTCAGGCCTAGCATCCACAGGCAGAGCAATAAGAATCAGTTGCAACAACAGCAGCGAACGTATCATCGAATAGAAGGCCATCGTAGGCGCTCTAAGTATTCTAGCCTAACAACATCTGTGTTAATCGATTAACAAAAATTGGGCTCAAGCAATCTCAATGATGGCTGGGCCAGATGAATGGAGCATGAGTGAAAGTTATTCCACAATTAACTGAGGGGCAGGCTCAACCCGAAACGGCAAATCAGCATTCGCCGACTCAATCTCCTCGAGCATTAGAGGGTTGACCTTCCTCAGCCAGCCACGGATCAAAGCATCCATACGCGGTTCATACCAACGATGCAAGCTGGCATGGGGCTTCGCCACAAAGCCCCTACGGCGCTTGTGTTGACCGCCTGCGCCAGGATCAAAATTCTCTAAACCATTTTCCAACGCCCAGGCAATCGGCGCGTAATAACAAACCTCGAAATGAAGGCAATCGATCTCCTCCTTGCTACCCCAATAACGCCCCCACAACATTTGTCCATCCTGTATACAAAGAGACATCGCTACAGGCTCTCTAGGACTCACACGATGGGCACTAAACAACACCACCTGATCTCTGAGCGACGAATCTGCCAAGGCCTCAAAAAACGCTTCAGAGAGATACTTGCTTCCCCAAGGTCCCCAACGAGCGCAATGCTGCTCATAAAAGCCATGCATGCACCTCAACAGCTGCACATCAAGTTCTACTCCTGTCAACGCTGAAACAGTGAGCCCCGCCTGCTGGACAGCCTTGCGTTCACGCTTGATATTGCGTCGCTGATTGGCATTGAAGCTATTGAGATAGGCAGAGAAATCAGACTGCCCATCTGCCGACCAAAGGCTCTGCTGGTTCAACCAAGTGGCACAGCCCGCAGCTTCCGCCAAAGGCCGCCAATGCGGATCAACATAAAGAAAGTTACAGCTGAGAATCTGGTTGCGACGCGCAAAAGCATCGATGGTTTCCAGCATCAAAACTGTCAACTCTGCCTCGTTCTCCCCTGGCGCCACATAGAAGCGATAGCCCTGCACAGGGCTCACAGGACTCATCCCCAGCAGTTTTGGGTAATACCCCAAACCAAGATCACCTGCCAGGCGAGCAAAGGCCTGATCAAAAACAAATTCGCCATAGCTATGCCCCTTGAGATAAAGAGGGGCAACCGCTACAGGCATGTCGTCTCGCCACAGGGCTAAGTGCAGTGGCTGCCAACCATGTTTGGCGGAAATACTGCTTGAGTCTTCAAGAGCAGCAAGCCACCGCCAGCGAAAGAAAGGAATCGCCTGCTCACCAACCAGGCTTTCCCAGTGATGCAATGGGATCTCGTGAATGGAGCGGTGCCAGCGGGCTGAGAGGTTGGCGATTTGAAGCGCGCCTTAGGCACAGACTCAAAAGACCATAACCAGCGGCCGCAAACAGATGAAGCATGTGGCTTCGGCGTTCTTAACCATTAATGATCGACTCTGTGCCTCCAAAGTTTTTGTTCATAAGACAGAGCAACATGACTACTGCTGTTGTTGCACTGAAATCCACGCTAAAGACATCCCATCGGGAGGATTAAAGCCATTGCAGTAATAAGAGGAAGAACAAGAAGTGAGGGTGTGACATCACCCATCAAGGCAGAGAAACAACCTGGAGCCTGCCCAATAGCTGACAAGATAGGCCGTATGGCATAACCCAGAAATCTAAGCCAGGGTTGATACAAGAGGTGTTTAAAGTATGTGTTATCACAAACAATGCCAAACCGACTCTTCAATAAGACTAAACCGAGAATGAGTTGCCTGACGACATGATTCATCTAATCCTTCCCGCTAAGCTTTTCGCATTGGTTTGAATCATGAGGATAGCTTGACCAATTCTCATGCAATTACTAACTCTGCAAAGGGAAAAAGAATTTATCGACCAGCCGAAGGCTCATAAGCATTGAAGCTACCCAAAACTAAAAGTAGGCATGGGAAAGCCCTGCCGAAGCAAGGCTAAGCATGGATCATGCTCACTCAGAAAAAAGGTGTTGTTGCCTGCTGAACTCCTATGAACATGGGCATTTGATGGGCTAAAACATCAATTTCTTCAATCTTATTGCTAACCAGTTGCTCTGGAACTAGGGGATCAATAAACCAACGGCCACGACTCATTGGGCCTTCTGCTTCAGGTGTAATTTTATTTCCATTTTCATCATCATTATCATCATCACTGGAATTTGAACTTCCCTTGCTAGGGGTATAATATTCGCCATTGTCATCTGCTTTTTTTGCGGCATTATATTCTTCCTCGCTAGTTTCTTCTCCATTATGAGTGTAATAAGTTTCAAAACCATCTCCTTCCCACTTTGACCAACTATCGCCCATCTGAGTCTCACCCGAAAAAGGACCATCCCAAGTCGTGCCGTGATTGCCTTCCCAACCAGCGCCAGCCGAACTCATGGCCATATCTCTAATCTCATTGATCATATTGACCATATCTTTTGCATCAAAAAGCATGTCCTGATTAAATCCAGTCAACAAATCAAGATCATTGATTGGTGATTCAAGATTCTCTAATGGCAAAAGATCAATCATATCAAGTTGATCAAGTCGAACGTTAATGTCATCAGTGTTAAAGGCAGGCCCAACAAACAAACCATCGCTCACTTGATCAATTTGCTGCTCAAGTGATGGCTGATTTTGTTCAAATGCGTTTACGAGTGGCTCCTGGGCGCGGATATCTAAAGGGGCAACTTCAACTTTTGGCAAAATGTCCTGACTCTCAATCCTTGCAGAGTCTAAAAAAGCATTGTTAGACTCATGACGAGTGGCGCGAGTGGTTGCCTGGTTCGCAAGTTTCATTTGAATAATAGTAAAAATGGATAAGCAAAGAGGACAGCCTTGAACTCCTTACCTCCAAATCATGCCCTGCATAAAGGCTCCTAAAAGTGATCTCGGGCAAACCAATCAGTGACTTTGATCACAGGTCTTCAATTAGAAGCAATAGATCGTGAAGAGCCTTAAACTCTAATCAGCTTCATCAAAAATCACGCCAAACTTAAAGCTATATGGTTTGATTCAAATCACAGGCTTTAGTGATCTTCGCTGAAGTGATCAAAAAACAGAGAAAACCAAAAAAGCAGACTCGGCATTCTTCATTCAGACGAAAAAATGCATCTCAAATCATCAATGCAATCAAGGCCAATCAATGCTTTAGTCTTATGCCAATCTTCCTTATGTTTGCGAAAATTTCACGGCTGTTGCACATGCACCTCTGTCTCAGTGACTTCATTAGCCTGCTCCCACCAGCAGACGCCACTGCGGATAAACATCAAGAAAGTTACAGCTGAGAATCTGTTTGCGACGCGCACAAGCATCGATGATCTTCAGTATCAAAACTTTCAACTCTGCCTCGTCCTCCCCTGGCGCCACCTAGAAGCGATAGCCCTGCATAGAGCTCACAGGACTCATCCCCAGCAGTTTGGGGTCATACCCCAAAACAAGATCACCTACTAAACGAACAAAGGGCTGATCAAAAACAAATGCGCCATAGCGCTGCCCCTTGAGATCAAGAGGGGCCACCGCGAGCCAGCTGCACTGAATTAAATAGGCCGGTCCGCTCGGGAACCTTCAACGCGCTTGCGCTCGTAACGCAGTAGTAATTCATTGTTAGTTAAGGGCTCAACGGTTTGCAAATGCCAAGCCTCAGCGTCGCCAAGATCATCTGGCAAATCACCGCCCTGAAAGGGAACCCATGCATGCATGCCACCAAGCAATTTTGGTGTGAGGGTGAGTTGCAACTCATCGACAACATCAGCCTGCAATAGCGATGCGGCCAGCTGAGCTCCACCCAACAAAACAAGTCTAAACAGCCCAAGCTCAGCCAATCGATTGAGTGCCTGAGGCCAATCTTGCTCAAACAACACCTGACGCTCGTAACCAACAGGAAGCAAAGGATCTTTCGATCCCTTTGCTTTAGCTAAATGAGGGCTCAACAGCCAACGCTCAAGCGGCTGTTGAAAGAAAGGCAACTCTGCTGCATACCACTGCTGACGACTCACAACCACCGCTGTGGGCTGCGCACTATGCCCCGCAGACTTGCGCTGGTTCAGCAAGTCCTGATCATGAATCAGACAAGTACTGCGATGGGCACGCAACGTTCCGGCACCGAGCAAGGCCCCATCAGCCCAAGCCAAAGCCTCTTCTAAAACCCGTCGATCACCAACTCCACCCAATTGGGCCGGCCCACCAATCGCAGGTGCCAGCCGGCCATCCAAGCTGATCGCTAGGACAAGACGAAGCCAAAACTGCTTTTGCAAATGCTTGGCTAGTGAGCCGCCATAGCATGCAATACCTCAGGGATGGCTTCAAGCCTTGGGGTTTCCGCATAGACCTCAGCTGCATTATTAGGGCTTTCCTGCAAGCGCACCTTGTGGAGATGGGCTCCGATCGCTCGGATCGGTTTCGCTAAACAATCAGAAATGTACAAGGCAATATTCTCTGCCGTTGGTACACAGTTAGCGAAATGAGGAATGTCTTTATTTAAGAAGGTGTGGTCAAAAGGTTCCACAACAATGTCATTCACAAGGCTTTGCAAAGCACCTAGATCACAGACCATGCCTGTTCGAGAATCAATTTCTCCGCGCACGGTGACATCCACAAAATAATTATGACCATGCCCATGAGGCCGCGCGCATTTGCCATAAATACGTTCGTTTTCCTCCTGACTCAGTTCGACCCTGGCAAGCCGATGGGCAGCCGCAAAATGAGTACGGATCGTTAAATAGGCGTCCATGGCATCTCCGTGATAATCAGCCCAGAGGTTTTCTTGTTCGTAAAGCCGAATGGCCACGATTGGCAGATGAGGCATTAAACGAGTCCAGATGATTCTTAGCAGAGCCTCCGTGGTTGGCAGGCAGCCCTCTGGCCTGGAAAGATCAAATTCCGGCCAAACATCGTTAAGGAAGCGAAAGTCAAGCTGATCAGTTACCTCAGAGCGGATGGCATGCTTCACCTCAGAGAGGTTCAACACCATGCCATCGACATTAAGCCCGCCAGCCATGGCGACGATCAGCTCATAATTGTGTCCATGCCCAGCAGGCAAAGCACAGAGTCCAAAACGAGCTGCATTGTCATCGCTTGACAGTTCCGGTAAGTAATAGCGATGGCTAGCACTGAAAGTAGCTTTGCGAGTGATCACACAGCCGCGGCCATGACCATGGCGTTCCAAATCGGGGACGTCAGTCATCGCTCTCTCTGCCTAGAAGTCATCCTAGAGATCTATAGACATTTGCGAACCAATGAACGAAAGCCCAGCCCCTCACCCCCTCAAGCAAAGGCTTGGTGGTCGCAACCTCTATTTGGTGGGAATGATGGCCAGTGGCAAGAGCAGCACAGGCAGGCCTCTAGCCGAACAACTCAGCTATGGGTTTGTTGATACAGATGCCGTCATCGAACAACTTGCTGGCCAACCAATCCCGAAGATCTTTAGCGAAGAAGGAGAAGCAGGGTTTCGAACAATGGAGTCTCAAGTACTCAATGCCATTGGCCAACGCCATTCACTTGTTGTTGCTACTGGCGGAGGGATAGTGAGTAAGCCAGAAAACTGGGGGGTCTTGCATCAGGGCATCGTGATCTGGCTAAACCCTGGGCGAGAAGAGCTACTCAGACGCTTAAATGCCGACAGCGGCAATAGGCCTTTACTGCAAACAGAAGATCCAGAAGCAGCCTTCGACTGTTTATTTGCCGAGCGCCTACCGCTTTATTGCGAAGCAGACTTGCATGTGGAAGTGGGAGCAGAGGAACCAGACGGGATTGCGCTAAAGATTATTGAGTTCCTGCCCCAGTTATTATCGCCACCTCCACAAATGAATGGTTAAAGCAACTATTTTGACAATACTGAAAGAATAGAATATTTAAGTACGGAGGGTTGGTCTGATAGCTAATCCCAATCAAAACAGACGATCCATCCTCAACTTGACAGTAAACTAAAATCCCAAAGGAATTAAAGACAGTAGTTACCAAGCATCTTAGAAGGATTCATTGTGCTAACACACATTAATCACATAACAATGTAGACATTGCTGTCTTTTCTAGTTGTCAAAAAACTACCACAAAAACAAGCAAGAACGACAACTGGAAGGACATCCCTATCGGAGATCTAATCAATACAAATAGAAAAAACAATGAAATCCAATCAAACAGAATCGGACAGAGCGAAAGACTCAAGCATTGCAGTCAGAAAGAATCATCAAGTAGATAGACATCTCAATATAGATTGAGAATTCTGCTTGAGTTAGCCTCAGGCGCATCAGGGTGAAAATCAACTTCCTTTCTCAAGCTAAATACGCAAGGTGCAATACATACAACCAAACTAAAGGGCGTCTACAATGCAACCAGGAGAAGGAATGAGAAAATCGACCTAACAGATTCGATAAACCACTACTAGTGGCTGATTAGAGGTTATGGCACATCAAGATGTGATAGATAACAAATAGCGTTTTCTAAATGATAAGAATCGGCCAGAAGCAATGCGCTCTCCAAATAGAGGCAACACTGCGACAAATTGAGCCGGTGGCTTGAAACATAGACTGCATTGCAGAGACGAGTATCTGTTACAGGAACAAGCCAAGAAGGCCGCCAAAAGCTTTATCCGATTCTGAACAAATTACATTCAGGCAAGAAAGTAGCAACCTGGAAGACAGTGAATCAGCATCCAGGCCGATGCCGGTAGGGTGCGGCCCTGAGGCCCGCCTCCGACAAGGCAGGCATGTAAGTATATATACCTAGAGGCCTGCCTGCATGGGCTGGGTCTCCAAGAAAGCAACTTGGCGCCAATTAGAGCCAAGCTAAGCAAAATAAAACAGATGTCGACAAGAAATTATATTAGCGTACTGAGCACTGACAATATTTTGAACAAGTAGGTAAAATAAATCAGCAATAATAGAATAAATATCGGCACAAGATCTCATTAAATGATCGCAATAGATTTACAATCTGGTTGATTTCTAGAGCTATTAACTATAGTGAATACAATTTATGATTGCAATGTCATCTGGAGTTGATTCGGAGGCATCATATATGCGCATATTGGAAAAAGGATGGACACTCTTCAAAAGTTATTGGAATCAGTATTAGAATAAAAGCATCCTTTATTAAAGATGTTTGCGTATTATAGATAATATAGGGTGCAAATGATCTGCAAAAAGAGAATTAAATATTCAATTATTAGCTCAAGGCTCTTACTTCTCTTCTAAATTTATCCTAGATAACTTTGATAAAAAATAAAAGCAATCCAGATCTTATAGAGAGATATTCAAACCCAGACAACAGATAAGAACCCTAGAACTCTGCATTAATTACAGTTTATACTACATTTACATCAATTTTAATAAGGATATAAGCATTAAAGCATAATTAAAGTTTTTTGCTGGGCATATAGACAATATATCCAGGACTAAACACATTTACCTAAAGGAATCCCAAAAAGCACTATCTATTGGGATTGCAATGCTCGATCAAGAAATATTTCTACAGCAAAAGGAAGGCAAAGTACTGAGAATAAGAACTATTAGAATAATGTCTAGTAATATTTTATCAAGAAGAAGACCAATAAACTGGATTTCCACCTAAAAAAGGCCTTTAGATGAAATAAATAAGCAGGAATAGAATATGATGACAATAAATAACATTTGTAATGGAAATCAAAATGAGTTTCACATTGAAAATCGATTACTAGAAGTAGTTAAATATAAATAAGATAAGATCTATAGCAGCAGTGGTCTAAATATGAATAGCATGTGGCAAAAGAGATGGGCTTGTCTATGTTGACTTTATTCTAAGATAGCAATATAGCGTGATAGATCAATTATGAAGCACTACTGGGAATCTTAATTGGCAAGGCTAAAGACATACTTTAATAAATTAAACCAAGGCAAGCAAATCGAGGAAGTCTCAAATGTCTCGTCAGGCAAATCAACTCTGGGGGTGGACAAATGATGACCTGGCAAAGTAGTTCAAAAATACTCCATTTGAACGACTCGTTCAAATGCGCTAGGGTGTGGATAGCGGAGTGCCTTAATGACTGATTCAGCGATCGATTTCAAAGCCATCTCGCCAGATAGGCACAGTGCAGGGTCAGAGTCAATCGTACTTCCTGAGGCAATTACGGAAGGGTTGAATGACGTCCAGGTAGGTATCATGAGAGATACGGTTCATGCTGTCAATGTCAATTCAAGGATTGCAGCAGAACTAGTTCGAAGCACTGCTGCTGAGCTCTATCGGCTTAAATGTGTTCTTAAGAAGCAACAACAATGGACAAGGTTCAGAGAATCTGGAGTCATTCCAATGACTGCAGGCCAGATTAGAGACCTAACTTCGGCATGGGAGTCATGGCTCAAGAATACAGATGTGACCGACCAAGAGCTGGTTGGCACTAGCATGCGAACGCTAGCAGCAATTGGGAAAGCTGATCCTGGAACTCGAAGAGATGCCCTAGGTAAAATGAAACGAGGCGAAAAGGTTACAGAGAAAGAGGTCAGCGATAAAGCCATTGAGGAGTTGGTTGAAGGCAATAAGGAGTGGGAAATAACCACATCAATGAAAAGGGCAGACCTAATGAAAGTATGTACAGCTCTAAGAGATGAGAATAAAAAGCTAAAAGCTAAGATTAACGAATTGCAAGACGTTACAATTTAAGAAAAACATGATGCCAAATACTCCTACGATTCAAGCTGCTCTTCACGAGCTAAACAAACAGATGAACGATCATTGCTTAAAGGATATTATAATAAATGGAAACATTGGACTATTGAGAAATGACAATCCAATGGAATATACAGAGAAGGAATGGAATGCAATCATGGACTATCTGAAGGAAAATATCAATATTGAGATTATCGCTCGGGTCAATTAGCAGGAGGCGAATTTAATAATTTTAGGTTATTAGATATATTGCAAGACATTTGATTAATAATGTAGAAATTTATACTTTTAAAGCGTAGAACGGTAACTTTTCTAAAACAGCGCAACCGAATAAGAAATATGGAGGGCACAATGATGAACTCCATGCCAGTATCTGGATATATTTGAAATAATAAATCAAATTAGAAAGCTAATATTAGTCAAATAGTCATTTTTGGTGAAATATATTATTTCATTCTATTTCTCATCTTGGGTAGTCGTTGACGAAATCTCTACTAGATGTTGCATTAGCGAGAATTTATAGTGTTTATATAGCTAAATTCATAGGTGATCTATTATAGTTATTTGAAACATAAGATTAGTATTCAATGAACAACATCTGCGAAGATTAAAATAGATATATTGATTTTATTGATATTAATATGGATAATTATGTTTGAATAAGCAAGTATTGAATATTTTAATGTCTAAAATAATCAATATACAAGAGCTAGGGCCTGGTAGGATTTGAGTATTTTCACAATGCTTTATATATTCGAGCATCATGTTGATAGTTTCAACAATAGTGTGAGCTATATATTATATTTAATGTAATTTTTTGCCTTTATTCCAATAGAATCTACAAATAAAAATTCATTATAGATGAAATAATAGAAATATAGTCATCTAGATTATGAAAAGATATTGGATCTCTCGAAATTTCTCCTGGCTAATGGTGCTATCCTAAATATCTATGAGGCCTGACAACTAAGGCTATAATTCTTAAAAAGTCTAGAGATCATGCTACCACTTCCTATCTTTTTTGATCTTCCCCCTATATATTTTCAATATCTATTGGCAGCCTCAGTTATAGCCTTAGGGATACTAGTTTCGAGTATATTATATGTGAAGACTAAAGATCGGTTATGAGCAGCAATCTGCAAAGAGATAATTCTTTCATAATTAGGTTTTATTATGGATACATATAAAAAACATATATTAATTTGCAAAATAAGTTAGTTGAAAAGTGAATTAGTTTACTTCACTGAAACTATTTATACAGATATCAAAGATTTAGCCCATCTCTATATGTTTCGTATGAGTTTATGGGTAAGAATCGTATTAAGTAAGATTATTAATCAATATTGAGTACTCTCTGCTTTTCATAAAGCTTGAAAAATATATATTCCACTAATATAGTATACAGGATGGAGCATTAATCTGTATTGGTTTTGATAGTAATAATCATTCAATATCATGAAATACATGAACAATCATTTCGATTAAAAGCTTGCCATCGACATTATATCCGAATAAATCGATATGATAAATTTAAAAGTGATGATGTATGAACCAATCTCTATCGGAATAACTCAACCCCTTCGTTCTCATCAACTAAATTCTAACTTTAACAACTAATGGCCTTAACAAAGGATGGTGTTCTATCAAGTTGCCTGATACCTACCAACTGTGTGCTTATCGAATGGAAGTTTGATAATGTAATGAAATCATACGACAAGCTTATTCGCATTGCCGAATCCCTGCCAAGGGTAAGAGTAGTAGAAAGAACAGAAAATTATTGGCATGGTATTGTACGAAGCCTAATTTTTAGGTTTCCAGATGATCTTGAGATCCTAAAAATACCAAATAAAGGAATTATTCAAGTCAGATCTGCTTCTAGACTAGGACTTGGAGATCTAGGTGTTAATAGAAACAGAATTGAAAATCTTTACTCGCAATTATAAATGTATAAAGCCCTGAACTACAACTCAAATTGCCCCTTACACAAAACATCCTAGATCATAACAGCTATATATAATTATCTTAAACATATAGCAGGTCATCTATAGCAGTTGTCACATGCTAATGCTATTATTAGGCTCTAATAATAGCATTACAGGAAGAATCTAACATCTTCTATTTATCGATAAGAAAAATCATTTATGCCAAGCAGATCATTAAACTTAGGTCTAAAGATTCACTAGAGTCTCGTTCTAAATTTACCAATTTCCATGAGCATTTCTTTTCTTACAATAATTCATCGATAATCCTGAACCAGAGCGTTGTGCATCTTTAAGTGATTTCTATCTCTCCTGGCATTAAGACAAAGTCCATTCTCGTATAGCATCTTTTCGATCTTGACTTGACAACTCCTTACACATTTCATCTGAAGACTGCTCAATCTCTGAGTTAGGTTCTTCTGGATTAGGCTTGGTGTAATCCAACTTTTTATAGCCTATTAAGCTATAAAAATTCTGGTCAAGGATTATCTCTTGTCAACTTAAATATTGGCAGCAAAGGCATTATCGGGCGTAAGTAAAATGTAATCAATATACAAATCACTTTCTACATATATTTCTTAAAGTACTCTTCAAGATGCCCAAGCAAACATCCTGATTAGCAGCTCATAAAAAGGAATTTCTAATTCTAAAATATAGTTAAAAGCTAAAATAATGAATAACTTGAAGATTTAATCATTATTCAAGGCATTTTGAATAGCATTTCAGAGATATTTCTTTTTTACTTTAGCTTGCCAGTGAATCCTTCACCCACTCAGTATATGCTATGCGCAGATCATCTGTCGTAATTGAAAAACCAGCTGCCTTAGCGATATAAACTAGGTCAGAATTTTCTTTCTTAACTTGATCTTGCAGAGTTTTATCTTGTTTGACTTTAGTCAAAAATTCCTTTAGTTGCTCATAGGACATTGAATCTGTGCAGGTTTCAATAAACTAGCAGCTCGGCAAGTATGAAGATAAATTCTTAATTAATCAAGATGGTCAGAGAATATGTATTCAAAAACCTAGATTTAGCGAGCATATTTTTATTCCAAAGGTTTAGTACCTTTGTTCCAGTCATAAGCCTTCTCTTGCTATTTCCTTGCTCTTTTTTAAATCCTTCAATCTCATGCCCATGGCTACAGCTTGTTGCTTTGAAGAAAATGCTGACTCTATCAAAATTTGCAATTTAGATCGATTCTCACCAGTTTCTGAAAGTAAGCCTGTCAAAATTCAAATAATTATACTCAATTAGGAATCAGATACTATATAGTTACTGACTTATTCTATTAATTGCAAGATTTCAAGAGCTATTTTTTCTATAGACGACAGATTTATAGTTTCTCTAATCATAGTCTGGCTATTTTTGCTATAAAGTTTTAAATAATAGAAGTAACCATTCAAATCCTTTTGGCATGAGTAGATTGTTCTATTGAATGGTATGCAACCCTTGACTAAGACATAGAATAGATAAGAACAAGCATGCCTACGATGTTCTCAGATTTTTTTAGTCAGACAAATCTTATGACGATGGCTTGCAATGCACTTCTAACGCTCATCATAGGATTTATGATCATCACAGGTCAGCAAAAAGCACACTAGCTATTAAAAACAAAATTTAAAGCTAGGTTGATGATCAGTTTACTCGACTGAACTGATCAAATAAATGCACGCATGGATAGATATCTTAATTATTAACTTGAGAGGTGATCGATAATCTCAGCTACAAGCGGAATGATGGCCAATTTTATAAAAAACTTGCTGAAAAATAACGTGTCCCATTTGAGCCCGATCTAGTTATACGAAGATAAATTATTGCTCTTGAATAACTGCACACCTCAAGATCTCGAATAATAAAGCTAAAACGCTCAGCTTGTAGGCATACGGTTGCCATAGATCATCATTGGCGCATTGTATGTCTCAATCACTAGCAAACTTATTAAGATTTACACTTTTATCCTAAAAGCCAAACCCTAAATTAGTTGTTGAAGGAGAATTTTTAGAAATAAGTGATGGCTTTACTGATTCAGGAAAGCATAAAACTGCTTGTGACCCTGCCAAGCAACCGATCAAAAAGATGCTAAAAACCTGTAAAAGCTTCATAGCTTAAGGATTGAGCTTCCCAATAATAAGCAATATCCAATGCCTTGCCAATATCATCATGCAAAAATGTCTAAATCCAATTATTACTAGGATTTGATACCCGAATCTATCCCTTTAGATTGCCCTAAACTACATATGATTAATCTCAAACTTGATCGTGAATCAGATTAATATCCCATGTTTCTAATTATCTCAGCTCTCACTGTGACTAGATCTCTTATCTTCGGTATTTTTCTAGCAATTAATATTGATTAGAGCTAATTATATACCAGCTCTGACAAAGTTCTAGCCCTTTGATTAAAAAAATTAAAGAGCTTTAAGCCTTCAGTAGATGTCCTAGAGCACTGATGAGTGATTGATTTGATAAAAGCATAATCCAAACAATCAATTCGCTAGCCCAGGCAACAGCCCTGGCGCAAATATTAGGTATAAATACTTGCCGATAGGGCTATCTTGCTGCCATGCTCTAGGCATCGGCGCCCCTCTTCTAGGGTTTTGCGCAAGACATTTCGTGGCTGAGGCAATAGCGATTCAAGCTACTTACTGAGAGGTAGTAGGTCATCAGCAGTCAATTAAGCATCTTCAAATTAAAAAATCAGGCGCGACAAGGGCGCATAGCGCTTCGCCAACATTGAGAACGTTCACAACAGTTAGTGAATGAATTGGCAACGAAAAGATAAGTCTCACATTGATTCCTGCAGCGGGAATCAATACGCCAGATGTGTTGACCAAAAATTCTCAACGACGGTAAAATTACTGGGCTATAGTTGTTTGCAAGAGGCAAATCTAAAGGCCCAATCATGCAAGATGTATAGCACCCAGCGAGAAGCGAGCAGGTCTTAAAGCAGATCGCTATTGCCTTTTTAAGGTTGCCAATAAGAATAACTTTAACGCGCAAATAGCGCGCCATCTATTTATGCTTGCCTATAAAATCTAAACCTTATAACGGCGAATAGTCTAGGATTCTAATTATTTTTTTCATTGCATCATGACCAAATATATTCTCTATGTAAATATCACATAAGAGTCAAGCAAGTGATGATTTAATTGTTTCACACTTCTAAGCTGACAACTTAGCTTTCCCTTTACTTTTTAGAGATTTTTCGAGACCTTCGAGATCCTCATCCGTAATTTTGGTCTGCATTGGGCAATGCTTTGGACCACACATTGAACAAAACTCAGCTTGCTTGTAAATGTCAGCTGGCAAAGTTTCATCGTGATACTGCTTGGCTCGCTCTGGATCAAGTGAAAGCTCAAACTGTTTGTTCCAATCAAAGTTGTACCTTGCTCGGCTTAATTCATCATCGCGATCTCGAGCACCCGGACGGTGACGAGCGATGTCAGCGGCATGTGCTGCAATTTTGTAGGCAATCAAGCCCTCACGAACATCCTCAGGGTTTGGCAGACCCAAATGCTCCTTCGGGGTCACATAACAAAGCATCGCTGTTCCATACCAGCCTGCCATCGCCGCACCGATGGCACTCGTGATGTGGTCATAACCCGGTGCGATGTCTGTCACCAAAGGGCCAAGCACATAAAAGGGTGCCTCATTGCACTCTTCCATCTGCTTGCGCACATTGAATTCGATCTGATCCATTGGTACATGACCAGGACCCTCGACCATCACCTGCACGTCATGTGCCCAAGCTCTCTTAGTCAATTCTCCAAGGGTCTTCAACTCGGCAAGTTGAGCTGCATCAGAAGCATCGTGCTGACAACCAGGGCGGAGAGAATCACCAAGTGAAAAACTGCAGTCGTAGCGCTTAAAGATCTCGCAGATGTCGTCAAAGCGGGTGAAAAGAGGGTTCTGTCTGTGGTGATAAAGCATCCACTGAGCAAGAATTCCACCCCCGCGACTGACGATGCCTGTCAGGCGTCCCTTCACCAGCGGAAGGTGCTCAATCAACAAACCGGCGTGAATGGTTTGATAGTCGACGCCCTGCTGGCAATGCTTCTCAATGATGTGTAGAAAGTCATCTTCGTCGAGCTGCTCAATCGAGCCATGCACGCTTTCCAACGCCTGATAGACAGGCACAGTGCCGATCGGCACGGGTGAAGCATTAATGATCGCCGTACGCACCTCATCAAGATTGACCCCTCCAGTGGACAGATCCATCACGGTGTCTGCGCCATATTTAACTGCCAGCTCGAGCTTCTTGAGCTCTTCAGCTACATCACTGGCGTTAGGTGAAGCGCCAATGTTTGCATTCACCTTGCAGCTGGAGGCGATACCAATCGCCATCGGCTCTAAATTTTCATGATTGATGTTGGCAGGAATAATCATCCTGCCCCGAGCCACCTCCTCCATGACAAGCGATTCAGGCAAGTTTTCACGCTTGGCCACGTAGTCCATTTCTTGAGTGACAACACCCTGTCGAGCGAAATGCAATTGCGAGACATTGGCCTGACCCTTACGGGCAGCCACCCAAGAGGCGCGCATGATCAAAAGGCGAAATGGATACCAGGGGTTGGCGAAAAACCAATGATCACGTCATTTCACTTCCCTGCGCCGGCACAACCCGTATCAGGTTCGGAGGGTGTGATCTCAGCCACTCAGCGATTGCTGAATGGCACCCCTAGTGTTTTGCAAAACCTAGCAGTGGTTTTGGATCCGAGCCGCAATCCATTCCGCTAAACGTGCAAAACCGCATCGATCTTGTCCTGCAGCGCTTAAAGGTCCAACTGTGATAAAGGCATGGCTGTGTTCATAATGAACTCAGTGCTCCTGCTCCTCGGTTTGGGTGCTGTGAAGTGCTGCAAGCAGCTTGCTACGGCGGCGGCGGCGGCCCACAGCCCCGCTGATAATTAGACCAGCACCCACCAAAACTGCTGGTATTGACTGCAATCGATCGCTGCCCTGCCGATGCATCAAACAGAGCATGGCCAAAACGATCAGCAAAGGAGCTGCAAGAGATAACAAGGGATAGCCAAGACGCTTCATGTCCTCTCCAAAGCCAGCCTTGCACGCTCATCCATCCAGGCCAATAGGGTCGCGGTCAGCACCCGAATACCAACTCCAAGACTGCTCTCCTCTAAGCAGAATTGACCATTGTGTAAAGGCGCGCACCCATTAGGACCGCTAACCCCTAATCGGAACATTGTTCCACGAACATTTTGCAGTAGTTCTGCAAAATCTTCAGCACCAAGAGAGGGCTGTTCAAGCCGCAACACACGCTCTTTTCCTATCTGAGTAATAGCACAACTTTCCAATAGGTCTGTGAGTTCAGGATCGTTGTAAACAGGCGGCGTAATGCTGCGATAGCGCACGATCGCCTCTGCCCCAAAACTTCCACAGATGGCCTGAACAATCTGCTCGATCCAAGCTGGGAGCTTGTCAAAAACAGCCCCGTCCAAACAGCGGACCGTACCCAGCAGCCGAACTCGATCTGCAATCACATTGAAAGCCTGACCACCTTCGATCTTCCCGAAACTCACCACCACAGGATTCAAGGCATCCAAGCGACGACTGATCGCCTCCTGCAGTCCACAAACAACTCGAGCGGCAAGCCAAATGGCATCCATAGCTTGATGAGGCCTTGCACCGTGGCCTCCTTCACCGATCACTTCGATATCCAGCTCTCCCGCCGCAGCCGTCAAGCACCCACTGCGTACACCGATACTTCCAGTCGGCAATTCGGGACAAACATGAACCCCAAACAGGGCCTCCAGGCCATCGGTCGCCCCGTCCATACGCATCCAACGAGCCCCTTCGCACAATTCTTCTGCCGGTTGAAACAACAGCCTTACGCCTATTGGCAACGACTCCTCTTTTGCCAAAACCCTTGCAACTCCAAGACCAATGCAGGTATGCAGATCATGGCCACAGGCATGCATCACCCCATCTCGCCGTGAGGCATAAACAAGCCCTGTGCGCTCTTCCACTGGCAGAGCATCCATATCCACCCGCAGGCCCACACACGGGCCACCGGTTGGCCCCAACTCCGCCAACACACCTGTGCGCCCAACCCCCTCAGACACCCGCCAACCATCCCCCCGCAACTGACCTGCTACTAGAACTGCCGTCTGATGCTCCTCACCACTCAGTTCTGGATGAGCATGCAGATGGCGCCGCAACTCAATCAGCTCGGGCAAAGCTTGATCAAGACGCTCGCTCCAATGAAAAAGAAGAGTCATGGAGCCTCCAACAAAGCAAGAAAATCCATCAGATCAGCCGTGGGCTGTGGTGGCCATCGGCGGATCTCCAACAACCAATCCCGTTGGCGATAGCGGTTATCCAGCCCGACTGCGGCATTCCAGTGGCTTTCAGCTTCACCAAATGAGCCGTAATGCCATAAAAGACCGCTAAGAGCCGCACGGGGATCGGCAAACATGGGATACCGGCGAATCAATGCACGCAGTTCCTTCTCCGCCAGATCAAATTCGCCCAGCTGATAAACCGCTAACGCCTTGCTGCAGCTAGCCATAGCAAAGTCTGGGCTGACGTCAGAGGCCTTTCTGTAAAGAGCTTCTGCCTGCAACCAGTCGCCCTGAGAGCCCAAAACATTGCCCAAGTTGTAAAGAGCCGATGCATTGACAGCATCGCGCTCAAGAACCCAGTTGTAATCGTTAGCGGCTTGCTGCCAATGATGCAATACCTCCTCAGCAATACCACGGTTGAGATGAGGGTCAAGCTCTGCTGGGGCCAATTCCATGGCCCTAGTCTGATCAACGATCGCACCCTCGGGATCACCCAAAATCAACCTCACATTGCCGCGATTGCTCCACGCCGCAGGCTGCTCGGGCGCAAGCTCAAGAAACTCATCCCAAAGAGGTAGGGCTGCTTGAAAATCACCCTCACGAGAAGCTTCGAGTGCCTGCTCAAACAGAGGTTGAAGTGCTGGGGTAGCTGCTCCAGTGACGGGATCCATGACCAGCAACAGCGCAACCAAAAGCAACCCTGACCATCTAGGCAGCCAATTTTTCAACCCCTGGAGAACGCTCATGGCAACTCCGGCCAACCAAGATGGCGTCGCCCCGCGCCAGTCACCACGCGCCCACGCGGAGTTCGCTGCAAAAAACCCAGCTGCAGCAGAAATGGTTCTACCACTGCTTCAAGAGTGGCTGGATCCTCTCCCAAAGCGGCAGCCAAAGTCTCCAAACCAACCGGGCCGCCGCCATGAGACTCCAGCAACAAGTCCAACAAGCGCCGATCACTGGCATCAAGACCCCGAGCATCGACTCGATGCAAAGTGAGAGCCTCATCCACCAATGCAGCATCGATCAAGCTCTCCCCGCCACAGACACTCGCTACATCACGAACCCGTCGCAGCAATCTGTTGGCGATCCTCGGGGTACCCCTACAACGACGAGCAATCTCCTGGCAGGCTTGCGCAGTTAACTGCAACCTCAGCAGCCCCGCCGCCCGCTCAACAATCGCTTGCAGATCCTCCAGGCCATAAAACTCCAATCGCTGAATAAGGCCGAAACGATCCCGCAGCGGCGAGCTCAAGGCACCAGCGCGAGTCGTAGCACCCACCAGGGTGAACGGAGGCAGTTCCAATGCCCTGGTGCGAGCGGTACTGCCCTTGCCCACGGTGAGATCGAGACGCCTATCCTCCATTGCTGGATAAAGCAATTCCTCAGCAACCCTTGTGAGCCGGTGAATCTCATCAATGAATAAAACCTCGCGAGGTTGCAGATTCACCAACAAACCAACGATGTCACGAGGGCGCTCGAGAGCAGGCGCACTGGTAACCCGACACTTAACACCCAATTCTTCAGCCAAAACCATGGCCATGGTGGTTTTACCCAAGCCCGGAGGGCCATAGAGCAAAACATGATCCAAAGCATCGCCTCTACCCATGGCCGCCTTGACGGCAATCGCCAACACCTGCTTAAGCTCACGCTGACCGATGTAGTCCTCCAAACGCCTAGGCCTAAGCCCATCTTCTCGAGCTGGACTGGCCTCTTCCGGCAAAGGTGAAGCATCTACCACCCGAGACTTTGCTGCTGGCGGCTGGGAATCAGCTCGGCCAGCACTGGAAGACACAATCGCCATGTTGGAAGAGTACCGATCTCTGGATAGTGTCGAAAGCATCGGTAAACGCAGATGGCCAAGGGAGGAAACAAAAAAGCGACTGCTGCTGCTCGAGCCGCGGCCAACCGTCTACTCGCAGACAACCGACTGGCAAGGCATCAATACGAGATCCTCGACACCCTCGAAACTGGCATTGAGTTGGTGGGAACCGAAGTCAAGTCAATCCGGGCCGGCCAAGCCAATCTCCGCGATGGCTTCTGCCTGATTCGCAAGGGCGAACTCCAGCTCCACAATGTTCATATCTCCCCTCATAGCCATGCCGGCAGCTACTTCAATCACGATCCCCTACGAACACGCAAACTGCTCGCGCACCGCCGTGAGATCGATAAACTTCGCGGCCAACTCGACAGAAAAGGGCTCACACTGATTCCCCTCAACCTTCATCTCAAGGGTTCATGGATCAAACTCACGATTGGGCTGGGCAAAGGTCGCAAACTGCACGACAAACGCCAAGACGAGAAACGCAAACAAGCCGATCGAGAAGTGAAGTCGGCTCTGGCGCGCTACTGATCAGCCAAGGGGGTCAAGGAGGCTGAAAAAGTTTTCTTTCGCCGAAGCACGAGGCGAGGCAATCTCGGTATTCTAAAAAGGTGTTCTGACCGACCAAAGAAGCCATGAGCTTTATCCGGCAACGGATTCGGATGCAAAGCTTCTCAAGACATAGAAGCTTGCTGATCGGCACGACAAGAGAGGGTCACTAGAGCTGTTGCCAAACCCTCGTTGGTCACCAGCACTTGCACAGGCGAGCCTGCTTCTGGCTCAAGGGTCACCACGCGCAACGATCCGCGCTCGGCAATGACATCGCCCTGCGAGCCATAGATAGTCATCTGCATCAACGGCGTGCCCTTGATTTCGAGTACTAGTCGATGCCCAGCAGGCACCTGAATAGAAATCAAGCGCGCAGCCCCAGGAGAAACCCTTGAAGAAAACTCAGTGGGAGTTGAAGGTCTGACCTTGAGGGTTTCGATCTGCACATCAGCCAGGCTGCGCAGAGCTGCCGCATACCAAAACTGCAAATAGGGCTCTGGAGGCTTCTGATCATTGAACGAACCCAAAAGCAATTTCTGTGCTCCTGCTGTAACCAACTGCTCAATCACATGACCATGCACCCCCAATTCGCTCAGACCTTCACGCTGCTCCTGCCAGTCAGTGTTCTTCAACTCACCTAAACGCCTGCGCAGCTGAGGTGATAGCTGTTCGATTCTGACCAACCATTCCTCAGCCAAGTCATTCCAGGCCTGACGCAAGGGAACATCGTCCAGTGCATCGGAGGGAAAGCGACCACCTCTATGAGGGAAACGGGCTAGCACACTGGCATCCACCAACTGCAGAAACCAACTTTGATTGACCTGCAAAGCCCGCAGCCGACTCAATAACTGCTGCCGATGGTCCACCTCTACTGCTGATGGGCTCTCCACTGGGACATTGCCCACGACATCTCTATCCCTGACAGGATCCATCCCTAGCGGGGAACTACGGCTGAGCAAGAACCAGCCAATCGCCGTACCTACCAATGCAGACGCCAACAAGGCACCTACAACAGACCAAAGTCTGCCTTCAGCAGCCTGCTCCCGTTCTTCAGCCCGCCGCCGCCGCGGCTGATGGGCAGAACGATGTTCCTGCAAGAGCGATTGAGACGTACTCGAGGGGTGATCGGATAAAGGCACTGCTTGAGGCGCGAGTGCCAGAGGGCGATCTGCTATGAGCTTAGGGCCGATGCTTTCGGGCATGATCACAGCTTGAAGGGCAGAAATCACATCCGATGCCTTTTCAAAACGCTGGTCAGGAGCCTCACTCAACATTCGCTCCAACACATCGCGAAAAGACCCATCCAGCTCAAAAGACTGTGGCCAGACCCAAGCCCGAACATCACTGTTCCAAAGTTCCTCGGGGCAACGACCAGTCAGCAAAGTAAGTGCTGTAACGCCCAAGCCATGCAAATCCATCCAAGCTTCAGCTGGTTCGGTGCTGCTCTGTGCAATTGAGCGATACGCTGAAGTCACATCACCCCAAGGGGTAGTCCCTTGGGGCTGCAGTAAGCCAAAGTCCAACAAAACCGGCAAGCCGTCCTGCTGACGCCTCAACAGGGCGCTGGGATTGATATCACCATGCACCAACCCCTTGGCATGCAAGGCAATCAAAGGAGGTAGCAGCTGCAAAAGCAACTGCAACACTTCTCCAGCGCCGAAGAGCAACTGACACTCGGCCCGTTGCTGCTGAATCTTTCCGTAAGTCACACCCTCCTGCCAGTAACGCACCGCCCAGAGGCTGACCTCCGCCTCAAACAATTCACCACAACGCGGCAACTGAGGATGAGAAAGAGATTGAAGCTCAGGCCAAAACTTCTGAAAGTGCTGCCTTGTAGGGGCATCGCTGATTTGGTGAAGCACCGCCGATCTCTCACCATCGAGGATGTCGACCCCACGCCAAAGCACACCCTGGAGCGGCTTCGACTTCAGAATGGTCGCATCCAACCGATAACGCTGCGCCAGCACAGTGCCGGCAACCACGGCGCTGGGTTCGCTCACGTGAGGCCGAAGCATTGATGGGCTGATCGTACTAATGGCCCATCCATTGCAAGCGCTTCCGCAAAGCTAAACAGCAGAATCGACTCGTTTCCAGAAGAAAGATTGCCTTAAAAATAATCTTTATCGCTGAAGATTAAATCGACAGCAACCTGCAGAAAAAGATCCACGACTGTCAACAATAATATGGACAAAGTTACATCCGAAGCCCCATGCATGAAAACAGCTGCGATTGACCCAAGAGCAGTCACCGGTCCCCAGCAAAAATTCATCAGCGACTTGGCTGCATGATTCACCTGACAACGCATTAAAAGACCGTCGTCAACGAGTACCAAGCATGGGCCCGCCACCGCCAATATAATTCAGCTGCAATCGCGACTAGAATCAGGCAAGTCAACTTCAAGGAATCAATCACGACAAGAGTCAAAGCAAATGCAGCCGTGAGAAGCGCAAGAAGCGATGGTCTATGCCTGCATGTCCTATCACTCATCCAACAAAAACAGGGTGATGCAAATACATTTGAAATTGCAAACTAGATGATTGCAAGAGCAACTAAGACAAAATCAGCATCTACTCCATAAGCCTACAAGTACCCGACACGGCAAGAACTCCAATCGTAAATCCTGGGAATGAAGCAACTCAAAGCTCTATTGCGACCTTTATGCTAACTATGAAGTGCCTTAACACGAGCCTAGATTGTGCCGCCTTAGACAAGCCCTTGAAAGCATCAAAAGCTCACCAAAGCCAAACTTTGAAAAAGGCAAGATTATTCCAAGCTCAAGCAATAGAGCAGCAATAATTGAACCAAATGCCATACCCGCAGCCGCACGGATATAGATAATTACAATCGCAAAACCGCGCTTGCCAGAACCACAAAAAATTCTGCTCTACTGAACCAACCTAAACAAAAAACTGCACTAGAAACCAGCCCAAATGCCTGACCATGTTAGCCAAAGGAAATCATCAAAAAAATAGACAATGGAAAGTCCTGTTTTCAATAAAAGCTCATTGCAATTAAAGATTTTTCATGCGCACATCTCAGAGAAAACAAGCGCACCCAATCACGGATAATTCAGGGCAGATTAATAGTCAAGGACAGCAAATTATAACGCCACAGCCAGGCAAAAGGTATCCTCAGATCAAGCACTAAGAGCACAAATAACAGCACGAATCCTAGAGACTGAATTACAATTAACGCGGAAAACAATGGATTCAGCCGCCTCCAAACTTTGCACTTTGATTTTCAAGTCGAAACAGAAACTTCAACCGCCCTGACTGATGGCCAATTCAACCCAAGCAGAACACGCAAACCCAACATATTGTGCGACCAGATCGATCGATGCCACTCAGTAGATTACCTGGATCGTTTTTTCAAGGGAACTTTCCCTATCAGTGCCCTTCGGTGACCAAGAGCTTTTCTATGACCAGATCCATTCGGCCGTGGTGCTTGGGCGCACAAGTGGGGATCAGTAAAACCGTTTCCTCATGCTGAACCTGCTCTTGGCAGTGCGTCAACGAAGTGAATCGCTGGTTGCACCCCTCGAACCGGAAGATCTCTGCCTTCAGGGCATGGCCGATGCAAGTCCGCCGAAATGGCACCTTGCTCACACCACCTGGTTCTTCGATACCTTTTTGCTTCAGCCCTATCTCAAAGGCTACGAAGGCTGTGATCCACGCTGGAGTTATCAATTCAACTCCTATTACGAAGCGGCCGGGGCACGCCATCCAAGACCCTCACGGGGTGTCCTGACCCGGCCGACAATCAGGGAGGTCTTGGCGTGGCGGCAACAGGTGGACGCTGCATTAACGCAACTCCTGACCTCCCCGGACGCTGACCAAGAAGACATCCAGCAACTGGCAGAACTGGGTCTACATCACGAACAGCAGCATCAGGAATTGCTGTTGATGGATCTCTTGGATGGCTTTAGCCGACAACCGTTAGAGCCTGCTTATCAAACTGGCGCCGATCATCATCTGGGACCTTTAGAGCCAACCCAAGCCCGCTGGATCTCCTGCGATGGAGGTCTCTATGAAATCGGCCATGCTGGCGCGGGATTCCATTTTGACAACGAGGGGCCGTCGCATCGCATCTGGCTGGAGGACTTTGCCCTGATGGATCATTTGGTGTGCAACGACGACTTCAGGTGCTTTATCGCAGATGGGGGGTATCAGCGCCCAGAACTTTGGATGAGTGAGGGCTGGGCCGTACAACAACAACTGGGATGGCAGGCTCCCCGGTACTGGCGCGGCAACGGGCCTGCAGATCAATGGCAGGAAGAATTCACCCTGGAAGGAAGGCGGCACTTGAATCGAAAAGCACCGGTGCGCCATTTGAGCTGGTTCGAAGCCGATGCCTACGCACGGTGGTGTGGTGCTCGATTGCCCAGCGAAGCGGAATGGGAAGTGGCCCTACAACAGCATCAACCTCTGATCCACGATGCTCACGGCAAGCTGTGGCAATGGACGGCAAGTCCTTATAGGCCCTATCCGGGATTCCTTCCGGCCCCAGGCGCTGTGGGTGAATACAACGGAAAATTCATGAGCTCCCAGTTTGTTCTTCGCGGCAGCAGCTGGCTCACACCGGAAGGCCATGAGCGCGACACCTACCGGAACTTCTTTGCACCAGCAAACCGTTGGATGGCAGCAGGACTGCGCCTGGCCCGATGAGCATCGAGCTGATTGACCTACATCCCGCCCCTGCGGATCTGAAGCAGCTGGTGCAGTCAGGCTTCAAATGCCAGCCGCGGCAACTGCCAGCTTGGGTGTTGTACGACGCGAAAGGATCACGCCTATTTGCCCAGATCTGCGAACAACCTGAATACGGCCTAACCCGCACAGAGATCAAGCTACTGGAGGAGAATGCACCAGCCATTGCCAAAGCCGTAGGAGATGGCGTCATCGTGGAATTCGGCATCGGCAATGCCCGCAAGGTTTCCCCCCTACTCAACGCAATTCGGCCGTCAACCTTTGTGGCCCTGGACATCAGCCAAGCAGCTCTAAAGGATTCGCTAACCAGACTCGCCAGCACCTATCCCATGGTGTCAATACTAGGTATCTGCTGCGACCACAGCAGCATGCAAGCGCTACCGCCCCACCCCCGGCTCGAGGGTGTGCGCTGCATCGGCTTTTTCCCCGGCAGCTCTCTCGGCAACTTCACACCAAAAGAAGCAGTGGCAGTGCTTCGTCGGTTCCGAAAGCTGCTTGGAGGTGGTCCCCTGCTGCTCGGTCTCGACCAACCCCGTGATCCAATCCAGCTCGAGGCTGCCTACAATGATGAAGCAGGCATCTCAGCAGCTTTCGCGCGCAACCTGTTGCATCGTCTCAATCGTGAGCTGGAAGCAGATTTCAGACCGGACCAGTTCTCTTATCGAGCCCGTTGGCAAGAGGAGTTTCATCGCATCGAAATGGCTCTAGTGAGCCGCTGCAGTCAAACAATCGTGATTGACAACAGCACCTGGTCATTCAGCGCCGGAGAACCACTCATCACCGAATACAGCGTCAAATACAACCCACAAGAAGCAGCCAGACTGGCTGAAAAGGCGGGCTGGAGAATCAACCAAAGATGGCACGACTCTGCCGATTCACTCTCGCTGCATCTGCTGGAACCGTCAGACTGAGCTGAGCAGAAAGAAGAAGTGCTAAATGAGCCGAGAGCAGCAACGCCAGAACGTGCGACAAGAACGTGAAAGCCTGATCGTGGAGCTAGAAGCAATCTACCGAAGGGCTTTTGAACGACTGACCGTGCTTGACCTAGGGGAAGGAAGCTTGGCAAGACTCACCCAACTGTTACTGCACTCGCGTGAGGGCGCTATCAAACCCCTGCAAGAAGAGATCGAAGCCCCACTGATCACTCGTGCCCCAGATCAGTCATGAGCGAAACCTGGCTCGACGAACTGGAACGAGTCTTAGAGGAAAGGTTGACCGACTTCCTCCGCGAGAATCCATATCAGGAGTTACTCCTCCACCAACAACACCAAAAAGACCATTACCAAAACCTGACAAGGCAGCGACAGCAACTTCAAAAAGAAGCAGAGGAACTTCGCCGGCAACTCCTCACCCTTGCCGACACAATTCGGGAGTGGAGAACTCGATCGAATCGTGCCAGAAAGGCAGGAGCCTCGGCCCTGGCCGATCGGGCCGATCAACACATAGCCGATTTAATGGAGCAGGGTCGGCAACTATGGTCCGATTTGGATCAACTGGGCAATCGCTTCAAAGACGTCGAGCAGAAATTTTGCTCACTTTCTGAACAGTCAGCAAGAGATAGCTCCACTCTTGAAGAGGACTGGACACGATTCGCAGCCCAACAAGAACTGCAAGAGCTCATGCGAAAACGCGACAAAACTAATTAATTCAGGCTTTTGGGGCCGGAGGTTCAAGACTCACGTTCTCCGGAGGAGGAGTTGGGTCTGGATCAGCAATCAGCATGTGCTGAAGCACAATTTCTGGACGCTCGCTATCACGCCAGCGAATGCGATATGCGGGCATCTTGGTGCCGCGACTGGTGGTCTGCTCAACGGGTTCCATCACCCACCCGCGCCTGGATCGACCCTGGGGATTGCGCTTGACCACCGCATCGGCGTGTTTGAAGCGGAAACCTACGCGCTCGCCACTCATAGAAATAGGACCATGCCATTGAGTTAATTATCCACTGCGACGGTTCCCGACGATGAAGATTAAGTTTTGAGCTCCGGTCGAAGCAGAGGGAAAGCAATCACATCACGTATTGAAGGGCTATCGGTAAACAACATCACTAAGCGATCGATGCCAATACCCAAGCCACCGGTAGGGGGCATGCCCACCTCAAGAGCCTGAAGGAAATCCTCATCAACCCCATGAGCCTCAAGGTCCCCAGCCTGACGGCGTGCTTGCTGAGCCTCAAGCCGCTGACGTTGATCAAGGGGATCGATTAACTCACTAAAAGCATTGGCTGTTTCCCGACCCACAATGAACAATTCAAAGCGCTCGACCAATCCTGGTTTGCTGCGATGTTGTCGGGCAAGAGGCGAGATCTCAATCGGATAGTCGAGCACAAATGTTGGCTGGATCAAACTTACCTCCACTGCTTGTTCAAAGGCCTCATTAAGCAAGCGGCCCACACTATCGGCCTTAGACGGCACCTCTAGACCTACCCGCGCCATAGCCGAAGCCGCTACCGCAAGGTCTTTAAAACCCATGAAATCAAGCCCCGTCGCCTCTTGCACCAGTTCGTGCATGCTGGCTCTCCGCCAAGGGGGCGTTAGGTCGATTTCTATGCCTTGATAAGTGATCCTCGTAGACCCACAGATCTGAGTACAAACTGAGGAAATCAGCTGCTCAGTAAGGACCATCATGTCAATGTAATCCGCATAGGCCTGATAGACCTCTACAGAAGTGAATTCAGGGTTGTGGCGGGTACTCATCCCCTCGTTACGAAAGATGCGCCCAAGCTCATAGACCCGCTCAAATCCACCAACCACAAGCCTCTTGAGATGCAGCTCTGTGGCAATACGCAGATAAAGAGGAAGATCGAGTGTGTTGTGGTGAGTAATGAATGGCCTAGCTTCGGCGCCACCGGCCTCAGCCTGAAGCACCGGTGTTTCGATTTCCAAGAAGGCACGATCATCGAGCCATCGACGGATTGCACTCACCATCAATGCCCGGCGGCGAAAAGTCTCACGCGACTGAGGCGACACGATCAAATCCAGATAGCGTTGCCGATAGCGCTTCTCCACATCAGCTAAACCGTGCCACTTATCTGGCAAGGGTTGCAATGATTTGCTCAAGATCTGCCACTGCTGAACCTTCACCGAAAGCTCACCACGGTCAGTGCGACGAAGCACGCCTGTGACCCCAATCCAGTCGCCCGCGTCAACAAGGGTGGTGAGCTGAACAAAAGTTCCTGAAGCCAGCTCATTTGATGCAGCCGCATCAATGGTGGCCTTCTCCAAATACAACTGAATCGTGCCGGTCTCATCCGCCAAGGTATAGAAAGCCAACTTGCCCATGACACGACGGGTCATCACCCGACCAGCCACAGACACAGTGAGAAGCCTCTCCTCACCCTTGGCCAAATCAGCATGATCCGCCTGCAAGTTAGCGGTGCTATGGCTTGACTCAAAGCGCAGGGCATAGGGCCCATTCCCCAGCTCTTTGAGGGCTTGTGCCTTTTCCAGGCGAGTCTCACGCAGCTCAGACAAGGCACTCAGGACTGACCTCGCCATCTTGCCGGTCGATGGAGTCGCTGCTCTACTCAGCCCATCGACTTAATCAACTCGCAACGGCAACCGAAGCAGAAGCAGGAGCAGGAGCAGGAGCAGGAGCAGGAGCAGGAGCAGGAGCAGGAGCAGGACTATCCCCAACGCGCTGGGAGGAGTAACCAATTCCACGAACCGTAAGGATTAGCTCTGGATTGCGCGGGTCTGGCTCGAGCTTGCCACGCAAACGAGCTACATAAACATCGACCACACGCAAGTCGGCCGCCCGGCGAGGGGGATAACCCCAGAGCTGCTCCAAGATTTCGGCCCTGGGTACCACCCGTCCAGGTTCACGGAACAACAGTTCCAAAAGACTGAATTCGGTGTAAGTGAGGCCAATACGCTCTCCTGCACGACTCACCTGGCGGCGATTGGTGTCAACCACCAAATCACCAACTCGCAGAACACCCTGCCCAACTGGCAGATCTCTGATTTCAGCCGTAGCGGAACCTGGACCAACCCGACGCAGAATCGTGGCAATACGAGCCTCAAGTTCCTTGGGACTAAAGGGCTTTGGAATGTAATCATCTGCCCCAAGATCAAGTCCAGCCACACGTTCAGAAATGGCCTCTAATGCTGAGAGGAAAATAATCGGCACACAAGACTCAGCCCTAAGCCTTCTACAAACAGCAAAACCATCCATCTTGGGCAGCATCACATCGAGAACAAGCAAATCAGGCTGTTCTCGATGAAAAATCTCAAGAGCCTCTTCCCCGTCCTCGGCACAAATCACCCGATAGCCAGCCAGTTGAAGTCGCATGACCAAAATCCGGAGGACTGCTGGCTCATCGTCAACGACAAGGATGGTCGCCTTCGGATTCCCGGGAGCCTGCGTCTCAGACCCATCATTGCTTTGGTACTGAGATAAACCCCCCGGATGTGACATATGAGCATTTCCTCATGAAGAAACACAACCTTAACCTTCCGCCTTGAGCAAAAATCGCTAACGAGCTTGAGAAATAGCAGTTTTTCTATTTATTTAAGAATTAAAAGGTACTTATACTTAGGTATCAATTACTAATTGGCGGCACTTTAGGGCCATCTGGCTTCTGCGTAGCGGTTCCACTGACGAGCAGCCTCTTCCACGGCCTCATCGCTGCTGATCTGATCGAGCATCGCCCGCTGTAACTGGGTATAAATAATGCTCTGCAGACGCTTGATCCCCGGCAAAGCCGGAACCAAAACTTTCGCCCGCTTCAAAGTCTTGGCAGACAATGCTCTAGCAGAGCGGATCTGAGCAGCCTCACGCGACTCGGGACGCTCAGCATTAAGAGCAATCTGAACCTGTCGCAAAGCGTTTCTAGACGATGGCAACACCTTGGCTTGCTGCGCAAAAGTTACCTGATTAACCCCATTGGTTAGAAACAAGGCAAAATCAACCGCTTCCTGCGGGCGCCTGCTCTGACGAGGCACAACCAACGTCATCACAGCGACATTCGCATTGCCATCACTACCGACAAGCGGTGGATAGGAGTGAGTCACCCTGGCCACAGCCGGAGCGTTTGTCTGGATCGTGCGTAGAAATTCAGCCCCGCTCGCCAACATGGCCAACTCACCGCTCTGATAAAGCTCTATCGCTCGCTTCTGACCCTGGCTTATCACCTCTCGAGGCAGGAGACCTTGCCGATAAAGATCGGTCCAGAAAGCAAAAGCACGTTGACCCTTTGGAGTAGCAAAACCAGCCCGCCTCCGAGAATCCAGCAAAGTGACTCCCATCTGAACCATCGACTCAAGCAGTTCAGTCGAATCGTCAGGGACCACAGTGACGAATAGGCCATAACGACCTGTGCGCTCACGCATGCGGCGCGCATAGGAAGGTACATCCTGCCAACGTCGCGGTGGAGCATCAAGTTCGGCTTGTCGCAACAACTGCTGGTTCACCAAACTCAGCCGTACCGTGAGATACCAAGGAATGGCGATCTGTCGCCCCTCAACATCCAGGCCAGACTCCCAAACCGAGGGAAGGTAGCGGTCGGCTGCATCGACTGGAAGCAAAGGCGTCAGATCCCTAATCCCCCCTTTGCTGGCCAGATTTGCAGCAAAGGGGGGATTGAGATTGACCACGTCTGGTGCGGTGCGCGCGAACACCGCAGCCAATAACTTGCGCTCCACTGATCCCCAGGGGAGATCTGTCCAACGCACCAGCGCGCCGGGATGATTCTGCTGCCAGTTTTTGATAACCCCCTCCATATAGGTGTTGAACTTCGGCGCCAGTTGCAACGTCCAGAGCTGCAAATCAGTTGAAGATCCCTGCTTCGGTCGACAACCCCAACCAATCAAGGCTGCACCAACCACCACGAGGCCTGCAACAACAACCTTTCTTCGTGACCGCAGCATTCTCATGACCTGTTCAAGCTCGAGCCAGCCGCCGCCAAATCAACAGCATCCATGACACCAGCAGAGGAGCAACCAAACCAGTAATCAACGACTGTGCCAAAAAGGTATGCAAACCCCAGGAATGAAGCCAAGACACCGAGCTATCGAACTGAATCAAAAGCGTTTGCAGCCAAAGACTCAAGCCAACCAGAGCTGTACCTATCCATGCCAATAATCCGAGATTGAAACTGCCCTGAATCGGTGGAGCACGCCTGCCTAGCCGCCCCCACCACCATCCAAGCGCCATCAACGCCGGCAGTTGACTCGCACCACCAAGGTTAAGGCCATCCAATACCAAGCCAAGACAAAGGCCAGCAGTGAGTCCAGAGACAGGTCCATCAACAAGGGCCCAAGGCAACAACCACAACACCGCCCAGCACGGACCCACCCCAGAAAGACTCACCCAGGTCGGTGAAGCGAGGGTCAGCCAAGGCACGAAGAGGCTTGAAGCCAAGCAAATCGGTTGCTGATGAAGGCGCGCCATCAGCGAATCTGCACCTGCACCCAATCGATGGCTTCTGGTGCAGCGATTAACTGCACAGCTGCACGAGGAGCCGGAACTGCGCGGTCATCCACTTTCTGAATCACCCCTACAGGCAGGCTGGCGGGCAACAATGTGCTGGCAGGCGAGATGCTGACAAGATCACCTGGCACTGCATAGGGATTCTTATCGAGAAACTCCAACTGAGGCCTACTCGTACCCACACCAACCAAGAGTCCATGACGCTTGGTTCGCGGTATCCAAACTCCAACCCGACTACCTGGCGCAGTGAGCAGTTGAACACGTGCAGTGGCAGGGGTGACACTTTGAATTCTCCCCAGTAATCCTCCTGGCCCCATCACAGCATCACCCTGAGCAATGCCATGCAATCGCCCCTTGCCCAGTTCCAGTTGCTGCCACCACCCCTTCGGGGTACGGGAAATCACAGCCGCGGAAATGCGCCCAGATCCTGAGGCCTGACCAAGAGCAAGCAACCCGCGAAGTCGTTGATTGTCCTGCTCAAGCAACCGAAGTTTGCTCTGCTGCTCGAGCTGAATACCAGACTGGATCCATTCTCGCTGGGCTGATCCAGGCCAAAACGGCCGACTAAGAAGGGCATAAGCATCGGCAAAACCGGCGCCTTTACTCCAACGCACCAAACCAAGCGCTGCCACTAACAACAGCCAAGGCAAACCTCCACGCCAACGCCTCCAACGGAAAGATGCCTGCCAAGGGGAAACCCCCATCGATTCAGGCCGTCATTGAAGAGCGAGTGAATTCCGGAGTATCAAGCACCCTGCGAAGTCGCTTGTAATCCTCGAGGACCTGACCACAACCATTGACCACACACAACAAGGGATCCTCTGCAACATGAGTAAAGATGCCTGTCTCATGGCTAATTAAATCGCTTATCCCGCGCACCAAGGCTCCTCCACCCGCAAGCATGATGCCACGGTCAACAATGTCAGCAGCTAATTCTGGTGGTGTGCGCTCAAGGGTCCGCTTCACGGCCTCCACAATCACGTTGAGGGGTTCTGCTATCGCCTCCCGCAAGTCTCCAGCCTGCAAATTGATCGAACGTGGCAGACCGGAGAGCAGATGCAGACCACGCACATCCATGGCCTGCTGATCAAACTCGTGATTGGGGAAAGCCGAGCCAATGCGGATCTTGATCTCCTCGGCCGTGCGCTCGCCGACGACAAGGTTGTGAACCTTCTTCAAATAAACCCCAATGGCATCACTAATTTCATCACCGGCCACTCGAACCGACTCACTCAACACAGTTCCTCCCAAGCTGAGCACCGCCACCTCGGTTGTGCCTCCTCCTATATCAACGATCATCGTTCCAATCGGCTCAGTAACAGGAAGACCAGCTCCAATGGCGGCTGCAACAGGCTCATCAATCAGATGAACTTCCCGAGCTCCTGCCATGCCTGCCTCCCGGACGGCACGCCGTTCGACACCGGTCACTCCACTCGGGATACCCACCACCAAGCGAGGAGCGACAATGCCTCGACCTTCATTACCCTTCTGAATAAAGGTCTTCAGCATCTGCTCAGCTGCATCGAAATCGGCGATCACGCCATCGCGCAGTGGACGCACGGCACGAATATTGCCAGGGGTGCGGCCAAGCATCAACTTGGCATCGTCACCCACCGCCAGAGGCACACCGTTCTCCAAGTCCAGGGCTACGACAGAAGGCTCCTGAAGCACAATCCCTTTGCCTGAAACGTAAATCAGGGTATTGGCAGTACCAAGATCAATGCCGATGTCGCGTGACAATTGAAAGCGACGAAAAAACACAAGCGCTGGACTCAAGTCGGCGAATCATAGGTGGCGTAGCCAATGCAGCTTGTTACACCCAGCGATGAGGGTGGAACTCCTTATAAGCAGCCACTTAAACCGTGGCGCATCATTGACCAAACTCAAACAAATAGGTTTCATTCATGAGCGTAAATTCCGTCACACTCGTCGGCCGAGCAGGCCGTGATCCAGAAGTTCGCTACTTCGAATCGGGAACGGTTGTCGCCAACCTCACCATGGCCGTGAACCGTCGCAGTCGCGACGATGAACCAGACTGGTTCAACCTAGAGATCTGGGGCAAACAGGCTCAAGTCGCCGCGGATTATGTCAAAAAAGGATCTCTGCTGGGTATCATCGGTAGCTTCAAACTGGACCGCTGGACCGATCGCAACACCGGAGAAGAGCGAACCAAGCCTGTTGTGCGGGTGGACCGTCTAGAGCTTCTAGGTTCAAAACGTGATGCAGAAGCGAGCAACTTTGGCGGAGGGGGATTTGGGGACGGCCCAAGTGAAGAGGAAGTCCCCTTTTAAGACTCATTGATCAATGAGTGTGATGACGCCTGCGCCAAATGCGCAGGCCCAGCCACACCACGGCAGCCAACACCGCAATAACCAGGGCCCCCTTTACAACCTTGGAGACAGGATCTATCCACAACTCCACATTGCTGTAACCCTCCCCAAGCCCCAACCCAGCCAGGGTGAGTAGCAAAGTCCAAATCAGGCTGCCTGCTGTTGTCCAGATCAGGAAAGGTGCGAAAGGCATCAATTCAATGCCTGCAGGCACAGAGATCAAGGTACGAATGCCAGGCACTAGCCGTCCCCAAAACACCAACGCCGTGCCATAACGATTAAACCAACGACGGCTGCGCGCAAGTTCTGCCGGACTGATACCGATCCAACGACCATGTCGACTGAGCCAAACCTCAAGCCTTTTCTCATTGATAACCCGCCCAATGCCATACCACGGGAGAGCCCCCAACAAGGTGCCCAACAAACCGGCCAACACGACTGGTAAGAACTGCAGCTGCCCCTGCTGCACGTAGAAACCGCCAAGAGGCATGATCAACTCGGATGGGATCGGTGGAAAGAGATTTTCCAGAAACATGGCTGCAAATATCGCGCCATAACCCATCCACTGGTTGGCCTCCACGGCCTGGCCGATCCAGTCGGGCAACTTGGTGATCAGTTCCGGCAATCCCATCAAAAACCGTAAAAGCGCGTTCAGTGTTTCACAGAACAATTAAGTCCTGGGACGCACAGGCGCCTGATCAGGTGCGAGTTCTAGATACAACGTGTCCGGAGAAAACAGATGCAACGAAAATTCGCTCGTGCAAATCGCCTCAACTGACGGCTGACAGGAAGTAGGCAGAACATTTTCCATTCCATCCAAATTTCGCTTCTCCAAGCCCAAACCATGCAACTCAAGCTGTCGATATGAAAAGGTTTGATCTCCTTCCAGCAATGGGGGAATCAATCGATCGATTAGAGGAAATTTACGCACCGTGTTTCGCAAAACCGGCGAACGCGGCATGGTGCCCTTCACCATTAAATAACGCATAGGCTGATCTGAATCTCTGACCTGGAGAACAGATACAGCACCCACGATGCGAGAAAGACGACCCTGCTCGAAGCGAGCTTGTGCAGCAAAAGAATGGCCATAGGCATAAGACATGACCACCATCAACCAGACCAACGGAAGAGCTCCAAACCGCCAAATTGGTCGCTTGAGACGTCCTGCCAGCGCAAACAATTGCAGCATGACGTTAGTCAGCAGGGGGCCAAAATAAAGCAAAACCCTCGGGTGGCGCACAAAAGAATCTTTGAGCAGCAACATACCGCCTGGAGCCAACAACAAGACCAACAACATCCCTGCTGCTGCAGTCAAGGCCACTGGCCATGGTCGCCACTGAATCACCAAGACTGCATAACTGAAAATAAGCAATAGAAACGGAAGAAGAACAGGCAAATAACTGAAATCTTTGACCAGTAGCTGGAACGGTTCCAAAACCGAAGCAACAAGCCCCAAAGGCAGTGAGCCATCGAAAGGCTTGAGCTGTGAAGCACCAGCAGCATATCCATTCAATTTGTATTCATAAAACAGTGCTAAAATCAGCCGATAGAGGCCATAACCACCGGCATAAATGACGACGCTGACCAATAGACGCCAACGCTGAGAAAGCACCTGCCAATGTCGATCAAGCACCCCTAAGCCTGAGGCCACGCAGAGACAGCCCGTCATCACCAAAAAGCCATTCGCCGCTGGTTGATAGAGGCTGAAAGAAGCCAACTGCAGCGCAAGGGCCACAACAACAGTGCGACAGCTTTTTCTCAGATGCACAAGGATGGCTGCCATGACGGAACAGACCAAAGCCATCGCCATAAACACCGAATCGAAGCCATAAGACATGGACTGCAACGCATATGGCTGTGCCATCAACGGCAGACTTGCAACACCTGTCCAAAAAGGTGAGCGAATGCCGTAAACACGGGCACAAGCCACGCCGAGAGCAGACAGCAGCGCGATAGCCAGAAAAGTGTGGAGAGGGGCGATCGCCGTCGCTGGACGACCAAAGTTCAACCATTCCACTAGGGAATCAGCCAGTGGCCTGCCAACCTTGACCCAGCCACGATTGCCATTCATGGCTCTCTCGATGTCATCGATGTAGAGATCGACTGCGAGAAGCAATGGCAAAAGCGTGAAAAATCCTGCTGCAAAAACAGACTTCCACTGACGCTGAAGTTGTGAATCCTGCACAAGATAAGAGCATGGCTGCCGAATCATGTATGTAACCAATTTCGTCAAACTAAACATAAAAAAGCCAGGCCTGAAAAGGACCTGGCAACACTTCTGAAGTGAGTGGATTAATAGCGATAATGGTCGGGCTTATAAGGGCCTTCAACAGGCACACTGATGTAATCGGCCTGCTGCTTGGTGAGCTCAGTAAGCCTCGCGCCGATCTTCTCCAAGTGAAGGCGAGCCACCATCTCATCGAGGTGCTTCGGCAACACATACACCTGATCGGCATACTGATCACCTTTCGAAAACAACTCAATTTGAGCTAACACCTGATTGGTAAAGGAATTGCTCATCACAAAGCTCGGGTGACCGGTCGCACAGCCAAGGTTCACCAAACGTCCTTCAGCCAGAAGAATGATCTTATTGCCGCTAGGAAGAGTGATGTGATCAACCTGAGGCTTGATATTCTCCCAGGGATAATCCTTCAAAGATGCAACATCAATCTCATTATCAAAGTGACCGATATTGCAAACAATGGCCTCATCCTTCATACGGATCAGATGTTCATGGCGAATCACCTGAAAGTTGCCTGTGGAGGTCACAAAGATATCGACATCCTGAACCACCTCATCCAGGCGCACCACCCGATAGCCCTCCATCGCTGCCTGAAGAGCACAGATGGGGTCAATTTCAGCAATCATCACAGTGGCACCAAGGCCCCGTAGCGATTGGGCTGAACCCTTACCCACATCGCCATAGCCCATCACCAAAGCCACCTTGCCAGCGACCATCACATCAGTGGCCCGCTTGATGCCATCCACCAAGGATTCACGACAACCATAAAGATTGTCGAACTTGCTCTTAGTCACCGAATCATTGACATTGATCGCCGGGAAAGGCAATTCACCGCTTTTTTGCATCTGATAAAGACGCGCGACACCCGTAGTTGTCTCTTCTGTCACCCCCTGAATACTGCTCTTGATGCGAGAATAAAAACTGGAATCCTCGGCCAACTTGGTACGAATCGAGGCAAACAATGCCGTCTCTTCCTCGTTGCCAGGGTTATCCAATACAGAACTATCGCTCTCGGCCTTGCTGCCAAGCATCACCAAGCCAGTTGCATCACCGCCGTCATCCAAGATCATGTTGGGAGTGCCACCATCACCCCACTCGAGGATGCGATGGGTATAGGCCCAATACTCATCCAGAGTCTCGCCTTTGGTTGCAAACACAGGCACGCCGCTAGCGGCAATAGCAGCAGCAGCGTGATCTTGAGTAGAAAAAATATTGCATGAAGCCCAGCGCACATCAGCACCGAGGGCCACCAGCGTCTCAATCAACACACCAGTCTGAATGGTCATGTGCAGACTGCCAGCAATGCGAGCCCCCTTGAGAGGTTTTTCGCTGCCGTACTTGATCCTGAGGGCTATCAAGCCTGGCATCTCAGTTTCCGCAATGCTTAATTCCTTGCGGCCAAAGTCCGCTAGGTCGATGTCTGCTACGACGTACTGAGGAAGGGCCTGCAACGAGGCCGTTGATGTGGGCACTGCCACCATGGTTGAAAGCTCCCTTGGGGGAATCGTGTACGGAAATCTCAGCGAAGTCGCCAAGACTTCGGGATCGCTTATGGGGCAATCTACAGATGACACATGGATTCTTGAAAATCTTGATGCCACTCGATGGCTAGGCATAGCACTTGTCCAGCGGCTACCTGCTTTATCAGTGCTGTTGCTAGAGGGGCCCCTGGGAGCTGGCAAAACCTCTGTGGTGCAAGGCATCGCAACCGCTCTCGGTATCCGTGAGCCGATCACATCACCTACATACGCTCTTGCTCAGCACTACCCGGACGGGAATCCTCCTCTGATCCATCTAGATCTCTATCGCTTGGAGCAACCCAGCACTGCCAATGAGCTATTTCTGCAAGAGGAAGAAGAAGCCCAAGCACTAGGTGCCCTCATGGCCGTGGAATGGCCTGATCGATTAAGCCTTAACTTGCCTGAAGCCTGGAGATTGCAATTGCAGCATCGAGCTCAAGGAGGTCGTATTGCTCAGTTCACCTCACCTTCGAACGACCCCAAAAACTCCTCCACTTGCATCTGAGACGGCTGCGGATCGATACCACCAGCCCCTCCACAAACAAGCGCGCCACAGGCTGCTGCAAAACGAACCATCTCCCGGGCCTTGATCAGATCTCGTTGAGATGAGGCATCCATCAAAAATTGATGCAGCAATCCTGCAGTGAAAGCATCGCCAGCACCGGTGGTGTCGACAACTGAAGGGGGAGAAAGCGCTGCAAGCTCACCAACACAACCCCCTATCCACCAGCGCACCGGACGCGCCCCATCGGTCACAACCACATCTGGCTGCTGCGGAAGGGATCGCGCAATCACTGCAGGGTCGTCAGTGTCAAAGAACCAAACGGCCTCTTCCCTAGCCAGTTTGAGCAGAGAAGCACGCTCAAGAAGAGGCGCAATCGCCTGCAAAGCCTTCTCATCAGGGCCACTATCGGGAGAATGGCCAGGATCCCAGAAGGTTGGACGCCAGTTGACATCCAATGCGATCTCAAGCCCTGCTGTTTGTGCCTGCTCAACGCACCAAAGCAAGGCTTGGGCTGAAGCTGGTGTGGCCAAAGGAATGGAGCCGATCAACAACCAGCTCGCCTTACCTACCAGCAAAGGCCAGCTAGCCGCCAACTCATCTAAAGACAGAGCCGGATCAGCAAAACCGTCTCCGCGGTCGCCTGCAAAACCCTGGAACACCCTCTCCCCATCGAGATCTCGACGCACCAACACAATGCGACTGGGCCGACGCTGATCGATCTGCAGACCAGCAAGGTTCACGCCTCGAGTATTAAACAATTCTCGAAACCTGGCCCCGATGGCATCGTCTCCAAGACGTCCTAAAAAAGCCACCTTGCTACCAAGCCGAGCTAAGCCACAAGCCACGTTGGCAGGGGCTCCCCCTAGGCAATCCTCCACAGGCTGATCCACAGCTGGATCTCCCCCCAGCGGTCCAAGACGATCCACCAGCGCCTCTCCCAAGCAAATCACCTCAGGCTCGTTGCTGTGAACCGGATTGGTCCCCGTCATCAGTTAGCAGCTACTGAGATGAAGCTAGGAACGCTGGCTAAGCATGTCTGCGCGAAGATGATCAATCAACGTGGCAATCATGCGCACATTGGCTGCCGGGAAGGGATAACCAGAAAGATCTTCAGGCTTCACCCAGCAAACCTGCTGACTCGCCAAAGGCTTGGGTTCTCCTGAAATCCAGCGGCAGAGATGAACAACAAAGCGAAGCTTCTTATGGCTGTAGGCATGGTCAAGAGCAATCAGCTGCTCACCCACCTGCACTTCAATCGCCAATTCCTCCCTGAGCTCGCGAGCAATGGTGGCTTCGATTGCTTCACCTGGCTCCTGCTTACCACCAGGGAATTCCCACAAACCACCGAGTAAACCCTCATTCAGCCGTTGATCAATTAAGACCTCACCCACCTCATTCAGCACAACCCCCACACCAATCACCTGGAAGGGAATGGGCTTGCTCGCATCCTGCACGGGGAAGTGGCTTGGCTCTCCAGCAGCGTAGGCAGCACAACTGCTTTGCCAAGGGCATAATTGGCAACTGGGAGTCCTAGGGGTACATACCAAAGCCCCCAAATCCATCAAGGCCTGATTGAAATCTCTTGGCCGCAAAGGATCGAGAAGGGCTTCACTCCACTGCCAAAAACTTGCCTGTGCTCTTTGGGGTGGCTCCAGGCAACCATGAAGTCTGGCCAGCACACGACGCACATTGCCATCAAGGATTGGCACTGGCCTATTCAAGGCACTGGAAAGAATGCTCCCTGCCGTGGTGCGACCAATACCCGGGACAGCCAGCCAAGCTTCAAGAGAAGAGGGCAGAGGGGAAGCGGCCAATTGACGCGCCGCCTGGTGCAACCTGCGGGCACGAGAGTAATAGCCCAGGCCTTGCCACAGCAACAACACTTGGCGCTCTTCAGCAGCAACCAAATGCTGCATCGTTGACAACACCAACATCCACTGCTCCCAGTAAGGACGCATCACCCTCAACTGAGTTTGTTGGAGCATCACCTCAGCAATCCAAATGCCGTATGGCGAGAGATCTTCGTTTGGTTCAGGCCAGCGACCATCGGTCGTAAACATCCACGGCTTGATGGCAATGTCCTTGCGACCATGGACTTCCCACCAAGCCAAAAGCTGCTGACGCATCTCAGGCCAACGTTTATCGAGCAACTCTCGGCACTGTTGACTCGAACCTTCTAACGCTTTAACCCTGGAGCCGGCAAAATGAATCAACAACTGACCACCAACCTCTCAAGGCCTAACTGGGCTGCAACAAGTTTTTAAGGCACCATTGCAGCGTTCGTTCAACCAGGCCATTGCTTGAAGCAAACGATTCTTGATGTTGACCTACTGGCTTTTGAACAGGGCACGAGATTTCAACAAGCCGCTGTTGTTGACGGATTGATGCGCAGCCTCGGAACAGGGTTTGTAGTGACCACCAGTGATCTGCCCTCTGCTCTTCTCGATGAGGCCTACGGGATGCTGAACCGTTTCTTTGCTCTAGAAGCGACAACAAAACGACAATTCAACGTGCCTGAAGCCTTTGGCCAGACTGGCTATACAGACACACTTGTAGAAACAGCCGCAGGCGAAAAGCTGCCCGACTGGAAGGAAATGCTCAACTGGGCATTTCCACTCCCAGATAACCACCCCTTACGCCAACGTTTCCCCACGCTCTATCCAGAACAACTCCTACCAGAAGTAGCCGTGCCAGGCATCACTCGAGTGCTGCAAACCTTCCACCAAACCATCGCCGAATTGCAGTGTCGCGTGCTGCGAATCATCGCTACTGGTCTTGGTTGCCATAATGATTTTTTCACTGATCTGGTACAAGACGCACCAACGCTCACTAGAGCGATCCGCTACCCACCCATGAGCGAAGCCCCTGCTGCAGGGCACATGTGGGCCGCCGCCCATGGCGACATCAACCTGATTACAGCCTTACCGCGAGCCACGGCCCCAGGTCTGCAGGTCTACATCGATGGCTCTTGGGTTGATGCCATCGCACCTGAAGGCCAAGTGATCGTCAACAGTGGCTTGATGCTTGAACGGATCAGCAATGGGCTCATCCCAACAGGCTGGCACCGCGTCTTAGCACCAAGTCAAGCCAATCTTGAGCGACTCAGTGTTGTTCAGTTCTGTCACCCCAAACCATCCACCCTGCTCACACCGCTCAGCAACTGCGTCAATGAAAGCCATCCACAACGGTTCGCCGGCGTGATGGCTGCCGATGCCCTAGAGGAAGTGCTGTACAAAATCAAACTGATGGCTTAATGGCTGCAATCAATAGATGACCACGGGATATCAACGGGCCTCGCGATGCATCCAGCTGATCCAGTCAGCTGAAATTTGCTTCGGACACACCGCCTCACATTCCAAGTTGCTGCTGCAACTACCAAAACCCTCCTCGCTCATCCGCTCTTGCAACCTCTTCGCCCGGCGGTTGCGCTCAGGTTGCCCCTGAGGCAACTGAGCCAGATGGGCCAATTTGGCCGCCACAAACAAACTGGCTGAGGCATTACGACAACTAGCGACACATGCCCCACAACCGATGCAAGTAGCCGTCTCAAAGGAAGAGGCAGCTTGATCCTTCCCTATCAGCAAGTCATTGCCATCCGGAGCCTGGCCCGTATTCACCGAGCAATAGCCACCAGCTGCAATCAACCGATCAAAAGCCGCACGATCCACCACTAAATCTTGAATGAAAGGAAAAGCTCTTGCCCGCCATGGCTCCAGCGTCAATGTGTCGCCATCAGCAAACTGCCGCAGATAGAGCTGACACAAAGTGGTGCCGGTCTGAGGCCCATGGGCCTGACCATTAACAAGAAAGCCACAGCTACCACAAATACCCTCACGACAGTCGTGATCAAAAGACACCGGGCGCTTGGCTTGAGCAATCAGCTGTTCATTGAGACGATCAAGAGCCTCCAATAGCGACATGTCGGCAGAAATCTGCTCAAGCCAGTAGACATGGAAAGCACCGGAACTGTTGCTTGACGCCTGACGCCAAATACGCAGCTTGAGCGACAGTTTACGGCTCATCGATAACTACGTTCACTGGGCTTCAAACTCTTGAAGTTGAGCGGCTCAGCATGGCGAATCGGCTCGGCCATCTCGCGATCTTCCCAAGCAGCAATGTGGGCAAAGTTCTCATCATCACGCCGAGCTTCGCCTTCTTCTGTCTGATGCTCTTCACGGAAGTGGGCTCCACAAGACTCCTCTCTCGCCAAGGCATCGCGCAACATCAACTTGGCCATTCCAAAGAAATCAGCAACCCTCAACCCCTTCTCGAGTTCAGGATTAGGTCCCTGAACCTCTCCAGGGATGCTTACCTCAGCATGAAAACGTTGCTCCAGCAATGCCACATCTGCCAACCCAGCATGCAGCCCTTCGGCATCACGGCTGATACCGCAGCGATCAATCATCACAGCTCCAAGCTCACGATGAAAAGAATCAGCCGATCGTGTGCCCGCCCCCTTGAGCAAAAGCTCAATCCGCCCACTGGCTCGCGCCAGGGCTTCTCGGCAAGCCCCATGATCATCAGCAACAGGCTTGGTGCTATGGCCTGCTACCCAAGCCGTGACGGTAGCCGGCACAATGAAGTAGCCATCAGCCAAACCTTGCATCAGAGCACTAGCGCCGAGACGATTAGCACCATGCTCAGAGAAGTTGGCCTCACCCAGCACAAACAATCCAGGAATCGAACTCATCAGGTAGTAATCAACCCAGAGACCACCCATCGTGTAATGGGGCGCTGGAGAGATGCGCATTGGTGTCATCAACGGATCCTCACCCGTGATTCGCTCATACATCTCCAAAAGGTTGCCGTATCGCTCCACAATTACCTCTCGCCCCTGACTCGAGATCGCATCACTCAGGTCGAGATAAAAGGCTTGGCCACCAGGGCCCACACCATGCCCAGCCTTGCAGAGCTCCCTGGCACGGCGTGAAGCAACATCTCTGGGCACCATGTTGCCGTAGGCCGGGTACTGACGCTCAAGGAAGTAATCCCGCTGGGACTCAGGAATATCAACAGCTGAACGCTGATCTGCAGAATCTGATGGCAGCCAAACACGGCCGTCATTACGCAAGCTCTCGCTCATCAGGGTTCGCTTGCTCTGATAGGGATCACCACTTGGAATGCAGGTTGGGTGGATCTGGGTGAAGCAAGGGTTCGCGAATAAAGCTCCTTGACGATGAGCCCGCCAAATGGCACTTGCATTGGATTTGAGTGCATTTGTCGAAAGAAAGTAGACGTTGCTATAGCCACCACTCGCTAGCAACACAGCCTGAGCGGTATGCACCTCCAATTCACCACTGAGCAGGTCACGGCAGACCACCCCTCGGGCCACACCATCCACCTTGATGAGCTCCAAAACATCGCGTCGACAGAACAACTCCACATGACCAAGAGCCACCTGACGCATCAACGCCTGATAAGCGCCGTAGAGCAATTGCTGGCCAGTCTGTCCGCGAGCGTAAAAGGTGCGACTGACCGAAGCCCCTCCCATTCTTCTGGTCGAAAGTGTTCCCTCGTACTCACGGGCAAAGGGAACCCCCTGAGCAACGCACTGGTCGATGATCGCGCTACTGATCTCAGCCAAACGCTGGCAACCTGCCTCACGCGCACGGAAGTCACCGCCACGCAAGGTATCGGCAAAGAGGCGGCTAACGCTGTCTGCATCCACAGGAAGAGGGCGAGCGGCATTAATACCTCCTTGGGCGGCCACTGAGTGTGCCCGTCGAGGACTGTCGTGAAAGCTGATCACACGCACTTGATAACCCTGCTCGGCCAGGGTTGCCGCCGCCGAAGCCCCAGCCAACCCCGTGCCGACCACCAACAAATGAAGTTCCCGTTTGCGCGATGGGCTGATTAATGGCAGCGATCCTTGCGTGCGGTTCCATGCATCGGCGATCGTGCCTGATGGGAGGCGAGGATCAGGCAAACCATTCATCACTGACCCATCTGCAACGCTGAGGCAGAGACCAGCAACGCCACCACGCTGAAGCCGCCGCCCAAAAGCAACGCCAGCATGCGAAAGACGCGCCGAATGCGAAAACCATTAACTGGATCAAGCAATCCCAAACTGCGATGAGCCGCCTCACCACCGTGGAACACATGCAAGCTGACGGCCACAGCGGCCAATAAATAGAGAGCCACGTTTGCAGGCTGAGCCAACAAAGCCCGCAGCGCTATCAGCTCCTCGCCGGCGGCTGGCCTAGGCCAGCGCAGCTGCAAGAGATGCACCACAAGAAAGCCAAGCAGGATCAAACCACCAATCGCCTGACTACGTGCTGCTAAAACAGCAAGACGATCACCTCGGCGGCTAACAAGAGCAGCACGATTACCAGTTCGTCGATTAACAATCAGCTTGGCCAAGCTCAGGGCCAAGTGAATGAAAGCTGCAGCTAAAAAGGCAAATTCTGCAAACGGCAACCAAGCAGACTGATGCAAGGCCGCTGCATAAATCTCAAAGCTCGCAGGTGCAAAAGGCGCCATCACAACTCCACCCAAATGGAGCATCAGGAAAAGCACCAACAGCAACCCTGTAGCAGCGCTCCAGGCCCTGAACAAATCCACCCCCATAAATGCAGCCCACAAAGGTCAAACAACCCTAAAGAAACTCATGGGTCAGAGAGTAGGCGCACCTAACGTTCATCACGGGTGAACCTTCGCCAGAGCATCTAGATGCAAGGAAGGTTATCGTCCGCAAAAAAGAAAGTTCTGATGGCATCTAGCTCCACCACCTTTGCCCTGCTAGGGGCCGTCTTGATGGTGACGAGCTGCAGCCATAACCATAAGGCTACTCACAAATTCATGACGGTTGAGGCAACCCGAATCACCTCAACCAATTTTGAGCCAATGGTCAGTGCCGTCAGCATGCTGGAGTCGACCAAAAACGTGGCCTTAAAACCACAGACCGACGGCACAGTGGTCAAAATCCTCGCCAAGGATGGGCAACGCGTTAAAGCTGGTCAAACCATCCTGGTGCTCGACAACGAGCAACAAAGTGCTGCCCTGGACTCCGCCCAATCCGAAGCAAAGAAAGACCAACTCAATGCTGAGCGTTATGAATTCCTCTACCAGCAGGGTGCAACATCAGCCAAGACTCGCGACAAATATGCAGTGCAGGCAATCCAGTCGCGAGATCAGGCAAAAGCCGATGCAGCCACCCTCGGCTACAAATTCGTACGCGCACCAATCAATGGCCTAATCGGTGATCTGGACAAAGTGAAACTTGGCGACTACGTGAAGAAAGGGCAAACCATTACAGGCATCGTTGACGATTCGATGCTGTGGACAATGATGCAAATCCCTGCAACGCAAGCCAACCAGGTGCAACTGGGGCAAACAGTGATGGTTGCATCCCAAACCACACCACCTTTAACAGGGCAGGGCTCCGTTGTCTTTATCTCGCCGTATTACGAGCTGAATGGAACAAATAAGTCTCCAAACACACTCATGGTGAAAGCAGCCTTTCCCAACCTCACTGGTAAGTTAAAAACTGGACAATTTGTCAAAAGTCAGATCGTGACGGGGAAATTTACAAGCCTTGCTGTTCCTGTTCAAGCGGTATTTATGGAGGCCCAACAACCATTTGTCTACGTTGTTGTCCCACTAAGCAAAGCACTCCCAAAAATCAAAGCATCAAGCTCATTACCCGAAGCAACCAAAAAGAAGCTCGAATCATTACCTACTAACACACCGATTGTGTTGCAAAAAGCTGTCACCCTGGGCCAACTGCAAAACAACCTCTACCCATTGAAATCAGGCCTGCAAAAAGGCGAGCAAGTTGTTTCAAGCAACACAGCACTACTGCGTAACGGCATGGCCGTGAAGATTGCGCCAACACAAGCCACCAAGAAAAGAAGCAACTGAATAAAGCATGGCGTTCTCCGACAATTTCATCAAAAGACCAGTTCTGACGACAGTCTGCAGCATCCTCATCGTGCTGGTAGGCATTATCGCAATCCCTTCCTTACCAATCGCAAACCTCCCAAATATCGCCAGTCCACTGATCCAAGTCACAGCAAACTATGGCGGCGGAAATTCACTAGTCACCGAACAAGCTGTCACCAATCCGTTAGAGCAACAGATCAACGGTGTTCCTGGCGTTAACTACATCTCGTCCACCAGTGACATGGAGGGGCAAAGCACAATCAATGTCTACTTCGATGAGTCAACTGATATCAATATCGACCAAGTCAATGTGCAAAACCGCGTTTCCCTGGCCATGCCCCAGCTTCCAGAGCAAGTTCAGGCGACGGGTGTTTCCGTTGAACAAAGCAATCCATCCATCCTGCTGGCATATCAAGTTGGGTCAACGCAGGGGCAATTTGACGCTAATTACCTCAATGGCCTTATCTACGAGCAGCTCTATTACCCCCTTAGCAGAGTCCCAGGGGTTGCCAATGTTGCCGTGCTGGGCGGAGCCAACCCGGCCTATTGGCTATTTATCAATCCCGACAAACTGGCAGCCAACAAACTAACTGCCGAAGACATCATCAATGCTATAAAAAGCCAGAACAGCGTAGCGATTGGAGGCCTAGTAGGTGGCCCTCCTGCGACAGGGGACCAAGCCTATACATACCCAATTCTGGTTGAAAATAATGGCAACCTTGTCTCCATCGAAGACTTCAACAACCTCATCGTTAGTCGGACTACAAGTGGCAACCTTTTGCTGCTAAAAGATATTGGCGAAGTGATTTATGGCTCCAATACTTTTACAGCCGATGCAATCGACGTGAATGGGCACCCAGCCATGACACTGGCTGTCTACCAGACACCTGATAGCAACGCATTAGACGTTTCCAATGACGTCGTGAAAGTAATCGATCAGTTCGCCGCCTCAGCTCCACCAGGGGTCAAGGTATCGCAGATCTACAACATTGGTCAATTTATTGAATCCTCTGTTGAAGGAGTCGTTGATGCCCTTGGGCTTGCAATTGTCCTTGTGCTGCTCATTCTCTTTCTTTTCCTGCAGAACTGGCGAGCAACAATCATTCCGAGCTTGGCTATCCCAATCTCTCTAATTGGCACCTTTGCCTTCCTTAAAGTCTTCGATTTCTCTATTAATCAACTCACCCTGCTTGGCCTAGTTCTCGCTACCGGATTGGTTGTGGATGATGCAATTGTGGTGATCGAAGCTGTATCAAAAAACATCGAATCAGGGATGCGTCCTCGCCAGGCAGCACTGGCCTGCATGGGAGAACTATTTGGCGCCTTAGTGGCCACGGCCTTGGCACTGATGGCCGTCTTCGTACCAGTGGCCTTCTACCCAGGTGGCATTGGCATCATCTACAAGCAATTCGCCCTAACCATTGCCTTCTCAATTGCGATCTCAGCATTTAACGCCCTAACTTTCTCACCAATGTTGTCAGGATTGATTCTAGGTAGCGACAAGCCTCGAGAGCCCAAAGGTTGGGGCTGGGTCCTCTCAGGAGTGTTAGTGGGATTGGCCTTTGGTCGCTTCACAGCAACTGCTTTCGGCAGCTGGACCTACGTACTTGGTGTGATGTTGGGTGGCATAGCTAGCAGCAACCTCCCTTTCATTTTTCGTCGTTTCAATAGCTTTTTCGATGATTTGCAAAAGCGTTATGCCCAACTGATCAAATCGTTAATCAGCAAACGCCGCTTAATCCTGGCCAGTCTCGCTGGTGGCATCCTGCTGACTGCCTTCGCCTTCACTGCCATTCCCTCTGCCTTCATCCCGGAAGAAGACCAAGGTTATGGATTGGGTTTTTACCAGCTTCAAAATGGCGCCTCACTCAGCCAAACCCAACAAACAGGACAGCAAATTGCCGAGCTGCTCAAAACCGAAAAGAACATCGATGCAGCGGCAATTGTCAGTGGCTTCGGTTTCAATGGCTCCAGCCCCGATCAGGGTGCATTCTTTTTTGGCCTTAAGCCTCTCAATGAACGCAAAGGCAACAGCAACAGTGCAGCAGCCATCGTCGATCGGCTTAACGCCAAGTTAGAGAAGCTAAGTAGTGCCATGGCGGTTTCTGCCCAACCTCCTGCTGTACCGGGCTTCTCATCCCAGGGAGGTTTTTACTTCCAGTTCAATGATCTCAGCAACGGTGCCTACAACTTCAACCAACTGGATGGGCTTGCCAATGATCTGATCAAAGCCGGTAAAGCGAGCAGCGAATTCTCCAGCCTTTACACCCAGTTCATTCCTAGCGCTCCGGCCTTCGGACTCCAAGTCGACCGAGCTGTGATGGGAGCCTTAAACGTTGACTATCAGGAGGCAATGAACACAATCGCCACCCTGGCTGGCAGCAACTATTCAGGCCTCACATACGAAAACGGTCAAGTCCGCAACATCTATGTGCAATCATCAGCCGAACAACGCAACGACATTAACGACATCCTGAGTTATTACGTGCGCAGTCGTGATGGCGAGCTTGTACAAGTCTCACAGTTCGCCTCCGCAGACCTGAGCAGTGCGCCCCCAGTCATCAGCCATTACAACCTCTACCGCACAGTGCTCATTCAAGGTGCGGAGGCCATCGGCAAAAGTTCAGGCCAAGCCTTACAGGCCATTCAAAACCTCTTCCAAAAACAAGACTTCTCCAACATCGGCTACGCCTTCACCGGCTTGGCTGCACTGCAGTTATCTGCAGGCAGCGCAAGCATCATGGTCTTCGGACTCGGACTGCTCATCGTCTATCTGGTGCTATCTGCCCAATACGAGAGCTATGTCACACCAGTCATCATTCTGATGACAGTGCCATTAGCGATGCTTGGAGCGCTGGCGTTTCTAGCGATCCGCTCGATCGACCTCAACATCTATGCCCAGGTTGGCCTGGTGACCCTCATCGGCCTGGCGGCGAAGAACGGCATCCTGATTGTGGAAGTCGCCGAACAAAATCTGAAAAGCGGCATGACCCCTAGTGATGCTGTGATTGCCTCGGCCGAATCCCGCTTACGGCCAATCCTGATGACTGCTATTGCAGCCTTAGCCGGCTTCCTCCCTCTAGTGGTGGCCAATGGAGCTGGTGCCCATAGCCAACAATCACTGGGCACTGTGATTTTTGGAGGCCTGGTGGTGGCCACAGTGCTGTCTCTAGGAGTGGTACCGCCCTTTTATGTTGTGGTGAAGCATCTAGAGGAGCGCTGGTTCAGCAGCGAACCACAGATTTGACAAACGCCGAAAATCACATTTGGACTTGGCAGGATTGGCAGGTGGCTTGGAGCAGATCAGGCACTGCAGATCATGCCAATTCAGCAACGCTGCTCATCCACGGCTTTGGAGCCTGCAAGGAGCATTGGCGCCATAACCAATCGGTGTTGGCCCAAATAAGCCCCTGCTACGCCATCGATCTCCTCGGCTTTGGTAGCAGCAGCCAACCAAGGGCACGACTGCGGGGTGAAGCCCCCCATCAAGGTGATTTCTGCTACGACTTTGATGGCTGGGGAGCCCAGGTCGCCGCCTTCTGCCGCGAAGTGGTGCAGATACCTGTGCGCATTGTGGGCAATTCAATCGGCGGAGTGATTGCGTTACGTGCCGCCCAGCTCCTCGAAGAGGCTTGCGAAGGCGTCGTTCTGATCAACTGCGCCCAACGCACCTTGGACGACAAGCGATTAGACGAACAGCCCAGCCTGATGCGCTGGACTCGTCCCTGGCTGAAAAGTCTGGTTCAGCAGCGCTGGCTAAGCAACAGCCTCTTCCGCAACGCAGCAAACCCGATGATGATCAAGCGGGTACTGAAGCAGGCCTACCCCAGCGGAAACAATCTCGATCGATCCTTGGTGAGCATGCTGCAAAAACCAGCCGATAGACCAGGTGCTGCAGAAGCCTTCCACGGTTTCATCAACATCTTCGACGACTACCTGGCGCCAGAACTGATGGCTGATCTCAACATGCCAGTGGATCTGATCTGGGGGGCAGCCGATCCATGGGAACCGTTACAGGAAGCCCGTCGCTGGGCTGCGTTGCTGCCTTGTATCCGCTCCATATCAGTAGTCGATGGTGCAGGGCATTGCCCACACGACGAAGCTCCTGAAGAGGTCAATCCGCTACTGCTCAGCATCATTCAGCAAGCCGCATAGGCCTCAACCGTTTCACTCAACTGGCGCAGACCATTGAGTCCATGGCGCTCCAGATTGCGAACACGATCACGACTGATGTCGAGGATGCGGCCAATCCCGGTGAGGTTCATCGGCTCCCCTCCGTCGATTCCATAACGCATCCGCAGCACACGACCCTGCAGCTCGGGCAACTTTTCTAGCAAGGTACGTAAATCGCCTTTCATGCAATCCACTTCCACCTTCTCACTCGGTAACTCCTCTTCCCCGGCAAGCAACTCAAGCAACTCCGTTTCATCCCCATCTCCCACCTTCATCTCCAAACTCATCGGCTGACGGGCACGGCACATCAGATCCTTCACCTCCTCCTCGGGCAACTCCACAAACTCTGCAAGTTCGCTCACTGTTGGCGTGCGCCCCATCTCCTGACTTAATTCTCGCTGGCCTTTCTTGAGCTTGTTCAGCATCTCCGTGATATGGATCGGCAGACGGATCGTCCGGCTCTTCTCCGCAATCGCACGCGTGATCCCCTGACGAATCCACCAATACGCATAGGTCGAAAACTTGTAGCCACGGGTTGGGTCGAACTTCTCTACTCCCCTCACCAAGCCGATCGTTCCCTCTTGGATCAAATCAAGTAGCTCCATATTCCGTTTGGTGTACTTCTTGGCAACACTCACCACTAAGCGCAGGTTCGCAGACACCATCCGCTCCTTCGCACGTCGTCCGCTCTGCAACTTCTTCTTGAGCTGCAACTCACTCAAGCCAGCTGCCTTCGCTAGCTCTTTACGACTCGCTGGCTCACCTGTTTGACCTTCCAGTTCAGACTCAAGCTGCTCTAAAGACATCAACTCCTGCACCTGACGACCCAGCGTGATCTCCTGCTCATGGCTCAGCAGCGGCACTCGACCGATATCGCGCAGGTACGAACGCACCAGGTCGACATCTGCGGGCAACTGACGAGCAGGCACAACCGCTGGTTTAACAAGGGATTTGGAGGCTGCGGAGTCGGCCACGACAACTCTATTGCGTTTTGTAAAGCTTACCCTCCAAGTGGCCCAAAAGACACTACGGGAAACCCACCTCAGCAGAATGCATAGGTAGAACTACCTAGAACGCTATGCCATTTGTTTGCTGAAGCAGCCAAGCCGCTGTCCGCAAATAGATAAAGACCCCAGCCACATCAGTTGCTGTCGTAATAAAGGGAGCCGACATCAGGGCGGGATCCAAACCCATTCGATCGAACAACAAAGGCAAAGCAGCTCCAGCCGTAGCAGCCAGAGTAGTGATCGCCATCAGGCTGATCCCTACTGCTGCACCCACAAGAAGACTTTCACCCCGCCACCAAGCAAAGGGAACAACCACAAGCAACATCAACAAACCCAAAATCCCGCCCGCCATGGCCTCACGCAACACCGCCTTCATGCGACCAAGAGCCTGGATGCGCTGAGTACTAAGACCTCGAATCACCACAGTGGAACTCTGAGCGCCAACGTTGCCGCCCGTACCGATCAACAACGGGATGAACGCCGCCAACAGCACAACATGCTTCAGCACATCGTCGTTCATGGCAATCACTTGACTAGTAAAGCCATTCGCTACCACCAATACAGCCAGCCAAACCACTCGACGACGCGCAACAACCAACAAATTGCTCTGGAAATAGTCGTCTTCATCCCCCGCCTGCACAGCTCCAGCGGCATAAAGATCGCGTGTAGCCTCCTGTTCAATCACGTCAATCACGTCATCGACGGTGACGATCCCTACCAATCGCTGTTCTCGATCCACAACTGGGACAGCCAAAAAATCGTATCTCTGAATCGCTCGGGCCACCTCCTCTTGATCTGTGTCGGTGCGCACATTCACCACATCGCGGGTCATCACATCCCCGATGCGTGCCTCCGGCTCAGCAGTCACGAGATCTCGCAATGAAAGGATCCCGGTCAGGTGGCGCTCGCCATCAGTCACATAGAGGCTATAAATCGTCTCCGTGTCAGGAGCTCGACGCCTCACAATCGTGAGAGCCTGAGCTGCACTGTGAAATTCCTTGAGGTCAATAAACTCGGTCGTCATCAAACGACCAGCGGTTTCAGGCTCGTAACCAAGCAACTGAGCAGTGACCCGTCGCTCTGCTGGACTCAGTTCTGCCAGCAATCGTCGCACCACCTTGGCAGGCAGCTCATCAAACAATCGCACCCGGTCATCGGGGGACATCTCCTCCACCAACTCGAGCACCTCACCAGAGCGAAGGCGTTCCAGCAGACTCTGCTGAACAGCAGGCTCTAGGTATTCGTAAACCTCAATGGCCTCGTCCTTGCTGAGCAAGCGGAAGGCCAGAGCCTGCAGGGTGCGAGGCAAAATGCCAATGGCTTCAGCGATGTCAACCGGTTGCACCGGATGAAGCAGCATCTTCACGGCGTCATAATTGCCTGCTGACAACAGCGCTTGCAGCTGCTGGGCCACCAAGTCCACCAGGTCAGAGCCGCTGACGACGGCCGCCTCCGGACTGGTTGCCCCCGTTGCCTCGTTCATCGGCCAACCGTCAAGGCGAGCACACTGTATGGCGAATGGTCCTCGCTAGGGTCTTGAAGACAAAACCAAATGTCCATGGCCATCAACATCAGCCAGATTGTGGTTCGCACTCCAGAGGGTGCTGAGAAGTCCCTCAGCGAATACAGCGGCACGGTGCTGTTAATCGTGAATGTGGCCAGCCGATGTGGATTTACCAAGCAATACAAAGGCCTGCAGGCGCTGCAAAACACATACGGCCCTCAGGGACTAAAGGTGCTGGGCTTTCCTTGCAACGACTTTGGCGCCCAGGAGCCCGGCACCCTCGAGGAGATCAAGAGCTTCTGTTCCACCACCTACGGCGCCAGCTTCGAATTGTTTGACAAGGTGCACGCCATGGGCAAAACCACCGAGCCCTACACCACCCTCAATCAAACTGAACCAGCAGGAGATGTGGCCTGGAACTTCGAAAAGTTTCTTGTGGGTAAGGACGGCACCGTGCTCAAACGTTTCAAGAGCGGCGTGGAACCTGAAAGCACTGAGCTCAAGGCAGCTATCGACCAAGCCCTGATGGCCTGAACTGCCAACCAATCAAAAAACCAAGGGCTGCAACACCAAGACCTAAGCCCATGGTTAAACCAATCAATCCCAGCGCTGACAACCAAGCCCCCTGAGAGATCAGGGTGCTGCATTCCACCATCCAGCTGCTGAAAGTGGTGAGAGAACCACAGAAACCCACCCCCAGCAACAACTGACGGCTTGGACGGAACGGCAAACCAACCACCAACCCCAAAATGGCAGCTCCAATCACATTCACCAGCAAGTCGTTCTGAACCTGCCAGCGAACTAAAGCCCCAGGCACAGCCCCAAAAGCCACCAGCCACATCTCATTCCATTGATTGGGCAAGGGTTGCGTCGGATTAGCCATTAGCCAGCCCAACCCCTGCAGCTACAGCCAAGAGACCTCCCAAGATCGAGCCCACAGCAAGCACTAGGGCCTCACTCCAGCGATGCTCTCGCAAGGTATTGAGCACCTCTACCGCAAAAGTCGAAAAGGTGCTGAGAGAGCCGAAGAAGCCCACACCAATCAACAAGATCAAAGGCGATGCTCCACTTTCTGGTGCACATTTGGCCTGCAAGGCCAAGACCAAGCCAAGAGCGAAAGCAGCAACCATGTTCACCGCAAAAGTGCCCCAGTGCTTCCTCGGCACCATCGGCTCAAGGTGGTTCACCACTCTGAGGCGCAACCAAGCTCCTGGCACAGCGCCTATGGCTACCAGTGAAGCCTGCCATGCTGGCAACGCCAGATCAGACATTGAGCCAGCCACGCCTCACAACCCCGGCCAAGCACTCCCCGCTACCCGAGGCGATCTGTACTTGCAGCCAGTCCTTACCATCTTCACCATGCCAGCGACGGAGCACATTCAAGGGGGTGCCAACAGCCAATCTTCGCAAGCTGGGAGCCACAGCCAAAGGGCTAACTCGCAATTCACAGCTTGTCCCAGCAAACAAAGGTCCTGAGCTATCAGAACGACGAATTTCTGGCTGCCGACGCTCACCCCCACCAGCCGGCAAGGCTGCAGGAGCTAGCAAGGCCACCCCTAAGACCCACCCCCAACGGAGCACAACACCCATCAGATATCTAAAGCTGCCATATCGAGCTCAGCGCTGTGCGTTTCAATGAACTCCCGGCGGGGAGCAACCTTGTCACCCATCAAAATTGTGAAGATACGATCAGCCTCTAATGCATCCTGAACCTCCACCCGCTTCATCATCCGGGCAGAAGGGTCCATGGTGGTCTCCCACAACTGCTTTGGCATCATTTCGCCGAGACCCTTAAAGCGCTGAATGGTGTAGTTGGCCTTCTCGGGGAAGCCTGAGAGTGTCGTCTGTAAATCAACCTCGTTGTAGCAATAGGTATGGTTCTTACCTCGCTCAACCTTATAAAGAGGAGGGCATGCAATATAGATATAACCACCTTCAACTAATTCTTTCTGGTAGCGGTAGAAAAATGTAAGTATCAGCGTACGAATATGAGCACCATCAACATCAGCATCAGTCATGATCACCACACGGTGATATCTAAGATTTTTTGAATCAAATTCTTCTCCCTTGATACCTAATCCAAGCGCAGTTATCAGCGCCTGGATCTCCGTATTTTTATATATTTTAGCATCATCTGTTTTCTCAATATTTAGGATCTTACCGCGCAAGGGAAGAATTGCTTGAAAGCGACGATCTCGGCCCTGCTTTGCAGAGCCACCAGCAGAGTCTCCCTCCACGATGTAAATCTCTGATTCCGAGGGGTCCCTAGAACTGCAATCAGCCAGTTTTCCTGGCAACGTAGAACTCTCAAGTACGCTTTTGCGGCGCACTAATTCTCGAGCACGACGTGCAGCTTCAGCTGCATTGAATGCCTGGATGGCCTTCTCAAGAATAAGATCAATCACCGCAGGATTAAATTCCAAGTACTGACTCAATGCTTCACCAACCAAGCTGTCGACAATGCCGCGGACTTCGGTATTACCCAACTTGGTTTTTGTCTGCCCTTCGAATTCTGGATCTGGGACCTTTACAGAAAGAACAGCCGTAAGTCCTTCACGAATATTTTCTCCAGCCAGATTAGAATCGGCTTCCTTGCGTTTGCCACGCTTACGGGCAAACGTATTGAGAGTACGGGTAAGAACTGTCTTCAACCCCTCAATATGAGTACCCCCATCTACAGTGCGAATATTATTGGCAAATCCGAGAATGCTGTCTGAATAAGCATCAACACACCATTGCAGTGCTGCTTCAACCTGCACATTATCCTTTTCGGAATTCACATAAATAATTTCGGGATGAAGAGCGTCCTTTTCCGCGTTCATATAGGTGACATATTCTTTGATACCGCCCTCATAAAAATAGACCTCCTCATGAGGAGCCCCTTCAGCATCTAAAACAGGCTGACGCTCATCGCGGAAAACAATCCGCACCCCACCATTGAGATAAGCCAGTTCACGCAAACGAGTAGACAGGGTGGCGTAATCGAAAACAATGCCAACAGTAAATATCTCTTCGTCCGGCTTAAAACAAACGCTCGTGCCAGTGCGCCCCTTCTCTGAAGCAGGCTGGGCTTCGGAACGAAGACTACCGATCGCGGTCCCACGTTCAAAGCGCTGACGGTGCACCTGTCCTTGACGTCGCACCGTCACTTCCACCCATTCACTCAGGGCATTGACGACAGATACCCCAACTCCGTGCAAGCCGCCAGAGACCTTGTAACCGCCACTGCCGAACTTGCCGCCAGCATGAAGCACGGTGAGCACCGTTTCCAAGGCACTCTTGCCTGTCCGGGAATGAACGTCGGTGGGAATGCCACGGCCGTTGTCAGATATTGATGCGGAACCATCTGGTCCAAGCACCACGAGAATCTCATCACAGTGCCCGGCCAAGGCCTCATCAACAGAGTTATCGACAACCTCAAAGACAAGATGATGCAACCCCCTTGGCCCAGTGGAGCCGATGTACATCCCCGGACGCTTCCTAACGGGCTCTAGCCCTTCCAGCACCTGAATTTGTTCGGCGCCATAGGCAGCCTGGACTTTGGAGTCTTCGCTCATTCAATAAATCCGCAGCCAGGAAGGGTTGTTCTAAGAGGCCTCATCGGCGAGAAACCTCGACCTGGCAAGCTCATTTTACCACTGGCTCACCACTGGCGCTTACAACGGTCACTGAAGCGTCATTGCTCAAAAGGGACGGACCTAAACGTTGCTGACATGACACCCATCACAGCTGCTCATGCCCGCCTCTAAGCCGCTTCTGATTGCGCTGCTAGGGCCCACAGCAAGCGGCAAAACATGCCTGGCCTTACAGCTGGCAGAACAGCTGAAGCTGAGCGTGCTCAATGTGGATTCCCGCCAGCTCTACATCGGCATGGACGTTGGCACCGCCAAGCCAACCAAAGAACAGCAGCGGCGTGTGCAGCATCACCTGATTGATCTTCGTCGCCCAGATCAACCAATCACCCTGCAGGAATTTCAGGCAGCCGCGCAACTGATCCTTGCGCAAAAGCTAAGGGAACAAAACATGCCATTTCTAGTTGGCGGCAGTGGTCTTTATCTCAAAGCTCTCACTTGTGGGCTGCGCCCACCCGCAGTGCCACCCCAGCCAGAACTCCGCAAGCAGTTAGGCGAGCTAGGCCAACGCACCTGCCACCACCTACTTCAAGCCGCCGATCCCACCGCTGCCAACCGAATTTCCCCTGCTGATGCCATGCGCACTCAAAGGGGTCTGGAAGTGGTTTATGCCACTGGCAAACCGATCACCACTCAACAAGGCTCAAGCCCACCCCCTTGGCGCGTGCTGGAACTAGGCCTCGACCCACACAACCTCCGCGAACGCATTGGCCATCGCACAACACAGCTCTATGCCAATGGTCTCATCGAAGAAACCGAACACTTGAGTCATTGCTACGACACCGATCTGCCCTTGCTGCAAACGATTGGCTATGGGGAAGCACTAAAGGTGATTCAAGGCCTCCTCAACCGTGAACAGGCCATCGCCCTGACCACACGTCGTACTCAACAGTTCGCCAAGCGTCAGCGCACATGGTTCCGCAGACAACATCACCCCTATTGGCTCAAAGGTGAGGAACCGCTGAGCGAAGCGCTATCACTGATTCAAGCGGGTCTAAGGTGAAGGGTGCAGACATAAAACCTTCTGGTCTCCTTGTCGTCTGCTCTATTCCCTTATCTCACTGAATGCCACCACGTCCTCGTTTTGACCGTCGCGCACCCGTCAGGGAGCTCCCCAACATTAATGACCGCATCAATTATCCCAAGTTGCGGGTCGTTGACGCAGACGGAACTCAGCTCGGGGTGATCAACAGGGAAGAAGCCCTTGATGTAGCAAAAGATAGGGAACTCGATCTGGTCCTTGTCAGCGAGAAAGCGGATCCACCCGTTTGCCGAATCATGGATTACGGCAAATTCAAGTTTGAGCAGGAGAAGAAAGCCAAGGAAGCCAAAAAGAAGTCGCATCAGACCGAAGTCAAAGAAGTAAAAATGCGCTACAAAATCGATCAGCACGACTACAACGTGCGCATCGGCCAAGCCGTGCGATTCCTCAAGGCTGGTGACAAAGTCAAATGCACCGTTATCTTCCGGGGTCGGGAAATTCAGCACACTGCCCTGGCTGAAACGCTGCTACGACGTATGGCAAAAGACCTGGAAGAACAGGCTGAAATTCAGCAAGCTCCTAAGCGTGAAGGTCGGAACATGATCATGTTCCTTACACCGCGCAAAACACCGCTGATCAAAACAGATAAGGAAAACCAAATTCCTACGCGTGCGGTTCGCACCATCACAGCCCCACCTCGAGCCACTGCTGCTGCCAAAACACAGCTCAACAAGGATCAATAAATCCCTAACTTCAGAGAAATCAAGCACCTGCTAGCCCTTGAGAGCAACCTGCTGAACCCCTAAGTGTGTTCTGGTCGATCAATTCAGAAGGGTCGACCCCTCTGAATTCCCTTAGCGACAACGCTTTTTCAAAAACCTGCTGTTTCCAGTACAAGCCTGGACAGCCCGCCTACACATCTCCCCAGGCAGAGATTTGACTGGACCAAAGAGATATTGCCACTATCGCTGCAGCCATTCAAAATATTCGACCTGAGAGCAGCAGGAAGGCGGGCAGTATGCAAATTCTCTAAATGAGCCCAACAAGAAACCACTGTCCAGCTGAGCCATTCCAGGGCCACAGCGAACTGTCACAGCATCACAGGACACACGCGCGATTGTCACGAAGGCCTCCTGCTCTTTAAGGTGGCCGCATTGCGACCTGGCCTACCGGCGTGCGATTCCATATTCAGCAGGAAAGCGACATTCCAGCTTCGACCCAGCTTTACAACCAGATTTGTTTCGCAATCGCCGCACGTCATTACCCACCTGGCCACAGACTGCCCAGCACTCGCCAGTTAGCCATGCAAACTGGCCTTCATCGCAACACGATCAGCAAGGTCTATCGACAGCTTGAAACAGATGGGGTCGTCGAAGCCATGGCTGGTTCCGGTATCTACGTGCGCGACCAGCAAAAGCCGCGTGAAATCAAAACCCCTCCCCATTTTCGCAATCGGGGCACCCCTGACCTTGACCAGGAAGTGCGCAAGTGCGTCGATGGTCTGCTCAATGCTGGTTGCACTCTGCAGCAGACGAGAGAGATGCTAACTCGAGAAATTGACTGGCGACTTCGCTGCGGGGCAAGAGTGTTGGTAAGCACTCCGAGAGAGGATATTGGCGCCTCCATGCTCATTGCAGAAGAGCTGGAACCCCACCTTGATGTTCCAGTTGAGGTGGTACCGATGGAGGAGCTGGAAAGCATTCTTGAAAGCTCAAGCAACGGCACCGTGGTGACCAGCCGCTATTTTCTGCAACCGCTAGAAGAGCTAGCCAAACGCCACGGTGTTCGGGCAGTCGCAGTAGATCTAAATGACTTCCGCCAAGAGCTCGCCATGCTGAAGGAGTTGCGACCCGGCAGCTGCGTGGGGCTGGTAAGCATTAGCCCAGGGATCCTAAGAGCTGCCGAAGTGATCCTGCACAGCATGCGCGGCAATGAACTCCTGCTCATGACAGCTACACCGGATGTAGGCAGCCGCCTACTAGCCCTGCTACGAGCTGCCAGCCACGTGCTCTGCGATCGCCCCAGCCTGCCCCTCGTCGAGCAAAGCCTGCGCCAAAACCGTTCCCAATTGATACGAATGCCCCAACTTCACTGCGCCGACAGCTATCTCAGCACTGATACGATTGATCAGTTACGCAAGGAAATTGGCCTATTGGCTACTTGATTAAGAGCAAAACAATCAACAGTTAGATCTGAAGCAATTGCTTTGAACAGAAAAAGAACTTATCTCATTCAACCACTTTTATCGATTTTAAGCCGCTTCCAAGGCTGTACTGCCTGCAACTAGATTGGGCAGGGAATCTCATGAAGCCATTCAGCAGGCTGTTGACAGGGTCGGCCGACCAAAAACACAATCGAGGTGTTAGCAGTTTGAATCGATGCTGAATAATCTCCGCGCAGACTTTGCGATCATCCGTGAGCGTGATCCAGCGGCCAGAGGCCTCGTTGAGATCCTGCTTTGCTATCCAGGGGTTCACGCGCTGATGATGCATCGGCTCAGCCATCGAATCTGGTCGACCAGATTGCCGCTGATCCCAATGAAATTGCTAGCTCGCCTCATCAGCCACTTCAGCAGAAGTCTTACTGGAGTGGAGATCCACCCAGGAGCGAAAATTGGCAATGGTGTTTTCATTGACCACGGAATGGGCGTGGTGATCGGCGAAACAGCGGAGGTAGGTGATCGTTGCCTGCTTTATCAGGGGGTAACTCTGGGTGGCACAGGCAAAGATCACGGCAAGCGCCACCCCACGCTGGCAAGCAACGTAGTAGTAGGGGCCGGAGCCAAAGTACTTGGAGCACTTCACATAGGCAGCAACACTCGGATTGGTGCGGGATCAGTTGTGGTAAGTGACGTGGAAGCCAACTCCACGGTTGTGGGCATTCCAGGTCGAGTAATACATCAGAGTGGCGCGCGAATAGAGCCTCTTGCACATTCAGCTCTACCAGATGCAGAAGCCAATGTGATAAGAAATCTCATGGGAAGGATTGATCTGCTAGAAGCCAATATGGAAACAATGCGCAGAAAAATGCAAGCAATAAAAGACGGAAACTCTTACAATGAAGAGCTATTTGGCGAATCGCAGAATCTCAAGGATAAGGAGATTATAGAATATATAGGGGACAAAAAAATATAAAATATTTTAGCAGAGGCGAGGCATGCGAGTGGAGTGGCTAACATATAATCAAAAACATTGGCAATCACTATTCAAAATGAAAATTCTCAACGAAGTAGATAAGGGAAGCTAAAAACACAGTTCTAACTTGCCTAGACCTAGGTAACACATAAGAAATAATATATAGCACTCCAAAGACAGGCTGAAATAGACATCTTAGAGGGGTAAGAAATTATTTTCGAGAGACCTGGCCCTCCAAAATATTTCATTTGATGTTCCAAAGGAGAAAATCTTGGGATTTTAGTAAGGACTGGAGAAGGGAAAAGCACTTAATTACAATTAATCTGCGGGACGCTTCCTCCTAATGAGGAAATGGAAATAATGCTGCGCTACTTGCACAAGGCTAGGCAGCGGATTCAATTCTGAATTTAGAGGCTGAGATAGCGTTTACCTTGATGCTTCACTACTAGGCCTCAATAAAGAAGAAACAGATAATAAATGAGATAATATTTTGCCATTTGCGGATATAGAGAATTTCATACATCAACCAGTAAAATCTTACTCTATGGCAAGCGTATATAGGCTTATTAAAATCAGCAGGTCCTAAAATAGCCACTATAAAAATAATGTTAAAAGCATAACCTGAGACATAGGCAATAGATAGAGAATCGGATCAGAGGGGAGGCGAAAAGCTTGAATCTGCTAATTTTAGGAACGCAGTGATTGCTTATCATTCTCAAAGGTTATCGCACGTTGCAATTGGCAGAGTAAAAAGGCGTATATATAAACCAATTGATCGAAGCATGCCATGCTTACAAGGCCAGCGAGAAAATGGAACTTTTAGTAGAGCCTGACATCTTTTAGCTCTCTCGATTGTCAAAAGATTCAAAAAGGTATCACTATTCAGGGAATAACATTTTTGAAATGTCTGATACTGGCGTAAAACTGAGTAAAGAGGTATCTCAGAAGAATTCATATGGGCAAATTTCCAGACATTATTTAACCAGTAATTAACACCAAGTCCTTGAGACCCTATAAAATTAGGGCCATGCTGACGATAAAGCACTAGAGATTCATCTAGAAAGCTAATATAACCAAAGGAACTTGCTACTAGGGCTAACCACCAATCATGCATCATTGCGGTAGAAGGAATTGGTAATGCAATTTGCAGCAAGCATCGATTAAAGAGAGAAGGGCAACCTGTAACAACATTAGTCAAAGCAAGGTCTTTAAAGCAAATTCGCTTAGGGTTAAGGTGCTGACGTTGCAAAAAACTACTTTGCAAGTGAGCACTGTATTGATCGACCACATCCAAGACACAATGCACTAAGAGTGGGGTTGAAGAAGTGTAAATATTTTCCAAGTATTGGATTTGAGCAAAAAAATTTTTTCAAGCTTATGTGGCAACCAAATATCATCTTGATAAGAAAGTGCTATGTAAGAAGCAGAAGGCGATTCCAGTAGCTTGTTGATATTCCCTACACATCCTAAATTCTCATCAGATGGAAATCTTTGAAGCCAATTCCCATATTTATCTTGAAATGAATTTATGAGTTAAATTGTGGAGTCTGCTGAGTAATCAGCACGCAACAAAACTCGTATAGGCCTTAAGGTTTGATTGTAAATAGAATTGAGCTGAGCCTCCAAAAATTGTTCGCCATTATAAGTAGATAAAATTACTTCTATATCCTGGCTTCTTAACATAGAGAACATCCTCATTTTTGGAAATACCTCCATATACTGACTACATTTACACAGATCAGATAAAAGCTTGAGTAATTACCCAGACCCCACCCATGAATAATGGATTCTACGGGTAAATGAACGCACAATCAGTACTGGGCAAGGCTTCGGGTAATGTCAGCATCTTCCAAATAAATGGAATAGCGTTCATCAAATCCTCCAAGCATCTAGAACGCATCAATACTTATGACCATACAACAACCACTTAGGTAAGGCACCTCAAACATCTGATGATAATTTATATCAGTCATTACATACCAAAGATCACAACATTTTAACCAATCAGGCTTAATCTATTCGGAAAGAAAACGATGAGTTAATAAAGTAAGTACAGTTGAATTATTTTTACATAGTTTATGATGATTGCCAGATTCATCGAAAATCTGAGGGCATGCGAGGCTTGCCTCAGGATGAATTTGAAGCGAAGCGATCAACTTTTCTAATGTTCCCAGATACCAGCCAAGATCTGTATGCAGTATTCCTACATAAAAAAAATAAACTTCAATTTATTCAGTAGGTGATTTACAGCTAGGTCATACCCGAGACTATCTAATCGAGTGCAGAAATAATCTGATTTATCTGCCAAAAGGTCAACAGACTCAGCATGAGAATAATCTTTTACTGCAACAGTATAGCCTATATTTAAAGGCAGGAAAGAGAGAAGAATGACCGGAGACCATCGACCACTAACTGAGAAGTATGATAAGCAGAAACTAGCAATAGAAGTTCTCTTTTTACTAAGCATTGGCATCATTAGAGAGCCGGGGAAGGCCGATTCTCTGACCAAGATAGTCAGACTTAGAGCTAACTTTTTGGCACCAATCAAGATTGTCTAAGTACCAAGCCACAGTTGCTTCTAGGCCCTCCTCAAAACTATGTCGAGGTTTCCAACCCAGATCATTTGTAATCTTCTTTGCATCAATAGCATACCGACGGTCATGGCCAGGACGGTCACTAACTCTGGTAATCAAACGCGTATGAGGTGCACCGTAGGGGCGAAGACTATCCATCAAGTTGCAGATAGTCTCCAAAACATCACGATTCGTACGCTCGCTAGGAGAACCATGATCACCAGCACCTCCAACGCAATAACTCTCACCTAACCCACCTCGAGTAGCCGCAAGTAGTAATGCCTCGACATGATCTTCGACATATAACCAATCCCTTATATTCGTGCCATCTCCATACAAGGGAATAGGCTCACCCGCCACGGCCTTGAGTATGGCAATAGGAATCAATTTTTCTGGAAATTGCCAGGGACCGTAGTTATTGGAACAATTCGTAAGTACCACAGGAAGTCCATAGGTGTGATGCCAAGCAGATACCAGATGATCGCTAGCTGCCTTACTCGCGGAATAAGGCGAACGAGGGTCATACGGAGTAATTTCCGAAAACCGCCCAATAGGACCAAGAGAGCCAAACACCTCATCGGTACTGATGTGATGAAAACGAAAGTGCTGATGCCTTTCCTCGGGCAATTTCTCCCAATGAGAGAGAACTGCCTGAAGAAGATTGAAAGTGCCATTCACATTGCTTTCGATAAAAGCTTTAGGTCCATCAATTGATCGATCTACGTGGCTTTCAGCAGCCAAGTGCATCACCAAATCTGGATCAGCGGTTACTACAGCAGCAGAAGTGGCAGCAGAATCTGCGAGATCAACGTGGAGATGTTTATACCGATCATTCTGTCGAATACTTGTTAAGTCACTTGCATAGCCAAGTTTATCAAGGTTAAACACATTCGCCTGGCTTCCCTCAAGAAGGCGACGAACAACAGCCCCACCTATAAATCCAGCACCTCCTGTAATCAAAACACGATGTACTCTTTCCGGCAGAAGCGGAGCAGACATAAGAATCTCCAATTAAAGCAACTATAGACCGCAGCGAACAAGCGATATGCTCACGACAAGTTGTAATCGCATAAAGCCATATTAAAATTGCCAATTTCTATAAATCCAAGGATTCCTGAACATAAAAAAAGAAAAAATGAGAGCATGGACAGCAAGCCCTATCATATATATACTCAATAAAAGCAAGTTGTATTATCTCTAGCATTGACGAATAAATCTAGTGCCTCTTATGGCTGATATTTGCGAAATCAAATATTTAAGAAGCCATCACCTTGAAGTGTTTAAAATATTTCAGTCAACGAGTACAAAAATCAAGCTAATAGCCCAAGCCAATATCCATTCGTGTCAAGAATGAGATCTGTCCTGTTCGCGAAATTCACAGAAGCTTGACGGGGTGGAGAGAAATCGATTAACATAAAGGAAGCTGAAAAAAAATATTACATTTATTGTTGTGCTCCGCAGAGCCGTTATTGCTTACAATTTCTGCAATTAGTTGAAAACTCTATTTTAAATGACCATTATGACGCACACTTATAATAAAAGCTTTAGCTGATCGAGCAATTCAAGGAATTTTTGCACATAATTCATTGAAGCAAATGCAAAATCTGGGCAAACAAAGAAATAAACAGCTCCTGGCTTTAGCTGAGGTTCTATCCGATTGACGCATAGGGCCTTTCCCAAGCTCGACTTAAAACTGACAAAGCATAGTTCTCTCCAATGTAATACATGGATCACCAAATAGGTGAATCACACTAATGGGGAAAGCCCTCAATGTTGCAGTATATTAGCTGTTCAATTCATACAGTTTTGTAGTGCAAGAGGATTTTGAGAATCAATAAAAAATTGAAGAGACCCTTTCTGTTCAAAGTAATGTTGACCGATATCGACTGAAATCAGATAATAATCAATCTAAGGACTCTAACTCTAAATAAATTTGGAGAGTATTTGATATCTCTCCCAAACAAAAGATATCCCTCTTTGCCCAAGCTACTTCGAAGCTTTTCCTTCGATGAAGTATAAATAAATGGACAGGAGCATCAAGAATAACTTTATCATGTCAATCTCCATACTTCTCTCACTTTTGCCTGTCGACATACAACAATATCGCCAATCAAAATTCTGCATCAAAGCAAGTTCTCGATTTTGAGTGTGACTACACTAGGTCTACTCTCTTGTTCGATTATTATACAGATTTCACTAATTTATATGGTTCGATGACCCTTAGGCTCAATCAATCAAAGAATATTCAGCGAATAGTCTTGCTTACAATTAGCTGCTTTCCAATTTTCACCCTTCAAGCTTACAAACAAAAGGCAGGTTTGACGTAACTCATGCATTCCCTGTGTTTACTCGCTTATTTAGCGTAAACACCAAAGAGTTCAATGCCTAAATATATTTGCAATGATTTAAGTTTTGATGGGATTATTCTTTCTACCAAGCAAAATCAAACAAAACCGCCAACACAAGAACTGCTCTAGGGCTAACTCTCTACATCAGCAATCACCTGTTCCAATGCAACTCGCCAATGGCATGCGTGCAAGCCAAGAAGTTGACGAGTCTCTGAGCAGTCAAGAAGGGAGTAGCTGGGACGCTGGGCGGGCGTGGGGTATTCCGCCGTGATTATCGGGTTCACGACGGCTGCCCGCTGCAACAAGCCCTTGGCAACGCCCAATTCACCAATAGCCACTGCGAAGTCATACCAAGATGCCGCTCCAGCATCACACCAGTGCAATACTGGCGGAAGATACGGCTGTTGAGGTTCTTTCATCAACGCCCAACATGCAGTGGCTAGTGTAATTGTGCTTGTGGGGCAACCCACTTGATCGACAACCACATTCAGCTGTTCACGTTCGCGATGCAACCTCAGCATGGTGAGCAAAAAATTCCTACCCACAGGGCCATAAACCCAGCTGGTGCGCAAAGTTACCGCTCGTCCTTGCGCACCGAGAATTTGTTCCACTGCCTCTTCCCCGGCGGCTTTAGTCGCGCCATAGACCCCCAAAGGATCTCGAGGCTGATTAGGACGGTAAGGGTGCCCTTGAGCGCCGTTAAACACAAAATCCGTACTTACCTGCAACATCCGCCCGCCCGTCTCCAATAAACCTTCCGCCAAAGCACGCGGTGCACTTGCATTAACAGCTAATGCCAGATCGGGCTCCTGCTCCGCATGATCGACTGCGGTGTAAGCCCCTGCATTGAGAACCCAGTCAGGACGGTGCTGGAACACTGCTGCCCGACATGCCTGAGCATCGGCCAAATCCAAGGGCTGCAACAAACCATCACCCATTCGACTGGTGGAGACCAACTCAACAGACGACGGACAGGACGCTTGCAAGGCCTGACCAAGCTGACCGGCAGCACCGGTGAGCAAGACCTTGATCGTCATGCGAACAGGTCCCCAGCCGCATCTGCAGCGGCCAAAAGCGGTGCCTTGGCGTCTTTCTCAGCAAGAAGCGGTTGTGCTCCACCAAGACGCTCCAAGGGCCAAGCAATCGCCAACTCAGGATCATCCCAGCGAAGACTGCGTTCACAGTCACGATTCCAGAAACCGCTGGCTTTATAAAGCACTTCAGCCTGATCACTGAGGGTCAGGAAGCCGTGTGCGAAACCAACAGGGACCCAGAGTTGCTTATGATTCTCGGCTGTCAGCTCTACAGCAACGCACTGCCCAAAAGTGGAGGAACCGCGGCGGAGATCCACCGACACATCAAAAATTGCGCCGACGGTGCATCGCACCAATTTCCCTTGGGGTTCTGGCTGCAATTGGTAATGCAAACCACGCAACACACCCAAACTGGAGCGGGAATGGTTGTCCTGCCTGAAGACCACCGCACTGGCGGCTTGTTCGTTCCATCCCCCCTCGATCAGAGCCTGCTGAAAACTACGTTCATTCCAACTTTCAAAAAAGAAGCCACGGTCATCATTAAAAACACTTGGAGTGAGGAGTAATGGCAGGTCCATTAGGTCACCCCGATTCGAGTCCAGCCGTTCAACCTGCATCTGCCACCTCCACAGTGCGTTGCAAAGCGCCATGGTCAGACACCGACTCCTCAACAAGCTGCATTAAGTAATGGCCATAGCCGCTTTTGCGCAATGGCATCGAAAGCTGTTCCAGCTCTTGAAGATTGATCCAGCCCTGACGCCAGGCAACCTCTTCAGGGCAACCGACCTTCAACCCTTGACGATGCTCAAGGGTTCGAATGTAGCTGCAAGCATCATGAAGGGAATCACAGGTCCCTGTATCGAGCCAAGCCATCCCGCGACCCATCTGCTGGACACGCAGCAGACCCTCCTCAAGGTACATCCGATTGACATCGGTTATCTCTAGCTCACCACGATGCGAAGGCTGAACCTGATGCGCCTTCGCTACCACGGAGGCGTCATAGAAATAAAGCCCCGTGACGGCATAGCGGCTCTTCGGCTGTGTTGGCTTCTCCTCCAAGCTGAGAACCCTCCCACTGGCATCAAATTCAGCCACTCCATAGCGCTCCGGATCACGCACCGGATAAACGAAGACCGTGGCCCCAGACCCCTGACGATTGCAGGCCTGCAACTGGGGGACCAATTCGTGGCCGTGAAACAGGTTGTCTCCGAGCACCAGAGCAGCCGGTGCCCCATCAAGAAAATCAGCACCGATGAGAAAAGCCTGGGCAAGCCCATCGGGACTGGGCTGCACGGCATACTGAATGCTCATCCCCCATTGGGACCCATCGCCTAGAAGGCGGTCAAAAGCTGCCTGATCTTGGGGAGTCGTGATGATCAACACCTCACGGATACCCGCCAGCATCAGCGTGCTTAGCGGGTAGTAAATCATCGGCTTGTCATAAACAGGCAACAATTGCTTACTCACTGCCTGCGTGATCGGATTCAGACGGGTACCGCTGCCACCGGCAAGAATGATTCCTTTACGAGCCACAAATGAAATAATTGATGTTAAAAGAAGCCTCGCATGAAAACCATTTCAGGCGCTGGGTGGCTGCTAAGCCGCCGGAGAGGCAGGCTGGAACATGAACATCGAGTCAATAACATTCCTGCGCATATTCGTTATCATTTCAAGAAACAAAGGGGGACGCCTACCGATCCATTACGCATCCCTGCGGGCATGGTAGTCGTTAACAGTGACCAGTTGAACGCCGCTGCATATAACCATTCACTAACTGGTTAATGACCCAACAAGGGTCTTACTGTCACGAGTCTTCATCTAGGCTATCTACCTGTAATGCAGCACCATGCCGCCAATCTGCTGAACATCGAAGAGACGGATAACACGCACACGGTTGCAAGCCTCGCTGACTACTAGACAAGCATGCGGCAAAACTCATCAAGGGTGTAGATCTACTGTAAAGACTGACGGGGTGAGCAAGTCACACCGTAAAGGTGAAAGTATTTTCATGCAGGTTCTCGACGGTGAGGGGTGGGATGTCATCCTCCAGTAGATTAATGTTTAAGACAATAAGCTGGTAGCAGTTTAGCTTGTAGGCTTTAAGGTCACCCAGCAGTGGCTTGAGCATAAAAATTTAATTTTCTTGCACAAAAGAAGCAATGTAAAGAAAGAGGCTCAAGGAGCTTGGGAGAATACAGATGAAAGTAGGAACGAAGCACGTTCGGACTAATATTGGGCTAATTCAGAGCCCATGAACCAGCTATGCACGAAAGCTCAATGAAGCGGATGGAGTGGTTCATACAAACATACTTAGATGGAACAACAAATAGGAATATTCTTGATGTCGGAAGCTACAACGTGAACGGATGCTACAAAAGTCTGTTTCAACACGAAAGATTCAAATATGTGGGTCTGGACATGGAGGCTGGACCAAATGTAGACATCGTGCCTGATTGCACATATCAGTGGAATGAAATAAAAGACGATCAATTCGATGTTGTCATTTCGGGACAAGCATTAGAACATATAGAATTCTTCTGGGTAACCATGGCTGAAATAGTAAGGGTTACAAAAAAGGGAGGATTCATATGTATAATTGCACCAAATGGCTTTGGAGAGCATCGGTATCCAGTAGATTGTTGGAGGTTTTTTACTGATGGCATGGTTGCTCTTGCCAGGTACAATCAACTCGAAGTTCATCACTCTCATACTAATTCCGCACCTACAATTAAGGAAGCTGAATGGTTTAGCGCCGACTGTGCCGATTCGATGCTTGTAGCAAGAAAGCCTTATAGTGGCGAAGCGAAGCCAGTGAATTTGGAAAACTATAAGTGCAGACCAAGTGATCACACAGAGCTAAGCAACGGCATGGCTACATATGGCGAATACCTTGAGAGCAAAAGAAAAGATCAAACATTGGATGAAACAAAAGACAGATCAAGTCAAAAAAGATCGAATCTCAAAAAAGGGAATATGAGTAACAGGCGAAGCAAACTAATAGAATTCATTACTGGGGCTATAAAAGCAGGAAAACGAAACTAATTAACAATCAACTCCCTCACCATATAAGACAATGAAAAAAAAGCTCTCTATCGTAAACTCGTACTATAGAAACAGGGAATTAATTAGACTATTTATAAATAGGGATATTACGAGCAGGTACAAAGGGTCACAACTAGGGCTGGCATGGACTGCGATAAACCCAATAGTGATGCTAAGCATTTACACACTAGTCTTTTCACAAATTTTCAAAGCACGCTGGGGCGTAAGCACAGAGAATCAAGGGCCTGTGTATTTCGCAATAAATTTATTTGCAGGCCTTATTGTTTTTAATATCTTTGCAGAATGCGCAACCAGAGCCCCAACGCTGATCACAGGCAATCCTAACTACGTAAAAAAAATAGTTTTTCCCTTAGAGATCCTAGGGACTATGGTGACAGGTAGTGCTTTATTTCATGCTCTGACGAGCACTAGTATTTTGTTAATTCTAAAAATTATAGTAGATGGAACAATTCCGTTTACAGTGCTTATGCTGCCGATGGTTTGGGGACCACTGATACTGGGCTGTCTAGGGCTCACATGGTTACTAGCTACCATAGGCGTGTTCATACGTGATGTGAACCAATTAATAAATTCAGTGGTTAGTATGTGCATGTTTTTAAGTCCAATATTTTATCCATCAAGTGCAATACCGCAAGACCTAATATGGTTGGCTAGAATTAATCCTCTTGCACAGACGATAGAGCAAACAAGGCAAATACTTATCGAAGGAATAGCACCTTCAGGATTACAGATAGCAGTACAATTTCTAATATCAATTGGCTGGTGTGAAATCACCCTTAGGATTTTAAAAAATGCACAAAGCGAGTTTGGAGATATACTTTAATGTATTCAACAACACAACATCAATCTCCTGAAACTGTTGTTACAGTATCATCCTTGGGTAAAGCATATAAAATTTACAACAGCAAAAGGGATAGAGCAAAGCAACTAATATTTCAAAATAGACGAAAATATTTTCAAGAGCACTGGGCTCTAAGAAATATCAGTTTTGATCTGAGAAGGGGTGAATCAATAGGTATAGTAGGTAAAAATGGAAGCGGTAAAAGTACGTTACTACAACTGATATGCGGAACTTTGAAGCCAAGTCAAGGAGAAGTGATAGTAAACGGGAAGATAGCAGCACTTCTAGAACTAGGTAGTGGGTTTAACCCAGAATTCTCAGGGCGAGAGAATGTGTACCTTAATGCATCGATTCTTGGACTAAATAAACAGGAAATTCAAGAGCGCCTAGATGATATTCTAGCTTTTGCAGATATAGGAAATTATGTAGATCAACCGGTTAGAACCTACTCAAGCGGAATGGTTGTAAGGCTTGCATTCTCAGTGATCGCACACGTCGATGCGGACATATTAATCGTGGATGAAGCATTGTCTGTTGGGGACGCATATTTCACACAAAAGTGTATGCGGTTTATACAAAGGTTTCAAGAGAAGGGAAGTCTGTTATTTGTTAGCCACGATGCAAATGCTATTCTAAGTCTTTGCAACAGAGCACTCTTAATTAATCAAGGAGAGCTAAAGCGAGTCGGAAAACCTAAAGAAGTAATTGAAGACTATACAAGGGATCTACAAAAAAGAAATTTAGCGGATCAGAATAATAAAATAAACAGACCAGAAAGAATGAAAGAACAAGAAAACACCGCGCATATGAAAAGACAAAGCGGGGTTCAATACACTCAAAAAAACATAGAGAATGAGATAATGAAATGGAGTGACTATCGTTGCAAGCTTATAAATTCAAGCAATCTAGCGAATACAATTGTTATAACCAGATTCGATGAAACTTTGACTACACGTGAGACATATGGAGGGGAAAAGGCAGAAATTACTAACGTAGAGTTAGAAAATATAGAGACTAATAAAACTATTCAAAATATTAAGGGTGGTGAGATTGTAAGATTAAGACTTAAATTTGAAGCCCGCACAGCGATTGGTAGGCCCATAATTGGATTCATCCTCAAAAACAGTAAAGGTTTAACAATATTAGGGGATAATACAAATAATTCAATTTCAGAAAATAATGATTTCAATGCATTTGAGGGGGATAAAGTAACAACAGACTTTGTCTTTACCGTTCCTATGTTGCAACAAGGAGAGTATATGATTTCAGTATCAGTGGCAGATGGATGCATAACAGAACACGAGATCCTTCACTGGATGAATGATGCCTTATTACTGAGGTCGCAATGCACTAGCATTGCTGCTGGTTTAGCAGGTGTACCAATGCATTCGATAAGCATCGAAATAGAAAAATGAAAGTACCTGAAAGTCTCAACTTAATTCCAAAGTACTATGCACCATCATCATGGTGGCAACATGTACCAATTGCACACTGGCTGGTAGAGAATCTTAAACCAGAGAAGATTGTAGAGTTGGGATCGCATTACGGCATATCATTCTTCGCCTTCTGTGAAGCTGCGAGCCAATTTTCTGATAATACATATACATATGCGATTGATACTTGGGAAGGAGATGAGCAAGCGGGCTATTATGATGATGATGTCTTTAATAAAGTTACAAAAGAGCAACAAGAATATCATAGGTTACGAAGTACACTTATAAGAGATAGTTTTGACAACGCATTAGAATATTTCCCGAACGATTCAATTGATTTGATTCATATAGATGGTCTTCATACATATGAAGCCGTAAAACACGATTTTTTATCATGGCTACCGAAGGTAAAAGAGGGTGGGACATTAATGTTTCATGATTGGAATGTACGGAGAAGAGATTTTGGCGTATGGAAACTATGGGAAGAAATAAAAGAAGATATTAATTTTAAATGCATTGAGACACCGAATGGACATGGATTAGGGATAGCAACTAAGTCAAGTCGAGAGCCAGAATGGCACAAAGAGCTAATGGCTATTTTACCTGCACTTGCAACCAAAGGTTTTCTCCTTGAAAGTTTAGCTGACAACAAAGATAAGCTCAAAGACTTACTAGAGGAAACCAAAATTAGTCAAAAGCATGCACAAAACTTAGAGCATATTAATCGAGAGCAAAAAGTAGAGATAGGCAAGTTAAAAGAAATGTTTTATGACCAGCAAAAACGTCTGTTTAACATAAGAGCCTTGAAAGAATGCTGGTTGGGCAAAGCACTTCTGGCAACAAGAATCTAATTAGAAGAAAATAGCAGTATAAGGTCAAAGAATATAAAAGCATTGACAGCAAAAGATCGCTGTAATGCAAGAGGATTGATAAAGGCATAAATATAAAGGATAAAAAGTATTATATTAAATCGAGAAGGTTAAATAGGGTATTTGTATTAAAAAAAAGAAGTATGGATGAAAACTAAACTCTGCATTGGTCATGAAATCATGGTCTGAAAGTGTCAGTCGACTACCATATCAAATGAAAGAGGTGTTCCCTTGGACAAAGAACGTGCTGCTCGACGTCCTAAAACGATTTCATAAAAACGTGGGTGCAAACCAGAGTTTGGACGAACTATTTTTAAATTAGATTCGTCTAGGATTTGACCCTGAGACACGTCCTCAGAAATAAATATTGATCGTCGGAAACATAGGGATTTAATTTCACTATCAGTTGGACCATAGTGGATAGAACCGAGTGATTGCCATGCTCGTTCTACATTGTCGACAAGATCTCGGAACTCGGATGGTTCTAAGGAAAAAGCACTGTCAACACCTCCGTCTTCTCGAGATAGACAAAAGTGCTTTTCAATAATGCAAGCACCAAGTGGTACTGAAGCAACAGATACACCTAAGCCAAGGGTATGGTCAGAAAGTCCCGTATGGCACGAAAATAGTGATGCAAGGTGTGGAATCGTACGAATATTAGTGTTATGGGGACTTGCTGGGTAAGAGCTTGTACATTTGAGAAGGGCCAGGTCTTTACATCCAGCTGAACGAGCTGCCTTAACAGCTTCGTCTAACTCTGCAATTGAGGCAAGCCCAGTAGAAATGATCAGTGGTTTACCAGTTTGAGCAACTTTTTTAATAAGAGGTAGGTGACAATTTTCAAAACTAGCAATTTTGTATGCAGGAGTATCCAGGCTCTCTAGAAAATCAACAGCTTTCTCGTCAAAAGGTGAACTAAAACAGATTAATCCACAGTCTTTAGCGTGGTTGAATATTGGTTCATGCCACTCCCAAGGAGTAGAAGCATGACTGTAAAGTTGATGAAGATTATTCCCATACCAGAGGCTACTTTTATCAGTTATTTCAAAATCTCCACCTCTAACATTAAGTGTAATAGAGTCAGCAGTATATGTTTGAAGTTTGATTGCATGAGCACCAGAATGCGCAGCGGCTTCAACAATTGAAAAAGCTCGATCTAAGCTTTGATTATGATTACCACTCATCTCAGCAATAATGAATGGTGGTTTAGTAACGCCTATACTTCGATTAGCGATATTAAAATCAAGAGGATTAGTCATTAACGATCAGTTGAGCACAAAGAAAAGGCAAAAAGTCTAGCGTCTAAAAGACGTATGTGTAATTTTACACTAGATAGACCTGAATCGCCAATTCTGAGAGAAACTCCATTGGAGCTAAGCCACCGTACAGGTTTTGACAACTCATTTCCGATGAGTTCGAGGCATGACGACATATCAAATTGAGAAACCGTGGCATCATTTTCATCCAGAAGTGCTACAAAACAACTGCCAGCTGCAGAGGTTGAAAGGTTTAGGTGCAAATCATCTTGTGAGCTGATTGGGATAGACTTAGTTATCAGCTCACCATAGGAGTCTGAAGCCTCTAAATATCCAAGGCGGTCTAGAGGAAAACTAAACCTACTAAGATAAGCATTAGGCTGTGCATAATTCTTATTCATATAGAATGATATCTCATCCGGCTTAGTATGAATGAATCCAAGAGCAGGAAAATTAGTACGAGATACCCAATTCTCAAGGCCAATGCCTGGCTTAAGAAATGCTTGCCTAACGGCACGATGGTAACGATTTCCGCCACGGCTAGTGATTAAGACGACATCGGAACAATCGCGATAGTAAGATGGATCAACACTAAGTTCTAATGCCTCTTCTGTGGTTATTACTTGACGCTCTGGCATGAAGCGGGCTGCTAAACCTATATAAATCTGTTGAGCTCTAGGGTAAGGTTGAGTCTGATTAGTATAAAGATGCTCAAGTGGAATGCGACCAAAAGACATACGTCTTGGTACAGTCCAAGAAGAGAAGTCAGTTGAAGTTGAACGACTAATCGTTCTAATGCCAGAAAACCCCTCCCCTGTCCATGTACGCATAAAACATACATATTTCTGTTCAGAAGAGGACCAGAATGCTACATTCTGGGAGTCGAACATACCTGTAGTTAGAACAGGTTTACTATAGGGGTTTGTCCAGTTGATCCCATCAGCAGAAAAATAAGCATTCAAGCCAGAAGGAGCTACACCAGCCAATGCCTTGTATCTTTGATGAGAAAGAGTTGTAGGAGAAGAGTCTAGAAAAGGGGTAAAATTATGCGAGTCTGGTGTATTATTTGCAAGGATAATATTAGTAGATTTTCTATTTAACCATTTATGGAGTCCAAGATTGGGGCGAAACCACTCCACGCCATTATGAGATAAGGCCAAACAAGTAACTTCTCCATCAGAACATTCTAAATTACCATCTGATAAACCTCTATAGTAGAGTTTAAAATAACCATCTAAAGGGTCTTCTAAAACAGTGCAATAACCAGACAACAAGCCTTCCCAAGGCTCGCTAAAGTGGAAAACAGGGCCACAATCAAGAGGCTCTTGTAAGCATTGGCGCAATCGCTTTTTTTTCTCAATGAAATAACTATCAACAAACAGCTCTAATAGATGGGGCATTGTAAGAGGCATATTAAATTTGGACAAATTTAGAAAGACAGAGACTGCCAGGTCTCTCGGGGGTAGTTGACACGAATCCAGCTTTATAAAATAAGCGTTGACTAGCATAGTTATTCGATTTGATTTCAGCGATCAGCGTCGGAGAATTACTATATTTGCTTACAAAAAAAGAAATGCCAGAATCTAAGACATCAAAAGCAAGGCCGTGTCCGCGAAAAGCAGTATCTAATGCTATGGATATATAGAATGTGTTATTCGTGTCTAAGCGTTCTTTAGATTCAAATCTAATATAGGCTATCGGCAGGCCGTCTAAAGAATGAGCTACAAAGAGAAAAGAAAAAGGATCTGAGAGTTTATTTTGAAACCAGGATTTATGAGTTTCTAAAGAAATAGTATCACTAGAAAAACTGGCCTGACGAGATGCTAAATCATTTGCCCAGTGAAACCAAAGAAATACATCGGAAGAAAGAGCTGGACGAATATATAGGGGTTTAAGACGCTCAGGGAATAAAGCGCCATGAATTCTAGGTGTTCCCCAGCCATCAGTAAGGGAAGATGCGGCCTCTGAATACTGCTGTAGAAGGTTAGGGTCGGAAAGAAATTTATTTAATATGTCTCTCAACAACTGGGGGTTAAAATTATTAAATTCACCTATTCTAATGGCAGCTCCAGAAGCACTAAGTTGTTGTACAACATAGCTTTGATTAGATGCTATGCAGAAAACTAGTGAAGGAAGAGAGAGGCATGCCCGTTCCCAACTTGTAACACCTCCTGCACCAATAGCTAAATCTGCTTGCGCCATAAGTCCAGATAAACATGGCAAGGGATCATGAATATGAATATGTGGATAATTGGAAACAAAATCGATGATACGGTTACGGTGAGGATTAGAATTGCCAATAACTACATCAATTTTAAAAGAATATTGATGCGGATCTAAAATTGCTTTCAAAGCTAGTTCAGTGAAGTTATGAATGTCAGATGCCCCAAAAAAGATTAGAAGTCGTTGCAAGGGAGACTTACGAGGCGGAAGCAAAGGCTTAAGCTTACGGAACGACTCACCAATGAGAGCGTAGTAAGGACCAAAAAAGAATTTGCAATGAGAAGGGACTAAACTTAGGTAAGGATTATCACTTGAGGTGGATTGGATCCTATTCTGATCAAGTAAAAAATCGGCATAAAGTGGACGATTAGCAAGATCATCAATTATGAGAAAAGGAACATTGAATCCTAATAAAGACAAGTGATGACGAAACAGATCATGCCAGATTTTATCTAGTGAGTAATGATCTATTACAACAAGACGAATGGAAGTAAGATTAGCAACTTTAAATGCATTAATAGTATCAAGTGCATCCTGATCTTGGGAACAACCTAACCAGTCACTGTATGCCGACTCAGCCGAAGAAAAGTGAGATTGATCAGGAATAAGGGATAGTGGGACTAAGTTAACTTGACGTCTGATGTGTGAAAAAAGATCCCCGCGCTGTGTGCGAGTAAAAAAATAACAAGACTCACCATATGCTGTAAACTCGCGCGCAAGAGTCAAGCATCTCATTACATGGCCCGAGCCAATAATAAGACTGGCATCACAGCGAAAAAGTACAGTCAATGTTTATCGGACCCTAAACAGAGGCTCTATTGGTTTGCAACGTAAACTATGACGAACTCCTCCTTTCGTAGTCAAAGAAGACGATAAAAGAGATAATACTTGTGAATAAGTATCCAGAATTTCATCCACAAAGTCCAAATGAGCAAGTGAAATATTATGGGAGCCGATGGTGAACATTCCTCGAGCATAGAGTTCTTGAAAAAGAAATGTTCTAATTTCCCACGCCGTAGCGTCATAATGGTCATTGATGGACCATATTTTCCAACTCGGATGTCCCGACAAACTAAAAACATGAGAAAGGGAGTAGTGATTGATTAAGTGGTTGACTCCATCCGCAATTTGTGAACCAATAGAGGATAGTTTATCCGTGACATTGTTATTAAGCAGTTGCAAAAGAACAGCATTTGCTGCTGCTAGGGAAAGCGTTTCCCCACCAAAGGTCCCGCTAAAAAATATATTGGAGATCTCTTTCATAAACGAAGAACGTCCTACGAGAGCTGAAAGGGGGAAGCCATTTGCAAGGCCCTTTCCAAAAGTTGAAAGATCAGGAATAACACCAAATAGTTCTTGAGCACCGCCGTTGGAGAAACGAAAACCAGTAATGGTTTCGTCGAAAATGAGTAGAGCACCATGTTGATGTGCAATAGATTTTATGGTTTCAAGAAAACCAGGTTCTGGCCATGTAATATTCATAGGCTCTAATATAACAGCGGCAAATTCATCAGGGTAACGATTCAAGAGATTTTTGAGAGAATCTATGTCGTTATATATGAAAGTATGACTGAGATCACTTACACCTTTAGGAACACCTCCATTACGGGAAGTAGTTCCAATGCTCCAATCTTGCCAACCATGATAACCACAAAGCGCGATACGATCACGTTTCGTACAATGTCTTGCCAAACGAATTGCTCCGCTTGTGGCATCAGTACCATTCTTGGCGAAACGAACCATTTCGGCACATGGAACCATTTCTATAATTAATTTTGCAACCTGCAATTCTAATTTGTGAGGCAATGAAAAACTTACGCCGCTTTGTAACTGAGATCTAACAGCTTCATCTACAGCAGGGTGTCGATAGCCTAAAGTGACACAAGCTAAGCCATTTGTTAAATCAATAAAAGAATGGCCATCAACATCCCAAAAACGTGCGCCGTCAGCACGATCGACAAATAAGGGACTGACACCTCTAGGAAGCTGAGAAACACTCTTACTAAAGGTTTGACTAGCCAGTGGAATAAGGTTTAGAGCTTCTTCAAGCAACGCTTCAGAACAAGGGAATTCCCTCAAAGGAGACGAGGTAACGGGGGCCACTTCAAATAATAAAAGGTTTGACATTAATTATGGCAGTTGTAACAATAAAAAAGTTAGGAACAAACAAGAATGGTAATCGTGAAGGGCAGAAGGAGTAGCTAATCGTTGCTTAGTGAACGAACGTAGCCTTCATTACGCAATGTATTAATATTGGTATTGGCAAGAGTTGGGTTCTTGGACAAGAAGTCAATAATAGATTTTAAATCAAAATTAGGGTTAGTTGGATAGAGTTCCGAAATGATCTTGCTGACAAGTTCAAAATCAAGATGATCATCCACTGTAAGTCGGTAAAAAGGAACTGGGTTCTTATGGATGTAATGCTGAGCTTGACAAGGGGTATCGGACCGACGCATCCATGGGGTTACATGTTCTCGCTCAGAAGGCAGGTGAGCATTAATAGAGGCTAGGTTGAGCGATTCTGAATCAAATACTTCCACATCAAATCCATCAGGAACAGACAGATTAGAAGGATCAGAAGAATTACTTAGATAGTTACAAGGTGAAAGGTAATACGCTTCAAGAATTTCATCAATAATAGCAGGATCATGCAATGGGCAATCACCAGTCAAACGAACTATAGTACTGCCACCATATAAAGATATACAATCAGCAAAGCGCTTTAGAACATCATTTAAGTCGCCGCGAAAAACACAAAACCCAGCGGATTGAATAGTATTGGCGAGTTTGTCATCACTTGAATCTACGGATGTGGCTACGACTAATTTATCAATGGAAGAACAGCGAATAACCCGATCAAGTTGATGCAGAATCATAGGCTTGCCGATAATAGGTAGCAAAACCTTGCCGGGCAAACGACTAGAGCTAGTACGAGCCTGCAAAATGGCAATAGTATTAATGTTCAAGTTTAAAGCAAAACTGGATCCTTCAATTCTAACATCTAGAAAAAGAGAAAACAAGAATATTGTCTAGCCACACTATCTACGTTGGCAACCATAAGGAACTATTAGGAAAAATAAAGGAAGAAGTTAGGCGGAAGAATTGAAAAAAGGCAGATGAACAATTAGAAAATAATCGGATGAGAGCGTATTTACATAAACCTTGGGTTAATTAATCCATAACGAAGAACATCTACTCTAAGAGATCCGGAAAGAATGGCTTCGTGCTTAAGAGTAGCTTCGAGGGTAAAGTTACATTTTTCAAAGGCCCTTATGCTAGCGATATTATTTGAATATATTCCAGCAGAAATCTTGTGAATAAGGAGATCATTAAAAGCGTGATCACGAACCAAAGTTATAGCCTGTGTTGCAAAACCAAAACCCCAGGAATTGCGATCGCCAATGAACAAACTGATATCTGCCTTAGAATGAATAGGGTGTATAGGTCCGAGTTTTATATTACCGATATGTCGATGATGCTCATCAACTCTACAAATAGCCCACCATGGACTTAAAGAGTCTCCATTATGCTCAGACCAATATCTTAAAACAGTATCAAGAGTTTGGACAGAAAAGCGCGTCTCAAGAAAACAATTTACATTTGGGTCATTAAGCCATGACACATACTTTTCATTAATATCACTCCTAATAATTGGACGAAGCGTAATTTTGTTTGACCGTAATAATTTCATTGCTCTAGTCTAATTGGAAGGCCCGCATTACGAATATGAGAACGGCACTGCATAGGATTCTGATCACGTTGCGAGAAGAAGGTTCCAGCTGCAACAGCAGAGGCTCCTACCTCATAACCAGCAACAAAATGCTGAGCCAAGCCACATCCTCCAGAAGCAATAAGTGGCAAATTGACTTCGTATCTGAGTTGCCTAATAGAATCTAAATCAAGTCCGGTACCAGTACCATCGTTGTCGATAGAAGTAATCAATAGTTCACCAGCACCTCTGGAAGCGCAATCATTTGCCCATGAAAATAAACTCCAATCAGTAGCTGTAGAGCCACCATCTATATATACGTGTCTACTTAGATCAGACTCCTTGCGAATATCAATACTAATAACTACACATTGGGAGCCATATGAATTAGCTACAAGGTCTATTAGCTGGGGATTATTAACAGCTCCAGAGTTGAGGACAACCTTATCTGCTCCTCGATCTAATAATTGCTGAACTTGCTCGAAAGATGTTATACCACCACCTACAGAAAGTGGAGTTGCAAGTGATTCAGACATATTCGAAAGCGTGTCAAGTAAAATTGGCCAGCTATCAGAAGTTCCTTCTAAATCTACAAGAACGAGTTCGTCGGCGAGCTGAGCTTCATATATCTTGGCCTGCGAGACAGGGTCGCCGATAGCCCTCTTTGAGTCAAATTGACGGGTAATGACTAGGACAGGTTTTGGGCCACGATAACTTGGCTTAATCGAGAACTGAAGCTTTGGTATAAGGCGTTTTTTCAGCATGGATTAAGAGCAATGAAATTTTGAAGGAGACACTTACCCAACTTTTGACTTTTTTCTGGATGAAACTGCATACCCCATACATTACGACTAATGTCTGAAACAACAGCGGAAAATTGTGAACCATAATTAGAGGTAGCAAGGCAGTTTGAATCATCATCACAACGGAATGTGTAACTATGAACAAAATAAAAATCACAGCCAGAATTTATGTCTACTGAAAGTGGGGTTATTGTGTTTGACCAATACACCGAATTCCAGCCAACGTGGGGAAGCGCCAAATTTTGACTAGGGGACATAAGTACGATTTTACCTGAGATAAGATCGAGTCCGGGGATTGAATTACCTGAATCAGAGCCTTCAAAACCTCTAGAGGCAAGAAGTTGCATACCAAGGCAGATGCCAAGTAAGGGACGTCCTGTTGGAAGCCAAACATCTTTCAACCAATCTGACCAACCTAAACTGTTAAGTGAGTCCATTCCAGCAGAGAATGAACCTACACCAGGGAGAATCAAATGGGTGTAGCAAGCAATATCTGAAGGAGGTTTGCGAATACGAAAATTGCGTACACCAAGACGATCGTATGCTGCAACAACGGAACCTATATTCCCTAGGCCTGCATCAACAATAAGTACGCAAGCGGTCATACTTAACCGCCTGAACAACTAGATGATGAAGAACAGCTTGAACATGAATCAGCCCATCGACCAAGTTGGTCTTCAGCATCAACAAGATCTAGTCCGTCACCTCTGAGCCAATCTTCAAAGTCAGGCGTTTTAGGGCCAGACTTAATCGAATCAGGATCAAATTGCCAAGGAGATACTTGGTGACCCATAGCTATTGTATAAAACTGTTCTTCATCTAAACCAACATAGTCAAGGAAAAGGTCAAGACTAGGGGGGCGGCGACCTTCAAATTGAGTAATCATAGCTTTTGCTTCCTCCTTACTAATTCTATTATTACGTAAGTCGATAGCTGCAAGATGGGTAGGTCGAGTATAGCCACGCTTAATATATTTTATATAATCGCGAACACCCTGCATCCAGCATTCAATCTTTTCGTAATTAAAGTCTTCAGGTACATTTTCGACAAGGTCTCCCTTCCATCCCAGCTCTTCACGAATTTTCCCGACTTGCATTTTTACATCCCAAGGGATATAACTACCGAGACATACAGAACGGTAACCTAACTGGCGTAATTCCTTGAGTGGTGGATAACGAAAAGGTTCGACATCACGCTCGTCCAAATAGCCATCCAATCGAACAAGCATATCTTCAGCAGAAATGCCAAGATTTACGTATCGGTTAAAACGCTCTTCGTCAACTTCCTCAGCTTGATCATAATTGTAATATGCAGTGTATTCTGCTGATGGTTCGCCCCAAAAGATAAGAGGTACCTGCTCCTTAATAGCTACTTGCATTGGATAAGCAAATATACCAGTATGGCAATGCCAGCAAAAATCTCCTTTTTCAAGAAAAGATTGGAGCATTAAACGCTGAACAACTTTCCAACTAGGTGAGAAGTCATGTACATCAACACCTAACTTTCGAAAGACCCGATCGCAATTAGCGCGAAGATTCGGTCGTAAAAAACCATGATTAAAACGAACTACCAAAGGCTTAATGCCTGGATAGCGATTCATAAGGTAATAGAGAGTCCAAGTGCTGTCTTTACCACCACTAAAAGGAATTAGACAGTCATATCGATAATTTCCACGATACTCGGCAACTAATTTGTCAAGATGAACTAGGCGCTCTTCCCAGTTAATTTCTGCTTTAACTTCCTGAGCTCTACAAATATTACAAACTCCCTCGGAATCAAGAACAAGGGTCTCATGTGTTTCTGGGAGTAGACAAGTTGTGCAGCGTTTCAGCTGGGTAGAGAAAGGAGCAGTCATAAGAGCTCAGGAAGGCCAAAGACGCGGGTCAAGACTACGACCTTTTGGCCAAGCCCAACAATGTGGATCACCGAACGGATGAGCAGTGGAATATGACATCCATACAGCAAGAAGAGACATTAACTCAGTATACGTTGTTACTCCGACTACAGCTGCCTCTAATTGAGAGCAGCTTTGTACAAAGCCCAGAGATAAACTTAGTAAAGTTAAATTATGCTCAACAGCAAACGCTTCAAGCGATGAATGATGCAAACGAAAGTCAGGATCTATCCAAGCAGGCCATTGTTCAGATGGTGTAAGCAACAACCCCTGTAAAAAGGTACTCCTAGCATGCACAGCGATACCCAGACCATTTAATCTTGAAATGGTTCCATCATGCAAAGCACGCTGATCATATAAAGACAAAGGAAGCTGAACAATCTGTATTTGATCAAGGGGAAGATCATCAAGGTCTGAAGAAGAATAAACAGAGACTCCAACTCTTCGGACAAAAGAGCGTTTGCGAAGACTACTTAACCAACTAAGCAAGAAATGAGAATCAGGACGTAAGAGGTCAGCAGGTTGATGTAATAAAAAACTATCGATTTTGGAACAACCTAAACGAATTAAAGTTTGTTGAAAACTAACTTCCCATGCATCTACAGACACAGAGGTATATGGATCAGATGTCTGAGCAGGTAGTTTAGAAATCAAGCAAAATGAGCTATCAGGGTCTAAACAACGACCAAGAACGGATTCTGAATCACCATAAGCCTGAGCTGTATCTAAAAAACGAACTTCAGAACGTTGAGCTGCTAATAGTATACTTTTGACTTCGTCTTCGGGGACTTGACCTGTTCGATTAGTAACTCCATAGTCAAGACCAAACTGAGCAGTACCTAAAGAAAGTTGTACTGGGGTCATAACAAAGTTCTCAAGGCATCAGCAACTCTTTGCTGATCATCCTCTGTGAGACCTGGGAACAAAGGAAGGCTAATAGCTCTAGATGCATAACTCTCAGCAAAAGGGAAGTCGTCCATTTTCCAGCCAAGACTTCTATAATAAGGCTGCAAATGAACTGGGCTATAATGAAGCTGAACACCTATACTTGCAGAACGGAGTCCCTCAAAAACACGTCTGTGATTAAGGGGATTTATGGTTTCAAGAAGAATCACAGCCAAATGTACACTTGACCTACAAGAAGAAGGTATTTCTAAAAACGTTATGGGAAGGTCTTTTAAGAGACATTTATAGTTATCGAGCAGACGATTGCGTTCATCAACAATTAAATCAAGACGCTTTAATTGACTTAATCCAAGCGCTGCCTGCAATTCCGTTAAACGATAATTAAAACCAAGACCATGCTGCTCATAATACCAAGGACCAGGACTTTGCAGCTCGAACTTTTCAGGATTTCGCTCAATACCATGACTGCGTAAAAGATACATTCGTTCAGCCAATATAGGATCATTCGTTGTAGCCAGACCTCCTTCAGCCGTAGTAATTATTTTCACAGGATGAAAGCTAAATACAGAAATGGAACTAAAACGACAATTTCCAACTGGCATATCCATATAATAAGCACCAATAGCATGACTAGCATCTTCAATAATATGAACGCCAAATAAATCAGCTAATTCACCGATCAAAGCCATATCACAACTAGTTCCAGTGAGATGTACCGGAATAATAACTTTTGGGAGTGCTCCATCTCGATCAGCAGCTATTAATTTCTTCTTTAATAGATCAGTATCGAGAAGAGCAGTACGAGGATCGATATCTACAAATTCAACTTTTGCTCCACAATATCGACCACAATTGGCTGAAGCGACAAATGTAATTGGAGAGGTCCAGATACGATCACCAGGCTCCACACCAAGAGCTAGACAGGCAATGTGAAGTGCACTTGTTGCTGAATTAACAGCTATAGAATATTGCGATTTTGTGTAATTAGATAATGCCTGCTCGAAGACAGGAAGAACTGGTCCTTGCGTTAAAAAAGGGCTTTGAAGAACTTCTGTAACTGCTGCAACATCATCAGGCGTTATTGATTGCTTACCGTAAGGAAGTGGGTCAAGATTACTCATAGAGGTTGAAACGAAGGATTAACGTGAATCTTTATAAGCTCGCGAATTTGCTCAACAGTTAGAAATTCTGTATTAGTACCAGAGTCATAAGCAAAACCCTCAACCACACGCTTTGCACCAGTCCTCTCGCAATATGAATCAGGTGCACAAAGTCCAGAATTAGGTAATATAGCAAAATAATTACCGAGATCTACTGTTGTAAAAGAATCACTAGAGGTAATCATTTCTTCGTGAATTTTTTCGCCTGGGCGTATACCTGTAATAGGCGTAGTGCAACTAGGTCCTATAGCTTTGGCAACATCGACGATACGATAGCTGGGAATACGAGGGACAAGAAGTTCACCACCCAAACAATTTTCTAATGACCACATAACCATATTTACTCCTTCCTGGAGTGAAATATTAAATCTAGTCATACGAGAATCAGTAATTGGTAATACTCCAGATGGAGCTTGTTCCAAGAAAAAAGGAATAACAGATCCTCTGGACCCCATAACATTTCCATAACGTACTACGGAGAAACGCAGCTTTCTACTGCCAACAAAATTATTTGCAGCAATAAACAATTTATCAGAACATAATTTAGTTGCTCCATATAGATTAACCGGTGCTGCTGCCTTGTCAGTAGAAAGAGCTACTACTCTCTCGACATCACTATCAAGGCAAGCCTCTATAAGGTTTTGTGCACCTATGACGTTAGTTCGGATAAATTCGAATGGATTATATTCAGCCGCTGGGACCTGCTTTAAAGCTGCTGCATGTACAACGGTATCAATACCCTCTAGGGCACGACGAAGCCTCGTCTGATCACGTATATCACCAAGGAAAAAGCGTAGCTGAGGGTATTGCTTCTGAGGGTAGAGCTGTTGAAATTCCCACTGCTTAAGCTCATCTCTACTGAAAACGACGGCACGATGAATATGAGGATTTTGAGTCAGAAGTTGAGATATAAAAGCTTTACCGAAACTTCCAGTAGCTCCAGTTATAAATATGCTGGTAGAAGAATTAAAGTTCATTGACTGAATAATTTTTGTATTAAGAGGATTACCTGTTGGGGGGGGGATTCAAGATAGAGCTGGTCGCATCAAACAAGCGCCGGAATACACTAACAGTTCTCAGGTTAAAACTTACACGAGCAGTCATACCCGGTTTCAATGGATAATATTTACCTTTACTCACTAGAGACTGCTTTTGTAGCTGGACATCTACTGGAATGCTGTAGGTAGGCAGCTGTATGGGTGAAGTAGGCTCAATTGAGTCACGTCCGATACTTTTGACAGTGCCCTTAAGGACTCCATAGGTAGAGGAAGGATAACTATCAATGTGTACATCTACTTGCATACCTTTATTGATAAAGCCTATATCTCTTGCGGGAACATCAACGGAAGCTGTAAGAAGTTCACTAGGTATGATTTGAAAAAGCTCTTCACCAGGTCGAACAGGAACTCCAGGAACTTTGACTGCCAAACGAAAGACATAACCTGTAAGAGGTGCACGAAGCAAGGAGTTACGAATAGCGTCTTTAGTGGAGCTTATCTCAGCATATATAGAACTAAGTTCACTAATACGCTGGCTATAAAGAGAATTATTGCGTCCTGTAAATTCACTGCCAGATTCGCGTAAGGCAGCTCTGGTACGAATTTGATCTTGTTGATTTGATTCTAATTCAGATTTAAGATCTTGTAGCTTTTGGCTTTGCTGTAGAACTTGCAGTTCAGCTATGGCGCCAGAATTCAAAAGTCTTTCGTGCTTTTCTACAATAATTGATTGAAGCTTAATGTTTTGCTCAAGTGATTTATGCTTAACCAATAATTGCTCTAAACGTGCCTCTAGTTGTGCAACTTTTTCCTTTTGGGTATTTATAAATTCAAGAGAACTACGTACAACGCTAAGGTCTAGTGAATAAGATAGCTTAGGTTTAGGAAGATCAGATGGAAAGTTCAAGCCGATAAAGCGAGATGTTTCTTGAAGTTCAACGTATATTTTTGAATAGCGATTCTCAAGAGCTAGAAGCTTTGATTTTAGCGACTCATCATCAAGTTGCATTATTGGCTGGCCTTTTTGGACAAAATCACCTTCTTTAACGAAAATTGTTGAAGAAGTAGTCAGACTAAACGCACGACTTGTAGTAGGCGTCTGAGATGGACGAAGACGACCTTGAGTGTCAACAGAAATCTCACTTCGTGCAATTAATGACCAAACCAGTAGAATGCCTACAAATCCACTTAGAGAAGTAAGTAAAATAAGTGGCCAACGACGCGAAGGAAAGTCATTTTCATAAGAAGCGTTAGGTGTTATCTTATCTAGTCTTTTTCGCATCCAAGCTGAGCCAGGAAAGTGACTAAGTGATGAAAGTCGGGTACGGAAGGAACGATAAAGTTTTTCTTTTGAAAACCTATCGACAGACTTACTTTTATTTATGAGGTTCATGAATTTAAAGATCCATCCCGATTCTGACAGCCGACGAAAGAACTAAAAAGTCCTTCAGCGGACAATAGCTCATCATAAGTACCAGATTCAACAACAACTCCTCTATCCATCATGAGGATAACATCTGCGGGACGAATAGTTGCTAGCCTATGAGTAACAAAGAAGACAGTTTTGCCCTCTAAGTACTTAAAAAGATTGCGGCAAACGGCAGCTTCTGTCCTATAATCTAATGCACTGGTAGCTTCATCTAAGACAAGCAAAGATGGATTAGAAAGGAGGGCACGTGCAATAGCTAATCGTTGACGTTGACCACCAGATAGCCGTCCTCCCCGTTCACCAACATCAGTCTCGAAACCATTCGGGAGCTGCATAATGAACTCGTAAGCTTCAGAAGCCCGAACAGCTTTTTCTACTTCTTTTTCTGTAGCTTTCGCATTCCCAACAATTAGGTTATCCCATACAGAACCGGCGAAAAGCAGTGGTTCCTGTGGGACGATGCCAATCTGCTGACGCAAAGAATCTAAATCAACCTTCTGAGTATCATAATCATCAATCAATATCGTACCCCCAGTGGGTCTATAAATAAGGGGAAATAATTTCATTAGTGTACTTTTTCCAGATCCAGAACCTCCAACAACTCCTACAAAACTTCCTGCAGGGACTGTTAGGTTTAATCTCTTTAAAACAACTTCCTCTGTACCAGGGTACCTAAAAGATAGGTTGCACAACTTTACGTTGCCCTTTATTGGGGGAAGTATGAAACGGCTAGTTTGAGTCTGAGGCTCGGTTTTGGACTCAACAACATCAGCAAGCCTTTGAACACTAACAGACAGCTCTTGAAAAGATCTCCAAAGAGTCGATAAACGCATTATTGGAGCAGTAACATAGCCTGAAATAATACGGAAGGCAATTAATTGACCAACTGATAATTTGCCATCGATAACAAGAATTGCTCCTACAAAAATAACTAAAACACTAGAAAGGAGGGTTAAGAAATTGTTGAGTTCTCCAACAATTGTTCCAATTCCTGTTAGACGAAAACCCTTCTGCACAAAGTCAACATAAAGTCTTCTCCATGAGATACGAGTTAGGTCCTCAATATTTTGACTTTTAACTGTCATCATACCGTTAAGGTGTTCGACTAGAAAAGAAGTTGTTTTTGCAGCGGATACAGCACGATCATCAATATTGTTTTTAATAACTGGCGAAAAAACAACAGCAAGAATCACTGAGAACGGAATTGTCGAAAGAGCAGCTATTGTCAAAGGAACGCTATAGATGAGCATAACAACGATATAAATAATGCTAAAAAGAACATCCAGGAAGACAGTTAAAGCTTGACCAGTCAAGAAACTACGTATATTTTCCAACTCACCAACCCTTGTGCTCACTTCACCAACAGGACGCTTGTCAAAATAACTAATAGGCAGATGCAAAAGATGATCAATAATAGATGTGCCAACACGAACATCAATCCTATTGGTAGTTTCAACAAATAGAAGACTGCGCAAACCAGTAAGCAAACTTTGAAAAAAAGCTAAAACTATTAAGAATGAACCATAGCTATAAAGAGTACTTATACTTCTCTGACCTAAGACAAGATCAATGATTTGCTGAATCAGAAGGGGGTTGGCAAGCTGTAGTACTTGAATGAAGAGTGAACTCACTAAGATAATTGATAATGCAAGTTTGTGACGCTTAAGTTCAGGCATGAACCAACGAAAGCCAAAACGTTCAATCCCTGCAGTTGGATCCTGTTCAATTGTAAAAATTGATTGGGGGTTATGAGGAAGATCACCTAAAGAAATAAAAGAAGGCTGAGAATCAGACTGCAATGGATCATAAACAGCAAAGCGCAAGCCTTCTCGTGGCTGCCAGAGACACAAATGATCTTGATCTTCTGCAGAATTATTTATAGGCGCCGCAAAAAAGGGGGTACGTGAAACCAACAAATTTCGATATGTTTGAGAAAGCTCTATTAAACGAAGCTCAGTTAAAGGGGCCAGAATGGAAATAAGGGTTCTTAAAGAAGGTATAGTGGCTTGCTTAAAGAGGACAGAGCTAGTACGTTGTAAACGCTGTAATCTTGGGGTGACTTCAACAGCTTGACAAGCCATAAGCAACAAAGCCACAGCTGTAGGGTTTATATCATCAGCTCGAACTGCATCAATATCTACAGACTCAATTGAAAGTGTAGAAAGCGATCGTAAATCTCGAAACTGATAAGAAAAGTCCTCAGAAATACCAGTAATAATATCAATCTGATTCATTAACCAAGAGTCAAATTCGTGAATGGCTGATGTATCAGGGATCTTGAGGCGATACAGACGGAGAGGAAAGTCATTATTTTGAAGATACAGTCTTTCAAGCTCTTGGTCATTTGCATTCTGGAGACATAAACCATACAGGCCACTTTTCTGACCAGAACCACAGAAAATTGCAGCGTCGCCAGAGTCCTTAACAAATTGAGTTAAGTCTGAAAGATTATCTAATTGAAGCGGAGCAATGAGCTCAAATAATTCAATAAATCTAGAGCCTAATTTAACAAGCTCAAAGGTAAACTTTGGTAATTTATTAAGGCTATCACCAAAGACAGAAATGAGTTCAAAAGGTTGTAATTCAGGCCAATGGTCTGTAGGTGCACTCAGAAACTGTTTTATCCAAACATCCAGATGACACTCTTCTGCATCAAAGACATCAGAAGTAACTAAGCAATGCTCGACTGGTATGCCAGTGACTAGATCCCATGAACCGACTGGTGAATTTGGAGCAATTTGGCTTTGTACTGGAGAAAGAAGACCATTACCGGGATGACGAGAAAGCCATCTGACAGAACCAACTCGTATTTTAGTTAGAGTTGTAGGCCAAATATTTTCGTCAATAAGAATCGACCCCCTTGAATAATTTTTTGAAGTTGAATTAAATGATTTTTTCAATGACATTAGTTTTCGGCTAACTGTTTAATCCAATAGGCAGTGAGGCTCTGCGTTTTTTCCTCTCTCCATGCTTGACAAGCATCTCTAAGAAGAATGGGGGCAAGTTCTTTTAAAGATGGTCTTTCGATTTGTTCAACTTGAAGCAGCAACCAAGAAACACCATTGAAAAAAGGAGGAAGCCAATCTCCTGGAGATGTAGAGGCAAGAATTGAAGGTATGCCATTACTAATATCTGCAAGGGAAATCTTTTCAGTGGCTTGATTAATATCTTGAAGATCTTTATTTATATCACTACCTGATTCAGCAGCAACACTCATCTCCAAAGCCAGACCACGATTGGAGCCAAAATCAAATATTTTACAATGCGCATATTCATAAGAATTACGTTTTTCAATATACAGTGACTCTAATTGTTCCTCATAAATTGCAATTGAAGCAGAATAATAAGCGGAAGAAACAGCAGTACGCCACTTTAGACAATATTGATTAAATGACTGTTCAAGCCATTCACTCATAGCAGAAGTGTCTGATATTGAATTCCACCAATGAAGATGTGCTTCTTGAGGATCGTCCCAATGAAATTGTTGCTCAATGGAGGAGTCGATGACGTAAGAGCACCAATCAGACAAAGTAGCTGCTTGTAAATGATGAAGCACTAAAGAGGATAATATTTTCTCAGAATTATCCTCTATTATTTGATCTAAATAGTCTATTGTTGATTGACCTGGTTGCACAGAGCGCATCGAAGTAGACATGATTAAGCAGCTACTGAAGCACTCATTACTAAAGGTTTAGAATCAGGGTCACTTCTAAATAGTTTGCTCTCCATAGCAAAGTCATCTACAGAATCGATAGTTTCAACATAATCAATCATTTCAAAGGTTAGGTTTTGGAAAGAATCAAGAATATCATTAAGTATTTTCTTGGAAAACTCTTCAAAGGCTTCACGTTCATGGTCTTCACAAACAAGTCTATTATAAACACCTACTAACATTATCCATGTTCGGAACATACTACCACGGTAGAAACGAATAGGGATTTGGTCCTGATAACTTTTGCCAGCAGCATTGGAAAGATCACTAACCTTATAAAGATTATCCATCAGAAAAGGATCATTTTTAATTGTCCTAAGATTCTCAATATACGTAAACGATCTCATTCTGAGGTCAGCCACTTCCCAAGAATTATTGACATGAGTTTCAGAATAAGGAACAAATTTATGGCTAAGACCTGAGAAACTGGGGGCAGATTTTATAATAGAAGGGAACTCCGAGGGTTTAGTAGGAATAGCACCATTAATGTAAACGCCATCGCTATAATTTAAAACCTTTAGGTCTGGGAAATGTCCTTTATACAAAGAAATATTTTGTTCGATGGCTAGTCGATTATCAATAAGTAATTGTCCTGTGAATACTGTTTTTCCTTGATTTCCTCGCGCTGGGATATTGTATACACGGCGATCAATATCTAGAACTCCTGGAAGCCGACATTGTGATCTATCTGCTGTACCAAGGTCAACGCCAAAGAGATGTAGAGTTCTGAAGCCTAGGAAGATTGCGCTAAGAATTGCAAATGTTGCAACATCAGGCCCTTCGTTAGGAATAATATCATTACTCTCAGAGAATATAACAGATGGTGTTAGTGCTCCTCTATTAATTGAAATACATTCTTTGTACATCCCTAGCAGTCTAGGATCACAAGTACTGCTACAACATAAAGTCACATCTTTAAGGGTCTCAGAATCTATCCCTTTATCAAGCAACAGAAGATGATCGTTATGCCTTTCTAAGTCACAATGGTAGTCAGGGACAATACCTGAATCCAATAACTTGGCGATTGTACTATAACAAGAAATAACAGCGTATTTTTCACGATTATTCTTGATCATCTCCAAATCAGATGCTAGAGAAGGTCCACTAGCACAAATGACGGCATGTTTATCGTTGGACTCAACTTTTGTACTATTAAATACTTTTGGTTTAAGGTGTTTATAGTTAACTACAGCATTCATTGTCATATGAAGTTCGTCAATGAAATATCCCAGATAATTAATTGGGTTTAAAGTCTCGCTTGAATGAAGGAGCTTCTTAGTAAGGTTAAAAAATGGTGTGTCGAAAGATTGGAAAGTAAACATCCCATCTATGAGAAAAAGATTTCTCACAGTCAAAAGACTCCTTATCTGGTTAACAGCTGACTGAGGTGTTGGAGCAACTACGAAATCGAATGCTTTTGAAGTACCTGTAAATTGCGGAATAAGCTCTGAGTAATCTAGTGTATCAAGAGAATAAGAAAGAATATCAATGTCAGGTTCAACAATAAATAGCGCACTTGGCTTCAAATATTGAATGAGATGCGGAATACATCTACCTGAACCTAGGCCTAAAATGACAAGAGCACATCCTTCTGAATGAATACCAGCCTGAGAAAGCTGAAGCTTATTCTCTCTTAAATAATTTCCGATTTCAACCATTGCCCAAGAGGGTTCAATATCTTCATTAATATCGTGGATATCTTCTAAATTAAGGGATGCCGGGTTGGATTTACTTAACTTCTCGAGTATCGGGGCTTTAGTGGGAGCATCGTCTTCCAAAAGAAAGCGATAATCATTCATTAAAAGCCTGGATGGGCACCCGATAAAAGCATTTAGTACAGCATTTTCGTGCTCATCTAGGCTGGTTGGATATAATAGACGTCCATCATCTTTATGTTTAAAGTTAATTAAATAACCGGTATCATCAAATACCTGTTCCCAACTTTTGTCTTCGTCTTTAGGAAGACTATCAATAAATTGCTGATTGACATTTTGAATAAAATCAATATTTGTTTCTCTAAGGGTCACGATAGTAGGAATATAGCTTGTAATTATACCAAGCAAGGGGAATGATTAAGTATCGGCAAGGACAAAAAAAAGGGTGGCCTCTGTAGGCCACCCTTTGTATGGATCCAGTGAACTGAAGAGTTAGGTATCAGTTCACAAGGGTCATGGTTCCACCACCAGCGTTCAGGTTCCAACGAGCGAAGTTGGAATAGTCAGCGCCCGCAAGTAGTCCGACGAAGGCGGAGTTCATATCGCCAGCAGCTGATGCTGCTGAATTAGCGAAGACAAGAGTATCGGTACCGTTGAAGAACAGACCAATATCTGAACTCAAAGCGGAGGCCGCACTAACACCTGTCATGGTGACGATCGCCGCCCAGCCAACTGCTGTGAATTGCAAGGTATCGCCGATACCAAAGCCAGAGACGTTGATCTTACTAAAGCTAGATATAGCAGCAAGACCAGCCAGACTGACGACGATGCGGTCAGCACCGCCATCGCTCAGACTGATGTTGTTGTACTGAGCACCATTAGCAGCCATCTGAGTAGCAAGTGCAGCAGCACCTGTCAGGGCGATGTAGTTACGGCTGTTAATAACATCATTACCAGAACCCATATTTAGGGTGTAGCCCTGAACAGTCGCAGCAGTTCTGTTGATCTGAGAGCCAAGGGTCATGTTGGCAATGTTGTCAACCTGGCTAAGCCCGATGGTTGTGAACGAGCTGCCCAAGTCAGCCATTATGGCACCGCTAAACGTAACGGTAGCGACGGCTGTTGTATTCAAGTTCAAGGTAGTCATTCCTGACACACCCAAGATTGGGTTTATCAGAGTGACACCGGCAGAACCGCCGAACACATTGAGATTGACCGTTTCAATTGCCTGCGTGCCAGCGGTACCACCACCAATCCGGATTGCAGCCGATTCAATCGCGAGGGCTGCAGTACTCGCGTTGAAATTGAGGGTGAAGACGTCAGAAGCACCCGATGCGTTTGCAGCAGAGAAGTTAAGTAGCCCGTTAGACATGACACCACTTGCAAATGAAGTGAAGCCAGCTACGACAGCAGTACCACCAAGGCTAACTGCGAAAGCACCATCTTGAAGGTTGAATGAGAAGCTTGCACTAATCAAACCAGCAGAGAAGCCACTACTTGCAGTAAGGGTCTTGAGTCCAAGTGCATCAAGACCACTGAAGTTTGTGAGGTGCTGGGAGACTTGGGCACCACCAACTGCACCATTCAGGGTGTAAGTATTTAAGCCTCCACCTTGGAAGGAATAAACGTTATTAGCACCAGTGTTAGCACTAACTGATGCCAGGGTGTTGAACTGACTGACTGCGTTAACGGTGAAGTTAGCAGCGCTAAATGTGCCTCCACCTGTGAATACACCAGCACCACCAATATTCAAGTTGAGGGTGTTTGCAGAGCCAGCATTAACTTCGATAGAACCAGAAGCTACCAGCGAAGACAGCGTGTAAGAGTTAACAGCTGTCGAAGTGAATGTAGCTGACAGCGCAGTGGTTCTTGCCATAGCAAAAGAACCGCCATCAGTTGCACTGTTAAAGCTCAAGCTGAGCTGCGAAAGTGATCCACCAGCAGTTCCAAGTGCGTTGGCACCGGTGTTGGCTATGAAGTAATTAGCGGTCGAAATGGTCGTGCCAGCACTTAAGAATCCGGCATTATTGAAGTTAACTGTCTGAACACCGGCAAGAGTACCCACCGAGAGGCCAGCGGCTCCATTCAGGTTGATGTTCTCAAACCCCGCAACTGCCAATGCAGTCTGCACTAAACCGGTTTGATCAAGAATCAGTATGTCTTCATCAGTACTGGTGCTGTCCGCAATGGTTGCTCCCCTGAAGACGCTCAGGCGAACTGTGTCATTATTTGCACCAAGGGTGGAGGCGGTAGGAGTGAAGCCGGGGCCAGTACCAGCGTTGTTGGTGTTTGCACCATCTGTAAGGACAGCATTGTTAGCAATCTGGTTAAAAGCCTGACCACCAGTACCAGTACCCGAAGTAGAGGTCATGTCGTCAACTGCCGCAGCCGTGGCTTCGGAAGTTGCAGCGGTAGAGGTCGTAACAGTGGCCAGGAAGCTCATGCCAGATTCAATGGCTGTAGAGCTGGAATATGCTCCCCGTGCGGTGGGGTCGTTATACAGATCTCCAGTCCAGAGCTGAGCGGTATCAAACTTGGCCACCAACACCTGACGCATTTCTGTGGCGGCGGGCAAATTCAGCCCAGCATTCAGGATGGTGATGCCGAGGTAATCGGAGTTGACCGCCCCAGTAGCCAAAGCATTGGTCCAGCCATCGATTTCTGTTATAGATGCGTCGCGCCCAAAAAGCCTGTTGTAGAAGGTGTTGATCAGATTTGTTTCGTTTAGCGTCTTACCTCCACCAGTGGTTTCAACGCTGTTTGGAACAATGGTGTTTGTGTTGTACTCAGCGGTGCCAACAAACTGAAGAACAAGTTCGCCTGGAGTCGTGCCAGACGCTGGCCAGGCTCCTAAAGAAGCCGGATCGGCGGGCCTACCGAAGTAAGCGATGTTCAAATACTGAAACTTCTGTGGGTGTTACAGCTACAGCTGTACTGGTTGTAGTAGAAGTTGATCCCATGTGACGAGAAAAATCGGAGGTAGCCGGGTTGGGTTGATTGTTGTAGGAGAATTGAGGCCCGATGTGGCCCCGAATAGTGATGCCGAAACATCAGACCTCTGTGAGCAACGAACAAGTCCGGCCACAGCGAGCTCACATTATAAGAGAGAGTGCGCAATAAAGCAAGGAAAGCCGTAATTGCTGACAAGGGCTTTTTGCGCTAGCTCGAAAAGTGCTTATAGAGCTTCTTTTTAATATAGCTCATAACATCCCATTCAATTTTTACGGGGTCGAAGCACTCGTTGAAGTGGCTTTTCCAGGCAATAAAAGCTAACCACAGAAACGAGTATACTCCAGGCCACCACTGGGAAAAATGAATCTGGTAGAAGTTGAAATCCCCCTAACACAAATCCGTTAGCTTGAGCTGCTCGTATCATTAAAGGCTGATGGTAGAGGTAGAGCCCAAAACTGATTTCTCCAAGGAAAACGAACGGAGACCAGTTCAAAAACTGGCCCAAAATACCTCTTGATGAAGCGACTACGCAGATCAAGCAGGCAAACGAAAGGCCCGAAAGCCACTGATTTAGTATTATTTGATAATAATTTAGTATTGCAGGAGGGATTGATGCGTGAAAAGAACCCCCCATTAAGCCCAAGCAGATCAGGTAAAGATTAACCTTGAAGCCCAAGAAGACCAGACAAAGGAAAATTGACAACTCAATCGCGCTGTAAATAAATGGATATTTATCAGAAATAGAATGCATTTCGGATGTCTTTTGTTGATAGAATTGAGAGACAAAAACTCTACCCGCCAAAATCCCAAGAATAAATTCTGGCAATCGTGCAATAGGGTTTATATATAAAAGTCCTTGCCAAACTGGTATGTTTAAGGTTTGCGGACTAAAGGATGGGATACTCGAGGACTCAACATAACAAGCCGCAGATAAGCCGCAGATACATACTATTATAAGGCTAGGTAATAATAACCTGAGTTGCATTTTGCTGAAACATGGGAAGAAACCATAAAATGAAGCTTCAACTGAGATGCTCCAAGTAACCGCATTCAACCCAAAAAAAACAGCAGGAATTGGAACCCATGACTGAATTCCAATAAGATTCAGCAAAAAAACACTACCTAAAGACCAATCAGAGTTCAAATCAGGAAGAAAATTGGAACGGGGCAATAGCAACAGCACAAAAAATACTGACGCCACCGTTGCAGGCCATATCCTGGCAAAACGTGCTTGATAAAAATCAGAAAGATAGTAATTGCGGTTAATATACGCATACGTCAGAACAAAGCCAGATAAAACAAAAAAGAAGGAAACGGCCTTAGACAAATCTAATAGTTTAGACCATGAAATATCCAATAAATCATGATTTGTCGAATGAAGTAGAACAATACAAAAGGCAGCAAAAAACCTCAGACTTGTCAATGCATGTATTTGATGCTTAGCTATCGAAAATGATGGCTTAGACATACCAAGCGGTGCCTTCCATGATCCAACTAGGTTGAGTTACTTCAAGAATACGTTGTTCCTCAAGATTAGCTGTATAAAAATGAGTGCCCGCAATTGGGTCATAAAAACGAGTCACAGCTGTACTCGCTTCAGCTGCAGAGGAGGCAGAAAAAACTTTATAAGCAACTCCCTCGTAAATATATCCTGATTGATTTGAATTAATTAGATTATCACGTTCATCGGAATTAGCGCTATAAAAATGAAGTCCCGTAGATGGCTGGAAGAATCTGTAAAGATCTTGGTCTGCTCCTTCTTGGACTTGATAAGCGATACCCTCGTTGAGGTAATCAGACGAATTGCCTCCAGTAAGAATGTCAACCTCAGTCAAATTAGCCGAGAACAAATGCCTTCCTGTGCTTTGCTGATAAAGACGATAAACAACATTCTGCGTCGATTGAGCTTGTGGGCTTCCCCAAATTTGCTCTAAAGCATTGTAATCATTGATTGAAAAATCAGTTGGATATACGCCTGACTCTGGTACTCGATAAGACATTACAGTCTCTTCGGGAGTAGCACTGAGTTGGGGGTCAGTACTTAAGTAGACATCACCATCAGAATTGTCGTGAGGATGCTCTAAACCAAGAGCATGTCCGAGCTCGTGATTAAAGACATAATTACTAAAATCTTCTGATTTTGCCTGTATCTCTGGGCCATTTAGAAAGATCTCCGTCCACTGTCGACCACCATTATTATTAGGAACAGCTACGCCGAAAGTAGTGACGCTTGGATCGCCCAGGTCAATGGTAGTGTCGTAATAGAATGATATGTCTGTATTGGTGCTATCATAAACTCTTTGAAAGTAAACATCCGCCGCATTGCTAATTTTAGCCAACTGATTTGTAGCAAAGAGAAGCCATGCATCGGAAGGTGACAATGCAGTTATAACCTGCGGAGAATTTCCCAACGAGACAGTGACTGGTCCTTCTTGAGTGTGAAAATATACCCTAAAAGTTTTGTCCGCACCTGCTATATTAAGAGCATCAAGGCTAAGAATTGGTGAGATCAAAAAATTAGTGGCTACCATTGCGAAGTCTTGCGTCTACTATTTAGGTAGGCGAACGAAGTTATCCTATTATAGTACATTGGGTTGAACCCTAGAATCAAGTATAGAAATTGTCCCTAACTGCCCTAACTATCCGTATCAGAAGAATTTTATATACTCCTAATTCTAATGGCCAGCTTTTGGCTAAACTATTAAAGCATTTAGTTAAACCAATTTTATTACTGGGCGGGATGCGCAGACGGGCGGGCGAAAAAAAAATCAATCATTTAAAACCAACTGTAGTCGTAGTAAGCCATGATGCATCGGAAACAGGAGCGCCTATTCTTGCATTGAATATTTGTCAAGAGCTGAGTAAAAATGCAAACATAATTATCATATTACCGCGAGGTGGTGCACTATTGAAGGAATTCCTAAAAAATTCATCATGTGTACTTCGGCCGAGATTAGGAGTCATATTTTCAAGCCTTCTGCGACGTGAGTTTAAACGTTTGCCAGGAGAAAAATTGCCTGAATACGCAATTGTAAATTCCGTTGTTTCAGCAGGGTGCATTCAACCTTTAAGAGCATTAGGGATTCCCACAACAACACTAATTCACGAATTTAGTGCTTATATTCGCCCAATCGGCATTCTAGATAATGTAGCTAAATGGTCCAATCGAGTTGTTTTTTCAAGTCCGCTAACGCGTGATGACATTCTAAGCAGCTGTCCACAATTTAACAATGCTTCAATTAAGGTCTTGCCACAGGGGCCTTGCAAAAGACCGGGCAACTCAAATCAGGCTAAGTTAAAGAATAAAAAAATTGACGATGCTTGGAATTTTCTTGAGAATTTAGATAGTAACTCAATTTTGATCCTCGCGGCAGGGGCAATTCAACCTCGCAAAGGTGTTGACTTATTTATTGCGGTTGCAGATGAACTGCGCAAGAAGTGTAAACATATGCCTTTACAATTTGCTTGGATAGGTAGCGGATACGATCCAGTACACGATTTTAATGTGTCTTTATGGGTTGAGGATCAAATACATCGCTCAGGATTAAACGGTGAACTACGCATTCTTGATCACTCTAGTGCTTATAACAGACTGATGAATAGAGCCGATATTTTTTTAGTTACTTCAAGACTGGACCCTCTACCTAATGTGGCCATTGATGCCATGCTGGCTGGCAAACCAATGCTTTGCTTTGAGAAAGCATGTGGAATGGCCAATTTGTTACTTGAAGATCCAATTCTTGGGAATGCTCTAGTAGCTTCTTACCTAAACACTTCGAGCATGGCTGAAAAAGCAGCCAATCTTGTAAACGGGTACGAACAAAGACAATTGATAGCGAAGAGGAGCAAGGAAAAAGCGCAAGAATGGTTTAACATGTCTCACTACATAAAAGAACTGAAATCAATAGCCGAAGAAACAGTAAAAGAAGAAAAAATACTGAAAGAAGAATTTAAAATTCTTGCTTCTAAAAGAATTATAGATCAGGAATTTTGTTTTAAGAATAGTAAGCTCTCAAAGCGATCTGAAATTCTCCATTATTTAGTGTCATGGCGCAATGAAGTTTGGCCAAGAAAGCCTTTCCCAGGTTTTCACCCAGGTATCTACAAAGAACAAATTCTTGAAGATGCTCCTTGTCCAGATCCACTCATCCATTACCTAAAAGAAAATCAACCCAAGGGCGAATGGAATGTGCCTATGATCACTCCTGCCAGTTCTTTGCAGCAACAAGATAGCGAAACAACAATTGCTCTTCATGTGCATGTTCACTATCCAGAACTCCTAGATACAATATTAAATGCGCTGAATTATAACAAAATAAGGCCAGACCTTTTCCTAAGTTGTACCAATCATGAAAATCATTCAGAGATCCAATGCAAATCAGCCGGAGCCAATTGTACATTAAAATCAATCATAACAACACCTAACCGTGGCAGAGATATCGGCCCTCTCTTGACTGAAATTGGGAAAGAATTAGACACAAAGTATGAAATATATGGTCATCTACATACAAAAAAAAGTGCTCTTCTTCCGGGGAAGCAGGGTTGCAGCTGGCGGGATTTTCTTATATCGAACTTAGTTGGAATGCAAGATATTGCTATGGCAGATCGCATTGTCACAGCACTCAAGAAAAATCCTAAATTGGGTCTTGTATTCGCTGATGATCCAACATGTGTTGGCTGGAGTGGCAACAGAAAACACGCAGATATACTTGCCAATAAGCTCAACTTAGGTCCCTTACCAAGATGCTTTGATTTTCCGGTTGGCACAATGTTTTGGGCAAAGAAGGGAGCACTTACTGAACTTTATAACTTAAATCTTGGCTGGGAAGACTATCCTCAAGAACCTCTAGGATATGACGGCACTATCCTTCATGCCATCGAAAGGCTTTTACCAATAATAGCCGCGAAACAAGGTTTCACCTACAATCTTACCAATGTTCCAGGCGTTAACCGCTAATGTCCTAAAATGCTTTGATGAAATCGATGAATCCCATCATTAGCGCAGACCTTCGGACTCCAGCCCAAACAATTTCTCGCTCGTTTAATACTCAAGACATTAGTTGGAACATCAAAAGTACGGCTTTGCTGATAAGAAACTTGAAGTGGACGGCCGAGCTCATTCTCAATCAATTTAACTAGTTCACAAAGACTCAAACCTATACCTGAACCAACATTAAACAAATTCTCGGGCCCTTTATAATGACTTATAGCAAGAAGAGCTTGAACAACATCGGTAATATAAAGAAAATCGCGGATGGTGCTGCCATCTCCCCAAATCTCGAGAGGTTCTGAACGCAAAGCACGATTTAGAAAAACAGGAACCACACCTTGACAAGAATCCAGACGTTGACGCTCACCATAAGGATTCGCTAAGCGGACTACCGTACTATTTAATCCATATAGATGGCGATATAGAGAGACATATTTTTCAATCGCAAGTTTCGTAATCCCGTAAGAGCAAATGGGATCAGTAGGATGATTCTCAGCAATTGGTACCTGTTTAGGAATGCCATAAACGGTTCCTCCTGATGAGACAAATACAAATTTCTGGATACCAACTTCAAGTGAAGCCTCAAGCAAATTAAGAGCACCTAAGACGTTAATATTAATATCTTCGCGAGGATTGCGATTTGAGCTCTGCGGCAAGCTTCCACTAGCGAGATGGAAAATTATCTCGGAACCTACAAGGGCCTTCTCAAGGCCGAGACGATCTGCCATATCAAGTGGATGAAGCACAAGACCAGGGTGATCTTGTGCTTTAGGGGTAATCAGCCCTGGGAGATGACGAGAAAGTGCCCTAACCTGAGATCCCTGAGCCAACAAGGCATCAACGAGATGAGAACCGATGAAGCCACTTGCGCCAACAACAACCGCCTTCATCTTTGACCTTGATTTGTGACAAGCTTAACGCGAAAAAAATCACGTCTCACATTAAGACCTACTTGGCTGCCAAAAGAGCAAAAAAGATAGAAGGCACAAGTTCGCCACCAACCATGTTCTCTTAGAGCTTAACTTCAATGGATAATTGCTTCTAAGCTATACAAGGGAAAGAATAAGCAATAGAGCATCGGCTGGGAAAAGATTGTGACATGCCTGAAGATAGCGCAGACCCAAGCCAATCAATCTATTAACTGATTCGACTTACCAAGAACTCGCATAACCAGCTAGAAATTTGCTCAAATGCGCCACCGGCTCCCACTAAATTTAAATCATGCTGGTGGCAACTAGCACATGATTTAGGCAATTAGTTAACAACACGATTGCGTGCCACAACTACATATAACAAAAAATGATGGAGAATCCCCTCATCCGGAAATTACAAGACCCGCCTCAAACAAGCTCGATTGACAAAGTAGTTACAACCAGTAGCTACATTTAGAAGACAATGTTGATTGTTGGTGTTAAGATCCTGAGATCGAATAAACGATGGAACCAACATACCCTATTTACTTTTAAACATGTGCAAATTAGCGGGAACAGGAGGAGGCACTTAAGTTCCTTATGGCTCCTAAATAGCAACCATCGTATAAGTTAAAAGCTAGGCCTTAGTAGGATCCTAGATATCGTCTTGATCTGCAGGGATAGCATTGGATCCTGATGTAGCTGGAAAAAGTCTTCAAAAGTCCAACAACTATCGAGAAGTTTAGAGAGAGGGTACTACTCAAATTATAAATAAGGTGCGCCTACGCCATGCATGAAACAATTCAAGTTGCAATAACATCCTGATCATTCATCACCATAATTTCCAACCCCACTTGGCAAAGTAGCGCCAGGCGCTGATGATATTGATGATCATTAAACTAAATTTTTGATAATTCCCCTTTCCCCATTGATGAACAACGGAAACTTCAGGAAAATGAAGGCAACGGCCTTGATACGCTAGAGCACGAGTAAGGTCAGCATCCTCTAGATACAGGAAATAACGCTCGTCAAACCCTCCAACCTGCAAAAAAGACTCAGACCTTACAACCATGCAACATCCGCTTAAATAAGGAACCTCGAAAATATTTTGGTAATCAAATTGATCCATCACATACCAACGATCATATCTTTTTAGACAACTGGGCTTCAAAACTTCCGGGACAAAACGACGACTGAACAAACCAAGAACCGTTGGAGATTGTTTGCAGAGCTTTTGTGGCTCTCCCAACGGATCAAGAATCTGTGGTACAGCAAGACTGACATCAGAATTGTTCTGCATCCATAATAAAATTGTTTCGAAGGTGCCCGAGCACCAAGACAGATCAGTATTCAGAATACCCAAATAATCCGGGATCTCATCGAGACTAGAAACAAGCCGATTGACAGCTCGCCCATACCCAGGATTGTCTGAATTGCAGAGAAAATGGTCCGCACCCTTGGTTAACTGTTCTACTGCCTCTCCAGGACAATAATCATTGATAGCCATCGCATAGCCAATCTGAGGTGGAAGACAAGACAAACATGCAGCAAGCTGTTCAACTTCATCTTGAAGAGGGTGAAAAGCAACAAACAAAAGAATGAGATCTCGCTTCATAAATAATCAACAAGCGTTAATTCTAAAAATTCCATTTCAAGCAGATGGGAGATGCATTAGGAAACCATCGGCTTATAATAAACAGGCAATAGCTGCATACTCACCACTTTGGTGATCGGATTGAGCCTTATGCCACTTCCTCCATCGAGGATGATCGCTTTACGTGCCTGATCCAAGGGCTTCGCCAACTCTCACTGGAACGCAATATCAGTGCTTAGGAGCCGCAACCTTAAGCCCTGCAGGATGGGTTAGCAGCCCTGGCAGTCAAGTTTCGTCAAGAGATGGAACGCCGCGAATGAGTAGCAAAAAATCTTGAACGTTGCAATAAACAACGCACCAGTTCAACCGAACAGCTTCAGTTAGCTGTGACTCAAATCCAGAGTTTGTCGGAGCAATTAACAGCTCCTGAGCATGAACTTCATAGCATCAAGAGTTCATTGAGCTGGAAACTCACCAGACCTCTGCGCTGGATAAAAAATTTCAAAAAACCTCATGCCTGCTCTTGCCCTGATGCGGCTGGCTGGAACATGAACATTGAATAGATCACGTTTCGACGCATATTTGCCATCATCTCGAGAAACATATCGTAGCCCTCATTCTTGTATTCAATGAGCGGATCTTTTTGCCCATACCCTCGCAAACCTACAGATTCACGCAGAGCATCCATCGCCTGCAGATGTTCCCGCCAAAGTGTATCGATCTGCTGAAGGATAAAGAAACGTTCTGCCTCCCGCATCAACCCTGGTCGCTGCTGCTCAATCTGACCTTCCTTAATGTCATAAGCATTGCGCAGTTGCTCCTGAAGAAAAGACTTAAGCTCCTCCATACTTAACCCCTGCAACTGCTCAGGCTTTAGATCCTCAAGCAGGTAGACAAATTGCTGAACCTTGCTAACCAGTTGGCCTAAATCCCATTCTTCAGGGGGCAGGTCAGGGTTCACATAAGCCTCAACAATGTCGTCCATTGTTCGCTCTCCATAACCAATCACCTGCTTCTTGAGCCCGCGACCCTCAAGCACACGGCGACGTTCGGCATAAACGGCACGACGTTGATTGTTCATTACCTCGTCGTACTCAAAAACCTGCTTACGAATGTCGTAATAATAGGTTTCTACCTTTTTCTGAGCCCCCTCTAAAGAACGGGTGAGCATGCCCGACTCAATGGGCATGTCCTCCTCCACGCGGAAAGCATTCATCAACGAAGCCACCCGTTCTCCTCCGAAGATGCGCAATAGGTTGTCTTCCAAAGAAAGGAAAAAACGGGTACTACCTAAATCCCCCTGGCGGCCGGCACGACCACGAAGTTGATTGTCAACCCTGCGAGATTCATGACGTTCTGTTCCAATCACATGAAGACCACCTGCTTCCCTCACTCGAACCTCCTCCTGGGTCACTACCACGTCGTATTCAGTCTTTACTCTTGCGATCGACTCTCTTAAGGCAGCAATCTGCGCATCATCGGTAGGTGCTTTTTCAGCAGCAGTGGAGATGCGATCCTCTAATTCAATCACGCTCAGTGCCCTATCTCCCCAAACCTTCACAAGCTCACGAGCTAACTCCGCAAGGAACTGATCAGTGTCATCAGTGAGCGAGCAAGGATAGAGACTCCCGATTGCACGGGCCTCGCTTAAGACATGGCCGTGAGATCCATTCGAAGCAGCGGCCTTGGCAGCGAACCCACCACCTGTCTCGGCAGCCCTCTGCAATGGCACTGGTGGACGATGACCCTCCTCAGGCCGCACCAATCTTGGCAGCAAAACCTCACGCAACTTGAGGCGTGCCATGTAATCGCTATTTCCGCCGAGGATGATGTCTGTCCCACGGCCAGCCATGTTTGTGGCAATCGTCACAGCACCTGCACGGCCAGCCTGGGCCACGATCTCAGCCTCACGTTCCACATTCTCCGGCTTGGCATTCAAAAGATTGTGGGGAATCTCTTGTTCTGAGAGCAGGGAACTCAACAGTTCGCTTTTCTCAACACTGGTCGTGCCAACCAGAACAGGCCTTCCCTGCTTATGAATTTCAGCCGTTTCGTTGGCCACGGCGCGCCACTTGGCTGATTCAGTCTTATAAACCTGATCCACCCAATCCGCACGAGCCCGAGGCTGGTTGGTAGGGATCACTGAAGTCTCAAGCTTGTAGGTCTTCTCAAACTCCACCTCTTCAGTTTTAGCGGTGCCGGTCATTCCAGCCAAGCGGGGATAAAGCAGAAAGAAATTTTGATAAGTAATCGAAGCCAGAGTCTGAGTTTCAGGCTGAATCGCTAGCTGTTCCTTGGCCTCAATCGCCTGATGCTGTCCGTCGCTCCAGCGCCGGCCTGGCATCACACGGCCTGTGAACTCATCAACAATCACAGCTTCACCATCGCGCACGATGTAATTCACATCCCGAACAAACAACTCCTTGGCCTTCAATGCATTGGTGATGTAATGGGCCCAGGGATCAGCGGGGTCAAACAGATCCCTCACTCTGAGGTTCTGCTCAGCCTTGGCAAAGCCTTCATCTGTAAGTGTGCAACTGCGTTGCTTCTCATCAACCTCGTAGTCACCCTCAGGATCAATGCCATCCTTACCCTGTTCGGCAGCCCGCTCAAGAGCAGCAGCCACATCTGCAGCCTGCTGATACTTCTCCTGAGGACGCTCCACCTGTCCGGAAATGATCAAGGGAGTACGCGCCTCATCGATCAGGATCGAATCCACCTCATCGATGACGCAGTACTGAAACTCCCGCTGAACCACCTCACTCAGATCGGTGGCCATGTTGTCACGCAGGTAGTCAAAACCCAACTCTGAATTGGTTGCATAGGTGATATCGCAGGCGTAATTGCGCCGCCGCTCAGCAGGGCTCATGTCCTGCTGGATCAAACCAACACTGAGACCGAGAAAACGATGCACCTGGCCCATCCATTCAGCATCGCGCCGTGCCAGGTAATCATTGACCGTAACCACATGCACCCCACGGCCAGTGAGGGCATTGAGGTAGCTAGGCAGAGTGGCTACAAGAGTCTTCCCTTCACCGGTCTTCATCTCACCAATCTGACCCTCATGCAGGACCATGCCGCCAATCAGCTGCACATCGAAATGACGCATGCCGAGCACCCGTTTAGCAGCCTCACGTACAACAGCAAAGGCTTCTGGGAGCAGCTCATCAAGTAAAGCTCGCTGTTTGGCAAAACTGACGACATTCTCAAACTGCTGGCGAAAATCGGCCGTTTTAGAGCGCAGCTGGTCATCGCTGAGCAAGGCGATGTCCTCTTCGAGGATATTGATGTCAGTGACAATCGGCTGGTAACGCTTCAGCTTGCGGGCATTGGGATCTCCAAGCAGGAGCTTGAGCATGAAACAGATATTATTTCTGCGTGCAGCCTACTGAGCGCTCCTTGCAGGGATGCTGAAAGGAGAAAAGTACTGGCTCTAAAGAACACAACATGAACCACTACTTATGAGAAAACAGATCGAAGACATCACAAGCAAACCGTTCTGAAAACTAAGTGGAGATATCTCTCACGCGCCTACGTTCCAAGCGCCACAAGCGTAGATGAAAGCAATCTCCATTGGCCAGGGACGGATGATACAGAGGTCAGTGATCCGTTATGACCCGCATCCGTCTTGTTGAACACGCCGCCGGAGCTCCGGGCATGCGCTGGTTCGGGATGGGACCTGATCTCAAGCCAAGCCACGGACTTCTTAAACTCCACCGTCTGCTCCACAAACACGCCTTCTGGGCCCAGCAACGCGACACTTCAGAACTAAAAAAAATGCTGGCAGGCAGCAACGTGGTCATTAGCCTTTGGCGTGGCAAGCGCCTGGTGGGCTTCGGACGTGCCACCAGCGACGGGATCTACCGAGCCGTCCTATGGGACGTTGTCGTAGCTGGCGATCTGCAAGGTCATGGCTTAGGCAGACAAGTGATCGAAGCTCTGCTAATTGCTCCTGGCATCCGCAATGTTGAGCGTGTCTACTTGATGACAACAAACAGCAGAGGCTTCTACGAGCAAATGGGCTTCGAAAGGGCCAACAATCAACAGCTGTTGTTGTTGAATCTCAAAAACAACTAATTGTTCAAACTAAAAAGCGGATGAAGAGATTCGAACTCTCGACCCTCTCCTTGGCAAGGAGATGCTCTACCACTGAGCTACATCCGCAAGACGTGCCTTGGGGATGTCTCCCCTTTGACAAAGACAGCATGCACCACCGAAGGGGAACTGGTCAATTCCAATCAATCAGCTGGCGGAAGTGGCTGAGCGAAGCACTGCCATCAGCGAGCCCATTTCTAAAGCCTGTAGCCCATAACTCCAGCCCAAATTGCTCTTGATGCCAGCCCGTTCAAGCGCCTGCTGCATCGTGTCGGTTGTTAAAACGCCAAAAATCACCGGCACACCTGTCTCCCTTGAAACTGATGCAATGCCCTTACTGGCCTCAGCAACCACCACATCAAAATGGGGCGTGTCACCACGAATGACCGCACCAAGAGTGATCACCACTTGATATTGACCACTGAGTGCGAGTGTCTGCGTCACGATCGGCAACTCAAAGGCTCCAGGTACCCATGCCACATCGAGTTGTTCGCTGTTGGAAGATGTGTCGACACCATGGCGAGCCAAACAATCAAGACAGCCACTTAAAAGTTTGCCAGTGACCAAGTCGTTAAACCTGGCAACAACAACAGCTATACGCAGAGCTTGTGCATCGGTATAACACCCTTCATATGTGGCCATCATTCAGTGGCAAAAACTGCCCACATGCTCTCATCACAGCAAGTGAGTGATTGGTTCAAACCACCAAAAAGCTGATTGCTCCGTTGAGCAAAACAAGATGGAACCAAACCCCGCCAATGATTTCGATCTTTTTGATTTCAGGGTTGCGGCGATCGCCAGGATTTTTTTGGGTTGCATAAAGCACCGGAATCCCAACAACCAAAAGCAATGATGCGAACAACAGGGCGTTCACAGCGATGTCGGAAATGATCTGCATAGAGTTGAGGCGGCGGAGCCAATGCTCTGATCTTTGCAAATTCTCCCACGAGGCCGAGGCTTCTCATGAAAAGGCCGCCATGGGTGTCGCGAGGCTTCACATCCTGCCCAGCACACCAGACTTACGATGCCATCTCTTGGCTGGCAGGATGATCCAATGACTGCCAACGCTGAGTTGTTGCAAGGCAGTCTGTTTGGTGATCTGGAACCGCAGGCAAACGCTGAAAGCTGCTCAGAAACCATCGCAAGAGCTCTGCGTAACGATCTCTCTGATCAAGAACTCGTCGACGAATCCCTAAAAAGGCCCCGCAATCGACATAACCCAACATCCGTTCCAAGCATCCCACTTGATTCTGAAAGCCAAGAGCAACTCGAAACAGCCGATAACGACAACGACCTGCCCGCCTGGGCACACCACAACCTTGTTGACCCTGAGCAGCTCACGCCAATGCTGCGTCACTACGTGGAACTCAAGGCCAAACACCCCGAAAGGATCTTGCTCTACAGACTCGGCGATTTTTTTGAATGCTTTTTTGAAGATGCCATTCAGCTCTCAAGGCTGCTGGAGCTGACTCTCACTGGCAAGGAAGGAGGTAAAGGGATCGGCCGTGTACCGATGGCAGGCGTCCCCCACCACGCTGCAGAGCGCTATTGCGCCGAATTGATCCGCCATGGGCTAAGCGTGGCCATTTGTGACCAACTGGAAACAACTGCAAGCAAAGGCGCACTGCTCAAACGTGACATCACCAGGGTGCTCACCCCAGGCACGGTGCTTGCCGAAGGCATGCTGACAGCTCGCCGGAACAATTGGCTAGCAGCAGTTGTGGTTGAGCCAGCACAAGGCAACCAACCGTTTTGCTGGGGTCTAGCAAACGCCGATGTCAGCACAGGCGAATTCCTGATCACGCAACGGGAGGGGAGCGCTGAGCTGCACCAACACCTTGCTCAGCTCGAGGCTTCGGAACTGATCATGGCTCAAAAGATCGGAGAAAGCAGCAGGCCTGAGTGGTGTCCGGAGCAGCTTTTCCTGACAACGATGGCCACTACCCCCTTCAGCCAGCCAGAGGCCGAGCGCACGCTGCTCAATCATTACCGGCTCAGCACCCTTGACGGTCTAGGTCTGCAAGAGGTGCCTTTAGCACTAAGGGCCGCCGGGGGACTGCTGACTTATCTAAGGGACACCCAACCCCTCGCTGAAAACGTCGATGAAGGCATCGCCCCGATGCCCCTGGAACATCCGCTCACAGTGTTCGCCGGCGATGCCTTAGTACTCGACGCCCAAACCCGACGCAACCTAGAACTCACTAGCACCCAAAGGGATGGCCAATTCCAAGGATCCCTTCTTTGGGCCGTAGACCGTACCCTCACTGCCATGGGAGCCCGCTGCCTGCGCCGCTGGATCGAGGCCCCCCTCCTAGACAGCAAAGCCATCCGCGCCCGTCAAGCGGTGGTGAACCATCTCGTGGAGACACGCTCCCTGCGGCATTCACTGCGGCGCTTCCTGCGACCGATGGGAGATCTAGAACGACTGGCCGGCAGGGCAGGCGCCGGTCATGCTGGTGCCCGCGAACTCGTGGCTATCGCCGATGGCATTGAACGATTACCACGGCTAGCAGAGCAACTACACAATGCATTGAGCTCTGCCCCACACTGGCTCGACAACTTGCTGACTCTTGATAAGAGCCTGCCAAAGCTGGCGGCGAGTATTCGCGAGCAATTGATCAATAACCCACCTCTCAGCCTCAGCGAGGGAGGCCTCATGCACGACAACGTCGATCCACTGCTAGATGGCCTGCGCAATCAACTGGATGACCAAGACACCTGGCTTGCAGGCCAGGAAATCCAAGAACGGAAACTCAGTGGCAACCCTAATCTGCGCCTGCAATACCACCGAACCTTCGGCTACTTCCTAGCCGTAAGCAAAGCCAAGGCTTCCATGGTGCCGGACCACTGGATCCGCCGGCAGACCCTGGCCAACGAGGAACGCTTCATCACTCCAGATCTCAAAACCCGGGAAGGGCAGATCTTCCAGCTCAGAGCAAGAGCGTGCCAACGGGAATACGAACTGTTCTGCCAGTTGCGTGAGCAAGTGGGAAAACAGGCAACTTCAATCCGTAAAGCAGCCCGGGCCGTGGCAGGACTCGATGCCCTAGTCGGCCTTGCAGAAGTAGCCGCCACTGGAGACTATTGCTGCCCAGAAATCGATGACAGCAGAGAACTACAGCTCAAAACCTGCAGACACCCAGTGGTGGAACAACTACTGGTAGAGAGATCCTTCATCGCTAACGATGTAGAACTTGGCAAAGACATCGACCTCGTCGTACTCACAGGTCCAAACGCCAGTGGCAAAAGCTGCTACCTGCGTCAAATCGGCCTCATACAGTTGCTAGCCCAGGTGGGTAGTTGGGTGCCTGCAAAGCAGGCCCGTGTTGGCATCGCAGATCGCATCTTCACCCGCGTCGGCGCCGTCGATGACCTAGCGGCAGGACAATCCACCTTCATGGTGGAAATGGCAGAAACGGCCAACATTCTCCATCACGCCAGCGATCGTTCCTTGGTGCTTCTCGATGAGATTGGACGTGGCACCGCCACCTTTGATGGCCTTTCGATTGCCTGGGCGGTGAGCGAACACCTGGCAACAGATCTAAGAAGCCGCACTGTGTTCGCGACCCACTATCACGAACTCAATGGGCTGAGCCAAGAGCTGACCAATGTCGCCAATTTTCAAGTTTTGGTGGAGGAAACAGGCGACGACCTGGTGTTCCTACATCAGGTGGCCGCAGGTGGTGCAAATCGCAGTTACGGCATTGAAGCCGCCCGTCTAGCTGGTGTGCCTAATGACGTGGTGCAACGAGCAAGGCAGGTGTTAGCTCAGCTTCAAGACGATGGCTCATCTCTGCCAGCCCTGCCAAGCGCGAAAACAATCAACAGACCAAGCTGAAAACCTTTCGCCTGTCACCGACCCACTAGCCTCAATTGACGCCCAAGAACATCGTGGACGACCTCCAAGAGACCGTTCGGGAGAGCCTCCACAAGCTCCCTAAAGACATTGTGGTTTTGCTTCGCCGTCAAAACCTGTTGAGGTCACTCGTGCAGAGGATGGTCATTGATCAAGCCTGCACAGCTGTTCAGTTACCCGCAGAAAAACTGGATCAGGCGATTGCGAGTTTCTGCGAGCAGCATGGGCTAAGTGATGAGGAACGTCTCGAGGGATATCTCTCTCATCAAGGTCTGATCAAGCCAGACCTCATTCATCAACTCGAAATCCCTTTGAAAGTTCAATATTTAAGTCTGAAAGAATTCAGCGCCAAAGCCGAAGCACACTTCCTCAAACGTAAGGAAGAGCTCGATCAATTCACCTACAGCTTGCTCCGAGTTGAGGATTCTGATCTGGCCCATGAGCTTTACCTCCAGATCGAAGCCGGAGAAGCCGATTTCACGGTGCTGGCAACCGAGCATTCCCAGGGCAGAGAAAGAGCATCCCACGGCCTGGTAGGGCCAGCAAGCCTCGGTAGAGCCCATCCTCTCCTTCGCCAGCGCTTACGCACAGCAACCCCAGGGGTCTTACTGGAGCCTTTCAAAATCGAGCAATGGTGGGTCGTTACGCGGCTTGAAGAGCGGCAACTCGCCACATTTGACTCCAACATGCAAAAACGCATGGCGATCGAATTATTCGATGGTTGGATTGAACAACAAACCAATCAACTGATCTCAGCTGTTCGCGGCGATCAATTTGAGAATGGTGCCCTCACATGACACTGACGAATCTGAATCACCCCCTTGCTCCACTGCAAAACGCTTTACAGATCAAAGGTGAGCGGCTGAAGTTTCAAATCGGTCAATCCCTATGCGAAGAAAATTATCTCCCTGGTCATGTGTTGCTGATCGAAAGCGGCACCGCCCGACTGCTTGGTAACAGTGATGGTCGCTTGACCACACGCATCAAACTTGAATCCGGCTCCTTAATCGGAGCAGTCTCTCTACTCAGAGGTGAATCTTGCGAAGCCGTACGAGCTGCAACAGAGCTTGTGGCTTGGAGCATCACAGACACAACCTTCCAACAGCTCTACAACTCTGAAAAAGACATTCGAGACTGTTGTGAGGCTTACCTCTGGGACGCTGAAGTCGCTGCCCTTCTCCAGGGGATCCGTGCAAGCACACCCAAGAGTCATCATTCCCTGGAGGCATGGCTGAAGATGCTCGGCCCTCTGGCCACATTGATGCGCGCGAATAATGATGAAGCACAAGCAGCCCTAAACAATGGCAAACGTCTATTCCTCGCCTCGTCGATACCCAGCTGCCCGATCAACACTGAGCTGGACTCAATCGCAGCAATTCGCGAGTTAAGCAAACCCCAATCTGGTTTCTGCCTAAGGCTGATTGCCCTACCAGCCGACTCGCTAGCCACTCTGCTCAGCCCAGCAGTCGATAGCAAGAGCAATGCAGCTCTACAGAACGACGAAGAGACTCCTGAGACAGCACTCTCGCTCGCACCATCAAGACCACCCGTCAGCAGCCTCAATAGCTCCTCAAGCTCCGAAGACTTCTTCGTTGGCGGTCAAGGCCCTCTCCAAGAAACCCTGGCCTGCTTCCAGATGTTGGCCAAGCTGATGAAGCTGCCATTCAGACGCGACTCGATCGAGAAAATGCTGCGTGACAGTCTGCGCCGCGGCCAAACTCCCACCCTGCGAATGTGCGGCCAGATCGCAGCCGGACTTGGCCTACACGTTGCCGGAGCCAAGGTACCAGCCTTGATGGGCACTCGCTTACAGACGCCCACCTTGGTGCCATGGAAGCAAAGCTTTTCTCTAGTAACACGCAGTGATCAACTAGGCCTCACCCTGGCCTCACCAAGCGAGGGTTTTATCAAACTAGATCCGAGTCAGCTGGAGGAAGCCTTCCCTGAAGGCATCGAACTGCTGCTCCTCGACCGTTCCAACACCACTCCTGAGCAAGCCTTTGGTCCGAGTTGGTTCTGGCCAGCACTGCAGCGCTATCGGGGTGTCTTAATCCAAGTTTTGATCGCCGGTTTCGTGGTCCAGCTCTTCACGCTGGCCAACCCCCTGTTGATCCAAGTCATCATCGATAAGGTCATCAATCAGCGCAGCCTCGACACACTGCAGATCCTTGGCTTTGCCCTTGTAATCGTGACTGTGCTTGAAGGCGTGTTGGGCAGTCTCAAAACCTTTCTCTTCGCTGAAACCACCAACCGCATCGACCAACGCCTAGGCGCTGAAGTGATCGACCACCTATTGCGCCTCCCACTGGGCTATTTCGACAAGCGCCCTGTTGGCGAATTGGGCTCAAGGGTCAGCGAACTGGAGAAGATCCGCAACTTCCTCACCGGCCAAGCATTGACCACCCTGCTTGATGCTGCCTTCTCTGTGATCTATGTGGTGGTCATGGTGATCTACAGCTGGCTGCTGACCCTGATTGCCTTGGCTGTATTACCGATTCAGGTCGGACTCACACTGGTGGGAGCACCTCTTTTCCGGCGTCAATTCCGACAAACTGCTGAGGAAAATGCCAAGACTCAAAGCCACCTGGTTGAGGTGCTAACAGGCATCCAAACAGTGAAGGCTCAGAACGTAGAAATGATCAGCCGTTGGAAGTGGCAAGAGCGTTACGGCCGCTACATCAGCCGAAGCTTTGAAAAAACAATTAGTGGCACCGCCCTAAGCCAAACCAGTCAGGTGCTTCAAAAAATCTCCCAATTACTTGTGCTTTGGGTAGGCGCAAACATGGTTTTAGCTGGAGACCTAACCCTTGGACAACTGATCGCCTTTCGCATCATTTCCGGCTATGTCACCCAACCGCTGTTAAGGCTCTCAACCATCTGGCAGAGCATCCAAGAACTGAGGGTGAGTTTTGAGCGTCTTGCGGATGTGATCGACACCCCCCAAGAATCAAATGACCTCGATAAAGGCAAAGTTCCACTGCCACCGCTTGAAGGAGATGTGAGCTTTGAAGATCTCAGCTTCAGCTTCAGCAAATCAACAGCACCAGTTCTGAAAGACATCAGCCTCAACATCAAGGCCGGTACCTTTGTGGGCATCGTGGGTCAGAGCGGAAGCGGCAAGAGCACATTGGTCAAGCTGCTACCTCGTCTCTATTCCCCAGATCAAGGCCGCATCCTCATCGACGGCTATGACATCGACAAAGTGGAGCTCTACTCCTTACGACGTCAGATCGGGATCGTGCCGCAAGATCCTCTGCTGTTCTCAGGCTCGATCAGCGAAAACATAGCCCTCACCCAGCCTGATGCCGATAACGACGAAATCATCATGGCTGCAAAGTTGGCAGTCGCCCACGATTTCATCATGACGCTACCGAGCGGCTACAGCACGCCGGTGGGTGAACGGGGCTCCTCCTTAAGCGGAGGTCAACGTCAACGGATCGCTATCGCTCGAACGCTCTTAGGCAATCCCAAACTTCTGGTGATGGACGAAGCCACCAGCGCCCTTGATTACGAAACCGAACGCAAAGTTTGCGACAACCTCGTCAACGCCATGCATGACTGCACGGTTTTTTTCATCACCCACAGGCTCTCCACTGTTCGTCGAGCCGACCTGATTGTGGTGATGCATCAAGGGGCAATCGTGGAAATGGGCACTCACGAAGCCTTGATGGAAAAACGAGGTCGGTACTACGCCCTCTATCGCCAGCAGGAGTCGAGCTGAAATGAGCAACAAGCCCAACCCCGTCGGCGGACTGATCCGCAGAGCTCAAAACCAACTAGAGCAGAAAGTAAGCTCTGTGTCACACGATGAAAGCGTGCTCCAGCAAAGCCGCTTTTGGATGCGTGCTGTGACTTGGAGCCTGATCGGCACAACAGCCTTTGCAGTGGGCTGGTTGGCCATCGCGCGCACGGAAGAAATCGTTGTCGCACAAGGCAAACTTGAACCATTAGGCGATGTCAAAGAGATTCAAATCCCAGTTGGAGGAGTCGCTAGGGACATCCTTATCAAAGGAGGTGATCGCGTCAGTAAAGGTCAAATTCTGATCCAGCTCGACACTGAAACATCCTCAGAACAAGTGAACTCCTTAGAAGCTCAGTTGACAAAAAAACAGCAACAACTAAAGCTCAAACTTGAAGAACAACAGGGAACGCTACATCTCAGCCAAGAACAAGTCGCCACAACCAGAGATAATCTGGCCCTTGAACAACAAATCCTTAGCCGGTTTGAATTTCTTAGCGCACAGGGCGCTTACTCTGAGCTTCAGTATTTACAGCAACTCAACAAGGTACGAGAACTGCGTGGAAGGGTCACCAAAGAGAAATTGGATGGCGCTCGCCAACAATCAATCCTCAATCAAGAAATTGAACAGCTCAATTCCCAATTAGCCCAGCTTAAGGCTCAACTCACTGAAGCAAAAGTAACACTGAAATACCAGTCTTTGCGTTCTCCAGTGGATGGGGTGGTGTTTGATCTCAAGCCAACCACGCCTGGCTTTGTCGCCCAGTCAAGTGAGCCTGTGCTCAAGATCGTGCCCTTCAAAAACTTGGAAGCCGATGTGGAAATCCCCAGCAACAAAATTGGTTTCGTTCGCGAAGGCATGTCCGTTGACATCAGTATTGATTCCTTCCCAGCTACAGACTTCGGTGTACTGGAAGGTAAGGTGACCTCGATTGGCTCCGACGCACTTCCACCCGATCAACAAGAACAAAGACAGGAATACCGCTTCCCAGCCACCATTCAGCTCGACAGCCAACAACTCAAACTCAAGAACGGCACCACGCTTCCCTTACAAGTAGGAATGTCGCTCACTGCAAATATCAAACTGCGCAGTGTGACCTATTTACAACTACTGCTTGGCCAGTTCCAGAGTAAAACCGATTCACTCAGGCAACTATGACGCCCGCAACAGAGCATTGACCGTCGCTGCAACCAGACCAGCCCCACCACGACTGCCCTCAAGGCGAATCTGAGCCAGCCCACTAGCCAAAAGCCTGCGCTTACTTTCAGCCACACCGACAAACCCCACAGGCATGCCGATAATCAGGCTAGGAGGGGGTGCACCTGTAGACACCAGATCCAACAAAGCTTCCAAAGCCGTTGGAGCACTACCAATCAGCACAATCGGCGCTTGTTGATCCGCATCTTTAGCCGCCAATTCTTGCCATGCAGATCGCAAGCCCTCGGCTGTTCGCGTGGAACCGTTTGGTGCCTCATCCGGCGCCCACTCCAGCACGCAGCGAACTGATGTCTTGAGTGTGCGTCGCGCCATCGGCTGCACTGCTACAGCTGCCATGGCCGTATCGGTGAGAATTGGCGCTCCGGCCTGCAAGGCAGCCAGCCCAAGCTCACAAGCCTCTGGAGTAAAGCGCAGCAAAGGAGTTAGGCCAAAATCCCCACTGCTGTGAATCAAACGCTCCAACACCTGCTGCTGCAAGGGATCCAAACCCGTTACACCCAACTGCTCCCGAATGCGGCGAATGCTTTCCGTGAAGATCGGATGATCAAGCGACTTCACGTTTCTGCCTTAAGCCAGATAGACATCAAGCATCATCAGTTAAAGATCTTCGGTCTGCCGCTGCAATGCCGATCCATCTCATCTGGGGCGATGATGCCGCCGCCCGAGACCACGCCATCGAGACTCTGATCGGCGATGTTGTCGATCAAGCATGGAGCAGCATCAACCTCAGCCGCCTCGATGGAGCTGATGCTGGGCAAGCCAGCCAAGCCTTGGCAGAAGCACGCACACCACCCTTCGGAAGTGGCGGACGACTTGTGCTGTTACAGCGCAGTCCGTTCTGCAACGCTTGCCCTAGCGAACTTGCGAATCGTTTCGAAGACGTGCTGGATCTAATTCCAGAAACCAGCCACCTGGTGCTATGCAACCCCAACAAACCAGACGGCCGACTGCGAACAACGAAGGCCTTACAAAAGCTTGTGAAGTTGAAGCAAGCCAGCGAAAAAAGCTTTCTGCTGCCAGCGATCTGGGATGGTGCCGGTCAGCAGGAGCTGGTGGAACGCACCGCCCGAGACTTAGGTCTACAGCTGGAGCCTGAAGCCACTGCAGCGCTGGTGGAAGCCATCGGCAATGACAGTACGCGACTCACCGCAGAGCTGCAAAAACTGGCTCTCCATGCCGACATTCGCCAAGAAAGCGCAACTGAGAACCAATCACCAACTTTGATTAAAGCCGAAAACGTAGCCGCGCTGATTGAAGGAATGGCCACCAATGCACTACAGGTTGGAGATTCACTCTTGGCAGGCCATGCCGGAGAAGCGATCGCCCGTCTTGATGCACTCCTTGATGCCGGTGAGCCAGCACTTCGCATCGTGGCCACCTTGACAGGCCAAATCAGAGGGTGGCTTTGGGTGAGTTTACTGGAGCAGCAAGGGGAACGAGATGTGAACGTGATTGCCAAAGCAGCAGGCATTGGCAACCCCAAGCGGATCTACGTGATGCGCAAACAGCTACAGGGCCGGCCACCGCAGCGATTCCTCACCCTGCTCAGTCGCTTGCTTGAAGTAGAAGCCGCCCTCAAGCGAGGTGCAATCCCTACTGATGCCTTCCGCGACGGGTTACTCAGCACTCCCTAATCCAGTGACGACACGCTGAAATAATCAGAACGTGTGTCAAAGGCATGGATGGCGTTGCTGGTGCAAAAATTCGGCGGATCATCCGTCGGCAACGTCGAGCGCATCCAAGCCGTCGCTGAGCGGATTGCGACCAGCAAAGATCTCGGCCACGACCTAGTGATTGTGGTATCCGCTATGGGCCAAACCACTGATGAGCTCACAGCCCTAGCGAAAGTGATCAGCAGCAATCCCCCTCAACGGGAAATGGACATGCTGCTAGCCACCGGAGAACAGGTTTCGATCTCCTTGCTTTCAATGGCACTGCATGAACTGGGTATACCAGCCATTTCGATGACTGGAGCCCAAGTGGGCATCGTGACAGAGTCTGCCTATGGCCGCGCTCGAATCCTAGACGTCCGCACTGAGCGCCTGCAATCCCTGTTGAGCACTGGCAAGGTGGTAGTCGTAGCAGGCTTCCAGGGCACAAGCCTGAGCAGCGTTGGCACCGCAGAGATCACCACCCTCGGCCGCGGTGGTTCAGATACATCTGCAGTTGCCATAGCAGCCGCCCTAGGAGCAGATGCCTGCGAGATCTACACCGATGTACCAGGAGTGCTCACAAGTGATCCACGTCAGGTCAGCGATGCCCAACTGATGCAAGAAGTGAGTTGCGACGAGATGCTTGAGCTGGCCAGTCTGGGCGCCTCCGTGTTGCACCCCCGTGCAGTCGAGATCGCCCGCAACTTTGGAGTCGCCCTGGTCGTGCGTTCTAGCTGGAGCAACGAAGCCGGAACCAAGCTCACAAGCAAATCAAAGCGCCCCATCGGTCGAGAAGGTCTAGAGCTTGGTCGGCCTGTGGATGGCGTTGAACTTGCCGAAGGTCAAGCGGTGATCGCCCTCTCTCACGTGCCAGATCAACCGGGTGTCGCAGCCACACTTTTTGAAAACCTCTCTAGCGATGGCGTGAATGTGGACCTAATCATCCAATCAACCCATGAAGGCAACAGCAATGACATTGCCTTCACAGTGGCCGAAGCCGACTTAGCGAAAGCCCACTCACTTTGCGAAGGGCTGCTTAAAAGCGTCGGTGGCCAACTCTCAGCTGAAGCCGGAATGAGCAAACTAAGCATCAGCGGAGCAGGAATCATGGGACGCCCCGGTATCGCCGCAAGCCTTTTCGACACGATCTCACGGGCAGGAATCAACCTACGGCTGATCGCCACCAGTGAGGTGAAAGTCAGCTGCGTCATCGATGCAACGCTGGGAAGCAAAGCCCTGCGTGCAGTCAGCACAGCCTTTGAACTCAGCGACAGCCAAGTACGCATCAATCCTTTGGGCAACGGCAAAGGTGAACCAGAAGTTCGAGGGGTAGCACTCGATCAAGGTCAGGCCCAGCTAAGTGTGCGAGGGGTGCCGAATCGGCCTGGGACAGCAGCAGCTCTTTGTTCAGCGATGGCAGAGGCAGGAATCAGCCTCGATGCGATTGTGCAATCGGAGCGACAACATGACGATGGAAGCCGGGATATCAGCTTCACCCTCAAGCGCGATGAGCGAGAGCAAGCCAATAAGACTCTTGCCCCCCTACTTGCGCAATGGCCAGGAGCCAATCTGGAAGACGGTCCTGCAATCGCCCGGGTGAGCGCAGTGGGTGCAGGCATGCCCGCCACCGCAGGTACAGCAGGGCGGATGTTCCGAGCTCTCGCAGATGCAAAGATCAATATCGCCATGATCGCCACCAGTGAAATCCGCACAAGTTGCGTGGTGGCTGAACCCGATGGGGTCAAGGCGCTGCAATCAGTGCATAAAGGCTTTGGGCTGGGTGAAGAAGCTGATCATCCAGTGCAAAGCAACTCGTAATGGCTGAGAAGTTCAGCTAGGCAATCATTCAGCAGAAAGACAGACAGTTTTGATGGCTTGATTCAGCTCCAAATAAACGTTGCGCCAACCTTCCAGTCTTGTTCTGATGGGTATACGCCTCAGCTGCCTGCAATAAACCAAAACCACTAACAGCCTCAGCAGAGACGAGCCATCCCAGTGGGTCAACACCCTTTAGATCACCCTGCAGAGGCTGAAGCAAATGGATGAATTCATTACTAATCAAGAGGCAGGGCACCTCTGAAGACATCAACCTTCACCGCAATCTAATCGTGCCCAATGAGCCATTTAAAGCCCTATGGCTGGAATGCTTGCGAGCTAATCAGATGCACCGCTAAGCACCCTTACACCAATTCGCGGCCCTGCCTCAATGAACTCATGCACGAACTCAATAGGCTACCGAGCACAAAGTTATTTCGAGCTTATTTCGGCTCCAGAAAAACTCGCTAAAGACTCCTCAAGTCGTTGTCTTGGTTGAAAAAACCGTGCCATTGAGGCGAATGCACAAGGATCAAACTTCCGACAACTACAAGTATCAAATGGACTGCAAACAAAAGGTACTTTCTACATAATTGGATCGCATGAACAATGGCGAATGATCAAGTATTGCGAATCAGCTTCTGCCTGAACTTCTTGATGCGATCGCGCAGGCTTGCTGCTTCCTCAAAATTAAGATTCTTGGCAGCTTCTTTCATCTTTGTTTCGAGCTGATCAATCAACTCAGGTAAAGCATCAAGGGCTAAGCCAGCATCCTGATCTGAATCAAGCGCATCAACAGCCCGCCCAGTAATCTGAACCAAGTCAGCATCTTTACCATCTGTCTGTAAGCGCCTTGATAACTCGAGAAACGAGAGAATCGAATTACTCGCTCTCTTACCCGCTGGCCTTGGCACGATGCCATTCAGTTCGTTGTAAGCCTTTTGAATCTCGCGTCTTCGCTCTGTTTCACTAATCGCTCTTGACATCGAATCTGTCAAGTTATCTGCATAAAGAAGTGCCATCCCATCCACATGCCTTGCCGCACGACCAATGGTCTGAATCAACGACCGCTCCGCTCGCAAGAAACCTTCCTTATCAGCATCAAGAATGACCACTAATGACACCTCCGGAAGATCCAAACCTTCTCGGAGAAGATTGACACCAACAAGAACATCATATTCACCTAATCTCAAATCCTGAATAATCTCAATCCGCTCGATGGAATGGATCTCCGAGTGTAAATAACGAACGCGCACATCATTCTCCGCTAGATAATCTGTAAGGTCTTCCGCCATACGTTTGGTCAGGGTGGTGATTAACACTCTCTCCTGCTTCTCTGCTCTGATACGGATTTCTGCCAACAAGTCATCGACCTGGCCTTGAGTCGGTCGCACTTCCACCAAGGGATCAAGAACCCCTGTGGGCCGAATCACCTGTTCAGCCAAATGACCATCACTCTGCTTAAGCTCCCAATCACCTGGCGTCGCACTAACAAATACAGTTTGCCTCGCCTTACTCCAGAATTCCTCACTCTTGAGAGGGCGATTATCAGCAGCACTAGGCAATCGAAAACCATGCTCAATCAAAACTTTCTTACGAGCTTGATCGCCGTTGTACATCGCCTTAAGCTGAGAACAGGTTACATGACTTTCATCCACAACCAGTAACCAATCCTCAGGGAAATAGTCAATCAAACATTCAGGAGGCGTTCCCGCAGAACGACCAGCCAGATGGCGGGCATAGTTTTCAACACCATTACAATAACCAACCTCCCGTAACATCTCCAAGTCGTAGGTAGTGCGTTGCTCCAAACGCTGCGCTTCCAAAAGCTTGCCTTGTTCATTGAGAAACTGCAAACGCCCACGCAGCTCATCACGAATCGCTTGAACTGCAACATTGAGTCGCTCTTTGGGAGTCACAAAATGCTTGGCCGGATAAATATTAATGGCTTCCAAGCTTTGCAAAATCTCACCTGTTGTTGGGTCCAGATAACGGATTGCCTCTACCTCATCACCAAAAAGCTCAATCCGTACTAGCCGATCTTCATAAGCAGGGCCAATCTCCAAAACATCCCCTCTCACGCGAAAGCGACCCCGCGTAATGTCAATATCATTACGGCTATATTGGTTCTCAACCAACTCCCGTAATGCACTGCGGATATTGAGTGTTTCACCAACTTTAAACTTGACAGCAGCTTTTAGATATTCACTTGGTATTCCTAGGCCATAAATGCAGCTGATTGAAGCTACTACAATGACATCATTTCGCTCAAATAACGAGCGCGTTGCTGAATGACGCAGCATATCAATTTCTTCATTAATTGAAGATGTCTTGGCTATATACGTATCACTAACAGGCACGTAAGCCTCGGGTTGATAATAATCATAGTAAGAAATAAAATATTCAACAGAATTATCAGGAAAGAACTCCCTAAACTCATTGCAAAGTTGGGCAGCAAGCGTCTTGTTATGAGCCAAGACAAGAGCCGGTCGGCCAGTCTGAGCAATCAAATTGGCAATCGTGAATGTCTTACCCGTACCGGTAGCTCCTAAAAGCGTCTGATAACGCTGGCCCTGATTGACCCCCTCCACCAACCGAGCAATCGCAGTGGGCTGATCCCCCTTCGGGCTATAGGGCGCCTTGAGGTGATACTTCGGCATTAGGGCCGTAACGGGCAGCCGCTTAGCTTATGAGCAGATGCCATGAACGGGCTATCCCAGACTTTCTCCAACGCTGATGACCTGCTAAACAATGCCTTGAACTCTCAGGCTGAAAGCAAAGCAGCTCTCGTGAACTCAACATCAGCGATGCCGAGAGATCGCAACACGATCGTGCTCACAACGCTGTAAAAGACAGCGCCGCAGATGGCACTAAGCAAACCGTTCTTGAGCCGAAAACCATTAATCAGCCAGGCTGCCAGAGCAAATAAAAGGACCGTGATCAACCAGTTGAACAAAAACGACACTGGCCAGATCAGCCCCCCCAAGGACGTAATTGCCCAGAATGGACCCAACAGCAACTTGAGAGGCACGATCAACAACGTACCCAATAGGCCAATCATCACCGCCGACCATAAAGCTGTGCTGAAATTGGCCATCTCAATGCCAAGGGGCAACGCAGCAACCAATAACAAAATGAGGGCCCGAATGGGCCATTGCAGCAACCAGCCGAGCGATCCAAACATTTAAAGAAGACTACTCAAAGTAGCTGACTAGACATTAATTAAAGCTAGTGAATTAATGCAAATTTGGGCGCACTGAGAGCTTCACGCAAGCCCCGCACAACAGCAACCATCGCCAGCTCATCATTGAGACGATTCACCGCCGATCCAACACCGACACCAGCAGCACCAGCAGCAATAGCCATGGGCACCGTCACTGCCGATAAACCAGAAGCACAAAGCACAGGAACTACCCGATCAGCAGCCTTCAGTGCGGTAGAAATGCTGTGTGCAGCAGCCAAAGTGGGAGCAGCTTTCTCAATCAAGCCAAGACTTCCAGCACTAAATGGTTTAGCGCTCGTGCCGCCCTCCGTCTGAATCAGATCAGCACCGGCAGCAACCAGATCCACTGCCAGTTGCTCCTGCTGATCCATCGGCAACACATGGGGCACGGTCACACTCAACACCACCCCAGGCAACAACACCCTGGTTAAACGAGTCAGCTCCAAGACTTCGGCGGCACCAAAGATCCGGCCCTGAGGATAAAAAGTATCGAAATTTCCAATTTCCACCATGGCAGCACCAGCTGCAACCGCTGCAGGGAACAGCTCAGGATCCACCGCTGACACACAAACCGGAACTCCAGCGGATTCCCTGATCGCCAGTTGCACTAGCTCTGGATCACAAGCCACATCAATCAGATCAGCGCCACCGTGGCCAGCAGCCCGCGCGACCTGCGCCACCGAGAGGGCCTCAAAATTCATCAAACCAGCGATCACCTTGAGGGCCGAGCGCTGCTCGAGACGCTGACGCAAGTGTGTTGGCAACTGAGCGAGACGGGTCATTTCATCAACGATCTATAGCTCCATACTCCCATTTGCCAGGCTCCTGCACGGCAAACTGGCCTCAGCTGAATGACCACTGCGCCATGGCCTCATCCAGCTCAACGCAACTGCCCTGGAGCGCCTGGCACGCGCGTCTCCATCACAAACTGCTAGCAAATCCAGATCTACTGCCAGCAAAAGCCTCACTCTTGATCGCCGTGTCCGGCGGTCAAGATTCAATGGCCCTGCTTGGTCTATTGATCGATCTGCAACGCAAACATGGCTGGTCTTTAGAGGTATGGCATGGCGACCACAACTGGCATAAACAATCAGCAACGATCGCAACTGAACTCAAAAATTGGTGTGAATCACACAACTTGAGCTTCTGCTCTGATCAAGCCAAACCTGGACAAACCAACAACGAAGCCACAGCGCGACATTGGCGATATGAACAACTGACACTTCACGCAGAACGTTTGTCATCCAACAACCCCAACCATCCATGCCGGTATGTGCTCACAGGCCACACCAGTTCTGATCGAGCTGAAACCTTGCTGCTCAACCTTGCCCGAGGTACCGACCTCGCGGGACTGAGCAGCATGCGCCAATGCAGGCCCATCAGCAAAGACCATCCTCACAAAAACGTGCAGCTCATACGCCCTTTGCTGGGGTTCTCGCGTGAGGACACCGCCTTGATTTGCAGCGAGCTGGGCTTACCTATTTGGCTTGATCCTGCCAATTCCAATCCAGACTTCAGCCGCAACCGAGTCCGCCAAGAAGTACTCCCAGTACTGGAATCTCTCCATCCTGGCTGCAGCTTGCGCATGGCCGCTCTCGCCGAAAGGCTCAACCATCACCATGCGGACCAGCAAGCGATCGCCATGCTGGCTCTAAACAACCTCAGCAAGCAAAACGGCCTTTGTCGTAAGGACCTTGCCCAACTACCGATCACAGCAAGAACAACTCTGTTGGCCTATTGGCTCAAGCGATCAGGAGCACCAAGTCTGCCAGCAGTCCAACTTGAACAGATCAGCCAAAGCATTGCCCCCGGCAAACCACCTGGATCTCTACACCTCGCGCAGGGCTGGAAAGTCCAATGGCAGCGAAACTCGGTACAACTAGAACATCACGACTGACTCCGGTGGACGGTGACTTCCAACAGCAGTACCTGGCCGCCGAGAAGGCCTATGGGGCAGGAAATTACGAAGCAGCTCAATCAATCTGTGAAGGCCTGCTAGGCCAACTAGAGCTGCAGCAGAAAGGACCTGAGCAAGAAGCAATGCTGGCCTGGCAGGCCTTTGTTGCTCTGCTAATGGGCCACGTCCAGCTCTACGGAATAAACGATGTCCAGCAAGCCCAACACCACTACAACCTGGTTCTAGATAGCCAACCACAAGAGACTTTGAAAGAACTCGCCGAACAAGGCTTAGAACGATGCCAAGGCGAATTGCAACGAGAGACTGGAGATAGAGAAGAACATCCTCAAAGCCCGACCCCTAAACAATCCACAAAACACAAGCCAATAGCTCTAAAAGCTGAAGTCACAGAACCACGGCAAAGCCTGATTAATGATCCCTTCCTATCTACAAAGACCCCAAATATTAACGAGGCCAACAAAGCTAAACATCCTCAATCAGATCAACAGGCTAATCAACAAGAGACAAGGACATTGAGCAATGAAACGTCAGAGTCTCTGGCTGATCTGATTCGTGATCCCTTCCTATTTCCAGCCGCCCAAGCTTTAGCGACAGAAGCAGATCATTCTAAATCTACAGCCAAAATGGAATCAACATTCATTGCAGATAGCATGAAGCCTGAACAGATATCTAAGCAAAAAAACTACGCACAAAATACTGATCTTCAACAAAAGGTTCATGCGAAACAAGAACCATCGGCAACAGCGAAAGCCCTAGAAATTAAATCAGATCTCAATACAGAAACCGAAATAAGGCCAACAGCGAAATCAGAAGTAAACCCAATCAAAAAGCCTAAACAGGACACTTTCAAGCAAGCAATAATCCCCCCAGAGGCCATCTCACAAGCAACGAACAATGACCTCCTAAATGATTCATTGTTGCGCGTGACCATGCCCTCTTACGCTGACCTTGCCAAGCAAGAGACCAGTCAATTGCAGTCAAAGAAGCGAACATCAGCAACGCTGACAACTCGCCTCAAAAACTTCTGGATGGTCTTAAGCCGCCGCTGAGCGGCGACGGCGTGTACGACCGGAAGGCACCTCTGCTGACTCAGGTTCAGATTGAGTCTTGACATTGGCTTGATCTGCAACCTTCTTCGTAGTCGACGTTGCTGACACAGCTGCCGCAACCTTGACAGGAGCCGCAGCTGGAGTTCGGCGTCCGTTACTAGCCAGATCACGATCACCACGATTGCGGGTCACTGATCGATCTTCAGGTTCAGCATCAGCCATACCTTTATAAGCAGGTGTTCCGCCTGGTGCAGGCTGAACTAGGCACAGAAGCAAGGGCTCAACTTGCAACTCACGACGCATTCGACGACCCAAACCCACTTCCACTTCTCGCTGCAAACCCATCCAATCGACTTCAGGAGTTTTGCCATCTGTTTGACGAGAAAACTGCTTCCAGCGGTTTTCCAACACCCAGCTTATTTCCCGTTCAGTCCAAATCGACATCTTGCGGGGGTCAGCAGCGGTCACAACACCTCGCAAGTTCACTCTTGGCGGTGCAACCATCACTCCATCGGTACTGATTGCAGCCAACACAGTGACAACACCATCTTCAGCAAGTTGCTGGCGCTCTTTCAAAACACGAGCATCAACAATGCCATTGCGAGAAGCATCAAGAAGTTCAATTCCTGCTTTTACTGAGTCTCCTTTACTAATCGAATCAGCTGAAAGTTGAACAACATCACCATTATCAAGAATCAAAATATTTTCGCTTGCTACGCCCATCGACTGCGCAGTCTTACTGTGGCAAATAAGCATGCGATGCTCACCATGTACAGGCACAAAAAACTTTGGCTTTGTTAAAGCCAGCATCAACTTGTGATCCTCCTGGAAGCCATGCCCAGAAACATGGATACCCTCTCCCTTGCCATAGACCACCTTGGCTCCAAGCATCATCAAGCGGTCGATGGTATTAACAACTGAGATCGTATTACCCGGAATCGGACTCGCCGAAAAGATAATCGTGTCAGAGTTCTTGACCTGCACATGTTGATGCTCACCGCGTGAGATGCGACTTAAAGCAGCCAACGGCTCGCCCTGACTCCCTGTCATCAACAACAGAGTCTCACGATCAGGCATATCACGAATCTGTTTGATCGGTACGAACAGATCATCAGGAGCACGCATATAGCCAAGTTCACGCGCCTTAGCGATCACATTGAGCATCGATCGCCCAAGCAAACCAACTTTTCGTCCATTCTTTAAAGCCAGCTCCAAAATCATTGAAACGCGGTGAATAGAGCTCGCAAAAGTTGTGATAATCACTCGGCCATCAGCTTGAGAAATATGGCGATCTAAAGCAGGAAATACCGATCGCTCAGGTGGACAGAAGCCAGGCACCTCAGCATTGGTTGAATCACTGAACAAACACAAAACACCTTGCTCGCCGTGATGTGCAAGGCGAGCCATATCAAAATTTTCACCATCCACAGGAGTATGGTCAAACTTGAAGTCTCCTGTGAAGATCACCGAGCCAACAGGAGTGGTGATGGCAAGCGAAAAGCTATCTGCCATCGAGTGGGTATTGCGGATAAATTCCACCGAAAAGTGTTGTCCAACCTTGACTACATCCCGTGGACTCACGGTCTGGATCGTGGTGCGGTCTGTAACACCAGCCTCTTCCATCTTTCCCTGGAGCATTGACATGGCCAGACGCGGGCCATAGATCACTGGAATATTGAAGTGCTTGAGGTGATGAGGAATCCCACCAATATGATCTTCATGACCATGGGTCACGATCATGCCGCGGATGCGCTTTTGGTTCTCGCGTAGATAACTGGTGTCTGGCATCACCACATTGACGCCATGCATTCCATCACTGGGAAATGCCAGGCCAGCATCCACCATCATGATGTCGTCGCCGTACTCGAACACGCAGGTGTTCTTGCCAATCTCATGGAGCCCACCAAGGGGAATCACTCGTAAGCAGGGCTCTTTGGCTTTACCGTCTCTAGAAGAGGTGGATCTGGAAATGGTGGAACTAGACGTCATGACAAAAGCGTACGAAAACTATTTGGGGCCTGAAATGAAGCGAGCGCTCATGGCGAAAAGCTAAAGCGTCAAGCAATCAATGTGAGAAACAGCCGTGGCGTCAGGTCTGACACAAGGCAGTCAAGGTGTTTGAAAGAGCATCTCGCATCACGGGATCAAGAGGAAGCAAAGGGAGGCGGGGGGATCCGACCGGCCAACCGCTGAGCTCGAGGGCTGCTTTAACAGGAATCGGATTGGTGGTAACAAATAGAGCCTTGAACAAAGGTTGCAACTGCTCGTGATAACTGAGGGCAAGAGCACCCTGACCATTGAGATAGGCCTCAATCATCGCCTTCAGCCGACGACCTACAAGGTGACTTGCGACACTCACCACCCCAACAGCCCCCACCGACAACATGGGCAAAAGCAAGCCATCGTCGCCGCTGTAAACAGCCAATTTTGAACCACACTGCAACCTCAACTGCGTCACTTCATCCGTGGTGCCACTGGCGGCTTTGAAACTCACCACATTCGGACATTCCATCAACCTTGCAACTGTTGCTGGAGCAAGCGAACAGCCAGTCCGCCCAGGAATGTTGTAAAGCATCAGCGGCAACTCAGGGGCAGCCTGGGCAATAGCCCTGAAATGGGCTTCAAGACCTTCCTGCGGAGGCTTGTTGTAATAAGGAACAACCACCAATGCCCCATCAGCACCCACCGCAGCTGCCTGAGTGGTGGCCTCTATCGCCTCAGCGGTGCTATTGCTACCAGTACCGGCAAGAACCTTCACGCCTGGCCCCACTGCCTGACGGACCACCCCAAGCAATTGATGCTGCTCCTGCCAGCTCAGAGTGGGCGATTCCCCAGTTGTGCCGCAGACAACCAGCCCATCAGATCCCTCATCCACGAGATAGCGAGCAAGACGACCAGCCAAAGCCAGATCAACGCATCCATCAGCGTCAAAAGGTGTGACCATGGCCGTCAGCAAACGGCCAAAAGGAGTTGGAGACAACTCAGCAGCAGAGCTCATGATGACGACAACAACAATTCTGCAATTTGGATCGCATTTAGAGCGGCACCTTTACGAATCTGATCCCCGCATAGCCAAAGCTCGAGAGCATTGGGATCACTGATGTCCTGCCGAATGCGACGCCACCGCAACCGGATCGCGATCAGTGACATCGGTAGGCATGGGAAAGCGATTCTGCTCAAAATCTTCGATTAACTCGAGCCCCGCTGCCACCTTCAGCAATTGGCGAGCTTCTTCCACTGGAAAAGGCTCGTCAAACTCAATATTCACAGCCTCCGAATGGGCTCGAAGTACAGGCACCCGAACACAAGTTGCGGTAAAGCGCAAATCAGGAAGGCCCATAATTTTGCGCGTTTCATTGACCATCTTCATTTCCTCCTCGCAATAGCTATTGGCCATCAATGGAGAGTTGTGCAGGAACAAGTTGAAGGCAAGGGAATGAGGAAGCACTTCACTACAAGGCGTTTCGCCCGCTAAAACAACCTGAGTGAGCTGCTTGAGCTCCTCCATAGCGCGTGCACCTGCACCACTCGCCGACTGATAGGTGCTGACAACAACGCGACGCAAAGCACGTCTTGCAGCCAAAGGGGCCAGCACCAGAGTTAACAAAATCGTGGTGCAATTCGGATTTGCAATCACCCCCTGATGCTCTGCAACCGCCTCAGGATTGACCTCTGGCACCACGAGGGGCACGTCGGCATCCATCCTGAATGCACTGGAGTTGTCAATCATCAGCGCACCGGCTGAGTTGATCACCTGCCGCCACTGACGCGATACGGATCCACCAGCTGAGGCGAGCACCAAATCAACCCCCTCAAAAGCAGCTTCGCTCACCTCCTGAACGACGAGGCTGGAGCCATTCCAAGGTTCAACATGGCCCGCAGAACGTGCAGATGCCAATAAGCGCAACTCACAAATGGGAAACGAGCGTTCCTGCAGCAGCTGCAGCAGCTCCTGACCCACTGCGCCACTGGCACCAAGCACAGCAACTGTGAGGGGACGATCGGGGAAAAACGATATGGGAAGCAAGCGGTGAGATCAGGGTATTGACTGAGTTCAGGGGTTCGATCTCAATAAAAAATTGAACCCAGCTGGGATAAAGCCCTACAGCCTCAATCATGCAAGACGTTGAGACCACAATACGTGTTGAGAGATGAACTGGCGCTTTCTTAGGGTGGTCTTCTGCTCGCAGTCGTCCGTCCATGAGTGCCACAGCACTACAGGTCAAAACCACGCAGAAACCCAATAGTCGGCTTGCTGTCGAAGTAGCGGTACCAGCAGAGCGCTGCCAGGCCAACTATGAGGCCGCTGTCACCCGCTTAAGCCGCACCACCAATCTTCCAGGCTTCCGCAAAGGGAAAGTTCCGCGTGCCGTTCTGCTGCAACAGATCGGCCCGGTAAGAATCCGTGCAACAGCCTTGGAATCGCTCGTTGATGCTGTCTGGCGTGAAGTCCTCGAACAAGAATCAATCGAGCCACTTTGCGAACCCGAACTCAGTGGCGGCTTTGACGCTCTTCTTGAAAGCTTTCAGCCCAGCGAGGCACTGACCCTCACCCTTGAGACAGACGTCACCCCAACCCCAAAACTTAAGGCCACCAAAGGGCTACAAGCCGAAGCAGAAGTGGTGACTTTCGATCCCAGCAAGGTCGATGAATTGATCGAACAATCCCGCAAACAACTAGCCACCCTTGTACCCGTCGAAAGTCGCCCAGCAGCAATCGGCGATATCGCTGTGGTTAGTTTCAGCGGCACCTACGACGACGACGGCAGCGCAATCGAAGGCGGAAGTAGTGACTCCATGGATGTCGATCTTGAAGATGGACAAATGATCCCCGGCTTCGTGGAAGGGATTATCGGTATGAACTTGGGCGATGAGAAAACTGTTGATTGCCACTTCCCAGACGATTACTCGAAAGAAGATGCTCGCGGCCGTAAAGCCAGCTTTGTAATCAACCTCAAAGAGCTCAAAACCCGCGAGTTACCTGATCTTGACGATGCCTTCGCCCAGCAGTCCAGTGACAAAGCAACTCTTGAGGAACTTCGCAACGATCTAGAACAACGTCTTCAGGAAGACGCAAAGCGTCGTGATCGCAGCAATCGTCACGACGCACTGCTGGAAGCATTGACTGAGCAGCTGGAAGTAGATCTACCAAACACCCTTGTGCAGCAAGAGATACGCAACCTTGTTGAACAAACTGCCAGCCAATTCGCTCAACAGGGAATGGACGTGAAATCCATGTTCACCCCAGAGCTTGTGCGTTCCTTGATGGAATCATCACGCCCAGAAGCCGAAGAGCGGCTAAGACGCAGTTTTGCCCTCACTGCACTAGCTGAAAGCGAAGATCTCAAAATAGAAGAGAGTGAAATCAGCGCCAAGGTCAAGGAAGTAAGCCGCGAGCTTTCTGGCGAACGCGATATTGACCCGGCAAGGTTGCGTCAAGCTGTTAGCGACGACTTACTCAAAGACAAATTGCTGGACTGGCTCGAAGACAACAGCACCATTACCGAAAAGGTACTTGAAAGCGAGGCAAAAACCAGTAAGCCCGCTGCAAAATCCAAAGGCAGCAAAACTAAATCCACAAAAACCAAGACCAACAAAGCCAACACTGAAAAACCTGCCTCGGACAAAAGCAAGTCCTGAATGGCACCAATAGATTGATAGAAGTGCTCCCCTAAAGCCCAAGCGAGTGATCGATTCCTACTGCTACCACCCCATCCACAATCGCTGGCAAGGCATTCGTCCTGTCTCATCACCAGGGATCCTGCCCACAGTGGTGGAACAGTCGGGCCGTGGGGAACGGGCATTCGACATTTACTCGCGCTTGCTACGTGAGCGAATCATTTTTCTTGGCACTGGTGTCGACGATCAAGTAGCAGATGCCCTCGTTGCTCAGATGCTCTTCCTTGAAGCCGAAGATCCCGAAAAGGACATCCAGATCTATATCAACTCCCCAGGTGGTTCAGTGACCGCTGGTTTGGCTATCTATGACACCATGCAGCAGGTCGCTCCAGACGTCGTGACCATCTGTTATGGCCTTGCTGCCAGCATGGGGGCTTTCCTTCTCTGCGGAGGTACCAAAGGCAAGCGACTGGCACTACCCAATGCACGGATCATGATTCATCAGCCCCTGGGTGGTGCCCAGGGCCAAGCAGTAGACATCGAAATCCAGGCTAAAGAGATCCTCTTCTTAAAAGAAACCCTCAACGGCCTTCTCGCCGAGCACACTGGCCAACCCCTCAACAAAATCGCTGAAGACACTGACCGCGACCACTTCCTTTCTCCAGCAAAAGCGGTTGAATACGGACTGATCGATCGGGTTGTGGATAGCCTCACAGGCGGTGGAATCGTTAAGGAAGGGTGACGCAACCCTGATCTGACACGATCCTGAGCGTTCAGGCTGGCCAACATTCGTCAGATCCTGTCTGCCCGTTTGAAGTGATCACAGCCCGATGGCCAAATTCGACGCCCATCTAAAGTGCTCTTTCTGCGGCAAGTCTCAGGACCAAGTACGCAAATTGATTGCTGGGCCAGGTGTCTACATCTGCGACGAATGCATCGATCTTTGCACCGAGATCCTGGATGAAGAACTTGTCGATAGCCAAGGCAACCCACGTCATAGCAGCGAGTCAAATCGCAAGTCTGCAACTGCTTCCCATAAAAGTGGAAAGCCAGCACCCACACTCGCCACCATACCCAAACCTCAGCAGATCAAAAGCTTCCTAGATAAGCAAGTGGTGGGGCAAGAAGCTGCCAAAAAAGTCCTTTCAGTCGCCGTCTATAACCACTACAAACGCCTGGCTTGGCAAGGTGACGGCCAAGGCGAAACCGATCTCTCTGCAACCAGGCTCCACAAGTCAAACATCCTGCTCATCGGTCCAACAGGCTGTGGCAAAACCCTATTAGCCCAGACCCTGGCCGAACTCCTGGACGTGCCCTTCGCCGTTGCTGATGCAACCACACTGACCGAAGCCGGCTACGTGGGCGAGGATGTCGAAAACATTTTGCTGCGGCTATTGCAAAAGGCCGACATGGACGTGGAGCATGCCCAGCGGGGCATCATTTACGTCGATGAGATCGATAAGATCGCCCGAAAAAGTGAAAACCCCTCCATTACCCGCGACGTATCCGGTGAAGGAGTACAGCAAGCCCTGCTAAAGATGCTCGAAGGCACAGTCGCCAACGTGCCACCGCAAGGAGGGCGTAAACACCCCTATCAAGACTGCATCCAAATCGACACCAGCCAGATCCTCTTCATCTGCGGTGGTGCCTTCATTGGCCTCGAAGATGTGGTGCAAAAGCGACTAGGCCGTAATGCCATCGGTTTTATGCCCAGCGATGGTCGAGGGCGCAGCCGGGCCAATCGTGATCTACAGGCCTCACAGGTGCTGCACCACCTTGAAGCCGACGACCTCGTGCGTTATGGCTTGATCCCTGAATTCATTGGCCGCATTCCCGTGAGTGCAGTGCTTGAACCACTTGATTCACAAGCACTCGAATCGATACTCACGGAACCTCGTGATGCACTGGTCAAGCAATTCAGCACCCTGCTGAGCATGGACAACGTGCAGCTTGAGTTTGAATCAGATGCCGTAGAAGCTATCGCCCAGGAAGCACATCGGCGCAAGACCGGGGCCCGAGCACTACGAGGCATCATCGAAGAGTTAATGCTGGATTTGATGTACGACCTTCCCTCCAAGAAGAACGTGAAGAAATTCACCGTGACCCGCACGATGGTTGATGAACATACCGGCGGCAAGGTGCTGCCTCTACCAGCCAACGACGAGCGATCGCATCAGGAATCAGCCTGATCCAGTGGCGACGGCTGACCACCTAAAGGTGCCCCGCCAGCACGGACTTTTTTTGCATCACGGAATTGATCTTGGAGATGGCAGCGTGGCCCACTATCTAGAAGGTCGGTCAATCCTGCGCAGCTCCCTTGAAGACTTCTCGCGCGGTGCACCTGTGAACGTGGTGAATCACACCGAGGCCTCTCCCTCAGGAGTGACCCTGAGACGAGCGATGAGGCGCATTGGTGAGCAGCGCTACAACCTACTTTTCAATAATTGTGAGCACTTTGCTAACTGGTGCAAAACCGGGCGACATCGAAGCAGCCAAGTCGAGGACTGGATGCAAACCAGCAGCCTAGGAGCCCTGGCACTGGGGCAAATCATCCCTGCTGCCCTACTGACAGGATTATCACTACTCCTTCGGCGAGGATTGGTGGATGAAACCTCGCGGGAACGTGCAAGGCAAGCAGTAGCTCAACTGAAAAGTCTGCGCGTGAACTTACTCAACAAGCTTGAAGCAACACTGGAGCAAGCAGAGGGATGGCTTCATGGTGAACCAGACAACAACAACTTGATCGATCACCGCAACTCCCGCAGCCGTTCTTTGCTGTTAAAAGGTCAGACCCTTGCCGATGAACTAGCAGCAATAGAAGATCTAGAAGCCCGCATCACTGCATTGCTCGACGAACCAAAAGCCAAGCCTGAGTAACCTCAACATCCCGCCAGCAGCGCATGAGCCAGGCCTACCAGCCGCTGCATCACAAATATCGGCCACAGCGCTTCGATGCCCTGGTAGGGCAGGACGCGATCGCCGCGACCCTCAGTCATGCCTTGCGCAGCAGCCGGATCGCACCGGCCTATCTATTCAGCGGTCCACGAGGCACTGGTAAAACCTCCAGTGCTCGCATCCTGGCCCGATCACTCAACTGCTTGAACTGCGACCAGCCAACACCCGAGCCATGCGGAAACTGTGAGCTCTGCAAAAGCATTGCCGCCGGCACAGCACTAGACGTGATCGAAATCGACGCCGCCTCCAACACCGGCGTAGACAACATTCGCGAACTGATCGAACGCTCCCGCTTTGCCCCGGTACAAGCCCGCTGGAAGGTTTATGTGGTGGACGAATGCCACATGCTCTCAACCGCCGCCTTCAATGCCCTACTGAAGACCCTTGAAGAACCACCACCACGGGTGGTGTTCGTACTAGCAACGACCGATCCACAGCGAGTGCTGCCGACCATCCTCAGCCGTTGTCAGCGTTTTGATTTCAGACGGATTCCACTGGAAGCCCTTGAACAACACCTAGAGATGATCGCCACTCGTGAAGCCATTCCGATTGAGCCCGAAGCCCTGCATGTGGTAGCCCAGCGAGCCCAGGGAGGACTTCGAGATGCGGAAAGCCTGCTTGATCAGCTCAGCCTGCTTCCAGGGCCCATCAAAGCAGAAGCTGTATGGGAGTTGATGGGAGCCGTGCCTGAGCAAGAGCTGCTGAAACTAGCCGAAGCCTTGGCCCAAGCCGATCCACTCAGCTTATTGGAAACCTGCCGAAACCTGCTGAATCGAGGGCGTGATCCAGGTGCACTTCTGCAAGGGCTGGCAGCGGTGTTACGAGATTTGGTGCTCATGACTGCCGCACCCGATCGCCCTGAACTCACAAGTGTTTCTCCACAATTCCGCAATCAATTGCCGCCCCTAGCCAGCCAAATAGGTCGTCATCAGCTTTTGCAATGGCAGGTCCAACTCAAAGGAAGCGAAAATCAGCTGCGTCACAGCGTTCAACCCCGTCTCTGGCTTGAAGTGCTTCTGCTGGGTCTACTGGCCGATCCACCTTCCAGTGAAGCTGTAACCGCAGTGCCAATAGCAAAGACAGCTCAACCAATAACCCCAACTGCGCAGGAGATCACTGCCAAGGCATTGACCCCGACAACACAAATCCAACAACCCCCTTCTGGATCAACGACGACCAACAATCCAGTCTCAGCAATCACCCCAAACGCAGAACCCGATCCATCCCCAGCTCCAGCCCAGAGAACCCCTAACAGCAATCTGCAGGAGTTATGGCAACAAATACTTGGCAGTTTGGAGTTACCGTCCACACGCATGTTGCTCTCTCAGCAAGCCCAGCTAGTGCGCCTTGATGACCATCGCGCCGTGGTTCAAGTCGCCGGCAACTGGATGGGAATGGTGCAAAGCCGTGCAACCCTCCTGGAACAAGCAATTGCAAAAGCCCTGGGAAATTCCAGACAGCTTGTTCTCGAAAGCCAAAGCGGAAGTGCCACACAAACTCCCATCCCACAAAAAACAGGTGCGGCACCAACAACAAACACATCCGCTTCCACTGCTGAACCATCACCACCACCACAAGTTCAATCCAGATCTACAGACGCTTATTCCCCAGATCCTGCAACCAGCGCCGCCATCACAGACCAGCCAAAGCCTCTAGAGGAGGATTCTCCTACGACTCAGCCCACTTCCTCTTTAGAACCCATCGACAGCAAAGCAAAGCGGCTAGCTGACTTCTTCAACGGCAAAGTGCTGGACGTGGACCTTTAAACATTCAAACCTGAACAGGCTGTTGGCCATGATGACTGGTCTTGGCCCACACCAAACTCTTCGGGAACAGTGCCATCCGTACTGTGACCCAAGGGATGACCACAAACCAGTGAGACAAATAAGTAATCGCCACCACAAGATTCCACGGGGTTGGTGATGGCAAAGCAGGCCCATCACTGATGCTCCTACAACCGCGCCAGTAAGCCATCCCTGAAATGCTGAAGGCCACGATCGAAAGGGGCCAATAGGTTGGGATAGTGCGTGTCAACAATGTGGTGAACAAATCAGCAAAAGACACCACTGGGAGGGCGTATTGAAGGAGGAAAAAACAAGCCAAATCACGACGCTGAGCCAGAGTTAACTTGCTGGACATCAAGACTGGCCAGTAGTCAAAAAATCGCTGCAATCCACCCTCGGCCCAACGTTGCCGTTGTCTCCAAAGAGCTGACAAGCTCTCCACTGCCTCCTCCTGCACTGGAGGGTTCCAGACAATCCCGACCAAAGCTCCAGCTGTAAGTAAACGAAAACTCAGATCAAGATCATCTGTGACCGTATTTTCATTGAATCCCCCACAAGCCTCCAGCGTGGAGCGTTGAATCAACTGGCCATTTCCACGCAGCTCAACCACGCCTCCCCCCGCTAAGCGTCCTTGTTGAATCAAGGCATCCATAGCCATCTCCATCGCCTGAACCCTGGTGAGCAGATTGTGCTGAGAGTTGATCACCGCCTTACGCAACTGCACAGCAGACCACCCACCCTGTTGGGCAAATACCACCAGACGCTGGAGCAGGTCATCCTGCAACTGGGCATCAGCATCAAGAATCAAAAGCCATTCCCCCTGAAGCTGCTGGAGTGCTGCATTAAGAGCTCCAGACTTTCCGCCGCCTGCTCCAGAAGGACGATGAATCACGTTTAAAGAAGGAAACTGCTGCTGCAACTCATCCAGTAGAGCTGGCGTTCGGTCCTGACTACCATCATCAATAATCCAAGTAGACAGCTTGCCCTTGGGATAGTTCAGACCGGCAAGACGTTCCACCAACCGATCAACCACAGCTTCCTCATCCCTGGCAGCGACCAAAACATCAACGCTGGGCCAGACATACTCAGCAGAGGGCTCAAGCCCAATTTCATTGGCATTGGCAGACGAGTGCTGCCGATCGCGCAAAACCGTGCGCAGGCCATACCCTCCCAAGACAAAAGCCAGCGTAATTGCAGGCAAAAGACTTCTACCTGCTTCCAACCAAAGGTGGGGTGCGGCACCAGCCCAACCGCAAGCAATCAAAAACAGGGCTGTCTTGCCGCGTCGATAATCCCCAATGACAGCGGCGGCGGCCATGCATAGACCCGAAGTCCAGTGACTCTAAGGGGCATCCTTCATCTCAGGCAAAGGTCCATACGTCGTTCCTGGGTAGTAATGACTAAGAATCTGTTCAGTTGTCCAGCCCCGACGGGCCAGATCAACTGCTCCGGCTTGTGAAAGCCCAGCCCCATGGCCAAAACCACCGCCAGAAAGTTGCCAAACTCCGACACCAACTTCCTCAACCACGAAGAGAGTGCTTGGCAACTGACGCAAATGACGCCGAATACCGTCTAATCGAAGCACCACAGGGGGCTGATGGCCTTCATCACGTATCTCCAAAGACAAGACCCGACCACTTGGACCCCGTTCAAGAACAGTCAATCGCTGGGGCATTGACAAGCTAGGCGCCACCAAACGCAAAGCTTGTTTCAACTGTTCAGCCGTCAAAGTACGGGTCCAACGAAAACGGGGATGACCCAGGCCATAAGCACCATCGGCATTATCCAGCAATGACTTCACGACAACTCGTTCTGTAAGTGGCAAAAGGAATCGATCTACCCATCCAACGGATCCATCCAACTGAGCCCTTAGGTATGGAACAGACTCCATGGACCAAGCTTCAGAACCAGCGGCCATCACACCACCATTGCTGGCGTGATACACAGCATTGATCGGTTGCTCCTTCCAGCTCAACACCTTGCCAGCAGTGCTCACAATCGCCTGGCGGACTCCAAAACTGGCCTGCCTTGGATCGCTGTAAACCTGGCACTGAGTGTCACTGCACAGATGGTATCCATCAAGGGCAAACCGATGGCTATTGGCAAGCGCCCAGGTCCTAGCCAACACCGTCTGAGCAGCTAATGCTGCTGATGGAGCGCCCGCTCCAATCTCATGGGGCACCACTCCTTCCAGATACCTCTCCAGGGGGACATGTTCCACCAAAGTCCAGCTTCCGTAGGCATCAACCTGCAGTTGAAACGGCCCCAAATACACCCCACCCTTCCAACTGAGGCCATCCGGAGCATCAATCTGAATCGGACCCACCAAGCTGCGATCACCACTGTCCCCCTGAATCACAGGCTGCACAGCTGTAGAGACGATGCCCTGCCAAAGACGAATGTCCACTCCTGGGAGAGGTTGTACCCCTTGCGGCGCCCACACTTCCCATTCGCTTGGATGAGCCACCACTGCCGCAACGCCCAGCTCTCGCCACTGCGATGCAACCTGCTCCGCCGACTCGAAACTGGCGAATGGACCAGCCACCTGACGTGACAACTGGAGGGGCTCCTCGAGAGCTACCAACCGCCAGGTGATTGTGATAACTGGAGCCCGCTGCACATCACCGCGCGCATCTTTGAGCAATAAGGGCTGATGCCCAGCACTGATCAAACGTAATGATGGAGCTGAGCGACTCGACGTCGTGCCCTGTCCCAAATAAGGCTGCAAAGCCACCCACAACAAAGACCTACCTGACATAGGAACCGGCGGAGCTTGTACGGCCTGATGAGTAGGCATACCAACAGAACCAACTGGTGGAATCACCTCTTGGGCGTCACAGCCCACCGTGCACACACCAAGCAAGACCAGGGCGCCACTTATGACTTGCTTTGAGCGAATCAGCGAACGATGAAAAGTCTTGGCCAATGCTTCCCCTCGGCAAACACCCATCATGCGAAATTTGGCTTCTGGCAGGTCTTGATCGTATGGTTGTCGTTTGTGCGCAGACCGTCAGAGATGCCTAAGCTCAAGACCCGCAAAGCTGCTGCCAAGCGGTTCAAGGCAACTGTCACTGGCAAATTCATGCGCCGTCGTGCATTTCGCAATCACCTACTGGACCACAAAAGCCCGAAATTAAAGCGCCATCTCGCCACCAAAGCCGTTGTAGATGAACGTGATGCGGAGAATGTGCGTCTGATGCTCCCTTACGCCTAAACACCAAGCTCAACTAACAGGTCTTATACAAGCTCTGATCTGATTTCATTCCCTTCTTGATTTCTTAAACCATGGCCCGCGTCAAAAGAGGCAACGTTGCCCGCAAACGCCGCAACAAAATTCTTCGACTAGCCCGCGGCTTTCAAGGCAGCAATGGAAGCCTCTTCCGCACAGCCAATCAGCGGGTCATGAAGGCTCTTTGCAATGCCTATCGCGATCGGCGGCGGCGCAAACGTGATTTTCGTCGTCTCTGGATTGCTCGCATTAATGCAGCCGCTCGGATCAATGGAGTCAGCTACAGCCGCCTAATTGGTGGTCTTAAAAAAGCCGACGTACGCATCAATCGGAAAATGTTGGCCCAACTGGCAGTCATGGATCCAAAAAGTTTCACGAGCGTGGTTACCTCCGCCAAGAGCTGATTCACTGTTTGGCTTATCAATACACATAGTCAACAGAAACTCCAATCTGAAGATCTTTCTGGATGCCTAGCCAAAAAACTTTCATCTCTGTTTAATGACCAGAGCATCTTGAACTCTTGATAGGGCTTGTTTTTCTCTACCGTCTATTGCTTTTGAGGATCATCCAATCCATCAAAGCTAAAAAATCATCAAGACATCAAAATCAGTTCTGGCTCGATAGCTGAGCAAGCCTTAAACCTGACTCCAAGGCTTGCCGTTGCGCTGACGGCTCCAAGCCAATGTGGGCAATACTCCTGTATGTAAGAGCGCGCGGTCTTCGCTGATCGGCTTGCTCCGGCTTTGCCTTCGCAGCCGATGAACCGAAAAATTGACTGATTTCAACCACTGAGGCCTGCAACCCACAAGCTCAGGCAAAATCTCAATGGCCTACCCACACTTCAGACATGCAGCCACAAAGACTGTGATCAATTGCTGCTGAACTGAGCAAGCCCGTTCAGCAGCAATTGATCTCAAAAAAGCAGAGAACAACCATGAATGTGCCGATCAGAGGAGGTCCTGCAATAGGAGCTAGAAGTCGGCTGATGTTCTGAAGCCAAGGGATTTGCAGCGATGGGTCCAAAACACACAAGCAAGACTAAGACCCTCCGCTACGTCTCTCTCATGCTCGAGAGCAATGAATCTGACGTGCTGATGTGTGCAAAACGTCCTATACCTAATCTGCTAGTCCAGCAAAGACTCGTTCTCGTCTGAGAAGATATCAAACCATCAAATGGTGGAAGCTACTTTGAAAAGATGGTTGGAAGCCTCTAAACCCTCAGTGCTGATCTCTAACCAAGCGCAAATTTCCCGCAAGTGCCTGAACTCAATATCGATGAACCTGCAGAGCAAACTCTTTGAGCCATTGGGACAATGGTTTTTCAACCAGAAAAGCAGATGTTAAAAGTTCAAAGTCAATTCGACTACTTCCTCGATTTGACTGCAAATGCCAACTCATCACTAAGAACTGCCCCTAAACCATGAGCGCCTTCCTGCCAGAAACGCAAACCTACCTAATTGGCCTAATCGGTTTGCTCGCAATCGTGGCTGTCATCGTGGGCAGTCAAGTTTTCAAGACTCAACGCGACGAACGGGCACTGATCCGACTTGAAAAAAGTGGAGCGGGCTCTTCCAAAGAGGCATCCAAACTCTATGAACTGGCATCTGTACAGCTGCGTAAAAGGCTCTATCCCCAGGCCATAGCATCCCTTCGCAAAGCCTTGAAGCAACTGACTGGTGAACCAGATGAAGCCAAAGCTCTGATCGAAAATGCCCTTGGGTTTGCACTCGCGGCTCAAACAGATTATTCATCTGCAGTTAGTCACTACCAGTCAGCCCTAAAAGCCAAGGCTGACTACCCCGTAGCACTCAACAACCTTGCCTTTGCTAAAGAGCGCCTTGAGCAAGATGCTGAGGCCTACGAGCTGTATCAAAAGGTTCTCAGACTTGATCCCAAGAACAAGACAGCGCGCAAAAACCTCAAGCGATTGGCAAAAACACAACCAACAAACTCACCAGAGCCCGCGGATGGGCAAGGGTTCTGATAAGGGTTCTGATGCCTGTACTGAACAGGAGCTGTTTAAGTCAAGCATGCCTCCCGTATTGGTAAGACGAGGTGCCTGCCAACCCACCATTGTTAACTCCTGAAGGCCGATAAAAAAACCACCTGGCTCCACTCCAGGAATCAACTGATCTGAAAGGGGTAGCAACTCCAGCTGATCTGACTTGGCATTCAAGTTTCCCTGCACAGGAGTTGTAACGCTGCCAAGACGCATCTCTCCACGCAGATCAATGATCTGACCAATCGGTGTGAGCTTGGACAGATCCAAGTTCACATCAACATTGGAGCCATCTCCAAAAGACCTGTAAGTGCCACACCACTGGCGAGGCATTGTCTCAGCTAGATCAACGGCGCGCGCTACCGGATCAAATCTCTGAACAGAACCCTCCACGACCAGCGGCACAGCCAATTGGGAGGAATCCAAGGGCATAGTGAGCTCGAAGGGAACCTGACTGTCAATCGAGAGATCCATGGCGAGCAGGATGGGCATGGAAAAACATGATGATGGGCACAAGCTAAGGCCAATCGGCTCAACCGGGACACTCCGCGATGACGTTCCAACAACCTCAACAGCGCCAATGGTTCTGACGCACTCCTCACCTGACCTACTCACAATCGGCAAACGCAACTTCCACAGCCGACTTTTTGCAGGCACAGGGAAGTACCCAAGCCTAAAAGTGATGCAAGAGAGTCTGCGCTCTTCAGGATGCGAAATGGTGACTGTTGCAGTCCGCCGTGTACAGACAATGGCATCAGGCCACGCCGGCCTGATAGAAGCCATCGACTGGTCAAAAATATGGATGCTGCCCAACACCGCTGGCTGTGCAACTGCAGAGGAAGCCATTCGTGTAGCCCGACTCGGCCGCGAACTCGCCAAACTGGCAGGCCAGGAGGACAACAAGTTCGTCAAGCTCGAAGTCATCCCCGACAGCCGCTACCTCCTACCTGACCCTTTCGGCACCCTTGAGGCCGCTGAACAATTGGTAAAAGAAGGCTTCGAGGTCTTGCCATACATCAATGCCGATCCCCTCTTGGCTAAGCGCCTTGAAGAGGTGGGCTGTGCAACGGTCATGCCACTGGGCTCACCGATTGGATCAGGTCAAGGTCTGAGGAATGCCGCCAACATCTCCCTAATCATTGAAAACGCCCGAGTGCCAGTCGTTGTGGATGCTGGCATCGGTGTCCCTAGTGAAGCTGCACAGGCCTTGGAAATGGGTGCCGACGCAGTGCTGGTTAACAGCGCAATTGCCTTAGCCGGAGATCCAATCACCATGGCCGAAGCAATGCGCTGGGCAATTCAGGCCGGTAGGCAGGCTTACAGATCAGGTCGCCTACCCGAACGCGCCGCAGCCTCGCCAAGCTCACCGACAACAGGGATTATTGCGGAAGCAAAGACTAAATAATTATGAAGGAACGTAACGGAAAAGTTCCTGCAAGCAATCCTGTCCATAGGGTCCGCCGAGTTGTAAGTGTTACATGCAAGTCACCGAGGAAGAGGGTGGTCGACTCAACGCCTTTGCAAGAGAACCCCGTATGGAAGTGATAGCTGAAAAAGGCAGCAGCAACGCCAACACTCGCCTGCTCCTCATCGGTGGAGCCCTGCTTGTGACATCCCTAATCATCGTCAGGATCGCCATCAGCTGAAAAACCTTGTAGTAGCTTGCCCTGACTGAGCGAATTGCTCGTTCCTGCAGGAGTTTGAGTTGAAAGTTTTCGTTCTCGGCGGCGACGGCTTCTGCGGATGGCCTTGTTCAGTGAACCTTGCTGATAGGGGTCACGACGTATTGATCGTCGACAATCTCAGCCGCCGCAAGATCGATATCGATCTTGAAGTCGAGTCACTGACACCAATCACCAGCATTGGCGACCGCCTTAAAGCCTGGCGAGAAATCGGAGGCAAGCCAATTCGTTTTGAGCACCTAGACATCGCCCATCAGTACGACCGATTGGTGACAATGCTCAAAACTGAACGACCCGATGCGGTGGTTCACTTTGCCGAGCAGCGTGCAGCGCCCTACTCGATGAAGAGCAGCTCCACCAAGCGCTATACCGTCGATAACAACGTCAACGGCACTCACAATCTGCTCGCCGCCATCGTTGAAAGCGGCCTAGACATCCACATCGTGCACCTGGGAACGATGGGGGTGTACGGCTACGGCTCGCACCGCGGAGCCACCATTCCTGAGGGATACCTCAAAGTGGAAGTGCCCCAGCCTGATGGCAGCCGTTTCGAGGAAGAAATTCTTCACCCAGCCAGCCCTGGAAGCGTCTATCACATGACCAAGACGCTCGATCAACTGCTTTTCCTCTACTACAACAAGAATGACCAAATCAGGATCACCGACCTTCACCAAGGCATCGTCTGGGGTACCAACACTGAAGCAACCGCTAGGGATCCACGACTAACCAACCGCTTTGATTACGACGGTGACTACGGCACAGTTCTCAACCGCTTCCTGATGCAGGCAGCAATCGGTTATCCGCTCACTGTCCATGGAACAGGAGGTCAAACCCGTGCCTTCATCCACATCTGCGATTCTGTGAAGTGCGTACAACTGGCTCTTGAAAACCCACCGGCTAAAGGCGAACGAGTCAAGATTTTCAACCAAATGACCGAGAGCCACCAAGTAGGTGAACTTGCCAAGAAGGTAGCTGCCCTAACCGGCGCCGAACTAAACCATCTTCCAAACCCACGCAACGAAGCAGTGGAGAATGATCTGATTGTGGATAACCGCTGCTTCATCGAACTTGGACTCAAACCAACCACCCTCGACGATGGCCTACTTGCTGAAGTAGTCGATGTGGCAAAACGCTGGGCAGACCGCTGCGACCGCAGTCGTATCCCATGTGTATCGGCCTGGACTTCGACCCAAGCGGAGGCCATCAAGAACCCCTCCTAAACAGCCTGCCCACACCACCCGCTGAACCAGTGAAGATCGCCTTTTTCACAGAGACCTTCCTCCCAAAAGTGGATGGAATCGTGACAAGACTCACCAAAACGGTGCAGCACCTGGTTGAAGCCGGTGATGAAGTGATGGTGTTCTGCCCGGAAGGCTGTCCTAGCGAATACATGGGAGCCGAATTGATAGGAGTGCCAGCCATGCCACTGCCGCTCTATCCGGAACTGAAGCTTGCCCTGCCCAGACCAGCCGTTGCCGAAGCCCTAGAAACCTTCGAACCCGATCTCGTACACGTTGTCAATCCAGCTGTACTAGGCCTTGGGGGAATTTGGCTCGCCAAAACCAACGGAATCCCTCTAATCGCTAGCTACCACACCCACCTCCCGAAATACCTAGAGCATTACGGCATGGGCATGCTGGAACCCTTGCTCTGGGAACTTCTCAAGGCAGCCCACAATCAAGCAATACTCAATCTCTGCACCTCAACAGCAATGGTGGCTGAATTGAGCGAGAAAGGGATCCAAAACACCGCCCTGTGGCAACGCGGCGTGGATACCGAACTCTTTCGACCGGAACTGCGCAACGAAACCATGCGCTTACGCCTTTTGAACACAAACGACGATCAAGGTGCCCTGCTTCTCTACGTAGGGCGGCTCTCCGCCGAAAAGCAAATCGAACGCATCAAACCTGTTCTCGATCGCATACCCGAGGCACGATTGGCCCTAGTAGGCGATGGACCTCACCGCCAGCAACTGGAAAAAGCATTTGAAGGCACTGCTACAACATTTGTGGGCTATCTCGAAGGGGAAGAACTAGCCAGTGCATATGCAAGCGGGGATGCCTTTCTATTCCCCTCAAGCACCGAAACCCTTGGGCTCGTTTTACTGGAAGCAATGGCAGCAGGTTGTCCTGTAGTAGGAGCCAATCGTGGCGGAATCCCAGACATCATTACCGACGGAGTCAACGGCTGTCTCTACGAGCCGGATGGAGTGGATGGAGGGTCCACCAGCCTGATCAATGCAACCCGACGACTGCTCGGCAACGATCTCGAGCGTCAAGGTCTGCGCAAAGCAGCCCGTCAAGAAGCCGAACGCTGGGGATGGGCCAGTGCCACGCAACAACTGCGGAGCTACTACAGAACAATCCTCGGCCAACCCCTCAACCTGGCCGCCTGAGACCAAACATCAGTGTGTTCTGAGAGTCAGTGCGTTCAACTAGAGCGTGTGCGATTCCAAGCCTGAAGCACCTGCCGTGCCATAGGCAACGCATGGACCGAACCGCCACCAGGAGTGTTCTGGGCAAAAGCAACAACGACGATTTCTGCTGACTGATATGGCGCAAAACATGCAAACCATGCGTGATCAGAGCCACCGGTACTGTCCTCAGCAGTGCCCGTCTTGCCAGCCACTTGCGGAAAGTTCGGCAAATTGAGACCTGAACCAGTCCCATCCTGCACAACCTTTCGCAAACCACGCCGAATCGTCGCCAATGTGGATGGCTTGATATCGACCTTGATGCGTCGCAGTGATGAAGTCCAGTCGATCGCACCATCTGCCAGATGAGGAGTGACCAAAAACCCCCCATTGGCAAATACTGCATAAGCGCGAGCAAGTTGCAAAGGAGTGATCTGAACCACAGATTGACCAATCGAGGCGCTGGCCATGTCCTCGGGAATCCAAGGAGTCGTTCCAGCTTCAGCCCAACCCCGACCTTTAGCCGCCCAGGCCTGATGGCCCACCAAGCCCTTACTCTCCTCATAGCCAATCTCAATCCCAGTGCGGGCATCGAAACCAAGCTTGATGGCGGCTTCATAAAGCGCCTTAGAACCCACACCCACACCCACCTGATAAAAGAAGGTATTGCTGGAAAAGCGCAGCGCATCCTCATAACCGATCGTGCCAAATCCGACACCGTTGTGGTCAGGGAAACAATGCCCCCCATAAGTGATGCATGCCGCCGTCTTTAAACGCACATCAGGCAGAAACTTGCCACTCTCCATACCCGCCATACTTGTCACAGGTTTCCAAGTACTCCCAGGGTCATAGGCATTCATGGCCCGACTGAGCAATGGCTTGCTCGACGAAGCAAAAAGCTTGTCGTACTCCTTCTGCGTGGTGACCAGTTTTGAGAAAAAATTGGGATCAAAGGCAGGGCGACTAGCCATGGCGCGAATAGCACCGTTACGAGGGTCGAGTGCTACAACTGCACCGCCAGGCTTATCTTCAAGAGCCTTTTCAGCAGCCAACTGCAAATCAAGGTCCAGTGTGAGGAGGAGGTCTTTACCCGCCTGTGAAGGCTTGTCACCAAGACTGCGCTGCACCTCTCCCATAGCGTTGACTTCAAGCATCTGACCACCCCACTTCCCTCGTAAATGAGGTTCATAGGCTGCCTCTACTCCAATTCGGCCAATGCGATCTCTAATCTCATAACCCTGATCAGCGAGAGTTTTAAACTCCTTTTCAGTAATTGGCTGGGTATAACCCAAAACATGAGCGGCCAAAGTGCCGTGCGGGTAGTGACGGAGTACATCCACATCGACCTGGGCCGCTTCAAAACTGCGAGCCTGCTCTCGAAAACGCAGCACCTGCTCAGGTTTCAAATCAGTTGCCAAAGTGATGCGATAGCCATCCATGCCAACCCCCTGTCGCCTGCGCTGATCTAAATCCTGCTTAGGAAGATTGAGCAACTGAGAAAGACTGTCACGAAGCCCAGGCCAATTAACATCACTCACCAATCGAGGCTGCAAATAAAGGTTGTAGCTGAGCTTGCTTGAGGCAAGTACACGGCCTTGACGATCGAGCAGCCGACCACGAATCGGTGAGCGGGGTACCAAGCGAATCCGATTTTCATCTGCCAACTCTCGGTATCGGGCCCCTTCCAACAGCTGTAACCAGGTCAACCGCGCCACCATGGCACCACTAAACAAAAGCACCAGCGCAAACAAGACCTTGGGCTGCTGGCCTAAACCACTGTGCCGCTGATTGGCACGTCCCAAAGGCCGCGATCCGCTCATCAACGTCAGCTTTGTTCCACGCCTGATGTTGGCGATTTTTCACCAACATCTTTCTGCAGGTGAAGCTGAAGAGCATCAAGCCGTCCCTCAATCCTGGCCAGCACCTCCAGCAAAATCTGCTGATCCTGAGGGTCTGGGGAATTCACAACGACATCATCAACGGCCACATTCACTGCCATCACAGGATTCCCCAGCCCTGGGCTGACCTGATCTAATCGATCACGTACTGATCGAGCAGCAGCTTCTCCTTCAACACGGAGCTCCTGGAGGGGATCACTTGAGCCCGTAAAAGCTTCCACCATTTTTCTCGCTCCACCACGACGAACCCGATCAACCATCGCCAAGCCAACAGGAAGAGCATCCTGCATCAGGGAAAGGCGAAGGCTGTCGAACGAATCGTCGGCCATGCAAGCCTCAAAGGTCTACCTAACAACAGTTTGCTCGGAAGGGATCAAAAGTGTTGGGCAAGACGTTTGAGACATTCCCATCGACCAGCCCCCAAAACCTGCCAAAACCAATAACGCCACCATTGGTCCCACAGCATGATGCGTTGTCTCCAAGCTGAACCATTCCCTCCAAGACCGCAAAAAACGCTCACGAGCAAAGCGCTTGCGCTCACGAGACTCTTGTTTGAAACGCCTGCGAAACGACTTCTCGACCCAGCGCTCAAAAGACTGCTTCTTGGTGACCGCCATCTTGCGCTCGACCTCAAGCAACTGGCCAGCTGTAAGTTCAGGGTGAAAAGTGCCGATCAGCTCCAAACTTTTAAGGAACATCTCAACAGCAGCATCCTTGATATCCCTTTGGCTCTCATCCAACAGGGCCCAATCAAGCTCAGGGTAAAAGCGACCACGATTGAGGCTGATCTGGTCTTCACCCAACTGACCGGGCTCCCTTAACCAACGATCGGTGTTGCTGTCAAACCTTCGCCAGTACAGGAAAGGGTTGATATAAACGGTCTTACCCGCAAACTGAATGCTGTCCTGTTGCAAACGGCGATCTAGCTGTATGTCTTGCTGGTGGGCGACGGTCAAAAGTCTCTAGGCCAGTGGCCCAGGTTATCGAGTCATTCTGAGCTTCACCAGTCCCTGATCACCTCAACAGAGTCGACTTTCACTTCAAGGGTGCGAATCAACAAGATTGAGTGATGCAGAGCATTCTCGAAGATGACTTGAGCTCATGCAGCCGAGTTAGAGCAGAGAGGGTTGGCGAACAAGATTCGACGCTAGAAAGATCATCTAATGTTTGTCACCATCAACACATCGGCAATGATTGCCAAATAAGCGAAAGTCAAAGTTGATCATTAGCAGCATGAAACAAACTGATTCAAACAACAATTGACAAGAAAAGTGCAAGCTTATCAAAGGCCAAGATAAATAACATTCTCAATCCAACTAAAATCGTAGAGTTCTTAAAACTGATACCAGAATGTGCAACTCTGCATCACCTCCAATAAAACGTGAAGCCGCAATTTAGGGTGAAGAGAAAAATTTAATACTTAAACTATTCCCACTCAATCGTTCCAGGAGGCTTACTGGTAATGTCAAGCACAACCCTGTTTACACCTCTCACTTCATTGACAATTCGATTGGAGATACGCTCCAAAAGTTCATGAGGTAAACGCGACCAATCCGCTGTCATGCCGTCCTCACTGGAGACACATCGCAGCACAATCGGCCAGGCATAGGTGCGTTTATCCCCCATTACCCCGACAGAGCGAACCGGTAGTAATACGGCAAAAGCCTGCCAAATCTCGTGATATAAACCCGCCTCACGGATTTCCTCTCGCACGATTAAGTCAGCATCGCGTAAGCAATTGAGCTTTTCATCGTTAACTTCATCAAGGATACGAATCGCCAGACCTGGCCCAGGAAAAGGATGGCGGCGGACAATCTCCTCAGGCAGCCCCAAAGCACGGCCTACCTTACGCACTTCATCCTTAAACAATCGCCTAAGTGGCTCCACCAATTTGAACTGCAAATCTTTGGGAAGACCGCCCACATTGTGGTGGCTCTTGATCTTCACGGCCACCCGCTCTCCGGTTTTCGGGTCGATGTTGGTACCAGAACTCTCGATCACATCCGGATAAAGAGTGCCCTGCGCAAGATAATCAAAGGGACCGAGACGATTGCTTTCCTCCTCAAACACCCTGATAAATTCCGTGCCGATGATCTTGCGCTTTTCCTCAGGATCAATAATCCCCTTGAGCTTAGAAATAAAGCGTTGACGAGCATTAATGTATTCAACATTGATATGGAACTTTTGATCAAAGAAATCCATCAAGAATTCAGGCTCACCTTTACGCATAAAACCCTGATCAATAAACATGCACGTGAGCTGATCTCCAATGGCCTTTTTTAATAGAAAAGCCAAGGTTGAGGAATCAACTCCTCCAGACAAAGCAAGCAAGACCCTTTTCTGACCCACCTGAGCCTGCACCTGAGCAATCGCTTCTTCAATAAATGCAGTGGTCGTCCAATTCGGCTCACAACCACAAATGTGGTAAACGAAGTTTCGAATCAGAGCAATTCCATGGCTTGAGTGCACCACCTCAGGGTGAAACTGAACGCCATAAAACTGACGATTGTGATCAGCAACCGCCGCATCAGGAGTATTGGCTGTGTGAGCAAGCCGCACAAACCCCTCAGGCAAATCCCTCACCACATCACCATGGCTCATCCACATCGTGGAGCCACTTTCAACATTGGTGAGAAGGTCCCTAGGGTCCTCGACCTGCAAGGGAGCCTTACCGTATTCAGCCTTGCCAATAGCAGCCTCCACCCGACCACCCAGCTGCTGCACCATTAACTGCATGCCGTAACAGACACCAAGCACAGGAATACCCAAATCCCAAATGTTCGGATCACAAAGCGGCGCTCTCTCGGCATACACAGAGCTAGGTCCGCCACTCAAAATGATGCCCTTCGGGGCAAGCTGGCGAAGCTCATCCGCTGAGGTGCAATAGCTCATTACCAATGAGTAGACCTCTGTTTCTCGCACCCGACGGGCAATCAGCTCTGAATACTGAGAGCCAAAATCGAGAATGACGATTGCCGGCTGGCGCTTACCTTCAGACTGGGAATTGGACATATCAGCGAAAAAGCTCCTCTGGAGTCAACCAACAGAACGTTCAGGGTAGAGAAAGGCTTATCGGTGAATCCTCAGGGGTCACTCCCAAGACAGCCAACTGTTGAGACCCTTGGGGACCAGCCCAGCGCAACCGTCGCTGACGATCGAAAAGAGCTGCCCCAATAGCTATCGACCATGAGCCATAACGGGCAAGGTAGGCAGCACTGCGATGCTCCACTGTTACCGCCAGCCGATACCAAAGCTTGCGTACCAGCTCTGGGTCTTGAGCTTCCAGCATCTTCAATGCTGCCTCCATGGAATCAGCCTGGCCAAGTTGCCGGATCAGATCCAACGGCAATCCTTCTCGCACAGCCATGGCCGCAAGCACCTCCAAACGACCATCTGCCAGATGGTGATGAGTATGAAAAATCCCCCCTGCCAACTTCACCAACTTGCCGTGATACCCCAACAACAACAATTGCTCCACCCCAGCCTCTGCCGCGGCCACGATGACAGGCCCCAACCAATTGCCAATCTTGAGGAGCGGCTGGGCAGCCAACCCCAACTGTCGAGCTAGATCAAGACCATTCTCACCAATCACCAAAGTCATTGCTCCACAAAAATCTGAAGCGGCACTTTGCCGACGTAGTTGCTCAATGGTCTGCTGCAACTGATCAGGAGAGGCGCTGACCTGCACATCCGCCTGGGTACCAATCAAGGCCAAGCCATCCACAACCCCAAAAGCTGCATTACTGGTACGTGCTGCCAAATCTCTACCCCTAGGCAACACAACTTCCAACTGCAACCCTCGACCCGAAGGCACCAGGGGGTACAAATTACGACTCAAAAGCTCGCGTGCAAATCGAGACACACACGCCTCTCCACCGGACCCCAGCGTGCCAACACCCTTGCCTGCCAAGAGATTCAGCCAGGCTTCTGAATGAACATTCAACTCATCATCAACCAACTCCTGCCACTGAACACACACCCAAATCTCCAAACCTCTTGTGAGATCCAGACCTGAACCTGGATCGCAATGGCTGATTGCCAAAGCCTGTTCACCTCCAGCCAAAACCGCTGCCGAGGTGACTGAAACAGCCAAAGGTTCGTCGCGATCAGGCAATTCAAGCAACTGAGAAGCACTGAAAGGCCTGCCAAGCAAAGCTTCAGTAGCAGCTCGGGCCGCAGCCGCGACCCAAACCGGGAGCGTCAACCCCCTTGAATCAGCATCGGCGTGATCGATAAAAAACCCTTGCTTAGGTATTTTTGAGGATGGTTCATTACTAAGCCTTAGGCCGTGCAGGACAAACTCACCCTGATGATCCCGGGTCCTACACCGGTTCCCGAAACAGTACTCAAAGCCATGGGTCGCCACCCCATCGGCCATCGCAGTGGAGAGTTTCAAGCCGTCGTTAGACATACCACCGAGCAGCTGCGCTGGCTGCATCAGACCAAAGCAGATGTTCTAGTTATCACTGGAAGCGGTACCGCTGCGATGGAAGCAGGAATCATCAATACCCTCAGCTACGGCGACAAGGTCCTCTGCGGCGACAACGGCAAGTTTGGACAGCGCTGGGTAAAGCTGGCTAAGGCTTACGGCCTGGACGTACAAGTGATAAAAGCAGACTGGGGACAACCGTTAGACCCAGAAGCCTTCAAAAAAGCACTGGAAGCAGATAATGGCAAAACAATAAAAGCCGTAATTCTCACCCACTCGGAAACCTCAACCGGGGTCATTAACGACCTTGAAACCATCAGCAAATATGTCCGCACTCATGGCAAAGCACTAGCCATCGCTGATTGCGTTACAAGCCTTGGGGCCTGCAATGTCCCCATGGATTCTTGGGGTCTAGATGTGGTTGCCTCCGGTTCCCAAAAGGGATACATGATGCCTCCAGGTCTCAGCTTCGTGGCCATGAGTGAACGAGCCTGGCAAGCGCATCAACAATCGGATCTACCGAAGTTTTATCTCGATCTGGGGCCATACCGAAAAACTGCCGCTCAAGACAGCAATCCATTCACCCCTGCTGTGAATCTCTACTTCGCACTGGAATCTGCGCTGGGAATGATGCAGTCAGAAGGACTGGAAGCCATCTTTGAACGTCATGCTCGCCATCGCGCAGCCGCTCAGGCCGGCATGAAGGCCATCTGCCTGCCACTGTATGCAGCTGAAGGACACGGCAGCCCAGCGATCACCGCAGTCGCACCTGAGGGAATTGATGCAGAGCAACTGCGCAAAACTGTCAAAGAGAAATTCGACATCCTGCTAGCAGGTGGACAGGATCATCTAAAAGGGAAGGTCTTCCGTATCGGCCATCTTGGATTCGTATGTGATAGAGATATCCTCACTGCCATAGCTGCCATCGAATCCACCTTGCAATCTCTTGGCTTGCATAAAGGCAACATGGGAGATGGCCTGGCAGCAGCAGCAGCAATTCTGAGATAACAGTGCTCGCCAACAAAACGAACTAAAGCTGATCTAAACTGATCAAATGCGGGTGTAATTCAGTGGTAGAATGTCAGCTTCCCAAGCTGAACGTCGCCGGTTCGAATCCGGTCACCCGCTTATCAAAGGATTAATCAAGGTTCATAGAATACTCATTCATATTTAACAAACCAAAAAGCCTGCCTAATTGAGAATAGGCTTCAAAGCATTATTCAATGCAAATTCAGGATCTGGGCTTGATTAATTGAAGAACTTGTGGGCCAACCACTCCTGCACGACGCTCCTGATCTAATGCCTTAAGAATCAAACTGCCAGCAGCCTGAAAATCTCCCGCTTCAGCCTGTGCAGAAGCTCGGTCAAAAAAACCACTCGCGGCCTTCAAGTAAACCTCGCGTTGAATAGAAGCGGAATTCGTGCCCGCTGTTGTTCTCAAAAAAGTAGACGTCAAGACTGCTGAGCTGAACCCCTTGATTGAAAGTTTAACGCGAATTGTCTAGTACAAGCAATATCGAGCATCAAAACAGCAAATGTTGTTGCCCAAATCAGCCAATTGATATGTATAAAAAATATAAGGGGGCTAAATCAGGTTCCTGGCTCCTCAATGTTGCCTCCCATAGTTTCGATCTGAGCTCTTAAGACTGACGCACGAGTCTGGTCACCACGAGTTGCGGCAACAGCCAATGCAAATTCAAGCTTCTCGAGCTGATGCCCCCCCTCATGGAAGGCCTGAAGTCTGATAGAAGATCTCACTAACGGTGAAAATACTGAGCTGGTAACCCCAGCTTTGCCAGAGGCAGAAATGGTTAAAGCCATGGATGCCTTTCTTTTTATTGTGCACCCGATGCCACCCTCATGCCGCAAGAGTGTCTGGTTCCCCTGACCAAGACTGAGGTTCTTCTCGGGCTTGATCCTCAGCTTGATCAGAACTATCAAGAAGTTCCTGGCACTCTTTTAAAAGCTGCTCAACCCCATCGAGCATCTCCATTTCCTCTGCGGGAATCCTCTGAGGTTCGCTCTGCTGTCTCAACTGAAACTCCAAAGCCTCCTGACGCTGCTCCAATTTAACGAGCCTCTGCGATAAAGCAGTGATCGTCTGAACCAGGTCTTCTGCAGTACGAGTAATTCGAAAAGAAACTGACGAGGACATAGCCACAAACAAATACTTTGTCCCGATGACAACACATGAGGAATAAAGGCTCAAGTCATTAGGCAGATGGTGAGGAGAATCATTTGCGCTCAAAGTATCTGTACTGTTTCAAATCGATCCCATGCCTTCTCTGGCAACGTTACTGATTTATCTCATGGCAGGAACAGCATTGGGTCTGCTGACATTGCGCACTGGCATTCCAGCAGCACCCCTTGCAGGTGCTCTTTTAGGTGCAGGGCTCGTGAGCATGACCGGTCGCCTTGATGTTGCTGAATGGCCCTCAGGAACACGCACCGCAATTGAAATCGCCATCGGCACGGTGATCGGTACCGGCCTGACCAAAAGCTCCCTAGGGGAGCTGCAAAACCTCTGGAAACCAGCCCTACTGATCACTCTGACCCTTGTACTTACTGGGATAGTGATCGGTCTTTGGAGCAGTCGATTACTAGGTATTGACCCTGTGGTTTCTCTCCTCGGCGCTGCCCCAGGAGGCATCAGTGGCATGAGTCTGGTAGGTGCGGAATTCGGCGTCGGTGCTGCAGTCGCCACCCTGCATGCTGTGAGATTAATCACCGTACTTTTGGTACTACCGCTTCTGGTGAAGCTATTGGCCCCATTAGGACTCATTGATTCCTGATTAAACCTGGACAGGACAGTTTCAATCGATAAGTTGATCAATACTGTGTTGACTTGCAAGCGATGAATCGAAATCGAAATCGAGTTGCCCTTTCACTCACACTGCTAGGCCTTGTGGGAATCAGTCTTTCTGCCACAGCTGCCCAGTCAGCAACAACTGATGCCGCAAGCAAAGGAGCCCAGATCTACTGCTTCATGCGTAGTAATGGCAATAACCATGAGGTGAGCTGGACTGCCTCTTATGCCCTAATCAAACGCCAGGGAAATAGCCTTTTCAAGACCTCACCAAAGCATGCTGCCGTATTAATTACTGAAGCAGTGGTCAATGAACCCAGCAATTATCCAAACTGCGGTCAATACCTTGGTGATCTCTACGGAGGTAACAAAGGCTCTTCATCTGGAGCTGATCAAGTAAGTGGTGATGAGACTGTCATCGACTCCTATAGCTCTGGTAATACCAACACCACCACTCCTTCAAGTACAGATCATGAGCAGCACTACAGCTATTAAATTCCCTCGCTTCCTTGCCAAACTATGTCTGAGCGGATTGCTGCTTTCCGGTCTTAGCTGCAACAGTCGCTCAGCACCAACCAATCCATCTGCTGAATCGAATATCTCGTCCCAAGCTTGCTTGGAAAATCTTGACCTCAAAGGACTCGACCAAGCCCTACTGCGCTGCAATAGCGTAGTGAACCAACATCAAAACGACCCTGAACCACTCAACGACCGGTCACTGATCTACACCCTGCTTGGCCAAACCAATTTGGCTTGTCAAGATGTCTCCAAAGGCCTAAAGCTTCTGAATCAACAAGGCACGTCAGCTGATCCGATGGTGCGTCACGAACTAACCGTGCGTAAAGACTCCTGCATGCAACATCTCAACATGACTGGCAAAGGCTGACGCTTGAGTCCAACACGACGAGAACCAAGCAATACCTCAATCCGCTCGGCCTTACTTGCTATCAGAGAATCCACCAGCTGATCTGCAAAACCCAGTTGGAACCAGTGACTCGTGAGTCCACCATCCATCCCCAATCGATGGCAACGATCCTCAGCCTGATCCACATCACCAGGTGTCCAGTGACGTTCAAGCAAAACCACATGCCTAGCGCGATGCAAGGTGTAACCAAGCCCGCCTACTGCATAGGTTGCCAACAAAAGGGAACTCATCCCTGATTGAAAACGATTCACAGCTTCTTGACGCTGGCCTGGACGCTGACGCCCAGTTAACAACTCACCCCCTAAGCGTTGCTGCAAAAGCAGCAAAGGACCAACAAAACTGCTGAAAAGGACAACGGCTTGCCCCTCAGCAAGAAGTGCTGCCACAACAGTCTCCACTGCTGGCAGCTTGAACTCCGCTGCAATCTGACGCAAAGCCGTAAGCACCGCCAGCGATTCCGCATCTGAACGCACCAAACCCTGCTGAACACGATGGCGATAGTTGTCAGTGACAAGAGCGAGACGATGGTCAAAACCACGAGACTCTGACTCTGTAAGAACAACCCGATGCTCTTGACGACGTTTTGGGGGCAAGCCAAGCAAAGTCTGCTTGCGTCGATGCAGAACCAATGGCCGTGTGAGCTTCCCTAGAGCATCGAGATCACTCGCACCACGTGAAAGCCAGCGTCGCTGTCCACCTTGATCTCGCCAGTAACCCTGACAAAAACGCTCTTCAAACTTGCGTTGATCTCGAGCCAAAGGATGATCAATGGCCGCCAGCAGTGGATAAAGCTGATCAGGACGACCATTTTTCATCGGCGTCCCGGTGAGTAACCAAATAGCCCTTAAACGCGGATGCCGCGCAAGCCTTAAAAGAGCCTGAGTTCGTCTTGACTTGATGGACTGGCCGAAATGCGCTTCATCCACCAACAGAAGCGTTCCCGCCGCCGGCAATTCCCTAGGCAAACGAGCCCAGCTATGGATGCACACCGGCAAATCAAGACTTGCAGCTTCGATACGCCAGTGGTCATGAAGACCCACCGGCGCCACCACCATGACCCGTACATCAGCACATCTCACCATCGCGCGAGCCGCCAAAAGAGAGGTAAGAGTCTTACCAAGACCCATTTCATCAGCCAAGACTGCACCGCGCCGCGCCAACAACCAACGGGCTCCAGAGCACTGATGCGGAAGAGGTCTACGACCATCTGTCAAAACAACCTCAAGGTCTGCATAGCTCACGAGATCGCGATGGGGCGGCATCGGTGGCAAAGGCTGTTCGAACCAACTCAGCCACTGAGCCAAGTCATCCTGCACCAAAAAACGTGAGCCAAACTGCCTCTGCAAATGTTGAGCCGCAACCAAAGGAAATTCCCAGCCCTGGCGAGTACCACGCCAAATTCCACGAGGCCTCACTTTGCGAAGCTGAGCCTGAGTGACCGCATCGAAAGGGAACGTCACCTTGACCAAACCCGCCGCAGTCAGACCCAAATAACAGCTGGAAGACGATTTAGGCGTGAACTTCACTGCTCAAGAGAACACCTAATTTACGCCCCATTGCCTTACTAGCAAGCGCGAAAGCAACCACTGTAAAAAGCAGCGCAAAGCAAGTCAAAATAGATATTTAGACACATTGACTCAAAGAGCATGCGCGGCACACTTCACAAAACCGAGAAACTCAGATGCACAATAGGGACGCGGTTTTCCTCGAAGATCTCTGCCCCAAATTACGTGTGCGAAGATGGAGAAAATCCCTTCACAACTATACCGCTCAAAGTTGTATCTATTGCGGCAAACCTTCTGAATCAATTGACCATATTTTGCCTCGCAGTCGCGGTGGCTTAAGTATTACTCAAAACTGCGTTCCAGCCTGTCTATCCTGTAACGGTCACAAATCAGATGCCGATGCCTTCGAGTGGTATAGGCGCCAACGTTTCTATGATCCGCGACGCGCAATGGCCATCCGCGCCTGGATGGATGGCGATCTCAGACTGGCTTTAAGGCTGCTTCAATGGACCCAAACCAACCATAGAGAAGCTCCTGTTATCAGCCAAGATGAAGAATGGATGCCCCAGCTGGCCTAAACCAATCTCACCAGACCTGACAGGCCACCACAGGGTGATGTCTTTGGCAAATAGAAGCCTGCTGCTCAGGTTGCTCCGGAGCCAGAAGCATCGCACCTGTCAACAAAGCCAAAGGCAAGACAAAATGAAAAGCCGAACTGATCTGCCGACCTTGAACGATCCTTGGACATGCCCGACGCGGCAGCATGGACACTGAAATCGCGGAAGCGCGCAAATAGGAGCTCGCCATGACCAAACCCAGAATATAATACATTTGTACTCATGCTCACAGAGCTTGTCAAGCGGAGTCCGCCTCTCCCCACCGGCTCAAAGTTGCTGGTTCTCGGTGGAGGATTCAGTGGCCAGCATGTAGTGGCTCTGGCGAGAGCACTTGGCAGCACTGCTATCTGCAGCCGCAGAGACATCAACAGCCCAGACGCAGACATCGCATTTGATAGTGCCACCAAGCTGTTGCCAGCCACAAAAGTTCTAGAAGGAGTCACGCATTTACTCAGCTGCATACCGCCAGCAGCCGATGGGAAAGATCCAGTACTGACATGCTTGGGCGACCAGCTCAGAGCGTTGCCATTGCAATGGGTTGGCTATCTCTCCACCACAGGGGTTTACGGAGATCGCCAAGGACGCTGGGTCACAGAAATCGATCACCCTCAGCCTCAACAAGCACGGAGCAAAAGAAGATTGGCCTGTGAAGAGGCCTGGCAAGCTTCGGGATTACCCCTGCAGATTCTGCGACTGCCTGGCATCTACGGACCAGGCCGCTCAGTGCTTAAAAACGTCAACACAGGTCAAAGCAGAATGATCCATAAGCCCAACCAAGTGTTTTCAAGAATTCATGTCGATGACATTGCAGGCGCCATCCTGCACCTAATCCAATGCGCTGCTGATGGACAGCGACCCATCGTGATCAACGTCACCGATGACCTGCCAACAGCTTATACAGACGTACTCGGGTTCGCCGCCCAACTACTTGGAAAGTCCTTACCCGAAATTGAGCCATTTGCAGTTGCCGCTGCACAGATGAATCCCATGGCACTCTCCTTCTGGCAAGAGAATCGCAGGGTCAGCAATCAGCTCTTATGCCGCGAGCTTGGCTATTCCCTGATGCATCCCAACTATCAATCCGGCCTTAGAGACTGTTATCTGGCAGAAGGTTTCAAGGTCTCACAGACGAATTTTCCTTAGTTGTTGAACGTTCCCGATCCGGACCACCAAGAATGAACTCGTTCCAATTAAAGGGCTTCTCTGGATCGATAAATGTCAACCCGGCATCGCGCAAAAACTGACTCCAATGCACCACCAACCAACCATTCCGCAATCCGGTACCAAGACCAAACAACAGCAAACCAAGCAGCAACCAGCGCATCATGGCTATGCCTTCTGAAGGCTTTGACGCTAATCAACTTATCGTTATCGCCATCGGCGATCCCGCTGGCATCGGGATGGAGGTCACCCTAAAGGCCCTCGCTTCACCAAGCTTGCCATCAAAGCTGCATCCCCAGCTGGTTGGCTGTCGAAAAAGCCTAGAACTGACCTATGCCCAATTACAAGCTCAAGGGATCTCTCCCCTAGCCAATCCAAAGAACCTCGACATCAAAGATCTACCCCTGCAGAGCACACTTCAGCCTGGATACCCCACAGCACAGAGTGGAGCCGCAAGCTTTCTATGGTTGACAAAGGCAACAGAACTCCTCTTGAAGGGTCGAGCCCGCGCCCTTGTTACCGCTCCTATTGCCAAGCAGGCCTGGCATGCAGCAGGCCATCACTATCCCGGTCAAACCGAACGACTTAAAGAACTGGTGGGAGCTGATCAAGCCTCCATGCTCTTCACCGCGATCTCACCTCATAACGGCTGGCGGTTCAACACTCTGCTAGCAACAACCCATATCCCGCTAGCAGCAGTCCCACAAGTGCTTACCCCTGAGTTGGTTAGAGCGAAGCTCAACGTACTCAAGGCATTCTGCCAAAGATTCAAAACCGATCCATCCATTGCAGTCGCAGGCCTCAATCCCCACGCTGGCGAGCAAGGCCAACTGGGCCATGAAGAGCTGAAATGGTTGATCCCAATGCTGAACAGATGGAAAACGGAGCACCCTGAGATCCAACTAGACGGTCCTTTACCTCCCGACACATGTTGGCTTTCAGCTGCAAAGGCTTGGCATGGCATCCCTTGCGCCCAAACCCCAGACGGGATCCTGGCCTTATACCACGATCAAGGTCTAATCCCAATGAAGCTGCTGGCTTTCGACTCGGCCGTCAACACCACCCTTGGGCTTCCATTTCTACGTACCTCACCTGATCACGGCACCGCCTTTGACATTGCCGGAAAGGGATGTGCCAGACCCGACAGCATGTTGGCCGCCCTAAAAGCCGCCTGGGAGCTCACGGAATCACGCTGATCAGCCAGGCTTAACACGCATCAAAACCTGACCGAACTCAACTGGCGTGCCGTTATCTACAAGGATTTCAACCACCTCGCCACTGACTTCAGATTCCAACTCATTCATCAACTTCATGGCCTCCAAAATGCACACGATCTGACCGACACCGATGCGACTACCAACTTCTACAAATGGGGATTCCCCAGGGCCAGGAGCACGGTAAAACGTGCCGACCATCGGTGCCGTTACCTCCAGGAAATCAGTTCTTGAACCTGGTACCGCTGGAGGCGGAGTCCCAGGTCCGACCATCTCAACTCTCGGTTCTGGAGCCGGTGAAGGCATCTCAACGGTCGAAGACAATGGCATCACCGGAGCCACCACTGCTGGTGCAGGGATGTTCCGCCTGACCTCTAGACGAAAATCATCTCCCTCAAGGCGAAATTCCTGTATGTCGCTTTCCGCCAAGGCTGCAAGCAACTGGTGCAGTTGATCATGATCGAGCTGCATAGCCATTAGTTCTCGCGACCGAGGTAGCTGTCGTTACGTGTATCGACTTTAATTTTCTCGCCCACAGAAAGAAACAAAGGAACCATCACCTGAGCCCCAGTCTCAAGGATGGCGGGCTTAGTGCCACCGGTAGCGGTATCACCCTTAACACCAGGATCAGTTTCAGTGATTTCAAGCACCACAGAATTGGGGAGCTCCACCTCAAGAGGATTTCCGTTCCATGAGACCACATTCACCTCCATCCCTTCCTTGAGGTATTTACGACTGTCACCAATCTGCTGCGCTGTAAGCCTGGTTTCCTCATAACTAGACATGTCCATAAAGACATAGTCACCGGACTCCATATAAGTGTGTTGAAGAGTCGACTTCTCAAGCAAGGCCTGCGGAAGCATCTCCCCAGCCCTAAAGGTTTTTTCCACCACGTTGCCGCTCTGCACCGCCTTCAACTTGGTACGCACAAATGCTGAACCCTTACCCGGTTTCACATGCAAAAACTCGACTACACGCCAAACAGAACCGTCTAATTCAATCGAGGTGCCAGTGCGGAAGTCGTTACTTGAGATCATTCCCGCTGAACGGATCAGATGGATCATACGGCTGTGCCAAAGTCCCAGCACAAGAAGAGTTCCACATGCCAAATACTCCTCTACTGACCAGCCTGATCACAGTGCTCGCAGTACTTTTACTGAATTGGGGTGATCCTGTTCTGGCTGCTCTGCCAGCTGGAAGTGCAGTGACCGATGGTGCCGCAATCCTGCGAAATGCCCTACCAATCGAACAAAAAGATCTCCGCCAAATGCAAGCCACCCTTGAGGCCACTAGCAAAGTGGTTGGGTCTTCAAAGGGCAATCGCTGGGTTGCGCTAAACGAAGCTGCTTCTTCTAGTCAGTTCCTAGTAATAACCCGCAAAAAGAGCATCCTCGCAGCCATCCCAGAAGCATCTCGAGAAAAGGGTGAAGCACTTTTGGAATCCTTGGGAAAAACGGTCCAGGCCCTGGGGGATGCAGCCAGTAATCAAAACGTAGATCGCTTCATCGACCTACGTCGCGAAAGTCTCAAGCAGATCGGTGATCTAGAAGCGCTATTGGTGAATGATTTTCCTTACACCATCCCTGAGGAATTCAACTCACTACCGCGGCTTCTCGGAAGAGCAACTGTATCGATCAAAACCACAAAAGGGAACATCACTGCTGTGATTGATGGCTACAACGCCCCTCTAACAGCCGGCGCCTTCGTAGACCTAGCTCTCAAAGGCTTTTATGACGGATTGCCATTCACACGCGCTGAAGACAATTACGTACTACAAAGCGGTGACCCCACAGGACCTGAAAGCGGATACATCGACCCAACAACCAAGAAAGAACGTCAAGTTCCTCTGGAAATCCGTATTCCAGAGGAACCAACTCCTTTTTACAACCAAACCTTTGAAGACATCGGTCTTTACAAAGCCACACCAGTCCTTCCATTCGCCGCCCTTGGCACACTCGGATGGGCCCATTCCGACCAGGCTATAGACGACGGTTCCTCCCAGTTCTTTCTATTTCTCTATGATGCAGAATTAACTCCAGCTGGTCTCAACTTGGTGGATGGCCGCAATGCAGCCTTTGGCTATGTCGTTGAAGGTACCGAGTTACTTAAAAAACTCGAAATTGGTGATCAAATCTTATCCATCAAAGTTGTCGATGGAGCTGATCGGCTGAAGCCCCACGCCTGAGGACTTGTGTATGGGCGAAACCCTAGCCCAACTTGGTGAAAACGAACTACTGCATCGACTAGCCCGCTTTGCTCCTGCTGGCCAACTTGACGACGACACAGCGCAAGTCCACACCAATGAGGGAGAACTCCTCATTAATACCGATGTCATGGTGGAAGGCATTCACTTCAGCGAAGACACCACGACTCCAAAAGATGTTGGTTGGCGTTGCGTAACCGCCAACCTTTCCGACCTAGCAGCCAGTGGCGTTGATCAGATTCTGGGTATCACTGTCGGACTTGTAGTCCCTCCAGAGACCCCCTGGGACTGGGTAGAGAAGGTTTATTTAGGCATAGAAGCCGCATTGAAACAGTTTGGGGGGACCTTGCTGGGCGGCGACTGTTCCCGAGGGGATCAACGACTACTCGCAATCACCGCCCTGGGCACTCTCGGGCCAGTACGGTTGCACCGCTCCCAAGCCCAACCTGGAGATTCTCTTGTCGTCAGTGGTCCCCATGGCCTCAGCCGTCTTGGCCTGGCCCTACTTCGCTCAGATCCACTGATAGAAGCAGCCCTGCTGCCAGACAAACTCAAACAAAAAGCGATAGAAGCTCATCAACACCCTCAACCATGCCTGAAGGCACTCCACGCTCTTCAAACCTGTAAGCCTGCTGAACTTCCATGGCGAGCTGGGGGCACCGACAGTAGTGACGGACTTCTGGCAGCGGTTCAAGGCCTTTGCAGAAGCAGCGGTTGCCGGGCGATTCTTGATCCAACAGGCCTACCCAAAGACCCTGACTGGCCACTAGGCCAACACTGGGATAGCTGGTGCCTAAATGGCGGAGAAGACTTTGAACTTATTCTCAGCCTGCCACCGAAATGGGCCACCGCTTGGCTGCAAGTTCTTCCATCAAGCCAAATCATTGGTGTCATGGAACAAGGCCCACCTCGGGTGGAATGGGCGCATGGCAAAGGAGAAGTGAGCAACTTCTCAAGCTTCAAACATTTCCAATAAAGAAACAGAATAAACCCCTCGCTAATAGGAGGGGTTTATAACTCAAAAAGAAGCTAGAAGCTCAGAAAGTAGTAATCCTCTGAAAGATCACTTCCAATTCTTGGCCACAATCTCAGCGAGATCGACAACCCTCTGGCTATAACCCCACTCGTTGTCATACCAAGCAACCACTTTCACCAAATTGTCGCCAATAGTCATCGTGAGATCCTCGTCAACGATGGTGGATTCATTAGTACCGGCGTAGTCACTAGAAACCAAAGGAAGATCACCATATTTAATGATTCCCTTCATGCCACCCTGAGAAGCCGATTTGAGTGCAGCATTCACTTCTTCAGCAGTCGTGGAACGACCAGACTCAAAAACTAGATCTACCGCTGAAACGTTTGGGGTTGGTACACGCATGGCAATACCCGTGAGCTTGCCCTTCATCTGTGGATAAACCAAAGCCACAGCCTTGGCAGCGCCAGTTGAGGTCGGAACAATATTCATGGCTGCCGCACGAGCACGGCGAAGATCTCGATGGCTGTTATCGAGGATCCGCTGATCACCGGTGTAGCTATGAATAGTCGTCATCAGGCCCTTATTGATCCCAAAGGTCTGATCAAGCACCTTCACGATTGGTGCCAGGCAATTGGTTGTGCAGCTGGCATTACTGAGAACATTGAAATCACCGTGACGGTACTGATCAGCATTGACGCCCACGACATATGTGCCAACACCATCTCCTTTACCTGGAGCCGTGAGGATCACTTTCTTCGCACCAGCCTCGATGTGTTTACTAGCCCCCACATCAGTATTGAAAACCCCGGTGGACTCGATCACAAGATCGATACCCCACTCCTTCCAAGGAAGATTCAAGGGGTTGCGATCTGAAAAACACTTAATGGTTTTGCCGTTGATAACAAAAGTGTCATCGGTATAACCGATCTCCGCATCCTTGATCTGTCCAAGAATTGAATCGTACTTAAGCAGATGAGCATTGGTCTTAGGGTCAGAAGTGACATTGATGCCAACCACATCAATACCCGTGTTCGCACCTCGGCTTAGCCAACAACGCATGAAGTTGCGACCGATTCGGCCGAATCCATTGATCGCAACACGCAGAGTCATAACAAAAACGGGGAAACCGCAAGGGAAGTGGCCGCCGATCATACAGAAATAGGTTGCACTTTCCGCTGTTCCGGATGAGGAGGCGGCCCATACCTGGCACAAGGTCAACCCCGGCCGGACCTCTCCAAAACATAAGAATGACGGGCTTTTAGCCCAAGACTGGCTTATCTTTTGAGCCTATGGTTTTGCCCATTGACCAGCACGCTCAACCGCCAGCAACCCATCCACTTCATAGGTGTTGGCGGTATCGGCATGTCTGCACTAGCTCTAATTCTGGTGAATCGAGGTCATATCGTCTCCGGCTCCGACTCACGAGAAAACACTGCCGTTGAGCAACTGAGAGCTCAAGGAGTAAGAGTCTTCCGCGATCAGAGCGCCGCAAACATCGATGCCATTTGTAGCAACGTAGATCTCCTTCCTTTGGTTGTGATCAGCACAGCCATTCCCAAGAGCAATCCTGAGCTCAAGGCAGCCAAGCTGTCTCAATTGAAAATCTTGCATCGCTCAGACCTCCTTGCTGCCTTGATTCAGGCACAACCATCTATTGCAGTAGCCGGAAGCCATGGCAAAACCACCACCAGCACCCTGCTCACTACACTGCTGGCCACAACCGATCAAGACCCAACAGCTGTGATTGGTGGTGTCGTGCCTTACTACGACAGCAATGGCCATGTGGGCAAAGGACGACTGCTAGTAGCAGAAGCTGATGAATCTGATGGATCTCTCGTCAAGTTTCAGGCAACGCTCGGCGTGATCACCAACTTGGAGTTAGATCACACCGACCACTACGCCAATCTTGATGAACTGATCAACACCATGAAGCGGTTCGGCCAAGGTTGCCGACGACTGCTGGCGAACTTCGACTGCCCAATCCTCAAAGAGCATTTCGATGCCACAGCTTGGTGGTCAGTCAAAACCTCAGCGGGTGTTGATTTTGCAGCTTTACCAATTTGCCTCAATGGCGATCAAACAATTGCGGACATTTACGAGCAGGGCAAACGGATGGGGCAAATCACACTGCCAATGCCCGGACTTCACAACCTCAGCAACGCTATGGCAGCTATCGCAGCCTGCAGACTCGAAGGACTGTCCTTTGAGGACGTGCAACAAGGTCTTGCTGACCTGCAGCCTCCTGGGCGCCGTTTCGACTTCCGAGGCACCTGGGAGGGTCGCCAAATCGTTGATGATTACGCCCACCATCCAAGCGAAGTCAGCGCGACACTCACAATGGCGCGCTTGATAGTAACTAGTGGTCGTAGCCAACTACCAAACCCACCCAAACGCATTTTGGCAGTGTTCCAGCCTCATCGATACAGCCGTACAAACAAATTTCTCTACGACTTCGCAAGGGCACTCGGTGAAGCGGATGCTGTTCTGCTAGCACCCGTTTACAGCGCCGGAGAGAACCCTATTCAGGGAGCAACGAGTGAGAGCCTGGCTAAAGCGATCAGAATCCAACACCCCAACCTGCCAGTCGCTGTAGCCGAAAACTTTAATCAGCTAACCCTATTGGTGCAAAAACACAGCCTCAAAGGTGACCTAGTCCTCGCCATGGGTGCAGGCAATATCAACAATCTATGGAGACAACTGACACATCTTGACAACGCAAAGAGATGCCCACCCTCCCTGGCAGCCTGACCCTAGTGAAGGGGATCAAGCCCCAACCACTGGTTTCTCTTGCCAACTTCACGAGCTGGCGCGTCGGAGGACCTGCGGAATGGTTTGCATCACCCAGCAGCGTGGAGGAACTACAGACACTGATTGCTTGGGCTTATGAACAAAAGATGCCCTGTCGAGTCATCGGAGCAGGATCAAACCTACTGATCAACGACACTGGCTTGCCGGGCCTGAGCCTTTGCATGCGCAAACTCCAAGGGAGCGACCTAGATCCAAAGACTGGCATTGTCGAAGCCTTGGCCGGTGAACCAATCCCCAACCTTTCCAAACGCGCCGCAAAGGTTGGCCTACATGGCCTGGAATGGGCCGTTGGAATTCCTGGAACAGTTGGTGGTGCAGCCGTCATGAATGCTGGAGCCCAGGGCGGCTGCACAGCCGACTGGCTGGAATCTGTACAAGTCCTCGACCTCAATGGCGAGGGCCCTTTTGAACTGAGCCGCCAAGAGCTTGACTACGCCTACCGACAAAGTCTCTTGCAGGAAAAAACACTCGTCGTGCTCTCAGCCAGATTCCGCCTAGACCCCGGGCATGATCACAAGGAGCTCAATCAAATCACACAGCAAAACCTCACTCATCGCACGACGACCCAGCCTTATCAATTGCCTAGTTGCGGAAGTGTCTTTCGCAACCCAGAACCCCTCAAAGCTGGTCGTCTAATCGAAGCGCTGGGTCTGAAAGGTCACCGCATTGGAGGAGCTGAAGTCTCCCCCATTCATGCCAACTTCATCGTCAATATTGGTGGAGCCACGGCTGCTGACATCAATCAAATGATCACCCTCATTCAGCAACGGGTACAGATGGCCCATGGAGTGATGCTTCATCCTGAAGTGAAACGACTTGGTTTCGAAGCGACCGCTTAATCTGCCCATTCCTCCAGCAATGCAATGGCAGGGTTCGGACTTCCCAATTTCGGCCAACTCACCGAAGCCTTCCGCAAGGCCCAACAAATCCAACAAAACGCCCAAAAACTGCAGGAAGAGCTAGATGCCATGGAAATTGAGGGCAGCAGCCCAGACGGCAGAGCAAGTATCTGGCTATCTGGCAACCAGCAACCACTGCGTGTGCGCATTGAACCCTCACTGCTTGCCGAAGGACAAGATGCCAGCGAAACCGCGATCTTGGCCGCTCTTCAATCCGCCTATGAGCACTCCACCACCACCATGAAAGAGCAAATGGAAGAACTTACAGGAGGCCTGAACCTGAACCTCCCCGGGATGAGCGAGTGAGGCACTCCATCTCCTCCAAAAAACGCTTATAGATTGGATATCGTTCCCAACTTTTGTCGACCCCACAACCGGGCTCATCACGATGGAAACAATCCCTAAATCTGCAGGGATAATCTTCAAGCTGTCCATCAAGTTCAGGGAACAACACCGCAAGCTTGCGCAGATCAGCAGGAAGTTCAGGTCGATTAAACCCTGGTGTATCAGCAACGAGAGATCCTTCGCACAGTCGAAAGAGTTCAACATGACGAGTGGTATGCCTGCCACGTTTCAACCGTCCAGAAACAGCGCCTACGCGCAGGGATAGCTGGGGCAAGAGCTGATTGAGCAAACTGGTCTTACCCACACCTGAAGGACCACAAAAGACAGCAAGTCGTGTACTGCTGAGTTTGTTTTTTAGAGCACCTAACCCCTCTCCGGTCTGCACAGAAACCGCCATAGGCCGATACCCCCAACCCCTTAGCCGCACGAGCTGCTGCTCGAGCTGGTCCGAAGTGATCAGATCGCGTTTGGTGAGGATGAGGTGAACATCAACACCAGTCTGCTCAGCGGACAGTAGAAAACGACTCGCTTGGTCAGCGTCAAAGCAAGGCTGCTTGACTGCCAAGGCAACAACAACAGCCGTAACGTTGGCGACTGGCGGGCGGTTGATCCAACTCTGCCTAGGTTCCACATCACCAACCACAGCTCGACGTTCCTGCCAATCGATTGCTTCCACCCAAACTCGATCCCCCACATGCACGGCAGCCCCGCGATGGTCCAGGCGCGTTCGACGAGTACAAAGCAAACGCAATGGTTCATCATCCGTTGATCCTGTCCAGCTCACCAATGAAGATGGATTAAAAGTCTCGAGTTCTACCTCGAGAAAATTGGCTTGTAAGGCCACCACCATCCCTGCAAGCCGCGGCGCCTCAGCCGCCGCCACAAGTCACCATCAACCTCAACCAAGTGTTTTCCTGAGCAATAATCTCAACGCGATGGCCTGCCTCTACTAACCCTGGAACCACCATCGCCTCAGGTTCCCCACGATCAAGATCCACCTGTAGACGTTCCTTGTCCTTAAGACCCTCAAGAGCCAAGCGACAGCGAATAAAATTGATTGGGCAAGGAGTACCGCGCAAATCAATCTGCTGATCAGGAACAAGCTGGGCGGTCATCCTTTCTGGCCAAACAAACGAGCAAACAAACCACTGTTGTGATGGTGATGCTGCCTGCCTTTAGCAGAATGATGGCCAGCAAGTTCTTCAAGCAAGCCCCGCTCCTCATCAGAAAGACGAATGGGCAACTTCACATTGATAGAAATACGCTGATTCCCTCTTGCTACTGGGTTTCCTAGCTTAGGAATACCCTTGTTTTCAAGGGTGAGTACAGCATTGGGCTGAGTTCCAGCAGGAATCTCAAGACTGGTATTGCCATCAACCGTATCAACCTCAATGATGTCTCCAAGGATTGCCTGGAGATAACTCACGTTGACTTCTGAAAGCACCGTGATCCCATCACGTCGCAATTGGGGATGGGATTTCACCGTCAAAAATACGTAAAGGTCTCCAGAAGGTCCACCCCGCAAACCAGCATTTCCCTCACCGGCAACTCTCAGACGAGTTCCTGTATCAACCCCAGCGGGAATATTGATGCGCAATTTCTTGCGAACCTGACGAACACCCTGTCCAGCACATGCAGGACAAGGGTCTGCAATCACCTGTCCAGTACCTTCACAACTGGGACATTCCGCCACCTGAGTGAAGCTCCCGAAAGGTGTTCTGGTCGCTCGTCGAACCTGACCAACACCACCACAAGTGGAACAGGTCGTTGGTCCACTACCCACCTTGGCTCCAGTGCCGTTACAGGTGTCGCAAGTTTCAAGATGGGGAATTTTGATTTCTCGTTCTTGGCCGAAAACAGCTTGCTCAAAGTCAATCTTCAAGTCGTAGCGAAGATCATCTCCTTGCTGCGGTCCCCGTCGTCGTGGACGAGCGCCACCAGATCCACCAGCCCCTCCAAAACCACTAAAAAAGGTCTCAAAGAGATCAGCGAAGCCACCCATATCTCCCACATCGGGCATGCCCGCTGCACCCCCAAGCCCAGCCTCGCCAAATTGGTCATAACGGCCACGAGTCTGAGGATCGCTAAGCACCTCATAGGCACGACCGATCTCCTTGAAACGATCCTCTGCACCAGGATCCTTATTGATATCTGGGTGATACTGACGTGCAAGACGGCGATAAGCCCGCTTCAGGGTATCGCCATCAGCATCTTTGCTGACCCCTAGCAGGTCGTAATAATCAGCCATCAGCTCGTCAACACTCCTTCACCCTAAAGGGCAACAGCATGTAATCAGACCCCTGGTTGGGCAGGATCTGCCTCACCTTGAAAAGTTGCAGTGGAGTCATCATTGGGTTGAGCTGAAGAAGGAGAGGCGCCACTCTGCGGACCTGGTCCCATAGACACCTTCACAAGAGCATGGCGAAGCACCCTGCCATTGAGGTGATATCCCCGCTGAAGTTCCTCTGTGACTACATCCTCTGGATGCTCCTCACTGGGCTCTCGTGAAACAGCCTCATGGAGCGTGGGATCAAACACCTGCCCAACAACCCGCATTGAAGCAACGCCCATTTGCTTGAGCACATCAACAAGCTGTTTATAAAGACCCTGATAACTGCGATGAAGAGCCTGAGCCTCCTCTCCCTGAGGCTCTAATTGCTGACGAGCTCGCTCAAAATTGTCCACCACCGGCAGAATCTCACTCAAAGTAGTACAAATAAGCTGGAATCGAAGATCGTCCTGATCGCGACTCTGACGTTTGCGGAAATTATCGAAATCTGCAGCAATCCGCATGTACTGACTACGAAGAGTTTCGTGCTCTTCCCGCAGGCTGCTGTGCTCCTGCTCCAATTGCTGTAAGCGAGCTTCATTATCCGCTAATGGTGCAGATTGAGCTGAAGACTGACCCTCGTCGGAATTGATCGATGCCACTGATTCCAGAGGCACGGAAGCCTCTAAACCCTCAGCAGCAGGATCGTGAGCTGGGGTAGGGGCGTCGCCACTCATGCTGACCGTTTGCAAATTCACGTCTAGACATGTTGATGGGAATAGCACACCTCCCACAAGCGGCGGAAGCCCGCACCTCCAATTTCATTTCTTCTTCGTGACCCAGGGCCGACCAATCCCCAAAGCAACCAACAGCATCCAGCAGCGACTGGAACTGGAACTGCTCCTACAAGTCAATGTGCTTAGCCACGAAGAACTTGTTGTCGGAGTGGAGCTAATGGCCAACCACACCACTCTTGACATCTCAACGTGGCAACAATTCCAGGCCCTGCCAATCAACATGCACAACCAACATTTGGTTGTAGCCATCTCGGACCAATGCAATGAGCAAACCAAAAATCAACTGATCTCAGTGCTGCAGTCCCAAGGCTTCAGCACAGAATTCCGTCTCGCGCTTGCAGCCGACATCAGCCAGCTGCTTGCACCAATGAGATCTGAGCAGCACGTTGAATCTGCATCCAAGTCAAAAACAACAAAGCCAATTGCACAAACACCAACCTCCCTGCTGGCAGGATTTAGTGCCGAAGGCGTGCTCGAAGAAGATCCTGAAGAACAAGCCAGACTTGCTAGTTCCATAGAGGATTTGGAGTCCAGCTTGATGGACTCAGACAGTTCACCAGTCATCAACCTGGTGGACCGCATATTGCTAGAGGCACTGCAAACAGAAGCCAGCGACGTACACGTTGAGCCGCAACAAGACGGACTACAGATCCGCTTCCGTCAAGACGGTGTCCTGCAGCGCTATATCGAACCCCTCCCGAGCCGGTTGATCCCTGCTGTTACCTCACGCTTCAAGATCATGGCCGACCTAGACATCGCAGAACGGCGCATGGCTCAGGACGGTCGCATTCGTCGCACATATCGCAATCGTATGGTCGATTTCAGGGTTAATAGCCTGCCAAGCCGTTACGGGGAAAAAATCTGTCTGCGACTACTCGACAGCAGTGCTCCACAACTCGGGTTAGACAAACTGATCAGCAACCCAAGTGCTCTCTCTCTCGTACGCAACTTGGGCTCTAAGCCCTTCGGCATGATCCTTGTGACAGGTCCAACAGGGTCAGGCAAGTCAACAACCCTTTACTCCCTCCTGGCAGAACGCAACGAACCTGGTATCAACATTTCCACCGTAGAAGATCCCATCGAATACACCCTCCCTGGGATTACCCAATGTCAAGTGAATAGGGAAAAAGGCTTCGATTTCAGCACTGCACTGAGAGCCTTCATGCGTCAAGACCCAGACGTTCTGCTGGTCGGTGAAACCCGTGACCTAGAAACCGCAAAAACCGCCATCGAAGCCGCACTGACTGGTCATCTGGTACTAACCACACTGCATTGCAATGACGCATCAAGTGCGATCGCCCGCCTCAACGAGATGGGCGTGGAACCATTCATGGTGAGCGCTTCGTTGATTGGCATCGTCTCTCAACGACTTCTACGAAGAGTGTGCCGTTCTTGTCGTAAGTCATATCACCCAACTGAAAAAGAACTGGGGCGATTCGGCTTGATGGCCCATACAGAAACTGGGGTGACCTTTTTCAAGGCCCACCATCACGGTCAAGAAAAACAGCCGTGCCCCAAATGTCAAGGCAGCGGCTACAAGGGCCGAGTTGGTGTCTATGAAGTACTGCGCATGAACGAAGAGCTCGCTTCAGCCGTCGCCAAAGGTGCCACTACTGATTTAGTAAGACGTCTGGCGCTCGAGGCTGGTATGAAAACTCTATTGGGCTACAGCCTTGACCTGGTGCGAGAAGGCCACACCACCCTTGAGGAAGTAGGCCGAATGATCCTCACCGATTCCGGATTGGAATCAGAGCGCCGCGCCAGAGCCCTTAGCACTCTTACCTGCAACGTCTGCGGGGCAGGCCTCCAAGACGACTGGCTGGAATGTCCCTACTGTCTAACCGCTCGCCAATGAAGGACCCGTCATGGATCTAATGATCGAGGACCTGATGGAACAGCTGGTGCAAGGTGGCGGCAGTGATCTGCACATTGCTACCGGCCAACCCCCGTATGGACGATTCAGCGGTGAATTGAGGCCAATGACCAATACCCCCCTATCCGAAGAAACATGCAACAAGCTGATTTTCTCAATGCTCAACAACAGTCAGAGAAAGACTCTTGAACAAATCTGGGAGCTTGACTGTGCCTATGGGCTAAAGGGTGTGGCGCGCTTTCGTGTGAATGTCTATCGACAGAAGGGAAGTTACGCCGCCTGTCTACGTGCTCTTGGCAGCACTATCCCGAGTATTGAAAGTCTCAACCTGCCATCAGTAGTCATAGAAACCAGCAAACGACCAAGGGGATTAGTGCTAGTAACAGGACCAACCGGATCAGGCAAAACAACAACCCTTGCTTCCCTGCTGGACCACATCAATCACACCAGAAGCGAACACATCCTCACAATCGAAGATCCAATCGAATTTGTATACAAAAGCGATCTCAGCCTTGTGCACCAGCGACAGCTCAATGAAGACACACGCAGTTTTGGCAATGCCCTGCGTGCGGCACTACGCGAAGATCCAGATGTGATCCTCGTGGGCGAAATGCGCGACCTGGAAACCATTCAACTGGCCATCAGCGCCGCCGAAACAGGTCACCTCGTATTCGGCACCCTGCACACCAACTCGGCGGCACAAACGGTCGATCGCATGGTTGATGTTTTCCCCCCAAACCAGCAAACCCAAATCAGAGTTCAACTCTCAGGAAGCCTGCTAGCCATTTTTTCTCAAACCCTCTGCCGGCGCCTAAATCCACAACCAGAACAATTTGGGCGGGTCATGGCTCAAGAAATCTTGATCAACACGCCAGCCACAGCAAACCTGATTAGAGAAGGCAAAACCGCACAGCTCTACTCCCAAATTCAAACCGGAGGAGAACTAGGGATGCAAACACTAGAAAAAGCCCTTGCGAATCTAACTAAACAGGGTGAAATTAGCCGCTCTGAAGCCATCGCCAAAGCCAGTAAACCCAGCGAACTGGAGCAACTCCTCAACGATGGCTAAGAGACAGGCCTAAGCGATGACATCCTTCGTCGCCACCTACGAATCCGCAAGTGGTCAAACACGCACAATAACCATCAAAGCGGCCGACCTAACAACCGCAAAAAAATTACTACGTCGTCGTGGAATACGAGCAACTGACCTGAAAGCAGCGCTCAGCAATAAAGGACAAGAAAGTAGCAAAAAAATTGACCGCCAAAAGAATACAAAATCATCAAATCTTGGACTATTTTCCATCGATCTAAGTGCCGCTTTCGAAAAGTCCCCAGGTGTAAAAGACAAAGCAGTTTTCGCAAGCAAATTGGCAACTCTGGTGGATGCAGGCGTTCCGATCGTGCGCAGTCTCGACCTAATGGCTAGTCAGCAGCACTTGCCTATGTTCAAACGTGCACTGATGAAGGTGAGTCTTGATGTAAATGAAGGCAGTGCCATGGGCACTGCTATGAGCAAGTGGCCAAAGGTATTCGACCAACTCAGTATCGCAATGGTGGAAGCCGGAGAAGCTGGTGGTGTTTTGGATGAATCTCTCAAGAGACTCGCCAAGTTATTAGAAGACAATGCCCGACTCAAGAACCAAATCAAAGGGGCCCTTGGTTACCCAATCACTGTGCTGGTGATAGCCATCCTCGTCTTCCTAGGCATGACAATCTTCTTGATCCCGACCTTTGCAGAAATCTTTGAAGATTTAGGCGCCGAACTGCCCCTGTTCACTCAGTTCATGGTCGACCTAAGCAAATTATTGCGTTCCTCCTTTTCCCTGCTATTAACAGGTGTCCTACTGGCGTGCGCTTGGATTTTCAACCGCTACTACTCCACTCACCAAGGACGCCGTCAGATCGATCGACTGAAACTGAGAATCCCCCTATTCGGCACTCTGATCATCAAAACTGCCACCGCTCAATTCTGCAGAATCTTCAGCTCATTGATCAAAGCAGGCGTACCAATCCTGATGTCACTAGAAATTGCCAGCGAAACCGCTGGCAATGCGATCATTTCCGACGCCATTCTTGAATCACGCACCCTTGTTCAAGAAGGAGTGCTCCTTAGTGCTGCCTTAATTCGCCAAAAAGTGCTTCCAGACATGGCCTTAAACATGCTGGCCATTGGCGAGGAAACCGGAGAGATGGATCAAATGCTCAGCAAGGTGGCTGATTTTTACGAGGATGAGGTCTCTTCCTCGGTGAAGACTCTGACCTCAATGCTTGAACCCGCGATGATCGTTGTAGTGGGTGTCATCGTGGGCTCCATCCTGCTAGCGATGTATCTCCCGATGTTCACCGTGTTTGATCAGATCCAGTAGCGAACTGCAAACTCTTTGCAATGGCCTGACCAGCAAGCCAACCACTGGTCCAACAATGCTGGAAGTTGAACCCCCCCGTCAGCCCATCCACATCGAGAAGTTCCCCAGCAAAATAAAGACCTGGACAAACCCGACTCTCCATCGTCGCGAGATTCACCTCGCCCAACTGCACTCCCCCAGCCGTAACGAACTCTTCTCCAAATGGCCCCTTGCCACCGATTGAGTAACAGCTAGCAACCAAAGCTTCAAACAAAAGACGTTCCAAACGGGCAGGACAATCCGCCCAACGCAAATCCCGAGTAGCACCCACTTGAGCCAACAAGGACAACCAAAGACGACGAGGCAAGTTGGGCAGAGGACGAGCTGATCCCAGAGTGCGTCGACCTTGGTGATGACGTAGGTCACGCATTGACTGCTTCACCAGATTGTGACTACTCATGCCAAGCCAATTGACAAAAAGCTTTCCCCGATAGTGATCGCCTTGCAAAGCCCTTGCAGCAAAAGCAGTAAGCCGCAAAATCGCGGGCCCACTTAATCCCCAATGAGTAATCAATACCCTGCCGGTCTGCTGAAAGTTTTGACCTCCAGCCTTAAGACTTAGATGAACGCCATCGAGAGCCAAACCAGAACAGGCGATTAACGCAGGTGCCTCCAGAGCAAGACTGAACAGAGAAGGAACTGACGGCACAAGCTGATGACCCATCGCTGCCGCCAAGCGACGACCACTGGGATGCCCACCCGTAGCCAATAAAACCCTTTGAGCCTGAAAAGAAGACCCATCCCGACATTGAACTAAGAACCCTGCAGCACCCCTACGCTCCAAGCTCTGTACAACCTTCTGACTGCGCAAGCTGACTCCAGCCAACACTGCTGCCTGCTTCAGACAGGCCACCACTGCAGAGGAGCAATTAGCCACAGGGAACATTCGCCCATCCGGCTCTGCCACAAGCTCCAGGCCCCGATCGGCAAACCAAGCCACCGCATCACCGGTAGCAAAACGGCTAAAGAGGCCCCGCAATGGGCGGCCACCTCGGGGGTAATTGGTCACCAAATCACCTGGCTCCCAGCAGGCATGAGTCACGTTGCAACGGCCGCCACCACTGATCTTCACCTTCGTCAATGGCTCAGAGGTGGCCTCCAACACATGCACAAAAGCCAAACCCTCCTCAGCCGCGGTGATTGCCCCAAAAAAACCTGAGGCACCACCACCAACAACGATCAAATCAACGGGCGGGTCGGAAAGTAAGGGCAACTCCGTTATTGCAATAGCGCTTGCCGGTTGGCCTGGGACCATCATTGAAGACATGTCCCTGATGACCGCCACAGCGCCGGCAATGATATTCGCTGCGAGGAATAATCAATTTGAAATCTACTTTCGTTTGAATAGCTCCAGCAAGGGGCTCCCAGAAACTTGGCCAGCCAGTACCACTATCGAATTTCGCCGCAGAAGAAAACAACGGCAGATCGCAACCTGCACAGTGATAGATGCCCACACGCTTCTCCTTGTTGAGAGAACTCGTAAAAGGGCGCTCGGTTCCCTCCTCTCGAAGCACCCGATAAGCCTCAGGGGAAAGACACTTTGCCCACTGCTCATTACTAAGCGACCAATCAAGATCCTCAGCCCTCGTAGCAGCAAAGGCTGCTGCAGGTCTCCTATAAACACCAAAGGCTCCTGCAATAGTGGCTATCAGCAGAGAACGACGACTCAATAGCAAAGCAGTAATGGGCATAAGCGCAGCCAAAATCAATGACCTTCTTTCTAGGAAAGCGCAAAACAACTATGAATGCAGCATGAATCAATGATTGCTCCTTTCACGCCACAGGTTGATGGTGCTTATCGGTTCAGCGTGGCTCCAATGCTCGACTGCACAGATCGACACTTCAGGGTACTAATGCGACAAATCAGTCGCCGGGCGTTGCTGTACACGGAAATGTTGGTGGCCCAAGCTCTGCATCACAGCAACCGTCTTGATCATCTGCTCGATTTCGACATCATCGAGCATCCCTTGTCTCTACAAGTAGGAGGCGATGATCCAAAAATACTTGCAGAAGCAGCGCGTCTGGCCGATGCCTGGGGCTACGACGAAATCAACCTCAACGTGGGATGTCCCAGCTCAAGAGCAAAAGCAGGCAACTTCGGTGCCTGCCTAATGGCTAAACCTGATCAAGTCGCACGTTGTGTTGAAGCGATGGCGATGGCGAGCCCTCTTCCAGTCACTGTGAAACACCGTCTAGGAATTGATAATTTCGATAGCGACGCTCTACTCATGACCTTTGTCGACCGAGTGTCCATAGCAGGAGCCACTCGCTTTACTGTGCATGCACGAAAAGCCTGGCTAGAAGGGCTTGACCCCAAACAAAACCGCACGATTCCACCACTTCAACATCAACGAGTCACCCATCTCAAGCAACAACGCCCGCAGCTCACTATTGAAATCAATGGAGGGCTAGAACACCCTGCCGACTGCCTAACAGCGCTGCAAACCTGTGATGGGGCAATGGTGGGGCGAGCAGCGTATGCGCATCCGCTCCGCTGGCAGAGCATGGATGAGCTGGTCTATGGAGAACAACCACGCTCAATCAATGCTTCTCAAGTCATAGGAGGATTACTCCCTCATGCCGAAACCCACCTAAGCCGAGGTGGCCGGCTATGGGATCTTTGCCGACATCTTTTACAACTCGTTGAAGGGGTACCGGGCGCCAAAGCCTGGCGGCGAGACCTTGGCATCAAGGCTCAAAAAGTCGATGCCGATCTAAGAGTGCTGCAAAAAGCAGCCCAGCAACTTGAAGATGCCGGGCTTTAAGGACTTAACTCAGCCCTCCGCTCCCCCATATCCGCTGTAGCTGTCACCACCTTCACCCTCAGGTGCAGCGCCTCCCCTACGACGACGAGTGCGACCCTCGTCATAGGAACTTGTTTCAGGAGAAGCTCCGCCATAACTGCGATCTTCCCAACCACGAGCTCCCGAACCACGATCTCCACCACCGCCACCACCGCCATATCCACCACCGCCATATCCACCACCGCCATATCCACCGCCGCCATATCCGCCGCCGCCACCGCCATATCCACCGCCGCCGCCGCCATATCCACCGCCGCCGCCGCCGCCATATCCACCGCCGCCACCGCCGCCACCACCGCCATATCCACCGCCGCGACGGGGCGCACTGCCACGTGGCTCTGCCTTATTAATCCTCAAAGGGCGACCCATCATTTCCGCCCCTTGAAGAGCTTCAATAGCCGCAGGCTCAGCTGACTCATCAGCCATCTCAACAAAAGCAAAGCCCCTTTTGCGTCCTGTGTCGCGTTCCAAGGGCAAAGCACAATTCGCAACCTCACCAAAAGGTGCAAACAATTCAATAACGTCTTCCTGCTCAGCGCGGAAGGGAAGATTGCCGACGAAAATACTCACTTTCCTTGTGGACCGTAAAAAAAGTAGTGGACCAATTGGCCAGGTATAGCCATTAGTTCATGATTCGGGAATGAATCAATCCACCTTTGGCTCTATCAGCGTAGACCCGCCGAGGCATTTCGATCATGACAGTACGGAATCAAGGCGGCTACGCCAGTGACGCAGTTGCTCCTCAACTCGATCAAAACCAGTGCCACCTTCACTAATCCGCACAGCCACAACCCGCTTTGGAGCCAATGCTTCATGCAAATCCTCAGCAATAGCAGAGTGAAATTCCTGCCATTGTTCAAGGCTTAGATCACAAAGCAAAATCCCTTCGTCTAAACAACGCTTCACAACCGCACCCACCAATTGGTAGGCCTCCCGAAAGGGCACTCCTTTAGCAACCAAGTAGTCAGCCACATCAGTGGCATTGGAAAAGTCGGATTCAACGGCAGCTGCCAAGCGTTCCGAACAAAACTCCAACCCTTCCTCCATCAAAATCGACATGGCTTCCACACAATCTTTAGTAGTGCGAACGGTGTCAAAAAGAGCTTCCTTATCCTCCTGAAAATCCTTGTTGTAAGCCAATGGCAATCCCTTAATCATGGTCAGTAGACCCTGAAGGTGACCAAACACACGACCACATTTGCCTCGTACCAATTCAGGCACATCAGGATTCTTCTTCTGAGGCATCAAGCTGCTGCCAGTGGCACAACGGTCGCTGAGACGCACAAATGCAAATTCCTCAGACGCCCAGAAAATCACCTCCTCCGCCAGGCGGCTGAGATGGACCATGACCAACGAAGCCGCCGCTGTGTACTCAACAGCAAAATCGCGATCACTTACCGCATCCAGGCTATTCGCGTAAATACACTCAAAGCCAAGTGCTGCTGCTGTATTTTGGCGATCAATAGGCACTGATGTTCCTGCAAGGGCAGCCGCGCCAAGCGGCGAAATATTGACTCTTCCGCGAACATCTTTAAGCCGATCTCTATCCCTTTGAATCATCTCGATATAAGCCAAAAGATGATGGGCTAAGCAAAGCGGCTGGGCACGCTGTAAGTGGGTGTAGCCGGGAATCAAAGTTTGACGATGGGATTCTGCCTGTGTCAAAAGAGCATGCTGAAACCGCTCCAGTTCACAATCCAAATCATCCAAGCGACGCCGCAACCACAAGCGCAGATCCGTGCCTACCTGATCATTGCGACTTCGGCCGGTATGAAGTTTCTTACCGACAGGCCCCAATAAAGCGATCAGCCGCCTTTCAACAGCGAAATGAACATCTTCATCAACAAGTCCTGGCTGAAACTCTCCTGCAGCTGCTTCTGAGCGAATTTTCTCAAGGCCGCCCTCAAGCTGAGCCGCCTCTTCAAGACTGATCACTCCACATTCGCCAAGCATGCGTGCATGGGCGATAGACCCATCCAAATCTTCTTGAAGCAGAGTGATGTCAAAGCTGATGGAAGCATTGAACCGCTCAATAACTGGATGCAATCCCTCTTCAAACCTTTTGCTCCAGCCTTCTGCAGAACCACTGGTTACTCCACCTGCCATCCCTTCATGAGCAGCGAGTCAACAGCTTGTCAGGCCAGGGACACAGACGGCAGCGTTACCTCCTCTGGCACTTTCAAAACCACCATTGAGGCATCATCTTCCAGTTGATGGTCCACACCGACAAACCGATCCAAACGGGCAAATAACTGATCAAGAATCCCCTGTGCGCCTAAACCACTTCGACAAGATCCCTCCAATGCGCGAATCAAGCGAGCTTCATCAAAACGATCTCCGGTGATGCCAGGAGCTTCGGTAACACCGTCTGTGTAGTAAATAATCACGTCACCAGGCTTGAGCAAAATTTCACCACAGCTGTAATCCGCCTCTGGCTGAAGTCCAATCAACAAACCAGGCACATCAAGCCGGCTCACACTGCGTTGCTCAGCTCGCCAAATCAGAGGAGGATTATGAGCAGCATTTGCATAGCGAAGACGACGCGTGCGCGGATCGTAGTCAGAATAAAAAAGAGTCACAAACCTATGGGACTGAGCCAAGTCCTCTTGAGCTAGCTGATTGAGATCATGGAGAATCCGATTGGGCGGCAGACCGCTTAATACCTCTGCACGCAACATGCCCCTGAGCATGGTCATTAATAAACCAGCAGGTACACCCTTACCCATCACATCTCCCATCACAAGACCCCAACGACCTCGTTCCTTGCGTCGACCGATCAGTTCTGGACGGGTAGGAATGAAATCGTAATAATCGCCACCAACCTGAAAGGCGGGACGGCAACGAGCCGCAAGCTCGACACCTTCAATCACAGGACAACGATCCGGCAAAAGCTGAGCCTGAATCTCTGCCCCGATACTGAGTTGACGATCAACCCGCTCGTGAAGACGGGCCTCCTGAAGCATCAGATCGTTCTCAATAGCCACCCCAGTCAGATCTGCCACCAACTGCACATGGCGACGGTGAACATCACTCCAAATCAGAGCTGCTTGAGGATCAAAAACATAAAGCCTGCCACGCTGCTGCCCGCGAGCAACTAATGAGGTGGCAAACATCCCGGCCCTAGCCAAATGGCGCTGAACCAGCTGATCCATAGCAAGAACCTGTGCCTCATCAGTACCGAAACCTGTGGCAAAACCTGCTTCAAATGAAGCCAACTGCCTCACTAATTCCTGACTCTGATCAAATGGAACTGCCTGAAGCTGCTCCCTCCACAAACGACCATCAACCTGAAAAGGCACGAGCAATGCTCCTTGTACGCCCACCAGACGGGAGGCCACCACAGGGACCAATTCGAGAAAACGATGCAGATTGGTGAAACTGCGCAGGGCAAAACCCAACGAAACCAACAAGTCCTGATTGCGGCGCTGCTCTCTCGACAAGCTATCAAGCAATTGCCGCAACGACGTAGAGGCTGACACCTGCTGAGAAGCGCTACGAAAAGAAGGCGTCGGATGTCGCCGTGGCGACTTACTGCTCACAGCAACGGCACAGCAGGGTTAGAAAGTTAGCAAGATCAACTGCTCAGGCAGCCGCCAGAACATCAATAGTTAGCCAAGAGTGCCTCAACAAATTCAAAGCTGTTGAACGGTCGTAAATCACGGATCCCTTCACCAGCGCCGATGAAACGAATCGGCAACCTCGCTTCTGAAGCCACCGCTAAGGCCACACCACCACGAGATGTGCCATCCAACTTGGTAATCACTACCCCTGTAAGAGCGGCCGCCTGGGCAAAAGCCATGGCTTGTCGCAATCCGTTCTGACCTTGACTGGCATCAAGTATCAAAAGAGATTCAACCCTGGCTTCAGGTGCTAAACGATCAATAATTCGTCGAACCTTCTGTAGCTCCTCCATCAAATTGTGCTTTGTCTGCAAACGACCAGCTGTGTCAACAAGCACAAGGTCCGTTGATTTAGATCGGGCCGCACCAATTGCATCAAACACAACAGCAGCAGGATCAGCATTGGCAGTGGAATTGGCTATGACCGGAACACCACTGCGAGCACCCCACACCTTGACCTGTTCAACAGCAGCGGCCCGGAAGGTGTCAGCAGCAGCAATCAAAGCGGTATAACCACTGCGTACTGCCAAGTTTGCCAACTTGCCAAGAGTGGTGGTCTTGCCAACCCCATTGACTCCCACAAATAACCAGATATTGAGACGACCCCGTTCTGGCGCCAAAAGATCAGTGCCAGTGTCCTGAATCGGAGCCTCCAAAAGATTGCAAAGTTGTTGTTTAAGAAAGCGAAGTCCTTCAGCAGGATCCACAACTTCTTCGTTCATTCGACGACGAAGTGCATCGAGAACTTGATCCGTAGCTTCAACTCCCGCATCAGCTCTCAAAAGTAATGTTTCAAGGTCATCAAGCACCTCAGGGGTAAGGGGATCATCTCCGAGGTTTTCCAACAGGCCTTTGACAAAACCTTGACGGGTCTTTTCAAGACCACGCCTGAGTCGACCCAACCAATCAATCTCCTCTAAAGAAATTTTTTCCGGCTTGCGCCCCTGTGCTGCAAGCACTTCTGCAGACCACGCAAAAGTTTCGTCAAACTCACCAAGCCTGGGTTCAGGCGACGTTTCCAAAAACTGAGATTGTTGAGCTAGTTGAGGCGACACCTCCTCAACCTTTTCTTCAAGCTCTTCTTGACGAACCTGCCTCTGAAGCGCAGCTTGCTCCAATAAAGAACCCCCAGCCTCAAAACTTGAAGACTGAGCACTAAATTCAGCTTGAACATTCGCAGCAAGGGCTGTTTCGCTAGCAGAGTCAATCTCAACGGAAGGCTGTGACGTTTTCTGCTGCGCCTGCTGTGCTTTTAAGCGGGCGTAAGCACTGCGAGCCCACTCCAAAGAGGATTCCTCCTGGTTGATTGAAGAAGATTCCTCTTGATTATTAGACGAATCGGAGCTGACCTCCTCAGAGCCTTCTGGCTTCTCCTCTAAAACTTTCTCAGTAGAAACATCGTCACTGGCTTGACGATTAAACCAGTCGTAAACCATTAGGCCAACGTCATAGTGGAGGCATCATGCAACCGTCTCAAGACACCATTAATCATGCGACGACCTTGATCATCGCTGTAGCGATGGGCCAATTCAACAGCTTCATTGCAAGCCACAGCAAATGGAGTCTGAAGAGCAGTTAAGTCCACCACGGCCAACCTCAAGATATCCCGATCAATACGAGGCAAACGACTCAAGCGCCAGCCCTCCATAACAGCATCAATACTTGCATCAATGCTGTTGCGTTGTTCTATCACCAACCTCACACGCTCTAGAGCCCCAAGCCGAATCTGCTCCTGGTTTCCTAACGCCAGCAAACGGGAAATTTCCAAGCTTGTTGAAACACCATTAATCACCTGTTCTGCACCAATCAGACAAGCCTGTAAATGCTCACGAACCTGACTCGTAGAGCTCGAATCACGATCTTGAAACTCACTATCGAGTAAATGCTGTTGAGCATTCTCAAGCTCAACAGCACAAGTATCAAGACCCTCTCTCCAGTGCTGACTCAGGGTATCAAAAGCCTTCTGAAGAAGACTCTCCAAAGATATTGTTTTTAACCTCGAACTTTCACGTTCGGGAATCTGACCAAGCACTAAAAGAGCCAGTTCTCGAGCAAGTGATCTGGACTGCATGATCGACACAAGAACGGGAGGAGACGAACTCAAACCTGGGTCGTAGTCGAAGAAGACGGGGCAGTATTAGAACGCAATTGAGTCATCAAGCTTGAGAAACTGCGATTCATAGGAGGCTCTTGTTCATCAGGGTTCACAATTCCTGCTGAAATAATTGTGCGGAAAGCATCCTCCACGGAAATATTTAAATTGCGAACAGAAGACTCCGGCACCAAGGTATACCAGCCTGTGGTGGGATTGGGAGCCGTGGGAATAAACACACTAAGCAAGGGCTGATCAAGCTCAGCTTGTAGTGAGGGACCTACCAAACCGGTCACAAACCCAACACTAAAAAGGCCCTCACGGGGATATTCCACCAACACCACTCGACGAAAACGCTTCGAATTATCTCTTAGGAAAGTTTCCAAAAGCTGCTTAAGGGTCTTATATACCGAACCAGCAAGAGGTATCCGAGAAAGAGTTCCCTCACCAAACTCAAGCAGCCAACGTCCAACAATATTGCGAGCCATCAAGCCAATCAAAAGGATGCCAAGCAACGGCACCGTAAGGCCAAGGCTCAAATTAATCAGATCCTGAAGAAGTGGATTAAGGGTGATGAACGGATTGACCTGTTTGGGGATCGACGTAAGAAATGCCAGTACAAATCTGCTGACAGTGGTAGCCAACCAGATCGTTGTCGCCAAAGGTATGACTACCAACAACCCTGCAATGAGATCGTTCTTGAGATCCTGCTGAAGCCTTGAGGTCAGCGGAAGATCTGTTCTGGGATTGGACTGCACCAAGGAAAGTCTGAGGCCAAAAGCGGACTTGATTGAACCAACCTAACCAGCTGTCTGACTTCTGCCGAGTTTTTACAGCACCGCTGTGAGCGCCAGCAACACAAAAGCCACTGCAAGCACAACAGCACTAAGGGTGCCACCAAAACGACGCTGATTCACTGCAAGATTGCGCTGCCGCTCCATTTGCTGGATCTGCTGATCCATCTGAGCCAATTGACCAGCGACGAAATCATTGGCTGCCTTTTGCTGATCTTCATCGGTTGCAGTAGCAGGCAACTGACCAGCTTGTGCAAGCTGATCACCAAGGACCTTAAGAGCTTCAGGGTTCTGAGCCTGTCTACGGGCTTCCTCAAGCTGATCTCGCCTTTGCTTCAAAGTTTGATTTGCCTGTCCAGCGAGGGTCTGATTACCGGAGATCGCCATTGGAATCACTGCGATCATGGCAATAGCAAAAAGACTAGAAAAAGCACAAATCAGCCAGCGAATCGGCAGTTTCGCTTTACCTGGATGATCCAGCCTGGAACTGATCAACATCAGCAACAGACCTATAAATCCCATCGGAGAAAGCGTAACCAAACGCTGAACCATCACTTGCTGAAACTCCGCCGACGCCCAATCGCTTGCACCAAGCAAGACAACCATCTGCAACAGCAGCAAAATCACGAGGGTGAGTCCGAGCCAGCGCATCAAAGGAGTTAAACGACCGGCTGAACTTGATCCCAACTCAGAAGCAGGCAAGGCACGATGCCAAAAGGTAATCAAGTGTACGGTTGATGGTTGTGAAAATCTGCGCCAACCAAGATCAACTCAGCCATGAGCTCAAAGAGCAAGCAAAAAAACAAGGTTTTGATCCTGTAGGAATTGCCAGGTTCCCTGGTAGTGACCGACTCCAACTTCGCTCCGCTGCTCTACAGCGCTGGCTAAAAGCTGGTCATCAAGCCGACATGGCATGGATGGCCTCATCGCAAAGGCAACAGGCGGACCAACTACTCGAAGGGATGACAAGCCTGCTGGCGGTAGGTCTGAACTACTTCGTAAATGTACAAAGAGCTCCAGGCAAATTATTAGTTGCTCGCTATGCATGGGGACGGGACTATCACCGAGTGATCAAGCAAAGGCTCCGAAGAGTAGGTCGCTGGCTTGAACAACAGCGACCTAACTGCCGCTGGAAAATCTGCGTAGATACCGCTCCATTACTCGACAAAGCCTGGGCAGAAGAGGCCGGTCTCGGTTGGATCGGCAAGCACAGCAACCTGATCAATACCCAGCGAGGTTCATGGATGGTGCTGGGTCATCTTCTTTGCAACGAACCACTCACCCCAGACCAACCCGCCAAGTCCCTGTGCGGCAAATGCCAATCCTGTCTGGAGATATGTCCCACCGAAGCCATCACCGAACCTTTTGTGATCGATTCACGTCGATGTCTGGCATACCACACAATCGAAAACCGCAACCCTGACTTACCAGAAAACATTGTGAGGTCCTTGGGGAATTGGGTCGCCGGATGTGACATCTGTCAAGACGTCTGCCCATGGAATCAACAATCTCTTCCCCATAGCAATGATCCTGATGTACAGCCTCGTGATTGGTTACTCAAGCTGACGCGCAATCAAGCCCTCTCATGGAGCGATACAACTTGGAGTGAACAATTACGCGGATCTGCTCTGAAAAGAATCAAACCATGGATGTGGCGTCGAAATGCAGCCTCAACGCAAACCAACAAACCTCCTACGCTGCACAACAACTAAATCCATGGAATGAAACTGAACCAGCCGCGATATAAACCGCTTAATGGCTGGCTCAGAGGAGCTGTTCTAGGGCTCATCACCACAATTGTGGCAACACCTCCGACTCATGCCCTCATTCCCTACGTCTACGAGCCAAGTCCTCTTGAATTAAAAGGAGCCAGCCTCGGCATTGGACGCACAGCCGCCCAATTACTGCAACTGGGTCAACCAAAAGAGGCCGCGCTCTTGGCAGCACTTGCAGTCCGACTGCAACCAGAAGATGAGCGTCTCTGGTCAATTTTTGCAGAAGCCCAACTACGCAGCGATCAACTTGATGCTGCAAGCCATTCTCTAGCGCGAGCAAAAGAACTCAACCCCAAGAAAGCAGGCCTTTGGTTCGCTGAAGCTTCCCTTGCCCTGCGCGATAACCGGCCTGCAGACGCCGTGAGCCTCCTCATCCAAGGTCTAGAACTCGACCCAAATAATGCTGGTGCTTACTTTGATCTAGGCAACGCAAGAGTGATGCAAGCCAATCTTCAAATCGCTCTCGAAGCTTTTGAAAAGGCATCCGGCTTGCAGCCAACATTCTGGGAAGCCGTTAACAACCAAGGAATCGTGTTGTTTGAAATGGGCAAAATCAAAGCTGCCATCAACCGCTGGCGGCGTGTACTACAAATCAAACGCAATGCTGAACCAATGCTTGCCCTTGCGGCTGCATTGAATCAAATCAACCCTGGCAACACAGAAGCACTCGCACTTGCCAACCAAGCCCTTGCAGAAAATCCAAATTACGTCTTACCAAGACACCAGAAAGAGCAGCTCTGGGGAGAGCGCCTTCGCCAAGCCACTAGTCATTTACTGACAAACCCAAATCTACGATCAGCTGTGGAACGAGCTGAAGCCAATGCTGATACAAACCAATAGGCACTGATCAACAATGCGGGTATCCGCTAAGTAGATCTGTAGGCTGAGCGCTTTAAGCCCTCTAATCCCATATCTGGATGGCCGAGGAGCGCCTTCAACCAATCGCATTGCATCAAGAGATGCAACGCTCCTATCTCGAATACGCGATGAGCGTAATCGTAGGAAGAGCATTGCCCGATGCCCGAGATGGCCTCAAGCCAGTTCAGCGGCGCATCCTATTTGCAATGCACGAGCTAGGCCTGACGCCAGATCGTCCCTATAGAAAATGCGCCCGTGTTGTTGGAGATGTCCTAGGGAAATATCACCCTCATGGCGATCAAGCCGTTTACGACGCACTCGTTCGACTCGTTCAGAACTTTTCAAGCCGTTTCCCAGTATTGGATGGACACGGCAACTTCGGCTCCGTTGATGACGATCCGCCTGCGGCCATGCGTTACACAGAAACGCGTCTGGCTTCAATCGCCCATATGGCGTTGTTGGATGAAATCGGAGAGGAAACCGTTGATTTTACTGCGAATTTTGATGGCTCCCAACAGGAACCCTCAGTACTGCCAGCCCAACTTCCCTTCCTGCTACTAAATGGTTGTTCGGGAATCGCCGTAGGTATGGCGACCAGCATTCCACCCCACAACCTTGGCGAAGTGGTCGATGGATTGATTGCCCTGATACGCAAACCCGATCTCAGTGACGACAAATTACTTGGTCTAATTCCTGGCCCAGACTTTCCAACTGGTGGAGAGATCCTGCTGGGCACTGGCATCCATGAAACCTACCTCAAAGGACGCGGCAGCATCCCAATGCGTGGCGTGGCCCATGTCGAAGAAATACAACCTGGTAAGGGTCGGCACCGCCGAAGTGCTGTTGTCGTCACTGAATTGCCCTATCAACTCAGCAAAGCTGGTTGGATCGAAAAACTGGCAGATCTTGTTAACAATGGAAAAATCGGTGGCATTGCCGATATTCGCGACGAAAGCGATAGAGAAGGAATGAGGATAGTGGTGGAACTGCGCCGAGATGCCAACCCAGAGAATGTTCTCGGCGATCTGCATCGACGCACCTCATTACAAAGCAATTTCGGTGCAATTCTTCTGGCTCTTGTTAACGGCCAGCCCCAACAACTTTCACTGAGAAAATTGTTACAAACTTTTCTCGAATACCGAGAACTCACAGTTATCCGAAGAACCAACCACGCCCTAGAAAAAACAAAAGCTCGCCTGGAAGTGGTGGAAGGATTAATCACAGCATTGAACGCACTACAAGCTGTCATTGCAATGATCCAAGAGGCTGCCGATGCTGCTGCTGCAAGAGCCCGTCTGATGGTGCAATTAGATCTAAATGAAAAACAAGCCGACGCTGTTCTGGCAATGCCACTAAGACGACTTACGAGTCTGGAACAAAGCAGTTTGAGGCAAGAAGCCAAAGAACTACAAGAAAAACAAGAACAACTTCAATTCCTTCTCGAAAATCGAGAAAGCATGCTGGAAGTACTCATTCAAGAACTTCGACAGCTCAAAAAACGCTTTAACAACCCCCGGCGAACTCGCCTTGTGGAGGGTGGCGATGATCTGGTCGCTGAGCGAGCGGCAAACCAAAGACCGAATGCGGAAGTTCAACGACAACAAGCACTATCCGCCCTGCCAAGTGATGGACGAATACTCATCCAACAAGACAGCCAGGTCAAGGTAATGAGCCCTCAAATCCTCGGTCGACTTCACCTCAACGAAGCCTGCAAACTCAGCGATGGACCTTCGCCAGCCAGATTGATCTTGCCAATTGAACCAGCCCCACGTCTACTTGCGGTGACAAACAATGGTCGAGTAGCTCTAGTCCGCTGGGAATTTGCAGGGCAACAACCCGGGTCGCTGGAACGCTTCCTACCAGGAGGATTAGAAAAAGAAACATTGATCAATATATTCCCCTTGCCCGTAGATCAAAACCTAAGCCTAGGCCTACTTAGCAGCGATGGACGCTTCAAGCGATTACCCATAGAAGAAGTGATGGAACTTTCCGGAAGAGCAGCAACCATTGTTAAATTGAAAGATGGTGTTATCTTAAAATCAGCATTCATTTGCAAAGCAAATGATGATGTTATTCTAGCAAGTAATATAGGAAGAGTAATCAGAATTAATGTTAATAACGACAGCATGCCATTGATGGGAAAATTAGCTCAGGGGCCTATGACAATGCGACTATTACCAGAAGAAATGGTCGTTGGAGCAGTATCTTGTCCACCAAACTGTGAAAGCACTGTATTACTTGCAACACGCCTAGGTAAATTCGCAAAAATATTGGTCTCTTCGATAAGAATCTGCCAGAGAGGAGATTTAGGGGAAATTGGATTAACAATAAAAGATTCAAGCCGAGATCAAGATCGAGTCGTTGACATCTGTAATGGCAATAGGTTGGTCGGCCTAGTCAGTAGCCAAGGTCGCCATGGCCGTATTGAAGCTGGAAAGCTGGAACTGACCATACCGATCAAACCGAGTCTAAATATTGTGGAATTAAAAGACAACGAAGAAATTCAAAAACTGGTGCCACTAATCACCACTAATAATACTTTAGATTAAACATTTAACACTTAAGGCCTTGATAGTCACCTTTATCAAGACAATTGTGTGCGTTCTATCCAATCGAGATATTCAGAAGTAACTGTCCCTGTAATATACTCTCCGGTAAAACAAGAAAGCTCAAGTTCAGAAACACCTGAACCTTCAACAATTGCTGCTTCTAGATCAGCAACCTCTTGATAGACCATGTGATCCGTTGAAAGTTCAGAAGAGATTTCAGGAATAGTGCGATTATAAGCAATCAGCTCATGACGATTTGGCATATTTATACCATAAACATGTGAATACCGCACTGGTGGTGCTGCAGAGGTAAACGTGACTTTATTCGCACCAGCAACTCGAGCCATTTGTACTATCTCCTTCGAAGTCGTACCACGTACAATTGAATCATCCACAATTAAAACATTCTTACCTTTAAATTCTGTTCCCATAGCATTTAACTTTTGTCTAACAGATTTCTTACGTTGAGCTTGTCCAGGCATGATAAATGTACGGCCTACATAACGATTTTTAAAAAAGCCCTCACGATATTCAATCCCAAGCTGTCTAGCCACTTGCATAGCAGCAGGCCGTGAAGAGTCAGGAATTGGCATCACAACATCTATATCTCCAGATGGCGTGTACTTTTCAATAGTTTCTGCAAGACGATCCCCCATCCTTAATCGAGCCTCATAAACCGAGATTCCACTCATCACTGAATCAGGTCGAGCAAGATAAACATACTCAAATGAACATGGCACAAGACGCGGATTCTTCGCACACTGACGTGAATAAAGCTCGCCATTTTGAGTAATGAAAATCGCCTCACCAGGATCAACATCCCTAACAATCTCATAATCACCATTCTCTAATACCAATGACTCACTAGCGACAATCCACTCATCAGCACCTTCTAAAGACTTACGTTTACCAAGTACCAATGGCCTAATGCCAAACGGATCACGAAAGGCAAGAAGACCGTGCCCTGCAATCAAAGCAATAGATGTATAAGAACCTTCTACTCGTTGATGTACAGATGTAACAGCATCAAATACCTGATCTGGAGTAAGATCACTGCCATAAATTTTCAATTGCAATTCAGTAGCTAGAACATTAAGCAACATCTCCGTATCACTCTTTGAATTTGTGTGGCGACGATCAATATTGAACAAGTCGCGATCAAGCTCTCGAGTATTAGTAAGGTTACCGTTATGAATAAGAATGATTCCGTAAGGAGCATTCACATAAAATGGTTGTGCTTCTTCTTCTCGCTCAGCTGCACCCTTTGTTGCATATCTAACATGACCAAGACCAATATTACCGATTAAGGAACGCATATCACGTGTGCGATAGGCCTCCCGCACTTGCCCCCTTGCCTTGTGCAAGTGAAAAACACTGCCATCCATGGTGGCTATGCCAGTAGAGTCCTGACCCCGATGCTGTAGAAGCAGCAAGCTGTCATAGATCTGCTGATTGACCAGCGCAGTAGAAACAATGCCAACAATGCCACACATGTGAAGCTCAACTCCTCAAATGCATAAGCCAAGGAAGACATTTTGCACCAAAGCTCAACTCAGACGCTTGAAGAGAGATCCAAGCCCATACGACGAGGGATTGCCTGCTCAAAGCACTCCCTCAGCTGATTCAAAGGAAGCTGAACCAAGCGATTGCCAGCCTGAGTGATCAACAACTCATCATCAGCCGTAACAACACCAAGGTACTGATCAAACACTGAGCCAGGGGCTGTGGTCTTTGCCTGATTTAAAACCTTTTGCCAGGCAACAGCCTGCGTGGATGGAACACTCACCAAGATGCGTGAACCACCTTCAGCAAATAACAAGCGATCCAATCGAGCATCGCTGGATGGTAACTCAATATGTGCACCCAAATTTGCAGCGATACAACACTCAGCAACTGCAACTGCAAGACCTCCATCACTTAGATCATGAGCAGAGCGAACAAATCCCTCAGTAATAGAATTGCGTAGGAAAGATTGAACTAAACACTCAAGTTTCAGATCAATCTCCGGAGGCCTCCCCGTAACTAAACCATGAATACATTCAAGATAACTACTACCCGCAAGGCTAACGCGAGGATCAACAGCAACTGTTGTATCGATAGGCACGCCTAAAAGCCAAATCAAATCACCAGGCTCAAGCCAAGCCTGACCACACACATTTACAAGATTATGAACTAAACCAACCATTCCAACAACTGGTGTTGGGTGAATAGGTTGTATTTTTCCATCAGCTAAGCGAGTCTCATTATATAGAGAAACATTTCCTCCAGTTACTGGTGTTGAAAAAGTCTTGCAAGCCTTAGAAAGACCACGACAAGCTAAAGCCAATTGCCAATACCCAGTAGGCGTTTCCGGAGAAGGAAAATTGAGATTATCTGTGACAGCCAAAGGCTCCGCACCAACACAACTAAGATTTCTGGCCGCTTCTGCTACAGCGGCCATAGCACCACGTTCTGGATCAAGAAAAACCCATCGATTAGGACAATCAACAACTGCCGCAACTCCCCGCTTTACCTCATCTACAGAGCCCTTACCTTGCTGTGGACGTAATCTCACAACAGCAGCATCAGAAACTCCTGGGGCTGAAACTGTATTAGCTTGAACCTGATGGTCATATTGACGATAAACCCAACGTTTTGAAGCAATCGTAGGGTCATCAAGTAACTTTAAAAGAATTTCATCCCATGAAATATTACTACCAAAATGAGATTGTGAATTTAAATTGATCCCTTTTAAACCAACAACTGGTAATAGATTCTCCTGCCAGTCCCATTTGGCCTGAATCTCTAGCGGAGGATCACTCACTAATTCATGTCGATCAATTGGAGTGTCATCAGCTAATGCATTAGCAGGCACCTCAGCAACAACTTCTCCTTTTTGCAAAACACGAACCACCTTCTCTTCAAGAACGCAACCAACAATTGCTGCTTGCAACCCCCAACGAATAAATCTCTCCATCAAAGATTGCTCTTGTCCAGGCTTCACCACAAAAAGCATTCTCTCTTGAGATTCCGAAAGTAAAAACTCATATGGAGTCATCCCAAGCTCACGAGCAGGAACTCGATCAAGATCGAGTTCAATACCAAGACCACCCTTAGCAGCCATCTCCGAACAGCTACAAGTAAGACCAGCCGCACCCATATCCTGAGCAGCAACAACATCGCCACTCTTAAAAGCTTCAAGACAAGCTTCAATTAAACCTTTTTCCAAAAATGGATCACCAACCTGAACCGCAGGACGATCATCCAAAGAAGCTTTTGTGAGCTCTGCACTAGCAAAACTGGCACCACCCATACCATCACGACCAGTTGTACTACCGACATAAATCACCGGATAACCAACACCATGAGCCCCAGAACAAACAATCTCATCTGTTTCCATCAGCCCAAGAGCCATTGCATTAACTAACGGGTTGCCGGAATAACTGGAATCAAACGCCACCTCACCACCAACGGTAGGAACTCCCACGCAATTGCCGTAATGAGCTATACCTTCAACGACCCCCTCCATAAGACCAACATTACGTTCATCTTCAAGAGGTCCAAAACGTAAAGCATTAAGAAGCGCAATAGGCCTTGCACCCATAGTAAAAATATCTCTCAAGATTCCGCCAACACCTGTAGCAGCTCCTTGAAAAGGTTCCAATGCAGAAGGATGATTGTGGCTTTCGATTTTGAAAGCCAAGCTCTGCCCATCTCCTAAATCCACGACACCAGCATTTTCTCCAGGACCAACCAAAATCCGATGACCACTTGTAGGAAAGCTGCTGAGCAAAGGCCTTGAATTGCGATAACAACAGTGTTCAGACCACATCACACCAAACATTCCCAGCTCAACTCGGTTAGGTGCACGTTGGAGACGACGACAAATCTCGTCGTAATCATGCGGTTTAAGACCTTCATGACGTAAAGCCGCAGCCACGTCATAGTCAACTCTCAAATCGGGGCCCTGACACACGAGATCTAACTCATCTCTTCCCAGTTTTGCTTATAAAGCTCAAACCCAAGGATCATCCTGACCATCGCCTCTACCGTCCGGACGACCACGGTGACGTAACTCTTCAGTTGATTGGGAAAAATTGTCAGTCTGTTCATCATCCCAACTTTCTAAGGGATCCATTTCAGCCATATCAGAAGACTTCCAAGAACGCTCAACTGGTTGATCCCAGGGAGGATCCTCCAACCAGCCTTCCAAACGATCACTGGCCCGGTCACCCATCTTGTGAAGTTGATCGCGCCAATGACGGGAACGCTTGATTAAACCCTGACGAACACTGGAATGAACCAAGGGAAGATCATCTAAACCACGCAAAGCAGTAGCAACAATTCCTGGTTGCTGATCAACAATGCGATCAGTTGTTAATCGCCATCGACTACTACCTGGAAGCCGAGGATCACTGCGAGAGACCAAATAATGAAGGATTTTCCCTGTTGTGGGAATAAAAACAAAATCAGCCACCAAACCAAGGCGATGGCCATCGCGATCCAACAAATCAGCATCTAACAAAGTCGGAAGACGCTCAAGCGTGATCTGATCAGAAACAGCCGGTTGCCCTTTCACAAAAACCTCTTGCTCATTAATCCCACGCGACTGATCCAAACGCCAAACATCCCTCGACACTCGAAGTGCTGATGGACGACTAACCCAACCAAGTAAACGATGAACAGGAGGATGCATCCAAGGCAATACACCAGGGCCGTGATCTAACCCCTGATCACAACGTACACGATGATGCAACAAATCACTCAATAAAATCTGATCAGGAAGATTCAAAGTTCAAGAACGAATTTGTACTGGCATCACCAAATATGTAAAACCAATATCATCGTCCTTTGGCGAAATAATTGCAGGTGTAGTTGGAGCATTACAGCGCAGTACAATACGGTCACTATCCATCACCTTCAAACCATCTAGTACATAACGAACATTAAAAGCAATCTGAACAGCATCCCCAGTAAATTCAGCCGATAGCGATTCAGAACCACTGCCTACATCCTGAGCATCAGCACTAATTTGTAGAAGCTCAGAAGTATTGTCACCACTAACCTTTACAACATTATTATGTTGATCAGCTAATACAGCTATTCGTTCTAAAGCTGCAATAAAAGCACGCCGATCAACATCGAAACTCCGAGCAAAACCATCAGGAATTAACTGACGATAGTTAGGATAGGTACCGTCTAATGTTCGACTAGTTACGACTTGATCAGCAGCTAAAAACACCACCTGACCTTTATCACAAAACAAACTCACTTGATCATCACCACGCCATCCAGCGATCAAACGCTCTACTTCCCGCAGAGAGCGAGAAGGAAGCGTTACGGAAAAATTCTCACCTTCATCATCCATCTCAGATGAGACCGTAGTCTCAACAGCTAAGGCATCTGCCAAGCTTAAAACGGCAAGGCGGTGACCATCAGTTGCCGCTGCTTCCATGGCTTTACCATCAAAATGCAGATGAACTCCTGTTAGTAACTGTTTGGCTTCATCTGAACTGCTAGCAAAAAGAGTTCCTCGAAGAGCTGTCAAAAGAGCCCTCGCATTAACCTTGACAGCCTTACCACTTTCAACAAGAGGTAATTCAGGAAAATCATCAGCAGACATCCCACGCATCTGATAACTCCCGCTTGAACTTTTGAGTTCAACCTGTTCACCAGCCTCATCAGTGGCCAAAGTGATAGGTGAATCACTTGAAAGCCTTGCAACAATTTCCCCTAATAGGCGCGCAGGCAAAGTAATTGCGCCACTCGATTCCACCGAGGCCGTCAATGCAGTTTGAATACCAAGGCTCAGGTCAAAACCCGTGAGGCTCAGACGATCAGTGCCAGCATCAGCAGTGAGAAGGACGTTGGCAAGCACTGGATGAGTGGGTCGTGAAGCCACGGCTCTGCTAACGAGCTGTAGTGCTGTATTGAGTTCAGCCTGTGAACAAACCAGTTTCATTGAATCAATGTCACGACTAGAACAAGAACGCTGAAGAGGTCTCCCAGAATTTCACAAGCCAGCAAGAAGTGCAATGGCAGATCATTCTCATTCATAACCTCCCGTCTTTATTAATTAAATTATTAAAAGAAATTAAAAGAATCGTAGTAGTAGGGCTTGAGGAAATCGTGGAA